>JAFUES010000028.1 GCA_017470325.1 Oscillospiraceae bacterium
CTGTCTCATACAGGGTATAATCTACCTGCTTGTAATTTTGTTCCACAAACCAAATTATATGCCGACAGCCGCCCCTCTTTCAAGGGACGGCTGCCGTTATTTTTCGCTTTTTCCCGGCTGCCTTTTGAGACAGCCCCTTTTCTGTCGCTTCGCGAGGGACTCGAATCATATCCGCACAGGCCGGTGGCCTGTGCGTGAACCAGTGCGCACACTGGTGAACACTTTGATTTTTCGCACGGTGCAAGCCTATCTTTTTGCACCCGGGCTCCCTGCGAAAAATGCACGCGAGTCCCCGCTGGAGCAAAGCGGAGCCCATGAGAATTCTACACTCTCATGAGCTCCAATTTTATAATTGATATAATGAAAAAGATCTCTGAAATCGACTTTTCACTGTATTTCTATATTTTTTATTCCGTGAGCAAGAATAATATTGATTAACTCATTGCGCGAATAATTTGTTTCTGCAGCCAACTTGTCCAGCGCGATTAAGGTTTCCTCTTTAATACGCACAGAAATAATGCGATTACCATCTTCGCCTCGTTTCTTAATTATCAAGGGTTCATTTTTCACCTGCTCCACCTCTCAATCTGTATTAATTATAGATTGACGAGTTAAAGTAAAATATGCTACAATAATAACATATATAGATATTGTTTAGTATTACATTTTGTTGGATGCTTTTTATTCTCTTATCCACATAATGAAAAAACATTTTACTATTTCAAAGGAGATATCATAATGGCTACCTGTTCAAATTGTGGGGGCTCCAACATCCAATTCAGGAGAGAAAATGTTGGCGAAATTAGAGGGCGCGGTGCTAAGCAAGTAGTTCATAGAACCGTTGGTTATTGCAAAGACTGTGGAAATACTTGGGCAGCAAACAGCGACGAGATAGCGGTACCTAAAAAAAGAAAAACTTGGCTATGGATACTCGGCTGGCTATTCATCTTTCCACTCCCTCTTACACTCATTTTGTTGCGAAAACAGAACATGAAACCCGCTATTAAATACGCGATTATCGCCGTAGCGTGGGTATTATATTTGCTCATTGGTATTTCGGGAAGGGCCAAAGACGACACAACGCCAACCCCGGTTGAACAACAAATTACGCAAGCAGCTGCAGATAGAAATATTATAGACGTCGAATTAAACGTTGCTCCAAATGTAAATAGTGAAGATGGTACAGTTTTGTTTGGTATTACTACGAATCTGCCCGAAGACACCGAACTGCTAGTCACATTGACAGATGATAATGACTATACTGCGCAAGATACGGCAGTTATTTTAAAAGATGGCACGGGATATACCGCAGAGTTTAGCGACCATGGTGAAGGACTAAAAGGGAAATACCATGTTGCTGTTACTATGAGTTTACCCAGTTTACAAGCAGATACCGTTCAAGAGATTATTGGCAAAAACGGTGAGTATATCGGTGGAAAATACGTATTCAAATCTGACCTTAACGGAAGTAATGTAGTGCGTGGCGAATTTGATTTTGAATTCTGATAATCCTTAAAAGGCAGGGAGTTGTATAATGCTCCCTGCCTTTCCTTTCCCCCCCTCAAATTGACATCCCTGGCAAAACGTGCTAAGTTTAGACCCAGAAAACCACAGCTCCGCCGGGAGGTGCCATCCATGAAAAAACGCCTGTGTTCCCTGCTTCTGATCCTGCTGATCCTGAGCCTGTTTCCCACCGCCGCCTTTGCGGAGGGGGATGCGGCCGTTCAGGCGGGAGACCATATCTATTTTGGCGAGTACACGGAGAACTACGGTATCGGTCAGAGCGTTACCCAGCCCATCAGCTGGCTGGTGCTGGACGCGGGCAAGCGCAACGACGGTGAGCCCGGCGTCTTCCTGCTGAGCCAGTATGTGATCCAGCGTTCCGGCGTGCCCTTTGACGAGGCCCTGGCCGACTGGCAGGGCAGCCTGGCCCAGCAGTGGTGCGCAGACTTCCTCGCCTCCGCCTTCAGCAGCGCGGAGCAGGCCGCGATCCCCGCGGTGAGCAAACACGAGGACGAGCTGGACTACGCCCTGTACTGGCGCAAGGTGGACCTGATCGACGAACGGGTCTTCTTTCTGTCCGCCTGGGAGGCCAAGGACTACATCGGCCCCGAGGGCAGCGAGGGCCTGACCGCCTATGCGGTGGACGGCACCGGGGCCTACTGGTGGTTCCGCTCGGGCAGCTTCATCCACCCGGACTGGACCGGCCTGGTGCTGCAGGGCAACGACATCCATGACAGTCTGGTCTATCAGAACTGGGGCGCCCGCCCCGCCACGAACATCGACCCCGAAAAGGTCCTGCTGTTCGTCCCGGCGGTGGGGCAGACCGCCATCGGCGAGCTTGCGCCCATCCAGCGCCCGGCGGACGGCAATTGGAAATTGATCGTGATCGACGAGAGCCGGGCCCTGACCCTTGACAGCGTCAGCATGGAGGGCGACGCGCTGAAGCTCTCCTACTCCGGAGCCGCCGTGGGCGACGATGAATATCTGTCCCTGTTGGTGCGGGACGCGGAGGGTCGGAACCTGTACTGGGTGAAGCTTTGTGAAACCGAGAAGGCCGCCGGCGAGCTGAGCCTGGAGCCGGACAAGCTGGGTCTGCCCGAGGGCAGAAGCCTCTATCTGTTCTCCGAGCACGAGGGCGGCGATCATTACAGCAACACCGCAAGCCCCCTGTGCCCCATTGCCTGCACGCTGCGTCTGGAACCGGGCGAAGGCGGCGGCGAGGCCTCCACCCTCAGTGTGACCCCGGGCAGCCAGGTGGAACTGGACGCTCCGGGCTTCACGGCGCCCGCCGGAAAACAATTTGCCGGCTGGGAGGCGGATGGGACCCTGCTGGACCCGATGCAGCCGCTGCGCTTTGCCCGGGATACGGTGCTCACCGCCGTTTATCAGGATATTCCCGTCACGGAGATCCGCCTGGATCAGGACAGCCTGCGGCTGCCCATGTTCTCTCAGGCCAGGGTGACCGCCACCGCCCTGCCGGTGGACGCGGCGGATCCGACGCTCCATTGGAGCAGCAGCAAGTCCCTGGTAGCCCGGGTGGATGACGACGGCACGGTGCACGCCTTCCTGCCCGGCAGCGCGGTCATCACCGCAGCCGCCGGCGAGGCAAGCGCCCAGGTCCCCGTCACCGTACCCGGCAACGCGATCCTGCTGGTCCTGGCCGCGGCCTTGATCCTGGCCCTGATCCTGCTGCTGATCCTGCTGAGACGCCGCAGATCTATAACATAAACAAGAAGAACAGGCCCGCGGGCCTGTTCTTCTTGTTTATGTTCGGGGCTTATTCAAAATGCGCCGCCACATCCTCCAGATACTTCCGGATAGGCAGATGCTGGGGACACATGGATTCGCACTGTCCGCATTTGATGCAGTCGCTGGCCTTGCCGAATTCCAGCGTCAGGTGCTCATAGTAGCCCGGCTGGGGCGTCCAGCCCTTTTCCTCCGCCTCCTGCAGGTCCGCGTTGTACAGGGAAAAGTACTGGGGGATCGCGATGTGCTGGGGACAGTTGACCGTACAGTAGGAGCAGCCGGTGCAGGGCACGGTGATGCTGCCGTTGATGATGTCCGCCGCTACGCGCATCAGGCCCAGCTCCTCCCGGTTCAGGGGCTTGAAGTCCTGCATGTAGCCGGTATTGTCCAGCAGCTGCTCCATGTTGCTCATGCCGCTGAGCACCACCATCACATTCTCATGGCTGGCGGCGAAGCGGATGGCCCAGGAAGGCACCGACATGTCCGGCTCCCGCTCCTTGAACATCTTCTCCAGCTGCTCCGGCACTTTGGCTAAGGTGCCGCCCTTGACCGGCTCCATCACGATGACGGGTCTGCCGTGTCGGGTGGCCACCTCGTAGCACTTGCGGCTCTGGACCCCGGCGCTGTCCCAGTCCAGATAGTTCAGCTGCAGCTGCACATACTCGATCTCCGGGTGCTCCGTGAGGATCCTGTCCAGCAGCTCCGGGCCGTCGTGGTAGGAAAAGCCGATGTGCCGCACCAGACCAGCTTCCTTTTTCTCCCGGATGAAGTCCCAGCAGCGGAGCTTGTCAAAGGTTTGGATGGTGTGGGCGTTCACGTCGTGCAGCCAGTAATAGTCGAAGTAGCCCGCGCCGGTCCGCCGCAGTTGGGTGGAAAACAGCTTTTCCCGGTCCGCCTCCGTTTTCAGCATATAGGCGGGCAGCTTGGTGGTCAGGGTGAAGCTGTCCCTGGGGTGGCGGGACACCAGGGCCTCATAGGCCGCCTCCTCGCTCTTTCCGCCGCAGTACATCCAGGCGGTGTCGAAATAGGTGAAGCCCCTTTCCAGGAAGGCATCCACCATCTGTTTCATCTGTTCCATATCGATGCTGCCGTCGTCATTGGGATCGGTGAGCGGCAGACGCATCAGACCAAAGCCGAGTTTCTTCATGGCAAAGCGCTCCTTTTTCCTGTCAGTTTTTCCCTTTCATTATACCCGCTCCCGGGTCTGCGGGCAAGCCCCAACGGCGGTAAAAAGGCCGCCGCAAAGACCCCGTTTTCACGCCGCGCGAAGTTCCTATCCGCTTTTTTGTCTCATGTTTTTGAAATGTTTAGACACTCAAAAATTGCCTCTCTCCTATTTGCACAAAAGCACGGGATCGATTTAGGGCGTAAACGATAAAAATACGATAATGTGTTGATTTCAATTGGGCAAATTGCTAAAATTATAACGTCGGAACTTTACTTTAATTGGGAAAGAGGGATCGAATGAGAGACTTAAAGCATCTGCTCTATTTTGAAAATCTTCTCCAGGAGGCCAACAACGCCCTGGTCGCCCAGGCCAAAGCCGACGGCAAGGTCTGCATCGCCTACACCTGCGAGAACGTTCCGGAGCCTTTGCTGAACCTGGATGGGACCTGCTCCATCCGTCTGAGTGCGCCGCACACCGGCTCGCTGGACATCGCCACCTATTACATGACCAACCTCCTGTGCGAGCCCAGCCGGGCCCTGCTGGAGCGCGCCATCGAGGGCGGGTTCAGCTTTGCCGACTGTGTCATCACGCCGGACGGCTGCACCATGATCAACCGCGCCGTGGAGAACATGGAGCTGTTGGAGACCATGGGCAAGGACAACCCCAAGTTCTTCCACTCCTATATGGAGATCGCTTTTAAGAACACCCCCAACGATGTGGATCTGTCCGTGCTGCAGTGCACCAACCACATCCTCAAGCCCCTGCAGGAAAACTACGGCATCGACGTGTCTGACGCCGCCATCCGCAAGGCCGTTGCCGACCACAACCGGATCTGCGAGCTGATCCGCGCCATCGGCGAATTCCGCAAGGAGCAGAAGCCCCGGATCACCGGCTATGAGTTCCATGTGCTGTGCCTGGCCACCTACGTCTGTCCCAAGTATCTGCTGATCGACAAGCTGGAGGAGACCCTGGAAGAGCTCAAGACCAGAGAGCCCGAGGACAAGGAGCCCCGCGTGCGCGTGCTGCTGGTGGGCTCTGAGGTAGACGATTCCGGCCTGGTCAAGCTTATCGAGGAGCAGGGCGCCTTCGTCTGCTGCGACCGCTTCTGCTTCGGCTCCTATCCTGGCCGCGTGCCCATCGTGCTCAACGATGAGGAGGACGCGCTGACCCAGGTCTGCCGCCACTACATCCGGAACTGCCAGTGTCCCCGCATGATGAACCAGGAGAAGGTCTACGGCCGCAAGGCCTATGTGGCCGAGCTTGCCAAGGAGTATAACGCCGACGGCGTCATCTACGAGCAGGTCAAGTTCTGCGATCCCTGGGCTTACGAGCGGACCCTGGGTTCGGCCATGCTGCAGCATGACTATGGCTTCCCCGTCCTGTCCGTTGACCGTCCTTACAACATCTCCTCCTCTTCCGGCCAGATGCGCACCCGCGTGCAGGCCTTTGTGGAGAGCATGGAGATCAAGAAGATTCAGAGAGGTGGGAACGCATGAAGACAGTTGAAAAAGTCGTAAATCCCGTCAAGCGCGCCGGCGAGCAGTCGCCCGGCAAGATCTACAACGAAAACCTGAAGGTCCGCGCCCGTCGTGAGTGGCGCGGCGTCAAGGACACCTTCTACGATTACACCCGCTGGCTGTATCTGATCAGTGTGCTGGGCCGCTTCATCATGGTCCCGCGCAACATCAAGGGCTTCTTCCGCTATCGCTGGATGATGAGCTACCTCTTCGTGCCCCACGGCATGGACAAGTTCACCATCGGTCTGCGCGATGAGGCGCTGCGCATCGCCCACACCTCCTTCAACTTCGTCATCGCCGACGTGACCCAGGCCATCGCCAACTGCTTCCGCGGCGACCGCCGGGTGGGCAATGACAAGGCCTACTCCGACAAGTGCGTGCTCACCGACGAGAACTCCATGGTCACCTTCATGATGGGCTTTGACACCGACAAGGTGCACACTATCCTGCGCGAGGTGCCCACCATGTTCGCCTCCAACATCTTCCACCAGTTCAACGTCATGCACTATCTGGACATCGCCCAGCAGTACGGCATCCCCGGCGACGTGTGTCCCATGCCCGAGGCCGAGGCCGGTATCTCCATTGACGACGACTTCTGCGTGCTGGGCTGTTGCGCGGTGCAGAACAACACCACCTGCGACGGCTCTCTGATGGGCAACGGCATCATCGCCAAGCGCCTGGAGCGGGAGTACGGCATCCCCACCTATCAGCTGGCCACCCCGCTGCGCCATAAGGAGCCGGACGTGCTGGAGTATGCCGCCCAGGAGATCAAGAACGCCATCGAATTTGTGGAGAAGCACACCGGCGAGAAGTGGAACTGGGACACCTATTTCACAGCCGCCAAGCGCGTCAACGACGCCACCCGCTGCCGCATCGCCCAGATGGAGATCAACTCCACGCCTTATCCCCAGTTCTTCGGCGCTGCTTTCAGTCTGTACAACGACACCAACTACATGGGCAACTCCGGCCGCAACGGAGACTTCGTGACCATCGACCACAAGCTGCTGGCCCTGGCCCAGAAGGGCTATGAGAACAAGCGCATGTACGCCAAGGAGTACCGCCACCGGGCCATCGTCTGGGGCGTGCAGCCGCAGTACGTGATCGATATGCTCTACTGGATGGTCCAGTGCTGGGGCGTGGTGCCGCTGACCGACATGCTCTCCGTGATCAACACCGACATGATCGCCGAGGTGGATACCCCCGAGAACCGGGAGCAGGCCTATCGCGACATGGCCATGCTGAACATGGAAATGATCATGCGCAACCACACCCACGGCGGCTTCAAGGTCCTGGTGGACGATCTGTGGGAGCTGTGCGAGCAGATGAATGCCGACATCGTCATGATGTGGGAGCACATGTCCTGCAAGGCCCTGACCGGCATGCACGGCCAGTTCGAGGAGCAGGCCCGCGCCCGCGGCATCCACATCATGTGGGTCTCCCACGACCTGTGCGATCCCCGCGTCTTCACCCGTCAGGCCATCCGCGATCAGGTCAACTCCTACATGCGCACCGTTATGCGCGAGGAGCCGCTGGATCCCTCGCTGGAGATCATTCCTGACAACGAGGCATATTAAGAAAGGAGCCGGACAACATGTCGAAAATCGCAAAAATTCCCCTGATCCTGCTGGGGACCGTTCTGGGTTTCTTCGTGGTCACCTTCACCATCTACTTCTTCAATCTGGATATGAAGGCCACCGCCCTGCTTGCCCCGTTCCTGGAAAAATGGTACGACAGGATGGAGCACAATCAGTACATCTGAGCCCGCCTGCCCATATATGCAGCAAACCGGATCTGCCGTTTTGGCAGACCCGGTTTTTATTTGGCAATTCAGTTCTGGCCGGTATAGGCCTCATATCGCACTTTCCCGGCGATCAGGCGGTTGCTGGTGACGCCGGTGATGTAGGGGTTCAGTTCCAGGATCTGTTCCTCATCGTCCACTGTCCAAAGTTCCAGCGGCATATCGTTGTCCACACAGATCCGGCACGCCTCATCGGTATAAGCCCCGGCATCCAGGAAGACCCGATTGCGCCCGTTTCGCAGGCTGCTGGCCATGGCCACCGCGTTTTCCGCCTGGAGCACCTGCGCTTCCATCGCATCACTCCGCTCCCGCAGGTGCCGGATGGTGGCCGCGTTTACGATGCAGGCCGCCAGCAGGAGTGCAAACAGGAAAAAGAGGATCACTACTGCAGGCAGGGGCAAACCAAATAGCTCTTTCTTCCTGGGCGGGGCGGCGGCTTCGGCAGCCTCCAGGACCTCAGAGAGCAGCTCTGTTTGATTCATTTCGTTCCTCGTTCTCAACAGATTTTCGATCGCTGCCGATATTCTATATGCTTTTTCCCGCCCTGTCAATCCATTCCGAAACGTGAAAGGAGCCCGGCATCCGAGATGCCGGGCCCCTTTGTTCATGCGGGCAGGTAGGCCAGCGGGTCCTCGCTGACGCCGTTGACCTGGATGGCAAAGTGCAGGTGGCTGGTCTGGCCCACCTCGCACAGGGCCGTGTCGCCCACCGCCCCGATCACAGAGCCGGGCTCCACCCAGTCTCCGGGGCTGACCGCAGGCGCAGTCTCCAGATTGGCATAGACCGTCTGTACCCCGTCCCCGTGGGATACGGTGACCACCGTGCCCAGAAGATCGTCGCTGCGCACACTCTCCACCGTGCCCGCGTGGGCGGCGGTGACGGTGGTGCCCAGGGGCGCTTCGATGTCCACGCCCGCATGGGTGCGCCAGTCACGCATGGTCACATCATAGTCCAGGACCTCCAGACTGTGTCCCCGGTCCAGCTCGCCGCTGACCGGCCAGGCGTAGATGGCCGGGACCTCCGGTGCCGGGGCCGGCTCCTCCCGCCAGACCTGGGTGTCCTCCGGCTCGGCCATGGTCTCCATCAGTTCTTCCTCTGCTGCGGGCGCGGCCGCCTCCTGCATCTCGGGCACCTGCTCCTGAGGCGGAATGATCACCGTCTCCACCCGATGCTTGTCCAGGTTGACTTGATTCATGTCCTGGATGTCTCTGGCCATGCTGCGGTCGCCCGCCGCCATCATCCAGGCGGACACGCCGATCACCGCCGCGCACAGGAGCAACACGATGTAGAAGCCCTTCCCGGTGAAAAATCCCTCCAGCTTTCCGCCGGAGCTCTTGCTGTTCATAGTTGTACCTCCGTAAAAAATAGGATTGCAAGCCTATTTTTGCCTGCGGAGGAAACAATTATACATACAATGAAAAAAGCCGCCCGCAGGCGGCTTTTTTCACTCTTTACAGCAGGCGGCTGACGATCAGCTTCCTCTCCTCCACCGCGTAGTCGTAGTACATGACGTAGGCGTGGCCCTCGCCGTTCTTCACGTAATAGACCACATCCGCGTCCTGGCGGATGGCCTCCTCCACAAATTGGCGGATGCCCATCTCCATGGCCTCATGGCCGCCGGCGAAAACCAGCATGGGCGGCAGGCCCTTCAGGTCGCCGGTCATGGGGTTGACGCGCCAGTCGTCCGTCTCCAGCGGGCCGCTCCACAGCTTCAGCGCCGTGGGGAAGGCGCGGGTGGAGACGATGGGGTCCCGCTCCAGCAGCAGGTCCTCGTAGGCTTTCTCTTCCGCGTTGCGTGGCGTGCCGCCGCAGTTGCAGCCCGGGGAGATCAGAAACAGGTTGTTGGGCTGGGACAGTTCCTCCGCCTTGATCTGCAGGGCTACCGACACGGCCAGGCCGCCGCCGGCGGAGTCACCGCCCAGGGCGATCGCCTCGCCCGGGCACTCCTTGAGCATATCCCGGTACAGGGCCATGGACATGTCCAGAGCCTCCTTGCCGTTGTGCTCCGGGATAATGGGATACTCCGGGAACCAGATCTCGGCTCCGGTCTCCCGCGCCAGGTATTCCGCGAAGGCGAATTGGGCCAGGCCCGAGTTCATCACCCAGCCGCCGCCGTGGAGGTACAGGATCTTTTTGGTCTTGCCCTTGGGCTCGCCGATATGGAACTTGAACCACTGGAAGCCGTTCCAATCGAATTTCTCCGCGTGCATCCGCTCGGCCATTTCCGGGCTCAGGGCGCTGCCGCCGCCGCGGCAGTTTTCCAGCACGATGCGGACGAATTCATCTCCGGTGCTGGAAAACATATGGTGCACCAGCTCCTGCCGTTTCTTTACCAGTTCTGCTTCTGTCATTGGATTTTCCCTCCATTCGTCATATTGCTGTGTTTTGGGTAGTCTTATTATCCCACCGGGTCGGACAAATTAATAGGGTAGAAAGGGGTTAAGGCCCCTCCCTCCCGTTGCACCGTACGTACCGGTCAGGTATACGGCGCTACATCAAAGCAGAAATTCAAGTACAACTTGCGAGATAGTACGCCAAGGGATCGACCAAGCCGGGTCGATC
>JAFUES010000029.1 GCA_017470325.1 Oscillospiraceae bacterium
ACGTTCATGCAGTTGGAGGCCCTGTTTCAAAACAGCTTCGAGGCAGGGTCTGGGTTGGTGTTGCCTCGTTTCCTCTTTCCCGCCCGTCATATGCTCTTTTCTCGATAATCGTTAGCTTGACTTAGCACCATTGGACTTTTGCGAGACGCCATTTTATCACAAAAGAAGAAAAAACAAAACCGAAAATGGTAAATTTCTTCGCAGATTTTCAAAACTGCGCAAAAACCGGCGATCAGAAGCATGAACGGCAAGCTCATCCCCTGGCAGCTGGTGACCGTCTCCATCGACGGCCGGGTCCCGGACTGAACCGATTATAAAAGGACAATGCCCTGTATCTCACGATACAGGGCATTGGTTTCCATAACTAAGTTTACATAATGTTAACCTTGATCTTCAGATCGCTGAGAGGCCAGGTGGAGCAGGCGTGGAACCAGCCCATTTCCTTGTCCATGCGGCGGCGTCCGTCACCGATGGGGGACACGAAGATATCGCCGCTGAGCAGCTGGCTGCGGCAGAAGCCGCACTCGCCGTTGCGGCAGTGGGTGTCCACCTTGATGCCGGCGCGCTCCAGGGCCACGGCCACGGATTCGCTGGCGGCGGCGGGGATCACATCCTCATGGATGCCCCGCAGCACGGTGATCTGGAAGGTCTTGGTCTCGGTGCCCTTGGGATAGCCGGGCAGGGTGGACACGTCCGCGGGGTTGTTCACCACGTCGTGGCGGAAGCGCCGCACGGGCACGCCCATCTCGTCCAGGGCCTTCTTGACGAAGTTGAACATGGGCAGGGGACCGCAGAACATGTAGGTGCAGTCGGGCGTGGAGTACTTCTCGATGATCTCCCGGGTGATGAAGCCCTTCTCGCCGGGCCAGTCCGGCTCGTCGGACAGCACGTGCACCACCTTCACGTCGGGGCAGGCGGCCTCGATCTCGTCCAGTTCCTTTTTCAGCACGATGTCGTCGGCCTTGACGGAGCCGTAGAGGATGGTAAGCTTGCAGCCCTTCATCTTGCCACAGGCGATCTCCTTGGCCATGGAGTGGAAGGGCGTGATGCCCGAGCCGCCGGCCAGGGCGACCAGCTCCCTGCTGTCCCGCAGGGGCTCCCAGTAGAAGAAGCCGAAGGGCAGGGCGCCTTCCAGCACGTCGCCCACCTTCACGTTCTCGAACAGATAGTCGGGCACCAGATAGGGCACGTTGCGCCGCACGGTGATCTCAAAGAAGGGCTTGTCGGTCCGCGCCTCGAAGGGGGCAGAGCTGATGGTGTAGGGGCGGGAAAGCTGGCTCTCGCCGATCTGCAGGCGGAAGTTTACATACTGGCCGGACTGGAACACGGGGATGTGCCCGTCGACGGACTCGAAGCGGAACACGCGTGAGCTGGGGCTTGCCTCGCGGATATCCACCACCTTGAACTGCATGGACGCCGGGTGCAGCTTGTCGGCCAGCTCCCGGATGGGGTCTCTGGGATCGGGGACGGTGGAGCCCTTGGCGAAGTTTTCCTCTCTCAGCTTGGTGACACGGGAGGCTCCGCCGACGTCTTTCAGAAAGCCTTTTACCTTGATGCTCATTTCTTCGCAGCCTCCTTTTTCTTCTCCATATCCTCGTGAACGGCCTTGGCCGCGGCGCGGCCGTTGGTGATCTGGGGACCCATGCCGTCGCCGGACATGCCGTGGGCGCCGGCAAATTCCAGACCCTCGATGAAGTGATCCTTCTCCTTCATCTGCAGGCGGGCCACCGCGTGGTCCTCCATGGAGTGCAGGTAGCCGTAGATGTTGCCCTTCCAGGCGCCCACATAGTGGGACACGGTCATGGGCGTAGTGACTTCCAGCTCCACGATGCGGCCGCGGAAGTCCACCTTGGTGATCTTGATGCACTCGTCGATCATCTCGGAGGCCAGGCGGCGCTTGAGATCGAAGTAATCCTCTTCCTTCACATCCTCAAAGGGCTTGGAGGGCACCAGCGCCGTGATGGACAGCTGGGTGTAGCCCTCGGGCAGGGTGGGATTGGCGTGGTTGAGGCAGATGGTGGTGATGTAGTTGTAGGGCTCGGTGATGTTGGAGTAGTTCTCCCAGATCTCGTTGGTGTCCATGGTGCTGCCGGAGAAGGTGGAATAGTTGCTGATGCCGTTTTCCTCCGGCGTACCCTCGATGACCATGATGACGGAGACCGGCACCACGGAGAGCTTGCGGTTGTTGATCATCTTGATGGCGCCTGTCGGCACCTCGCTCAGCGGCTCGATCATCTGGGTGTAGACCCTGTTGGGATAGGGGCCGGAGATCACATAGTCGGCGTAGATCTCATCGCCCCGGGCGGTGCGCACGCCGTAGACCTTGCCGTCCTTCACCAGGATCTTTTCCACTTCCTGCTTAAACTCATACTGAGCGCCGTTTTCCAGACACTTGGCCTGCAGCTTCATGCTCATCTCATGGCTGAAGTTCCGGCACACATAAGAGCCGGTGAAGTAGTCGGCCATCAGGAAGGCGTAGATGGTGAAGGGCAGATCGTCCATGCGGTTGCCCACATAGATCCAATAGGGGGTCAGCATCTCCACGGCCTTCTTGGGCAGATTGAAGGTGTTTATGACCTCGGTGGCGGTGTAGCCCACGGTCTTGACAAAGTCGGGGTGCTTGAGGAGCATCTGGACCTTGCTCATGGGGGTCACGGACAGGATGTTCATGCTGTCGTATACCCGGCGGCACAGGAGCATCAGCTCGTGCACCTTCTCATAGGTGCCGGGGCAGACCTCGTCGATCTCCTTGGCCACGGTGGTATAGCTGTCGTCATAGTCGTGGTGCAGCACCTTGTCGATGCCGGAATTGGGCAGGGCGACGCGGTAGCATTCGGGCACGGGCAGCCAGTCGATATCCACGCCCATGTCGTCGAAGAACTGGCCCACCTTCAGGCGCTTGCCGGGCTGTCCGATGGACATCATCTCATGGAGCGTGGCCTCGATCTCGAAGCCGTTGCGCACAAAGTCGGTGGCAAGGCCCCCGGGCATGTTGTGCTTTTCCAGGATCAGGATGTCCTTGACGCCCCAGGCCTGCAGCTGCAGGCAGGCGGACATGCCCGCCAGCGCACCGCCGATGATGATCACATCATAGTGGTCTTTGTAAAACTTCATAAGATCTTCCTTTCAGTGTTGAAAGTCGCAGGGGAAAGCAATGCAAAAAGAGGAAGCGGAGGCTTGGCCTTCGCTTCCTCAAAGTCTCAGAAGAAACGGTCAACCAGCTCGCGGGAGTACTCGGCGGTCTCATCCATGTCGCCGAAGGACATGACCTCGCCCGCATAGTAGGTGTCGTACTTGCCCTGCATGGCCTCGACCTTGTCGTACCAGCCGGCGGCATAGTCCTCGGAGAACACATGGGGGAAGTAGTACACAGACCACTCGTTGATGATTTCCTTGGCGGGGTTGCCCATGGTCACCAGGTCGTCCTGGACCATCTGGCGGCATTCCTCGTAGGGGATCTCCTTGCTGTCCTTGTGCTTGCGCAGGGCGTAGGTGGTGATGACCTGGTCGATCTGGTCCCTCCAGCGGCGATAATACACCATCAGGTGGCCCAGCTTCTCCGGCACCATGTTGTCGAACACATAGTAGGAGATCTCGGGGTGCTTGTCAGGCTCGGTCAGGAAGGCCTGCACGTCGTAGCGCTCATAGTCGATCTTGGAGAACAGCTCCACTTCGTCCTCACGGGCGTCGAAGTATTCCACCATGCCCTTCTGGCCGTCGGCGCGCTTGTTGGGGATGTAGAGAGGCGCGGTGACGATGATCTTGTCGTACTCCTCCACCTCGCCGTTGACGGTGACGAAGACCTTGCCGTCCTTGCGCTCCACCTTCTCGATGGTGGAATTGAGGCGGGCGGGGTGCTTCAGGTGATCGTTCAGCTGCTCCCAGATGTACTGGGTGCCGTCTTTCCAGGTCCACAGATTGACCTTGACGAAGTTCATGCAGGTCTGGAAGTCCAGATACTTCAGTACGTAGGCCGCGGGGATCTCGTCAAAGTAGCCGTAGCCGAAGGAGGTGAAGGGTCCGATCCAGATCTTCTGCACCAGGGGAACGCCGTTCATCTCGCAGAACTGCTTGAAGGGCAGGGCCAGATCCTTCAGGTTGGGGTTCTCGCCCTCGATCTTCTCACGGCCCGGAGTGACGGCATAGCCGTCATAGCGGCCCTCGGCAACGCCGCGGTGGCCGTTGACGTCATAGCCCTTGTACTTGGTCTCCAGCAGCTCGCCGAACTTGGTCAGCTGGCCCTTCATCTTCAGCAGCCAGGGGTTGCGGATGATGTTGCCCAGGGTACGGGCAAAGGGCTCGATGACTTTGCCGCTGCCGTCCTTGTAGTTGCGGTTGAGCTTGGGACCGTCGTGGGTGATGCCGCAGAACTTCTCCACGTCTTCCACAGCGTAGTAGGAGGGCACGCCCATGATGGCGCCCATCTCATAGCGGCGTCCGTTGTAGTGGGGGGACCAGCACTTGCCGCCGACCCGGTCTTGGCGCTCCAGAATGGTATAGTTCTCGTAGCCTTTCTGCTCCAGATACATACCGGCGGAGAGACCGGCGGGGCCGCCGCCGATGATGCAGATACGGGTGTTCTTATCCATGTTCTACCTCCAAAAAGATATATAAGTATTTGGTTTATCCCGTTGCTCCTTATTATAAAACATACTGTTAAAAAATGCACGACATTTTTGTGCATTTTTAAAAAAATTCTTTCCTTTGCTGCGGAGTCATGGTATAATTTATACAAATTCGGGAGGTGTGTCATGCGTTTTACCGGCTTTCAGGAAATGCTGGCCCATTGGGCGGAAAAACAAGGCGGCGCTGCGGCCCTCCTGTATGACGGAAAACAGCTCAGCTATGCGGAGCTCTGCAGGGAGATCGCCCGCCGGGCGGAGGCGCGGAGGGCCGGGGGCAAGACCTGCCTGGGCCTGTTGGCCGACGGAAGCCTGGACTGCGTGCTGGAGCTGTTCGCCGCGGTGGCGGCGGGGCTGCAGCTGGTGCTGCTGGACGAGAACACCGACGAAGAGCTGCTGCGGCAGCTGATCGCCTATACGGATATCGACTGCCTCTGGGGCGACGAGGACCTGTGCGAGGAACTGGCCCCCTGTCTGACGGCCGGCGTGAAGGACGGGGCAGGGAAGCTGCTGTTCTTCACCTCAGGGACAACGGAGCGGGCCAAGGCCGTGGTCCTCACAGAGCGGAGCTTTTGCGCCAGCGCCTACAACGGCGGCGCCAAGCTGCCTCTGACAAGCGAGGATATGCTGTTGTGCATGCTTCCGCTGGGCCATGTGTTCGGCTTTGTGTGCGGCCTGCTCTGGGGGCTCAGCTGCGGCTCCGCGGTGGCCCTGGGCCGGGGCGCCCGGCACTATCTGGACGACTGCGCGTTCTATAAGCCCACGGCGGTGTCCGTGGTGCCGCTGCTGCTGGGCTTTTTGCTGCAGCAGAAGGCGATCAATCCGGAGATGAAGACCGTCCTGGTGGGGGCGGGGGACTGCCCGCCGCAGCTGCTGGCGGCGGCGAAGGCCATGGGCATCCGCGTCAGCTTCGGCTACGGCCTGACGGAGACCAGCTCCGGCGTGGCCATCAGCGTGGGGGAGGATCCCTACGCCATGGAGGTCTGCCCGGACGACACCATCACCCTGGCCGAGGATGGGGAGATCCTGATCCAGGCGCCCACCTGCATGATGCAGGGCTATTATAAACGCCCGGCGGATACGGCGGAGGTCCTGCGGGACGGCGTGCTGTATACCGGAGACCTGGGCCGTTTTGATGAGGAAGGGCGGCTGCACATCACCGGCCGGAAGAAGGATATGCTGGTGCTGCCCGACGGCACCAAGGTCTACCTGCCCGAATATGAGGCGGAGATCATGCAGTGCCTGGGCAGGACAGAGCTGGCCGTCAGCCTGCGGGAGGGCCGGCCCGTGCTTGTGCTCCAGGGCGAAGGCACGGCGGAGCAGGTGCTCGGCGCCCTGCGCCCGGTGCTGGAAAAGCGGCCACGGGGCCAGCAGCTCAGCGCCGTACTGTTTGTAGATGACCCGCTGCCGCGGACGGCTACGGGAAAAATAAAGCGTTGGGAACTCCAACAGAAAGTGAGCGAGCTATGACAAGACAGGAAGTTCTGGAACAGACCAAGACCGTGATCTTTGACTGCTTCCCCGACATGCGGGAGCTGGATATTCAGGAGGACACCGTGATCAACACGGAGACCGCCATCGATTCCATGGGCTTCGTGCTGGTGATCTGCAAGCTGGAGGCCCTGTTTGACGTGCGCATCCCCGAGCGCCAGTGGAAAAAGCTGTCCACCCTGGGCGACGTGGTGGACGCCATCTATAAACGGATCGCATGAGCGTGTATCGGGAAGAGATCCATCTGCGGGCCAAGGATGTGGACCTGTACAGGCGGCTTCGGACCTCGGAGCTGTTCCGGCTGCTGCAGGAGGCGTCCATCCGCCATACGGAGCAGCTGGGGATGGGCCGGGACAAGACCCTGGACAAGGGCGTCCTCTGGGTGCTGACCCAGCAGCGCTGCGAGATCCGGCGCATGCCGGAATATGACGAACACATCGTCCTGAAAAGCTGGCCCGGCAGGAACATGCACCTGCTGTTTCCCCGCCATTACAGCATGGAGACCGCGGAGGGGGAGCCGCTTCTGAAGGCCAGCGCCATCTGGTGCCTGGTGGATGCCAAAAGCCGCAAGGTGGTGTTCCCGGAGAAATACGGGGTACAGATCGACGGCGCGGAGACCGGGGAGGAGATCGAGCTGCCTCGCCCCATCCGGAAGCTGGACTGTACGGAGACGCGCGTCTTCACCGTCCCCTACAGCTATGTGGACCTGAACGGGCACATGAACAACGCCCGCTACTTCGACCTGGCAGAGGACAGCATCCCTGCTGCCGCGGCGGGGGAGAAGCTCCGCCTGGTCTGCGCCGAGTACAGCAACGAGGCCCATCTGGGGGAGCAGCTGCGGCTGCAGTGGAGCCGGGAGGACAAGCGCTGTTACATGGAGGGCGGCGCGGAAAAGACCTGTTTTCGGATGCTTCTGGAGTATAATGGATAAATTTGCATAAAAATGGAAGGCAAAGTGCCTTCCATTTTTGCATATGTATCATATTGAGTTAACAAGACGTTTTTGGTATGATATCGCAGAGGTGATTTCCATGGATCTGCGAACCCTGCGTTACTTTGCCGTGACGGCTGAGGAACTGAACATAACCCACGCGGCGGAGCGGCTGAACATCAGCCAGCCCCCGCTGTCCAACCAGATCAAGGCTCTGGAAGAGGAACTGGGCGTGACCCTGTTCATCCGGGGCAAGCGCCGCCTGAAGCTGACCGAGGCAGGGACCCTGCTGTATCGCCGGGCGGTGCAGCTGCTGGAGCTGGCGGAGCGGACCCGGCAGGAGATCTCTTCCATGGAGGGGCTGACCGGCACGCTGAACATCGGCCTGGTGGAGGGGCGCGCGCCCTTCCTGGCCGCCCGCTGGATCGCGGGCTTTCGCGGGGAATACCCCAGCGTGAAGTTCCGCCTGTGGAACGGCAGCGGCGACGAGGTGCTGGACCGGGTCTATCACGGCCTGGCGGATGTGGCGCTGATCGCGGCCCCCTATGACACGGAGCATCTGGAGGGCTTTCCCGTGGGGCGGGAGCCCTGGGTGGCCCTCATGTCCAAGAGCAATCCCCTGGCGCAGGAGCCGGGTAATTTTCTCCCCCTGGAGAAGCTGGTGGGCCAGCCGCTGATCGTGCCCAGCCGCGCCTCCCGGATCAGCGCCATCGTCAGCTGGTTCGAGGAGGTGGGCGCCGAGCCGGATATCCTCTGCGAGTTGTCCAACTATCTGGACGCGGAGGCCCTGGCGGAGCAGGATGTGGGCGTGTGCATCTTCCCCCAGACCACCTACAACCAGAGCGACCTGGTGGTCTCAAAGGTCATCACCCAGTCGGAGCGGCAGGTGGAATACGCTCTGGTCTGGAACAAGAACCAGCACCATTCCGAGCTGACCGCGGAGTTCATCAACTATGTGCAGGACTGTCTGGACGAGGAGAAGAACCAGCGTCAGAAGTACCGCATGCCGGAGCATGAATACATCCCGCCGGAGGGCACCAGGCTGCTGTGAGCCAGGAGCCGTTCCGGCGCGGATACAGGCAAATAGTAAAACGATCGAGCCCCGTCGGCCAAAGCGCAGCCCTGCGCCAAGGCCGACGGGGTCCTGTCTCTTTTTACGTGAAAAATGCGGAAAAATACCGGAGACAAGGGGCAAAGCTACTGTTGACCCTCGGGGTAAAGCATGGTAAAATACCATGAATTAATATAGGCTTATTTTATGCTCAGGTTGGTATATGTATGTGGATCGCGGATCAATGGAAAGATTTTGAATTGCTGGACTGCTCCAGGGGCGAAAAGCTGGAGCGCTGGGGGGACTATTATCTGGTGCGCCCGGACCCCCAGGCCATCTGGGAGACGCCCCGGAAAAACAGCCACTGGAACGACCGGGACGCCCGCTATCGCCGCAGTGAAAGCGGCGGCGGCAGCTGGGACAAGGGCAGCCTGCCCCAAAGCTGGCAGATCCGCTACGGGGAGCTGACCTTCCAGGTCAAGCCCATGAACTTCAAGCACACGGGTCTTTTCCCGGAACAGGCTTCCAACTGGGACTGGGCCATGAAGAAGATCCGTGCCGCGGGCCGTCCTGTCAGCGTATTGAACCTGTTCGCCTATACCGGCGCCGCCACCCTGGCCTGCGCCCGGGCGGGGGCCCAGGTCTGCCACGTGGACGCGGCCAAGGGCATGGTGGCCTGGGGCAAGGAGAACGCCGCCGCCTCGGGTCTGAGCGACGCGCCCATCCGCTGGATCGTGGACGACTGCGCCAAGTTCGTGGAGCGGGAGATCCGTCGGGGCCGCCGCTATGACGCCCTCATCATGGACCCGCCCTCCTACGGCCGCGGCCCGGGGGGAGAGGTCTGGAAGCTGGAACAGAACCTGTGGCCCTTTGTGTCCCTGTGCGCCGGGGTGCTGTCGGAGCAGCCTCTGTTCGTGATCATCAATTCCTATACCACGGGCCTGTCCCCCTCGGTGCTTTCTTACGTGACGGAGAGCATCTTCACCAAAAAGTTCGGCGGCCGCTCCGACAGCCAGGAGCTGGGCCTGCCGGTGACCGACAGCGGTCTGGTCCTGCCCTGCGGCGCAACATGCCGATGGGAAAGCTGACTTCCGCTGCCACGTCAGAAGAAGCTCGCTGCGCTCTGCTTCCGTGAAGTGTCACGAAAGCGGCGCTCCGCTCCCTCCTTCTTCCTTTATCCTCGCGGACCCGCTGTGCTGGGCTCCGCTCGGAGGGAGGGCGGCAGGGCGGCATAAGCTGACTTCCGCTGCCACGTCAGAAGAAGCTCGCTGCGCTCTGCTTCCGTGAAGTGTCACGAAAGCGGCGCTCCGCTCCCTCCTTCTTCCTTTATCCTCGCGGACCCGCTGTGCTGGGCTCCGCTC
>JAFUES010000030.1 GCA_017470325.1 Oscillospiraceae bacterium
CCTCCAGATCGAGGACGACGACATCGCGGCGCTGAACGCGGCGGCCGTCATGACCAAGCTCCTCCAGATAGCGAACGGCAGCGTCTATGCGAACGACGGCAAGGTCGTGAAGATCCACGAGGCGAAACTGGAGGCCCTGGCTGAGATCATCGACACGACAGACAGCCCGGTCCTGGTCTTCTACAGTTACAAGCACGACCTCGCGTCCATCCAGGGCAAGATCAAAGGCGCGAGGATCCTGGAGAACGAGCAGGACATCGAGGACTGGAACGCCGGGAAGGTCCAGGTGCTACTGGCTCACCCTGCCAGCGTTGGCTATGGCCTCAACCTTCAGGAGGGCGGCCATGTGATCGTGTGGTACGGGCTCACCTGGAGCCTGGAGCTTTACCAGCAGGCAAACGCCAGACTTTACCGGCAGGGCCAGGAGAAGCCGGTGATCATCCACCACCTGATCGCTGAGGGGACAGCGGACGAGGAGGTCATGGCAGCACTACAGAACAAAGACACAAGCCAGGCGGCCCTTCTGGCAGCACTCAAAGAGAGGAGGGCCAAGTGAACGCGGAAGGCTATCCAGACCCAACGGCCGACAAGGCCATCAAGAGGGCCGACAAAGCGCCGGAGCAGGTCAGCGAGCTGATCAGAACGATCAAAGCCGTGGCGGCTCTGGCCGGTTACGAGATAACGAACAGGATCTACCTGAAGGATCAGAAAACGGGGAGGAAATATAAATGATCGGATATTTAAGCGGGCCAATAACAGGCAACCCTGACTACAAGAAGCAGTTCGCCTGGTCAGCGAAACAGCTCACGCGCATGGGCTATGACGTCATCAATCCGGCCGCGCTCTCTCAGGTCGTCCCGATCGAGGAGCTGAGCTACGACCAGATCATGGAGATCGACATGCTCCTGCTCTCGAAGGCTGACTACCTGATCCAGCTGCCGGGCTGGGAAAACAGCAGAGGAGCCAACAGGGAGCTGGGCTATGCACAGGCCACCGACAAGATCGTGGTCTCACTGGAGTCTCTGCTGAAGGAAGGGAGGGATCACGCCTATGGACCTACAAAGCACTTTTGACTACCTGATGCAGATCCGCAAGAAGGAGTACGCCATCAAGCGGAAAGAGCTGCGATGCGAGGAGCTGCGGAGCTGTCTCGGTGCCAGGGCGATCCGGTACGACATCGACAGGGTGCAATCGACACCGGCCGACAAGGTCAGCGAGATAATCACCAAAGTGGTCGATCTGGAGGCACAGATCGAACAGCTGAAAGAAGAGAAGGCCCTGCTGATCATCGAGATCGGCGACGCCATAGAACGCCTGGAGGACGACAACGAGAAGACCGTCCTGGCGGAGTTTTACATCGGCCGGGTGCCGATGGCCCAAGTGGCTGAGATCATCAACTACAGCGTCCGGAGGACGTACTACTTCCGGAAGCAAGGTGTCATACACCTGGGGGAGGTGCTGGATGGATAACTTCAAACTATATCAAGGCGACTGCCTGGAGCTCCTGAGACAGATCGAGCCCGCCAGCATCGATCTGGTGCTGGCGGATCCGCCCTACTCCTCCGGAGGCACTCATGCGGGAGACAGGAAGGCCAGCACCACGGCCAAGTACACGGACAGCGACTTCAACGGAGCCGCCAAGCTCCCGCCCTTCTCCGGCGACAACATGGACCAGCGGAGCTTCACGGCCTTCATGCGATGGGTGTGCAGCGAGCTGAGACAGAAAACGAAGGAGGGGGGGGATCCTGGAGATGTTCGTGGACTGGCGCAACCTCCCCGCGATGACCGACGCCGTCCAGATGGCGGGCTGGGTCTGGCGCGGGATCTGCGTCTGGGACAAGGGCATCAGCAGGAACCAGCCGGGACGCTTCCGGAACGACTGCGAGTACATAGTCTGGGCCAGCAACGGCGACATGCCGATCGACTGGAAGGCCGCCAAGGGCACCAAGGCCATGCCGGGCGTGTACCGGGTGCCGATCGTGGCACCAAAACAGAGACAGCACCAGACGGAGAAACCGGTCGAGCTGCTGGAGGGTCTTCTGGCCATTGCACCTGCAGACGGGCTGGTCCTGGATGCTTTCATGGGATCCGGCAGCACTGGAGTGGCTTGCATGAATACCGGTAGGCGCTTCATCGGCATCGAGCTCAATGGCCAGTACTTCGAGACCGCCAAGCGGAGGATCCAGGAAGCGAACGAGCGAGCGCTGGAGGACTTCTGATCAAAGTCGGCAAACATTGCAAAAATAATCGTGATATTATGATAGCGTGGAACGTGTGAGAGCAGGCGAAGGATCGCCTGCTCTCTTCCGTTTTCCCAAAACTCGAATAAAGCGAGGAGGTGAGGTCGTGCCAAGGGCGAAGAACGCGAAGGCGGACGAGGCCCTGGCTCTATACAGACAAGGCCTCAAACTCGTGGAAATAGCGGCAAAGCTGGAAGTTCCTGAGGGCACGGTCCGCCGCTGGAAATGTACCCACGACTGGGACGGCAAGAAAAGCGAGCGTTCGGAAAAGAAAAAAGCGAGCGTTCGGAAACGCGGCGGGCAACCGGGCAATAAAAACGCCAAGCAAAACAGAGGGCCGGAGAAGTTCGGCTTTTACAACAAATACCTGCCGGAGGAGACGTTGGAGATCTTCGGGGAGATCGCGGACGCTGATCCGCTGGATCTTCTCTGGGATCAGATCCGCTTCTCCTACACGGCCATCGTGAGGGCCCAGAAGATCGCCTACGTCAAGGATCAACAGGACAAGACGATCGAGAAGATCGAGGAAAAGGACGGAAACGTCAGCGGCGAGCGCTGGGAGGTGCAGGAGGCCTGGGACAAGCAGGCCAACTTCATGAAGGCCCAGGCGCGGGCGATGGACACCCTTCGGGGCCTGATCAAACAATACACCGAGATGCTGCGGGAACGCGGCGACACTGCCACCGAGGAACAGAAGCTCCGGCTCGAACTTCTGCGGGCTAAGCTCGGCAGCGGCTCCGGTGAGATCAAAAAGGTGACTATCATCAATGACACCAAGCAACGAGATCCGGATCAGTGACCTGATCATTCCGAAGTTCTGGGACGTGTTCAACGATGAAGAGCACACCCACAAGATCCTGACCTCTGGCCGAGCCGGGACGAAGTCCTCAGAGGCAGCGATCGAGACGGTCTTCAAGACCGTGCAGGACGTTGACGGCAGCGCCGTCGTCATCCGGAAGCGCCACAACAAGCTCCGGAAGACTGTGTACAAAGAGATCAAGAGAGCGATCAAGAGGCTGGGCCTCGACGAGCGCCTCTTCAAGATCACCGTGAGCCCGATGGAGGTCACGTTCCTGGAGAACGGGAACACGATCTACTTCACCGGCTCCGACAACATAGACGACACCAAGGGCATCATCGACGAGAGCAAGCCGATCAAGCTGGTCATGATCGACGAGGTGAACGAGTTCTTCGAGCAGGGCGAAGGCGAGGACGAGCTTCAGAACATCGAGGCGACCTTCATCAGAGGCAACGACGAAGGCTTCCAGATGCTCTACCTCTACAACCCGCCCAAGAACCCGAACGCTCCGGTCGTCCAGTGGACCCGCAAGATGGAGCAGCGCCCCGACTGCATCCACGTCCATGTGGACTACAGAGACGTGCCGGAGGCCTGGATCGGCCGGAAGCTCCTGGAGTCGGCCGAGATCCTGCGGCAGATCGACGAGCGCCAGTGGCGCTGGCTCTGGCTGGGCCTCTCGATCGGCGTGGACGAGCTGATCTACTACATGTTCGGCGGCAAGAACGTCGCCAGGACGAAGGAGGAAGCCTTCCCGCTGATCGGCGTGGGCGTCGACTACGGCCAGCAGAACGCCACCACCTACCAGGCGGCCGGTCTCAACATGACCAAGCACCGGCTGGAGGGCCTGGCGGAGTACTATCACAGCGGCAGAGAGTCCGGGACACAGAAGAGCCCCGGCAAGTACGCGGAGGACTTCGTGGCCTTCCTGGACGATCTCCACGAGGCGTACAGCTGCAACAGCTTCTACGTCTTCATCGACCCGTCTGCTGCGGGCCTGGCGGAGGAGATCAAGCGAGCGGTCCGGGGCTGCGGCTACAGCGTCCGGCTCCGGGACGCACAGAACGACGTCGCCCTGGGGATCTCCAGGGTGCAGAAGCTCCTCACCTTTGGGATGCTCACGATCTCCCCGAAGCAGGAGAACGCCCGGCGCGAGTTCGGGCTCTATGAATACGACAAGAAAAGCATCGAGCGAGGCCAGGAGAAGCCGGTCAAGGAGAATGACCACTGCATGGACGCGATCCGCTACCTGGTGATGGGTCTCTGGTCGAAGCTGAAGCACTACCTCCCGGTGCAGGACAAAGAGGAGGAGAACAACGAAGAAGCGGAGGGAATAATCTGAAATGAATATCTTTGAATACTTCAAAAAGAAGGGCATCGACACCCTCGACAGCTCCTTCTACAGCAAGATCGACATGTGGGACAGCTGGTACAGGTCGAACGTGAAGAAGTTCCACCAGTACCGGATCTACCACGGCGCGAGCCACTACGAGCGCTGCCATCGGAAAAGCCTGGGCATGGCCAAGAAGATCTGCGAGGACATCAGCGACCTGCTCCTGAACGAGAAGGTCAAGATCACGATCAAGGATCCGGCGACGGACGCCTTCGTGGAGAGAGTCCTGGAGGGCGCCAACTTCACCGTGCAGGGCAACGAGTACCAGGAGCGCAAGGCGGCCTGCGGGACCGTGGCCTACGTCCCCTACCTCACCAACATGGTCCTGGATGAAGAGGGCCGCGTGGTCTCTGCTGAGGTGAAGCTGGACTACGTCGTGGCGAAGAACATCTTCCCGACAGCCTGGGAGAATTCCAGGGTCACGGAGGTGATCTTCGTCTTTGAGAAGACCTACAAGCGCAAGAAGTACGCCCAGTTCCAGCACCACAAGCTGGAGCCCTGGACGGGTGAGAACGGCGAGGACCTGGGCTTCCAGTACGTCATCGAGAACACGGTCGTCCTCTGCTCTTCCGGATCCGGCAGGGAGCTGACGCCGGAGGAGTGGAACGAGATCCCGCACTTCGAGGGACTGGCTGCCAGAGTCGAGACTGGCAGCGACCAGCCTCAGTTCGTGATCGACAAGCTGAACATCGCCAACAATGTCGACGAGGACGACAGCAACCCGATGGGGATCAGCCTCTTCGCCAACAGCATCGACGTCCTGGCCAAGATCGACATCGAGTACGACAGCTACGCGAACGAGTTCACCATGGGCAGGAAGAGGATCTTCGTCGCTCCGGAAATGCTGACCGACGCCAACGGCGGCCAGGTCTTCGATCCGGACGACTCCGTCTTCTACCAGCTGCCGGAGGACTACTTCAAGGACACCAAGGAAGCCATGCACGAGGTCAACATGAGCCTCAGGGTGCAGGAGCATGAGGACGCCATCAACAACGACCTCAACCTCCTCTCCTTCAAGTGCGGCTTCGGCACCCAGTACTACCGGTTCGAGAGGGGCGCGGTCGCAACGGCCACTCAGGTGATCAGCGAGAACTCCGACATGTACCGGACGATCTGCAAGCACGAGATCATCCTGGAGGACGTGCTGAAGGATCTGATCCGCTGCATCATCCGCCTGGGCCAGACGGCCAACGTGCCGGACCTGGTGCTGGAGACCGACATCACCATCGACTTCGACGACTCCATCATCGAAGACAAGCAGACAGAAAGACAGGAAGACCGCCAGGACGTGGCCATGGGCGTCATGAGCCCGGAGGAATACCGCGCCAAGTGGTACGGGGAGACCGTGGAGATCGCGGCCACCAAGATCCCGGACCAGTCTGGCGGGATCCTGATGTAATCAATGGACGAGAGCTACAGCAGCCTGCTGGCTGAGGGCATCGAGAAGAAATACCGGCAGCTGGAGATGGAGATCATGGAGGACATCGTCCGAAGGATCCAGAAGGCCGGGACGATCACCGACTCAGCCGACTGGCAGATCAACCGCCTCCGGATCCTGGGCACAACCAACCAGGAGATCGAGGCCATGATCCGGAGGGCCGTCCAGGGGAACGAGGAAGAGGTCCGGCGCCTCTACATGGAGGTCATCGAGCGGGAGTACACCCGCGACAAGGAGCTCTACGAGAAGACCGGCAAGGACTTCATCCCCTACGAGCAGAACCCGGAGCTCCAGCAGATCACGGACGCCCTGGTGGATCAGTCCACCACGGAGCTCTACAACATCACCAAGAGCACCGGCTTCATGATTGACATGGGCGGCAGCTCCGGCAGGGTCTTCACGCCCCTGGCTGACGTCTACAACGGCTACCTGGACGACGCCATCACTGGCATGGCCAACGGGGCCTACGACTACAACACGCTGATCCGGCGCATGGTCTCCCAGATGACCAGCTCCGGGCTGAGGACGGACCACGTCTTCAAGAACGAGAACGGCGGAGACTGGGGCATCGACTACGCGAGCGGCTGGCACAACCGGATCGACGTGGCAGCGCGTCGCGCTCTGCTCACCGGCTTCGGCCAGCTGGCCAGCCAGGTCACGAGCATGAACGCCCAGCGCCTCGGCACCAACCTCTTCGAGGTCTCCTGGCACCCGGGCGCCCGTCTCTCCCATACGGTCTGGCAGGGCAAGGTCTACACCAAGGAAGAGCTGACGAGCAAGTGCGGCCTGGGCACCGGTCCGGGTCTCTGCGGCTGGAACTGCCGCCACAACTACTACCCGTTCATCCCTGGCGTGAGCCAGCGGAACTGGTCAGACGAGTGGCTGGATCAGATGAACGCCAAGGAGAACGCGCCGAAGAAGTTCCGGGGCAAGGAGTACACGACCTACGAGGCCACCCAGAAGCAGCGGCAGATGGAGACGGCCATGAGGGCCCGGCGTGAGCAGGTGCAGCTCCTCAGGAAGGGCGACGCGGATCCGGACGACATCCTAACAGCCCGGTGCAAATACCAGGCCCAGCTTGACGAGTACAAGCGCTTCAGCGCTGCCATGGGCCTCGAAGAACAGACGGAGCGGATTTACACAGGCCGGACCCGTGGCCGGATCTCTCCCTCTCCTCAGGCATACGCAAAGTGGCAGATGGAGCAGGCCGAGAAGGCCGCCAACCGTGCCAGGGAGAAGGCCGAGCGGCAGCGTCGGGCGGATATGGACGCCGCCCAGAAGGGAGGCACAACATGATCAAGGTCCACCTGGATCTTCACACGATAACGGTCCATGGGCACGCGCCCCGGCCGGAGAACACGGAGCCCGGCCAGAATATCGTCTGCGCTGCGGTCTCCGCTCTCACCCTCACCCTGATCGAAGGCCTGGAGGCCATCGCGGGCATGAGGATCGAGACGGTCGAGGAGCCTGGCAACGTCCGGATCGTATGGATGACCACCAACGAGATCGGCAAGGCCCTGATCGACACCTGGTACATCGGGATCACCCGGATCCAGGACAGCTACCCGAACACAATCACGATAATTTGAGCGCCCCCTCGTCCCGGGCGCTTTAATTATGGCCGGACAGCTCTGCCTTAATGAGCCGGAACGTGTTCACGCACACTACAAAAACGGAGGAATAGAAACATGATCAAGAAACACTTCGACCTTCAGCTCTTCGACGACGGCGGTCAGAGCGGCTCTGGCAGTGCCCAGGGTGGAACAGCCGGGACTGGTGACGGCGGCCAGGCAGGAAGCGCCGGGAACAACGGAAACGGCAGCGGCGGCTCCTACAGCTTCCAGCAGGCGGAAGAGATCGCGAACGCCAGGGCACAGAGAGCCGAGAAGGCAGCCCTCGCGTCCTACTTCAAACAGCAGGGCATGAGCGAGGACGAAGTGTCCAAGGCCATCGCGGCCTATAAAGCCCAGCAGGCGGCCAGCAAGCCGGACGCCAGCAAGATCACCAAAGAGCGCGACGACGCGCTCGCCGAACTGGCAGCACTGAAGAACAGCAACGCGCTCCGCTCCAAGGGCGTGCGCGAGGAGGATCTGGACTATGTCATGTTCAAGATCGGCGCCCTCATGAAAGAGGACGACAAGCTCGACTTCGACAAGGCTGCCGCCAAGTACCTGAAAGACAACCCGCGCTTCACGGCGTCCGGGGGTGGCTCGTACAGAGTAAAGACCGGGACGGACAGCTCCGGCCAGGGCGGAAGCTCCGGCCAGCAGGGCAACGACTCGATCAACAACGCCATCCGGAAGGCCATCAGGCGCACATACTGATCAACATTATGGAGGTATAACACAATGAGAAAGTACTTTAATCTTCAGCTTTTCGACACCGACGCCCAGATCATCGACAGAACTGGCGCCGAGGCCCTCATTCCTGAGGAGAACGCCCGCGAGATCATCCAGGGCGCCGTGGCTCAGTCTGCTGCCCTCTCTATGGGCCGTCGCCTGGCCAACATGACCAGCAAGCAGACCAAGCTCCCCGTGCTCGATGCTCTTCCGATCGCGTACTTCGTGGACGGTGACACCGAGCAGAAGAAGACCACCAAGCAGCAGTGGGACAAGAAGATCCTCTACGCTGAGGAGGTCGCTGTCATCGTTCCGATCCCTGAGGCAGTCCTTGACGACGCCGACTACGACATCTGGGGCGAGGTTCGTCCTCGTATCCAGGAAGCCTTCGGCAAGGTCATCGACCAGGCCATCTTCTTCGGAACCGGCAAGCCCACCAACTGGAGAGCGGGCCTCGTGCCTTCCGCTACCGCTGCGGGCGCGACCGTCGCACTCGGCCAGAATGACCTCTTCGACGTCATCATGGGCGAGGGTGGCGTGATCGCCAAGGTTGAGGAGTCCGGCTTCTTCGTGTCCGGCCACCTGGCTGACATCAGCATGAGAGCTAAGCTCCGCGGCCTGAAGGATCAGCAGGAGCGTCCTCTGTTCCTGGCTTCCATGCAGCAGGCGGGCAACTACACCCTGGACGGCTCTGCCATGACCTTCCCGCGCAACGGATCCTGGGATCCTACGGCGGCTCTGATGGTCTCCGGCGACTTCAGCCAGCTGGTCTACTCCATCCGCCAGGACATCACCTTCAAGCTCTTCACCGAGGGCGTGGTCCAGAACACGGACGGTACGATCGCGTACAACCTCATGCAGAACGACATGGTCGCTCTCCGTGCGGTCATGAGACTGGGCTGGGAGATCCCGAACCCGATCAACGCGCTGAAGACCAACAAGAACCAGCGCTTCCCGTTCGCCGTTCTCACTGCCTAAGTGAAAGGAGGGCGAGCTGATGGGCTACGTTAGCTACGAGTTTTACAGTCAGACCTTCGGGACGATGATCCCGGAGGCTGACTTCTCCAAGGCCGAGACGAAGGCTGAGGCGGCCATCAGCTACCTCACCTATGTGAACGGCGACATCTTCGCGGTCGAGAACGACAACGTCAAGCTGGCGGTGTGCGCGGCTGCGGAGGTGATCTACAACAACGAAAAACAGACCAGTGCTGCCGGTGGCTCTGCTGCCGGTAAGAAGAGCGAGAGCAACGACGGCTACTCTGTCACCTATGTGACCGAAGCACAGGACGGCCAGACCGCTGAGGAGGCCCTTCGGAAGAAGATCTACGAGGCGATCAGGCTCTACCTGCTGCCGACCGGATGGCTCAGCCGGAAGGTCAAGATGGGAGGGTGCTGCGATGTATGTGCAAACAGCGATAACTCTCTTTAACAAGCGCCTGGGCGCTGACAGGCGGGAGGTCTACTTCCCGACCTGCATCACCGGCGCCTCGTTCTTCGAGTCGAGGAGCTCCAGCCACTCTACGGATGGAGCTCACTCCGAGAGCCTCACCTACAAGCTCCGGATCCCGATCGACGCCAAGGTCCAGGACGACAAGACCTACCTCAGCGAGATGGCCTTCAAGGCTCTGACCGCTGAGGAGGCCGCTGATCACTGGACGATCCAGAAGGGCGACATCGTCCTGGCATGTGCGACAGAGCTTACCGAGCCGGTCGCCGAGCCTGCTCTCAAAGAGCTGGCCAAGGCCAACCTGGCGGACGTCATCACGGTGAAGGAATACGCGGACAACACGATCCGAGGCTCGAAGGCCGTCCAGCACTGGCGGATCGGAGGCGAATGATGGCATTTAAGCCTATACAGAACCTACAAGACGCAACGGCGACCGGGAAGAACGGGTCGGTCAAGATCACCTGGAACGCCGGAGCGCTGCCGAGGATCAACGGCGTGCTCAGCAAGAAGCAGGAAATCATCGACAGCGAAGTGCTGCGGCTCTGCTCTCCCCTGGTCCCCTTCCGGACCGGAGCGCTGGAGAGATCCGGCACGCTGGGCACAGTCATCGGCTCCGGCGAGGTGAAGTACATCGCCCCGTATGCACGGCGCCAATACTACGGAACCGCACAGACCCGGAGCTATGACCCGAGGCGCGGCGGCATGTGGTTCGAGCGCATGAAGACAGCCAACAAGGACCAGATCCTGCGGCTGATCAGCTCATAAGGAGGAGCGCGATGGTCAATTCAATCATCGAGGGCGTGGCTCAGTTCTTTGAGGCCTGCCCTATTCTGGCGGACGGAGTCTTCAGGGTGGACGCCCTGGGCGATAAGCCTCAGGAGTACACGATCGAGACCGGGATCTTCAACCCGGTGATCGAGACGTACATCGACGGCAGCTCAGACCGGCGCTACCAGTTCAACTTCGGAAGCCGCGAATACTACGGGATGGACCGGATCCAGAACATCGCGAACAGCTCCTTCTATGAGGACTTCGCGGCATGGGTCGAGGCCCAGGACGCAGCTGGCAGCTTCCCGGAGCTCCCGGAAGGGATGCACGCGGAACAGCTGACCGTGCTGTCTTCCGGCTATCTGTTCGACGAGTCGATGCAGAACGCCAGATACCAGATACAGTTAGAACTTATTTATCACAAGGAGGCATAAGCACATGAGAAAGTTCAATCTTCAGCTTTTTGATGCTACCCGTGCCGCCCTGCTCAGGAACGCCATCGCGGACTATGCGCTGATTGGCACCGAATACGAGCTCATGGGCACGGGCTTCACTTCCCTGGACGAGAGCCCCAACGCTCAGACGGACAGCGAGACCTACATCAACGAGGTCACAGCTTCCTCTGACATCACCGGCTACGAGACCGAGTTCCCGTATGAGTCCAGGCTGATCCCTTCCCAGAAGGCGATCTACGCGCTCTACAAGATGGGGCGCGACCACGCGACCGGTGACGCTGCTCAGCTGACCTACGTCCGCGTGGATCTGTTCAACCCGATCGGAACACCTTCGGCTCAGTCTGCTGAGTATACGGCCCGCCAGTTCACCGTGGCCAACGAGGTCTCCGACATCGAGGGCGAAGGCGGCCAGAAGATCCAGATCTCCGGAACGCTTCACGCGGTCGGCGATCCGATCCAGGGCAAGTTCGACACCGTGGCCAAGGAGTTCACGGCTGGAACCTTCACCGGCCAGTTCGACGCCTAAGAAGGACCACAACAGCAAACAGCTGGCACCACGCGACTGACCTCACGGGCAGGAAGTGGCCAGACGGAGCCCGGTCAACAGTGCGGCCGGGCTCTGATTTTAATTAAGCACTGACCAGAGGAGGAAAAACATGGACATCATCATCAACGGCGTAACGCTTCAGGGCGATTTTATGGACGCGGACTTCGTGGGTCCGTATGAAGAGGCGACCAAGAAGATGCAGGCGACAGCTATGGCCAGCCGCAACAAGCAGTACAGCAGCGCGGCGGAGGGCTATCTGGAGCAGTGCGCGACGGTCGACACCTACTTCGACGACATCTTCGGACCCGGCACGGCCGCCAAGGTCTTCCAGGGATCGGAGCACAACATCATGGTCCACCTGAAGGCCGTGGAGGAGCTGACAGACTGGGCTCAGGGTGAGAAGAAGAAGCTCAACGACTTCACGAACAAGTACACCCAGCGCCAGAACGCACAGCTCCAGCGCGAACGCGCCCAGCAGGTCATCTCTGCAAAGAAGAATAAGCATTGAACCTGCTGATCGACGGCCTGCCTGAGGACGTCGAGATCGGCGGCCAGACGGTCAAGATCGAGACCGGCTTCCGGACCGGGATCCTCTTCGAGGAGATGATCCGGGACGTCACCCTCTCGGACACCGAGAAGATCCAGACGGCGCTGGGGCTTTACTTCCCCGGCGTGTATTTTGACGGGATCGAGGTGATCCAGGAGGCGCTGGACCGTCTTTTCTGGTTTTACCGCTGCGGCGAGGAGCCGCAAGAGATGACCGGCTCCGAAGAAGACGCCGAAGAAGGCGGAGGAAACGACAACCCGCCCTTCTCGTATGAGTACGACGCGGACTATATCTACGCCGCGTTCCTTCAGGCCTACAAGATAGACCTGGCACGCCATTCTCTCCACTGGTGGCAGTTTCGAGCTCTGTTCCGGGCACTGCCCGAGGACACCCAGATCATGAAGATCATCGGCTACCGGACCATGAAGATCCCGGCCAAATTGCCGAAGGAGCAAAAACAACATTATCAGCGCATGAAGCGCATATACAGGCTCCCTCAATCTGAGGACAGACAACAGCTCGAAAGTGACCTCTCTGCTCTGCTTATGAACGGAGGCAACCCCTCCGCCCTATTGAATGGAGGAAGAGAGTCATGGCATCAGACGGAACCCTAAAATTTGATACTTCGCTGGACACGAGCGGGCTGGAGAAAAGCACCAGCTCGCTCGGCAGCGTCGCCAAGAACGCGCTGGGCGTGTTCGCTGGCAATCTTATGACGAAGGCCGTGGACGCCGTCGTCAACCTGGGCAAGGAGGCCTTGAACTCTGGCATGTCCTTCGAGACATCCATGGCGAAAGTCTCCACGCTCTTCACCGGAACGGACGAGGAGTTCGGGAAGCTCTCGAACACGATCCTGGATCTGTCCTCTGCGACCGGCCTGGCCGCTGACGGCCTGGCTGAGGCAGCCTACTCCGCGCTGTCCGCTTCCGTACCTGCTGAGGATCTCGGCTTCACACTGGAGAAGTCCGCGAAGCTGGCCGCTGCTGGCTTCACTGACGTGGACACGGCCCTCTCGGCTACTGCCAAGACGATGAACGCCTACGGCATGAGCGGCGAGGAGTCCCTGGACAAGGTCCAGAAGGTCCTGATCCAGACCCAGAACCTCGGCATCACCACCGTGGGCGAGCTGGGCGCGAGCCTGGCACAGGTCACGCCGACCGCTGCCGCCTTCGGTGTATCGTTTGAACAGGTCGGCGCCTCCCTGGCCACTATGACGGCACAGGGTACTCCTACAGCACAGGCCACCACTCAGCTGAACAGCTTGATCGCTGAGCTGGGCAAGAACGGCACGGTCGCCGCCAAGAACCTCGAAAAGGCTGCCGAGGGCAGCAAGTACGCGGGCATGTCCTTCAACGAGATGATGGACGCGGGCGCGACCCTGGACGAAGTGCTGGGGATGATGCAGGCATCGGCAGACGCCTCCGGCGTGTCTATGGTCGACATGTTCAGTTCGATCGAGGCAGGCAAGGCGGCCATGTCGATCTTCACCCAGGAGGGCGAGGTCTTTCACAGCAACCTGGAGCAGATGGGAACGGACGCCGACGTCGTCGGTGACGCCTACGCCAAGGTGAGCGACACGCTGGAGTTCAAGAGCCAGCAGATCAAGACCAGCCTGAGCAACATCGCCACCAGCCTCTACAGCATGGCAGCGGGACCGCTGGCCGATGCAGCCGACGCGGCTGCCGGAGCGCTGGCGGAGATCCAGAAGGGCTTCAGCGAGAACGGCCTGGCCGGAGTCGGCGACGCGATCCTCGGCATGATGGAGAGCGCGGCCGAAAAGCTGGAGAACTTCGACTGGGAGGGCGCGGCGGACAAGATCGTCGAGAAGATCACCAGCTTCATCGACGGCAACGGCACCGGCCGCTTCCTGGAGACGGCTGGCCGGATCATCACCGCCCTGGTGCAGGGCATCGGCAAGGCGCTCCCGAAGCTCCTGCCTGCAATCGTGAAGCTCGTGGCCTACATGGTCACGTCACTGATCAAGCAGATCCCGAAGCTCCTCCAGGCCGGTGTGGACCTGGTGAAGGGCATCGTCAACGGCCTGATCTCCGCCCTGCCTAACGTCGGGCAGGCGATCCTGGACATCGGCCGGGCTATCCTCGACGCCTTCAAGAGCTTCTTCGGTATAGCATCGCCTTCGACGGTGATGGAGGAGCAGGGCAACTTCCTGGTGGAGGGCGTGATCAACGCGCTGATCGCTCTGCCGGGCAAGATGGCGGAGGTCTTCTCCGACGCCCTGGCGAAGCTCCTGGAGTGGGGCCAGAACATGCTCCAGTCAGCAGGCACCGCGATGACCAACATGCTGAGCAAGATCAGCACCATCGTCAGCCAGCTGCCGGGGAAGGTCTGGACCTTCCTGGTGAATACCGTCACCCGACTGGTCCAGTGGGGCCAGCAGATGCTCAGCAACGCCTCCACGGCGATGACCAACATGCTGAGCAGGATCAACAGCATAATACAAGAGCTTCCTGGGAAGGTCTGGACGCACCTGGTCAACACGGTCACTCGACTGGTTCAGTGGGGCCAGCAGATGCTCTCAAACGCGAGCACCGCCATGACCAATATGCTCAGCAAGATCAACTCGATCGTGCAGGAGCTCCCCGGAAAAATCTGGACGCACCTGGTCAATGCGGTGAACAAGCTGATCGCGTGGGGCCAGCAGATGCTCAGCAACGCCTCCACGGCCATGAGCAACATGCTCTCGAAGGTGAACAGCATCATCTCCGAACTGCCGGGGAAGATCTGGACGCACCTGGTCAACGCCGTGAACAAGGTCATCAGCTGGGGCCAGCAGATGGTCTCCAACGCTTCGACCGCTGCCAGCAATATGCTCAGCAAGGTCGCCAGCACGCTCTCACAGCTGCCGGGGAAGGTCTGGGAGTATCTCAGCAACGCGGCCGCGAAGGTCGTCTCCTGGGGCTCAGATCTGGCCAGCAAGGGCGCACAGGCGGCCAAGCAGCTCTTCGACTCCGTCGTGAACGGGCTGAAGTCGCTGCCTGACAAGATCAAGGGCATCGGCAGCGACATCGTGAGCGGTCTCTGGAACGGCATCAGCTCCGGCTGGGACTGGCTGAAGAATAAGGTCAGCAACCTGGCCACGAGCCTCCTGGACAGTGCCAAGAACGCGCTGGGCATCGGATCCCCGTCCAAGGAGTTCCGGGACGAGGTCGGCCGCTGGCTTCCGCCAGGCATCAATGAAGGCTTCGAGGACGCAATGCCTCGCGCCATCAGAGACATGAAGGACCAGGCGGCCAAGATGGTCGGCGAGATGCAGACGGCGATCCAGGCATCGGCTGGACAGCTGACACTCAACGCGGCCGGACCGGCCAACCTGAGAGCCCTCTCCACAGTCGGCACGATCGTCAACAATGACAACCATGTGGAGCAGGAGAACACCTACAACGTGCCCGTGGCTACGCCGTCCGAAGTAAGCAAAGCACAGCGCGAGGCGCTGCGGAACATGGTCGGAGGTGTGAAATGACAAAAAACACAATAACCATAGAGCTGACCTGCAACGGCAAGACGCTCCGGATGGGTCCAGGCGAGGACATTGACATCACAGCAGTGACCGGCCTGGAGTCCTCAGAGCTTGACATCAGCACATCAGACAACGCCCTGGTTGACGGGGCGAGCGTTGACGGCAAGAAGATCAAGCCGAGGCCCATCCACATCGAGGCCAGCTTCAGGAGCGACAAAAACAACCCGGAGAACCGCGCCAAGGTGATCCAGTTCTTCAACCCTAAGTACACCGGCAAGGCCCTGATCACCAACATGGGCGTGAGCCGTAACATCGAGTACGAGCTGGAGGGCTGGACCTTCGCCACGATCCGGAACATGGACAACAAGCTGAGGATCCTGGTGGACCTACTCTGCCCGGATCCCTACATGCTCAACGTCGATAACTTCGGCAAGAACATGGCCAACATCTCGGCGCTCTTCGCCTTCCCTTGGAGAGTGCTCAGCACCCGCGCCATGAACAAGCTGGACTACCCGGAGGAAGCCAGAGGGCTGATGCTGGGCGGCATGACGATGGGCTACCGCACACTATACAAGGAGGTCGTGCTGGCCAACGATGGGGACGTTCCGACAGGCGTCCAGATCCAGTTCGTGGCCACCCGTGGATCAGTAACGAACCCGAAGATCACGAACACCGGCACCGGCCAATACATGAGGGTCAACGTGGTCATGCAGCAGGGTGACATCCTGCTGATCGACACGAACGACAGGCACCAGGTCATCACGCTGAACGGCGTCAACTACTACCAGCACATCGACCGCAAGAGCGAGCCCTTCAAGCTCGCCGTGGGCGACAATTATCTGGAGTATGATGCAGACGAGAACTACACCAACCTGGACGTCAACCTCTTCTATACGCCGAAGTATCTGGGGGTGTAGCCTATGAATTTAATCATACTCGATGAAAATTTTGACACGCTGGGCATCGTCAGCGTGTTCAACACAATGATCTGGGACCGGAGGTACTACGCCCCCGGTCTCTTCGAGTTATACACTCCCGCCGAGTTCTTTGAGCTCATGAACACCGGCCGCTACCTCTACCGGAGCGACCGGACGGATCTCGGCGTGATCCGCGAGGTCAACTTCGCCCGGGACGCAAAGGGGGCGAGGACTGCATACTGCAAGGGCTATTTTGCCGAGGAACTGCTCAACAACCGCGTGATCGACACCCAGGTGAACATCACCGGCACGCCTGAGGCTATCGGCCGCCAGCTGGTCCAGAAGTTTGTGATCAGCCCGTCCGTGGCCAACAGGAAGATCGCCGGGATCCAGCTGGGATCCACGCACGGCCTCGGCGAGAGCGTCACGGTGACGGCCACCGGCGACCGCCTGGGCGACAAGCTCTACGAGATCGAGCAGACCCAGGAGCTCAGCCACCGGCTGATCTATGACTACCTGGCCAACACCCTCAGCTTCGAGCTCTGGCAGGGCAAAGACCGAAGAGACACCCAGGAGGTGAACAGCTGGGCCATCTTCTCCGACAGCTTCTACAACGTGAAGAACGCGGTCTATGACAGGGACGAGTCGGACTGCAAGAACTTCGCCTACGTCGCCGGAGAAGGAGAAGGCACGGCCAGAACCATCGTGCAGGTGGACATCCGGGAGAGCCAGGCGGAAGAGCGCCGGGAGCTATGGGTCGATGCAAGAGACCTCCAGAGTCGCTACACCGACGACGGAGGGACGGAGCACTCCTACACGGCCGCCCAGTATCAGGCGCTGCTCAGGCAGAGAGGCCTGGAGAAGCTGGCCGAGTACGAAAAGATCGAGACGGTCAACAGCGACGTGGATCCGGACGCCAACCTGGTCTATATGACAGACTTCGACCTGGGAGATCTATGCACCTATCGTTACACGGACGTCGGGATCGAGACGATCAAACGGATCACCGAGATCCAGGAGGTTTACGAAGGCAGCAAGCAGACGCTCAGCGTGATCTTCGGGACCGGGGCGATGACGTCCATCAAAAAGTTAATAAAAAGGGAGGCATCATGATATGGCTATGAGATACGGCTATTTTGACTCCGAGATCACCGGAGTCGACTCCGAAGGTATGCCGATCTTCGACCGGGCGGAAACGTCGGAACTCTTCCGGCTTCTGTTCGCGAAGCTGCTCACCAACGGAGTGCTGGCCAAGCCTGCGGACTGCTTTCAAGTCATCGCCGGGGACTCCGGCCTGACCGTGAAAGTCCGCCCCGGCTTCGGCCTGATCAACGGTGCCTTCGCCTATGACGCGGCGGAGGCCACCTACGAGCTGGAAGCAGCTCCAACACAGTACAGCAGGATCGACCGCGTCGTCCTGCGCGTCAACTACAGAGACCGGCTCTGCGAGATCATCATCAAGACCGGCGCGGCAGCGTCCTCACCGGTCGCTCCGGAACTGATCCGCCCGGCGAGCGGCGACTACTATGAGCTGAGCCTGGCGACGATCAGGATCAGCACCAACATGGCGACGATCACCCAGAGCGTGATCACGGACACGAGAGCCGACAGCTCTGTCTGCGGCTACATCACCCAGTTCATTGACAGCATCGACACGGAGGTCTTCTTCGCTCAGTTCGAGGCCTTCTATGCTGAGTTCGTGGACAAGTCCAACGCCAGCTATGACCAGTTCCTGGAGCTGGCCCAGCAGTCATACGACGGCTACACGGCCACGATCAACACCTACATCACGGAGCTGGAGAACAAGGGCAACAGCGACCTGGCTGACATCACAGCCGCGCTGAAGGAGTTCCAGCGGACCAGCCAGAACGAGTTCAACGCCTGGTTCGCTTCGGTAAAGGATCTCCTGGACGAAGACATCGCCGGGAAGCTGGTCAACATCACCGACGACCACGAGGAGCGCCTCACCCTGGCGGAGTACATGGCCATCCACAACGACTACTTCGCGCCGCTGCGGGATGACGATGGCAACATGATCCTGGACGACGACGGCAAGGTAGTCATGGTCGACTGGAAATACAAATACGCATAAAGGAAGGAGAAAACCATGCAAATTGACATTGAAAACGGCAGACGCTTCAACGAAGAGCCCGCGATCGAGGCGGTCTCCAGCGGCGCGGACATCGTCCTCGTCCGTCTGGCGGATGGCACCGGCGTCAAGGCTCTGCCTCTCTCGGCTCTGAAGGAGTTCATCGGCGGAGATCTATCCACCCTGAACACTGAGGACAAAGAGAGCCTGATCGGGGCGATCAATGAGATCTTCGGCAAGACCGAAGAGAACACCATCAGCATCGAGACAATCGACGGGCTGATCAAAGCGCTCAAAGCGGACGGCGCGGCTCGCGCCAACTCCATGCCCTTCGAGCATGATCTCGGCACCAGCTTCACGGCTGAGCAATCTGCTGACATCAGGGCGGGCAAGTTCGACAAAGTCCGCACGGGTGGCTACTGGACGATCAACGGCAGAAAGTACTGGGCGGGCCATGCTGACTATCGTCTCCACTGCGGAGACACTGAGCTGACCACTCACCACATGCTGGTCTTCCCGGACAAGGCGCTCTATAACGGCGTCATGAACGACACCAACGTCACGACCGGCTCCTACTTCGGCAGCAAGATGAAGACGAGCGGCCTGGATGAAGCTCTGGCCACCATCAAGGCGGACTTCGGCGCGGATCACATCCTCAACCATCGCGTGCTGCTGGCCAATGCCGTCGCCAACGGCATGAGCTCCGGCTGGGCATGGCAGGACAGCCAGATCGACCTCATGAATGAGCACATGGTCTACGGGTCCTATGCCTGGGGCGGAGGAGCACAGAACGGCTACGACACCGGAGCGGACAAGACCCAGCTCGCGCTCTTCCAGGCGCGTCCGGATCTGATCTGCAATAGACAGAACTGGTGGCTCCGTGATGTTCGGTCGGCGCCGTATTTCTGCACCGTCGCCACCCGTGGCGCTGCCGACTCCTGGAACGCCTCGAACTCCTTCGGCGTCCGCCCGGCTTTCCTGATCTATTGATCAACTATCCCCGGGCCCTTGTGGCCCGGGATGATAAGGAGATAACCAAGCATGTCAGACATCCCAAAGAGCGAGCGCTCGGAGTCACAGCTCCGGGCTCAGCACATGATTTACAACATCAGAAAACGGATCACTGCCGAGCTGATGGCCACCTTCGGCTACAGTCAGAAACGCTTCGAGAAGCACATCAAGGCCGTGACCGCCTATGTTGTGGATGATGAAGAGCGGGAAGAACTGGCCAAGAAGATCCGGGAACAGGAGGAAGACTTCAACCTCTGGTTCATCCAGCAGGAGCGGTCGAGAGTGCTCACCTTCTGCCAGGACATCAGTGTCCACATGAGAGCAGCCAACACAATCTGGCCAGACTACTGGCCAGAGTTTGAGGAGAGGCGCCTCCAGTGGGACAAGGCAATGGAGAACTGCAACATGCTCCAGGACGAGCTGCAATATATCGCAGAGGTCCTTCCGGCAGATAAAAACAAGTACACCGGCATCGTGCTGGAGATAGAGCATCTGTTCAACACGATCAAGAGCCTGCGGCAGTCTGACAACCGTTTTAAGAAGCATTTGAAAGGACCAAAACGCAACAGCGGGTGACTCTTGCTATGTTCAGTCAGCGACGAATTTCTGCAACGTCAACAACAATGGCAATGCCAACAACTGGAACGCCTCGAACTCCATCGGCGTCCGCCCGGATTTCACAACCGTGCATCCTATCGAGCTGGATCTCGCGCACGGCAATGGGAAAGGAAGGGTCATCCGTTCGGCAGCTATGCCGATAAATACCAACCACGACGTGGCCGGTTACGATCGCTGTCACTATTGCGTGGTTTATTTTTATGAACAAATTGTATGATGCAAACCTGATCTACGATGCAGGCACCAAGGCTATGCAGGGCAGCCGCTTCAAGTACAAGACCCAACTGTATGAGATGACTCAGCTGCTCCAGACAGCCAAGATCCAGGACGAGATCATGCGCGGCACCTACAAACCAGCACCCGGCGCAAAATTCCCGATCAATGAGCGGGGACACAGCCGGTACATCACCAGCAACATCATGAGAGACAAGGCGGTCAATCATCTGCTATGCGATGAAGTGATCAGCCCGTCGATCCACAAATATCTGGCCTATACCAACAGCGCAAGCCAGAAGGGCAAGGGCGTCAGCTTCCACCGGAGACACTTCGAGGAAGATCTGCACCACTACTACATGAAAACCGGCAGCAATGAGGGCTGGGTGCTCTTCATTGACTTCTCCGGTTACTATGGCAACATCCGGCACGAGCCGATCCTGAGAACTCTCGACTATTTCATCCGGAGGGAGCAGGATCCAGACGTCGCCCAGGTGGCCATGGAGCTGATCGGTGACATCTTCACGACCTTCGAGATGGACGTCTCGCGCTTCTCTGATGAGGAGATCGCCGAGCTCTACCACGGCAAAGTCGATCCGATGATGAACCGCTTCGCGGATCCGGAGACGCTGACCGGCGAGAAAATGCTCAGGAAGGGCGTCGACATAGGGAACCAAGTCTCCCAGGACGTCGGCATCATTCACCCGTACCGGATCGACAACTACATCTCGATCGTGATGGGCTGCCACTTCTTCGGAAGATATACGGACGACACGCATGTGATCAGCGACAGCAAGGAACTCCTGCTGGCTGTCCTGGATGGCGTGAGAAAGATCGCCAAAGAGTACGGCATCATTATCAACGAAAAGAAGACCCGGATCTGCAAGCTGTCCGGCTTCTACCGCTACCTGCAGATCGGCTACTCTCTGACAGACACCGGCAGGGTGATCCGAAAGATCAACCCGAAGAGCGTCACCAGAGAACGCCGCAAGCTGAAGGCCTACAAGCGGAAGCTCGACGCCGGGGCCATGACCTACGAGGAGATCGAGAACTCCTTCAAGTCCTGGCTGGGCGGCAACTGGAAGCGCATGTCGCGCCAACAGATCAGCAACCTAAGCCTGCTATTCTATCAACTGTTTGAAAGGAGACCAACATGGAAAAAAGGACATGGACGATTACGCTGGCTGATGGGACAGCCCTGGAGGGACTCGACCTCAACGGCAACAACTACATCAGCAGCAAGAAGATCACCGAGGACGTCTTCGACGACAACCTCGGCGTCGTAACAATCAGCGACGGCGAGCATGAGGAAGTACATGAGAACATGGCGCTCGTCCAGATCACTAAGGTCGGGGCGAAGTACTGGTTCATCCTGCGCGATCTCACAGCTCAGGAGATCGCGGATCTGAGGACCCAGGCCAACATCGAGTACATCGCGATGATGGCCGACATTGATCTGGAGGAGGTATAAAACCATGGCAAAGACAGAACACAGTAAGAACTTCGACAAGGTGAAGAAGTACTACAAGGCAGGCGTCTGGAATGAGGCCCGCGTCCGCAACGCCGTGACCAATCCGGCCAGCAACCCGTGGATTACGGATGCCGAGTACGAGGAGATCACCGGCCAGCCTTATGACACCACCGAAGAGGAGACTCCGGAGGAATAACTCCGGGGCCTTTTTATGGAGGACATCATGAACGAAACAATTTTAATTGCATTGATCACCGCCCTGACATCCAGCGGGGCGTGTTCAATAATCCTCTACCTGATCCAACGGCACGACCAGAAGAAGGACAAAGGCGACGAGCAGAACAAGCTCCAGAGCGACATGCTCATGGGGCTGGGGCATGATCGGATCGTCTACCTCGGCGGGCAGTACATCGACAGGGGCTACATCACCCAGGACGAGTACGAAAACCTGCACGACTACCTCTACAAGCCCTACATCGCGCTGGGAGGCAATGGCACGGCCAAGAAGGTCATGGCAGAGGTCGAGAAGCTACCACTGCACAAAAACTAAGGAGGACAGAACCATGCAGAAAATCGACTGGATCAGAAAACTCACGAGCCGGAAGTTCTGGCTCAGCGTCGCGTCGTTCGCGGCCATGCTGATCGTCGCCCTGGGAGGCAGCGAGAACACGGCCCAGCAGATCACCGCCCTCATCATGGCCGGAGCCACGGTAATCGGCTATGTGCTCGGCGAGGGTCTCGCGGATGCGGGAAACAAACCGAACGAGGACGGGACGGATCAGTGAAGCCGATCATTGACGTCTCGGCCTTCCAAGGGTCGATCGACTGGAAGGCGGTCTCCGGCAACGTGGAGGCCGCCATCATCCGGCTGGGCTACCGTGGCTATGGCACCGGCCAGATCGTCTATGACGACAAGTACAAAGTGAACCGGAAGGGCTGCGAGGACAACGGCATCCCCTTCTCGCTTTACTTCTTCCCGACGTCCATCACGGACGCGGAGGCCGTCGAGGAGGCTGACTTCATCCTCCAGGCGGTCAAGGGCATGAAGTTCGTGCTGCCGATCTTCCTGGACAGCGAGTACGCCGAAGGCAACGGCAAGGGCCGCTCTGATCAGCTCAGCAAGGCCGACCGGACCCGCTTCCTGAAGATCATCTGCGACCGGCTTCAGGCCAACGGAGTCCCGGCCGGGATCTATGCCTCGACGAGCTGGATCAAGAACCGGCTGGACGCTTCCCAGCTTCCGTACTCCTGGTGGGTCGCTCAGTGGGCCAGCAAGCTCTCCTACAGCGGGGACTGGCTCCTCTGGCAGTACACCAGCGACGGCAGCGTGCCGGGCATCAGCGGCCGCGTGGACTGCTCTCAGCTCAAAGAGGGCGCGAGCATCAGCAACCCGGCTGCAGTTCCGGACACGTCTGTCAAGGGCGTGACTGCTGAGGATGTCCTGGACGTCATGCGCTCCTGGATCGGGCTCCAGAAGGCCGACCAGTCGCACAAGGTCATCGTGGACACCTACAACAGCTACACGCCAAGGGCGAGAGGCTACAAGGCCAACTACCAGGACGCATACTGCGACATCACCGTCTCGGCTGCTTTCATCAAGCTGGGCGCCGTCGATCTGATCGGCGGCCCGGAGTGCGGCGTCGAGGAGCATGTGAAGCTCTTCAAGAAGGCCGGGATCTGGGAAGAGGACGGCACCGTCACGCCTCAGCCCGGCTGGCTGATCGTTTACAACTGGGACGAGAGCCAGCAGCCGAACGATGGCTACTCTGACCACATCGGCGTCGTGGAGAAGGTCAGCGGCGGAAAGATCACCACGATCGAGGGCAACACCTCAGGAGGCAAGGTCGCCCGCTGCACTTACAAGGTCGGCCACGGCAACATCAGAGGCTTCGCCAAGCCGAAGTACGCGGCGGCAAGCTCGAAGCCTGCGGCCACCAAGACGGTCGAGGAGCTGGCCAAGGAAGTCCTGGCGGGTGTTTGGGGCAATGGAGACGACCGCAAGGCCCGCCTCACCGCTGCCGGTTATGACTACAACGCCGTGCAGGCTCGCGTCAATCAGCTGGTGGCCACTCCGGCACCGGCCAAGAAGAGCGTGGACGAGCTGGCCAAGGAAGTCCTGGCAGGATCCTGGGGGAACGGCCAGGAGCGGAAGGACAAGCTCACCGCCGCCGGGTATGACTACAGCGCCGTGCAGAAGAAGGTCAACGAGCTGCTCAGCGCCTCCAGCAAGTCCATCGACGAGCTGGCCAAGGAGGTCATCGCCGGGAAATGGGGAAACGGAGACGACCGCAAGAGGCGCCTCACTGCTGCGGGGTATGACTACGCCCGCGTGCAGGCCAAGGTCAACAAACTACTCAGCTAAAGGGGAAAGCCCGGCATCGCGCCGGGCTTTTTCTTGCTTTATATGGCAATCGGCAGTATAATGTACCCCTCGGCAATGAAGGGCTCCGGAGTTCGAGTACAACTGCGCGGGCTCCACCATTCGGACCGTACTCGAACTTTCGAGTGCGGTCCATTTTCTTTGATATTGTAAAAGATCATCGCCTGGCCGTTCCTGACCTCGATCCGGGCGATGAACGTGTCCACAAGGCGCTGCCGGAAGGCGGCGTCATCCACGTCCCCATCCCTGAAAGAACGGAGCCACGCCCCGACCACCTCTTCGGTGAGTCGGGGCTTTTTTATTTCTGCCCGCTCAATCTCCAGGACCAGCTCCTCTTCCTCAGCCTCCAGCTGGGCCAGACGTCCGGCCAGTCCCTTCGCTCCGGATCCCTCCTCAATGGCATCGAGTATGTTCCGCTGCTTCTTCCGGTTCGAGTCCAGCTGCCTCCTATACGCGGCAGCCGGATCGGCAGCGTCGTCCTGCTCCTGGATCTCCAGGATCCGAGTGGTCAGCTTCCCGATCATGTCATCGGTCAGCATGTCCTGGACGGTCGCCTCGATCACGCGATCCTCGAAGTGGTCGCGCTGGATCGGCTTCAGCTCGCACTTCGCGCCGCGCTTCTTCGCCCCGCACTTGTAATAGTGGTACACCTTCCCGGTCTTACTGGTGCCGGACTCGCCGTTCAGCATGGCCCCACAATAAGAACAGAAGCATTTACAGCTCAGCAGATAGTCCGCCTTCGCCCTCCCTGCGGCATTATTCCGGCTCGTTTTGAAATGCTTCGCGGCCTCGTCAAAGGTCGCCTGGTCAATGATCGGCTCGGCGGGGATCTCCACACCCTGGACCTCGAAGCGGCCGAGGTATTTTTCATTCCGTAACATGCGATATATAACCGCCTGAGAGATCGGGCGGCCGCGCCTGCCGGTGATCCCGCTCTTCCGGAAGAGCTCGATCAGCTCCTTCGTCTGAGCGCCTGCATTGTGCATCCGGAACGCCTCCCGGACGACGGCGGCCTTCTCCTCGTCAATGACAATGTGACGATCCTCGTCCACGGCGTACCCGATCGGAAGAGGCTGGCCACAGTACTGTCCCTTCTTCGCCGTCTCCCTCATACCCCGGACGATCTTCTGCCGGAGGTCGGCGCTGTAATACTCAGCAAGGCCCTCCAGCACGCTCTCCAGGATGATCCCCTCCGGGCCTTCCGGGACGGCCTCCTCCGCATACATGAGGCGGACGCCTGCCTTCTTCAGCTTCATCTTCGAGATGGCGATGTCCTGGCGGTCCCGGCCGAAGCGGTCGATCTTCCAGACGATCACGCACTCGAAGCGATGCTGCTCCGCGTCGTGCAGCATCCGCTGGAACTCATTCCGGCCGACGATGCTCTTCCCGGAGATGTGCCGGTCGGCATATATCTCCACGATCTGGATCCCGTTCCGCTCGGCATACGCCTGGCAGTCGGCCACCTGGCCCTCGATCGACTGGTCTGTCTGGTTCGGCCCGTTCGAGTACCGGGCATAGATCGCGCCGAGAGTCATGCCTGGCCTCCGATCTGGAGCACGCTGCGGCCATAGACGCCCTCGATGTATGCAATATGCTCCGCGTCCATCCTGGAATAGTATGGCTGGAGCGACTGATAGAAGCGATCGAACTGGCTGCGGGCTCCTTTTTCTGTTTTCTTCTCCGCTGCGGCTCTCTCGACGCTCTCAAAATACCGATGCAGGAAGTCCATCGTCGCGGCGTGTTCTTTTTCCGTGATCATGGCCACCATATCGGCCGGGCGCGTGCCCTTCAATTTGATATACTTTGACAGCTCCAGGAGCTGGGCGGACTTCTCCTTCAGCAGTTCATAGCGAAGGAAGAACACGTCCGGCTTCAGCGTCGTGTTGACGAGCTGGCGGCTGTCCTCGATGATCTTCAAGAGCTGGGGCGCGAGGATCTGGGCTTCCTGCTTCTTTTGATTATTAAATAACATCTGTTACCCTCCAATCTTCCGGGAGTTCTTCGCCAGATCTCCGAGAAGGAAGTCTAAATAGAGAGCCATCCGGCTCTCCAGTTCTTTCATGTTTTCCTCTGTTATCTCATACTCTGCGCCCTCATGGGTGAGGATCACATTCCCGTCCGCGTCATACAAGACGACCCAGCCGAGGATCCCCATCTGCTGCTCCAGGCAGTAGGAGAAGCTGAGGGCCTTCCGCTCCTCCGTCCATCCGGAGAACTCGATCGCGGTCATGCCCAGCGCCTTCGCGAACGCCGGGACCTTCGCCCGGGGCACGTCGGCAGCGCCCAGCTCGATCTTATTGATCGAGCTCTTGTGTTTATAGCCCAGCATCCGGGCAAGGTCGTCCTGGCTGAGGCCAAGTTCTTCGCGCCTCAGCTTGATCTTCTTTCCTAATTCACTCATGGGATCGCCTCCTCCGCGCCATTATAACATGGCAAGAAAAATATTTCTACTTTTTCAGAAATTTTTGTTGACTTCTTTTCTCCGGCGAGGTATTCTATCTGAGGGTAGAAAAATTTTCTACCACGGAAACCAGAAAACGAGGAGGACACACACATGAAGAACTACCACATCACCGGCCTGGAGGTCAAAACGATCTACCACATCGAGATCACTCCGATGAACATGGAGGACATTCTGGAGGAAGTGCTGAAGGGTGACTGGAGCCGCATGGCCGCCATGGAAGCCTTCACTGACTACGACATGAACAAGATGGAGCCTACCCGCGCCACTTGCGAAAAGCTCCTCCAGGAGCTCTGGGACGTCAGGGGCGGCCGCTCCACCACGATGACGCGGATCTATATCGCCAAGGAGATCCTGGGCTTCGATGGCGTCGAGAACTTCGGGCTCTACAACCCCATCACAGAGACCGCGTCCATGGTCGTCTATAATCGCGGCGACCGTGCAAACAGCTGAGGAGGTGCCCTATGAAGAACACACTGCAAGACTTGAACAACCACCTCTTCGAGCAGCTGGAGCGCCTCAATGACGAGGAGCTCACCGACGAGCAGCTCGACAGAGAGCTGAAGCGGGCGGACGGCATGACGAAGATCGCGACCCAGATCATCGAGAACGGCAAGCTCGCCTTCAAGACCATGGTCCACATGGACGAGTATGGCTACAACAACGGCCGCCAGCAGGTCCCCGTCATGCTGGAGGCACGCACCCAGACGGGGGGGGGACTAAGTAAAGGAGGAACAGATGACCAAGATCATGATCTTCGTGGCGGGGCTGATCATCGGCGGCATGGCCGGGATCCTGCTGATGCTGATGCTGCTCAGCCTCTCCATGAGAGAGTTCTGGAGGGACGGCAAATAGATGGCGAAGAAGATCTGGAAATACCCGGACGAGATCACCGACTTCGTCCGGGAACACGGGCACGAGGGAAGCATCCGGGACATGTGCGAGCATGTCAATGAGCGCTTCGGCACCGCCTTCACCTATGAACAGATGAAGGGAATGTTCTCCCGGCACAAGATCCACGCCGCGCCAAGAAAGGGCCGCAAACGTCCGGAGAGCAGGATCACGACGCCGGAGATCGACGCCTTCATCCGCGAGCACATCGAGGGCACCGGCCACCAGGCCATGGCTGACCTGGTCAACGAGCGCTTCGGCACCAGCTTCACCAAGGACCAGATGAAGGCATACTACGCCCGGAACCACCTCAACAGCGGCCTCACGGGACGCTTCGAGAAGGGACAGGAACCGGCGAACAAGGGGAAGACCTGGGACGAGTACATGAGCCCCGAAGGGCAGGCAGCGAGCCGGAAGACACAGTACAAGCCCGGCCACCTACCCCACAATGGCGGGACGCCGGTCGGCACGATCCGGCTGAGGCATGACCACAAAGACCGGCCAGGGAGCAAGCCCTACTACTGGCAGAAAGTCGAACAGCCCAACGTCTGGAGAATGAAGCACGTCGTCGAGTGGGAAAAGCACAACGGCCCGGTGCCGGATGGCTGCATGGTAACATTCGCAAACGGTGACACGACCGACTGGAGGATCGACAACCTGATCCTGGAGACCAAGGCCCAGCACGGCGTCAAGAACAGGCACCACATCCACGGCTATGACCGCGAGAGTGCTCTGGCCGCCAACAAGATCGCGGACATCAAGATGGCCGTGACTCAGGCCAAGAAACGAAAACGAAAGAGAGGAGGCACCCCATGACCAACACGAAGCTGCTCCGCGAGAAGATCGACGCCAGCGGCCTGAAGCTCAACTACATCGCCAGCCAGCTCCGGATCTCTCCCAAAGCGCTGACCATGAAGATCGAGAACCAGACACAGTTCAAGCCGTCCGAGATCAAAAAGCTCAGCGAGATCCTCGGCATCGAAACGGCTGAGGAGCAGGCCCTTATTTTTTTAAGCTAAAGGTAGAAAAATTTTCTACGATAGGAGGACGCACATGGCACGAACAAACACAGCTCCGGATCTCACGATGCTGGCAATGGCCGCCTATGACGCGATCCGGAAGAACATGGAGGACACACATGCACAGAAAACACACCCGCAAAGAGAACCTGATCAGCCTGGCCCTCGGCTGTCTGATCGGACTGCTGGCAGGCCTGGGACACGTTCACAGCGTACAGCAACACCGGACTGCCGCCTCATTACAATCTGAGCCGAAAGCCGTGACAATGACCTATCACGCCCAGGTCGCGCCGGATCCCGAGCCGGAGACGGTGATCACCTACGAGCCGGAGCCGTACAACGATCCGGACATCCCGGACGAGATCGAGGAGGCTGCCGCCGCTGCGGCTGATGCTTACGACTTCGAGCCGGAGTTTCTGGAGGCCATCGCCTTCTATGAGAGCACCTACGACACCCAGGCCGTCAACGGCGGCTGCTATGGCCTGATGCAGGTCAGCACCTACTGGCACGGAGACCGGATGGAGCGCCTGGGAGTATCAGACGCACAGATCTGGGAGGCCGGGCCGAACATGATGGTCGCGGCCGACTACCTCCGGGAGCTCTTCGAGCAGCACGCGGATCTCTACTGGGTGCTGATGACCTACAACGGAGACAGCAGAGCCGACGCCTACCTGAGAGGCGAGGCTGGCCCATCCGAGTACGCCCTGCTGGTTCAGGATCTCACCTTCGAGCTCCGGAACCGCCACGGCAAACTGTAAAGGAGGTGAAGCTCATGCCCATGGCCATGAAAAAAGGGCCCTAACCGAAGTCAGAGCCCAAGGACACACTTAACATTATACCACTAAAGGAGGACATGCACAAATGAAAATCACAGTCACGTTTGACACTCTGGAAGAGTTCCAGAAGCACATCACCGGCCTGCCGATAACGGCACCCGCTCAGAAGGCCACAGAAGCCCCTCAGAGCGACGAAGAGCCGAAGCCTAAGAAGAACCCGAAGAAGGCGGAAAAGCCTCAGGAAGAGGAAGCCAGCCAGCCGGACGAGGCTCCTGCTGCCGAAGTCTCCGAGGACTTCCGTGTGGAGGTCCGCAAGACCCTGGCACAGCTCAACAAAAAGGTCGGCAAGAACCTGGCCAGCGAGCTGATCAAGGGCTTCGGCGTCGAGAAACTGACCGACGTGGCCCTCTCTGATCTCCCGGCTCTCATGGACAAAGCAAAGGAGGCCCTCAATGCCGAGTAAACACGCAAAGCTGCCGCCCAGCAGCGCGGAGAGGTGGATCAACTGCCCCGGCTCCGTCGCACTGGCCGACCAGCTTCCCCCGCCTGGTTCGAGTACATACGCGGACGAAGGCACACTGGCCCACGCGGCCGCGGAGCTGAAGCTCCGGAGAAACATCGGGGAGATCACCCCGAAGCAGTACGAGAAGGAGCTGGCAAAGCTCCAGGAGAGCGAGTACTGGTGCGGAGAGATGGACGAGGCCACCGACTTCTACGCTGACACGGTCATGGAACACCTGGCAGCGGCCGGAGCAGACGCCGAGCTCCTGATCGAGCAGCACTTCAGTCTTGACAGATGGGTGCCGGAGTCTTTCGGGACGTCCGACGCGGTCGTCATCGGCGGCCACACGATCGAGGTCATCGACCTGAAGTATGGCAAGGGCGTCAAGGTCAGCGCGATCCACAACCCTCAGCTGAGGCTCTACGGTCTGGGCGCTTCCGCCCTCTTCGGCGATCTCTACGACTTCGACCAGGTCAAGGAGACGATCATCCAGCCCCGCCTCGATCATGTCAGCACCGAGGAGCTGGCGCTCAGTGAGCTGCTGCTCTGGGCTGAAGAAGACGTCAAGCCCCGCGCCCTCATGGCGATCAATGGCACCGACTACATGGCCTGCGGCGACTGGTGCCGCTGGTGCCCGGCGAAGGCAATCTGCCGGAAGCGTGCCGAGTACAACCTGGAGATCGCGAAGGACGAGTTCAAAGCTCCCCCGCTCCTCACCGACGAGGAGATCGGCGAAGTCCTGACAAGGGCCGAGCAGGTCAAGAAGTGGACCGAAGACATCCAGGCCTGGGCGCTGGAGCAGGCGCTCGCCGGGAAACACTTCGACGGCTGGAAGCTGGTCGAGGGTCGATCCATCCGCAAATACGCAGACGACCTCAAAGTGGCCGAGAAGCTCGTGGCCGCTGGCTACGACGAGGCCATGCTCTACGAGCGCAAGCTCTACGGCATCACCGCCATGGAAAAGATCGTCGGCAAGAAGAAGCTCACGACGACCCTGGGCGACCTCCTGGTCAAACCGGCAGGCAAGCCCGTCCTGGTCCCGGAGAGCGACAAGCGCGAAGCTATCAACACCACAGAGGCGGCGAAGGCCGACTTCGACGACAACACCACAAACAACGAGGAGCCTGAGGCGCTCCCGTTCAATTAACAAGGAGGAAATAAAACTATGAGCACCAAAGTCATCACCGGAAAAGTACGTTTCAGCTATGTGAACATCTTCAAGAGCCGCGCCTTCCAGGCCGGGCAGGACGCCAAGTACAGCGTGTGCCTGCTGATCCCGAAGGAAGACAAGGCCACGATCAAGAAGATCAAGGCGGCCATCGACGAGGCCGTCCAGGAGGGCATCGCCTCCAAGTGGGGCGGCAAGAAGCCCGCGAACCTGAAGCTCCCGCTCCGCGACGGAGACGACGAGAGAGCCAGCGAGGCCCCTGAGTATGAGGACATGTACTTCCTCAACGCCAACAGCACCCAGAAGCCCGGCATCGTGGACAAGGATCTGAACGAGATCCTCGACCCGGACGAGGTCTACTCCGGCTGCTGGGGCCGCGCCTCCATCAACTTCTACGCCTTCAACACCAACGGCAACAAGGGCGTGGGCGTCGGTCTCAACAACATCCAGAAGCTCAAAGACGACACCCGTCTGGGCGCTGCTCGTGCCTCTGCCGAGTCTGACTTCGGCGACGGCTTCGAGGATGACGACGAGGACTTCTAAGGAAGGAGGAGACAGATGCACAGAGTTATGGGCATAGACATCGAGACCTACAGCTCCGTGGATCTGGCCAAGGCGGGCGTCTACGCCTACACGGAGGCGCCCGACTTCGACATCCTGCTGATCGGCTACAAGTACGACGACGAGGACGAGGTCCATGTGATCGACACCATGACGATCGACCGGGACTTCGACGAGGAGCTCTACGACTTCCACCAGGCGCTCACGGACCCGTCCATCGTCAAGACAGCCTTCAACGCGAACTTCGAGCGGACGTGCCTGGCCAAGTGGACCGGCGCGGCCATGCCTCCGGAAGAATGGCGCTGCACGATGATCAAGGCCCTCACGATGGGCCTGCCAGGCAACCTGGCAGACGCGGGCATGGCGCTGGGCCTTCCAGAGGACAAGCTGAAGGACCCCCAGGGCAAGGCCCTGATCCAGTTCTTCTCTAAGCCCTGCAAGCCTACAAGGACGAACGGGCAGCGGACACGCAACCTCCCGGCACACGATCCGGAGAAGTGGAAGCTCTTCATCGCGTACAACCGGCAGGACGTCGTCACGGAGCAGGAGATCCTGAAGAAGCTGGCGACCTATAAGATCCCGGACGAGGAGCAGGCGCTCTGGTCCCTGGATCAGCACATGAACGACAACGGCGTGAAACTGGACATCCCGATGGTCGAAAAGATCGTCGAGTATGACAACCAGCGACGCCAGGAACTACAAGAAGAAGCCCAGACCATCACCGGCCTGGCAAACCCGAACAGCCTGGCCCAGCTGAAGAAATGGCTGGCCAGCCAGGGCGTCGCGATGACAAGCGTCACGAAGGACACGATCGCGGAAGCGCTCGCCGGAGATCTTCCGGAGAACGTCCGGAGGATGCTGGAGATCCGGACGGCCCTGGGCAAGACCAGCGTGGCCAAGTACAGCACGATGCTGACAGCGGTCTGCCAGGATCATCGCCTTCGCGGGATCCTCCAGTTCTACGGAGCCAACCGCTCCGGGCGCTGGGCGGGCCGCCTGGTGCAGACACACAACCTGGCCAAGAACAGCCTGCCGGATCTCAATCTGGCGCGTGAGCTGGCCGCTGCCGGTGACTTCGACACCATGCAGACGCTTTTCGGAGAGACGGCCTTCGTCTTCTCCGAGCTGATCCGGACGGCCTTCATCCCATCGGACGGCTGCCGCTTCGTTGTCTCAGACTTCGCGGCGATCGAGGCCAGGGTGATCAGCTGGATCAGTGGCGAGGAGTGGAGGCTGGAAGCCTTCCGAGCTGGGAAGGACATCTACTGCGAAACGGCCAGCCAGATGTATAAAGTGCCGGTCGTCAAGCACGGCGAGAACGGCCACCTCAGGCAGAAGGGCAAGGTCGCCGAGCTGGCCTGCGGCTACCAGGGAGGCATCGGAGCCATGAAGCGCATGGACAAGGGCGGGACGATCCCGGAGGAGGAGCTTCAGGCCGTCGTGGACGCCTGGAGAGCTGCCAACCCGAAGATCCCGAAGCTCTGGAGGACGTGCGAGCTGGCCGCCAAGACCGCGATCGAGGAGCACCGGACTGTCCGGATCGCTCACGGCATCGCCTTCAGCTACATCAACGGCAACCTCTTCATCAAATTGCCAAGCGGCCGGAAGCTCTGCTACTGGGACACCAGGCTGAAGCTGGACCCCAGAGACGGCCGCGACCACATCGTCTACATGGGCGTGAACCAGGAGACAAAGCAGTGGGGAGAGACCGAGACCTATGGCGGGAAGCTGGTCGAGAACATCGTCCAAGCCACCGCAAGGGACTGCCTGGCCGTGGCCATGACGAGAGTCAGCGCCAAGGGCTACAAGATCGTGATGCACGTCCATGACGAGATGATCGTCGACGTGTCGAACGATGACACCGAAGCCCCGGCCGTGATCAACGAGATCATGGGCCAGCCCATCGACTGGGCGCCGGGGCTGCCGCTAAAAGGCGACACTTACGAAACACCATTCTATAAAAAAGACTAAGGAGGACACACAAAAATGGAAATCTACGAGAGCACCAGAGAGATCGAGGTCGTGAGACCTACCAGCACAAAGACCAACGAGATCCAGATCGGCGACCAGATCGCCATCAAGCACTACACGGCCACCTGCCAGGCCATCACGACAAAAGGCGCCCTCTTCCTGCTGGATCAGTATCTCGACGAAGCCTACCCGATGAACCGGAAGAACACCAACAAGGGCGGCTATGACGAGAGCGACCTCAGGGACACGCTCAGGAGCACGGAGATCCTGGACATCTTCAACGACTGGGGCGACAGGATGGTCCCGTTTGACAACGGCGACCTGCTGCGGATCCCCTTCCACGGTGAGATCTTCGGCCAGGAGGACGTGGAGTACTTCGAGCCGGACGACTGCGAACAGTGGCCACTCATGAAGGACAGGAAGAACAGGATCGCCTTCCGGAAGAACTCCTGGGAGTGGGGCTGGCTCCAGAATAAGAGGAAAGGCTTGGCGCCGAATTTCTGCGACGTCACCAGCCATGGCTATGCCGACGGCTGGGGCGCCTCGAACTCCCTCGGCGTCCGCCCGGCTTTCCTTATCAACTGATCATCAATCCCGGGGGCCCTGCGCCCCCGGGGATCTACCTATAAACAAGCAAGGAGGAACCGATGGAAAATAATACAATTATTTCCTTTTCATTCAATGAAGGCAGAGGTCACGCGACCATCGTGCTGGACAAGTTCTTCCCGACCGACGCAACCCGACTCCGGAAGCTGCTCAAAATGGTCGACGAAGACGAACACCGGGACGAGCTGCGGGCCACCATCGTCCAGCACTGCGGTCGACGTGCCTCTGATCTTCTGGATGGGCGGAAAAATCTGGCCAACAAGGCTGTGGAGTATCACACAAAAGCGACAGAACTCCAGCCGGAGATCGACAGACTCACCGGCCAGATCGACGCCATGCAGAAGTACATCAAGACCTTCTGCTCTAAGAGAGGGGGCCAGGGCTACCGGAGCCAGCTCAAAGAGCTGAAGGCACAGCTGAAGAACAAAAAGGAGGAGCAGCGATCTCTGCTCTCCGCCTACCGTGACTATCAGCGGCAGTTCGTCAGCGCGGAGAACCAAGCCAAGAAGCTGAAGAAGAACGCGGAGGTCGCGGATTATGGCAAATAGAACGAACACGGCCGAGGTCATCAGACTGGCCGACCACCACTTACAGATACAGAACAACGGCGAGCTCCTGATCTCCATGGGCAAGAGCCGCTTCGAGACGGCATGGAAGAACAAGACCATCCTCTGGTCCGCCCTGCTCCTGAAGCTCTCGAAGTCCGTGGAGACCCCGGAGACCCACGCCGAGTACATGAAGATGTCGAAGGAGCAGCAGGACCGGATCAAGGACATCGGCGGCTTCGTTGGCGGGCACCTGAAAGAAGGACGCCGGAAGACCGGCAACGTCATGGCCCGCCAGATCCTCACCCTGGACCTGGACTTCCCTCCCGCTGACTTCTGGGACAACCTCATGAACAACCTGGAGATCACCGGCGCGATGGCGGTCTACTCGACGCACAAGCACTCCAAGAGCACCCCGCGCTACCGTCTGATCATGCCGCTGGATCGTGAGGTCACGCCGGACGAATACGAGGCCATCGCCAGGAAGATCGCCGAGAAGATCGGCATCGACTTCTTCGACGACTCGACCTTCCAGCCGACGCGCCTCATGTACTGGCCAAGCAACAGCACCGGCGTCGAGCCGTTCTTCAAATTCTACGACGCCCCCTTCCTGAAGGCCGACAGCGTGCTGGCCGAGTACCCGGACTGGACGGACACGAGCTTCTGGCCGTACTCCTCCAGGATGACGGACATCCGGAAGCGCCAGGCGGACAAACAGGGCGACCCGCTCGCGAAGAAGGGCATCGTCGGCGCTTTCTGCCGGACCTACACGATCCCGGAAGCGATCGCCAAGTTCCTGCCGGACATCTACACCCAGACGGCCAAGCCGGACCGCTACACCTACGCGGCAGGCTCCACGGCAGCCGGCCTTGTGGTCTATGACGGCGAAGTCTTCGCCTATTCAAACCATAGCACGGATCCGGCAGGCGGCCAGCTCTGCAACGCCTTCGACCTGGTCCGGATCCACAAGTTCAGCCACCTGGATGAAGGCAGCGAGGGCAAGAGCGGCAGGGACACCGAGAGCTACAAGGCGATGGCCACGTTCGCAACGGAGGATCCAGACACGAGCCTCACGCTCGCCAAGGATGACCACGCCAACGCGAAGCTGGACTTCAGCAACGAGCCCATTCCGGAAGACAACGACGACTGGGAGGCAAAGCTCAGCCGGACGGAAGAAGGAGCCGTTCGCTCCAACATCACCAACGCGATCCTGATCCTACAGAACCACCCCGCGCTCCAGGGGATCCGCTTCAACGAGCTCTCCGGAGCCGTCGAGGTCAAGGGCAGCCTCCCCTGGAAGCGCCCGAACAAATACTGGAGGGACGCGGACGACGCCCAGCTCTACAGCTGGGTGGCCGATCAGTACGGCGTCCAGTTCCCGGAGAACAAGTTCACCAAGGCGCTGACAGTCGTCACCGACCAGCGCCGCTTCAACCCGCTGCGGGACTACCTGAGAGAGCTGCCGGAGTGGGACGGCGTGCCAAGAGTGGACACCCTGCTGGTGGACTACCTGGGCGCGGAGGACACGCCCTACGTCCGGGCCGTCACCAGGAAGACCCTGATCGGCGCGATCCAGCGCGTGCTGGAGCCCGGCTGCAAGTTCGACACCGTGCTGGTCCTGGACGGCAAGCCGGGCATCGGCAAGAGCACCCTGCTCCGAAAGCTGGGCGGCCGCTGGTTCAGCGACAGCCTGAGCCTGGCGGACACAAGAGACAAAACGGCGGCGGAAAAGCTCCAGGGCGTCTGGATCATGGAGATCGGCGAGATGCAGGGCACCCGCAAGGCCGACGTGGACATCATGAAGGGCTTCATCAGCCGCCAGGTGGACGAGTACCGGGCGGCCTACGGTCGAGTGGTCGAGAGACATCCAAGGACCGCGATCATCTGCGGCACGACCAACAGCACCACCGGCTTCCTCAGAGACACCACCGGCAACCGGCGCTTCTGGCCCGTGACAGTCGAGGGCGGCAAGCTCTCAGTCTGGGACATGACCGAGGAGACCCGGGCACAGATATGGGCGGAGGCCCTGCTCTACCAGGCAGGCGGCGAGGACAGCTTCCTCGATGCTGAGATGGAGAAGGAAGCGGCCAAGGCTCAACAGGCGGCGCTCGAATATGACGACCGCGAGGGCGAGGTCATCGAGTACCTCAACACCCTGCTGCCGGAGGACTGGTACAGCTGGGACATCAGCCAGCGCGTGGACTATTTCCAGCAGCGCGACGTCCTGGATCCGAAACAGCAAAAAGGCACCATGCAGAGAACCGTCATCAGCACGAAGGAGATCTTCGTGGAGTGCTTCGGGCGGCCAAGAAACGCCTGGAGGCACCAGGACGGCTACGAGATCACGGCCATCATGGCAAGGATCCCCGAATGGGAAAGAACCGGCAAAAGAGAGCGAATTGAGGGCTATGGACAGCAACGGCCGTACACAAGGAAGTCGTCACAATGAGAGCTGTCACACGGGCATGTTGTCACACGGCCAAAAACGCCGGAAGGCGTGACAGGTGAAATTGTCCCGCTATTGTCTTGGCTTCTGTCACAGGGGCGGAAGCCGCAAGAAATAAGGGAAAACCACGGAGCATGGGACAATGTGACAATTCATTCTTTATATTTATTTATTTTTGACTATACACACGCGAAAAAGGCACCCGTGAGAGCCCGTGCGCGTAATACGCGTATAAAGACGGCCACTTTTTTCGCGCTTGTCACAGGAGGCACACATGAGAGAACGAGATATAGAAAAATGGCTGCGGCACCAGATCGAGGTCATGGGCGGCCAGGCCTTCAAGTTTACCAGCCCTGGGAACGATGGCGTGCCCGATCGTCTCGCCGTTCTTCCTGGTGGGCTGATCTACTTCATCGAGCTGAAGACTGACAGGGGGCGGCTCACGCCTCTCCAGACATGGCAACAGGACCGGCTCGACGCGCTGGGCTGTCAGGTCCGAACGATCAGAGGGATGGACGAGGCCAGGGCCTTCATCGAGGAGGTGCAGGATGCAGTACCAAGCGCATGACTACCAGAAGCGGGCGACTGATCTGGTGATCAGCACCCCGAAGATCGGTCTCTTTCTGGACATGGGTCTGGGCAAGACCGTCATCACGATGACGGCGATCCAGGAGCTCATGTATGACCGCTTCGAGGTCTCCCGCGTCCTGGTCATCGCCCCGAAGCGAGTGGCCGAGGACACATGGACAAGGGAGCATGCCAAGTGGGACCACCTGAAAGACCTCCGGATCTCGAAGGTGCTGGGCAATGAGCAGCAACGGATCCGGGCACTGAGAGCAGACGCCGACATCTATGTGATCGGCCGGGACAACGTGATCTGGTTGATCAACTACTACCAGGGACTCCGGAAGGGCTGGCCGTTCGACATGATCGTGATCGACGAGCTCTCCAGCTTCAAGAACCCCCAGGCCAAACGCTTCCGGGCACTTCGGAAGGCCATGCCCTTCGTGAACAGGGTCGTCGGTCTCACCGGCACGCCCTCACCCAACGGGCTGATGGATCTCTGGGCTGAGGTCTATCTGCTGGACCGGGGCGAACGCCTGGGCAATACGCTGGGAGCGTACCGCGAGAAGTACTTCCGGCCGGGGGCGCGGAACGGCTACGTCGTCTATAAGTGGGAGCCCTTCCGGAACGCCCAGAAAGAGATCGAGGACAAGATCAGCGACATCTGCATCAGCATGAGCGCGGCCGACTACCTGACACTGCCCAAGAGGATCGACAACGTGATCCCGGTGCAGCTCTCTCCTGAGGAGATGGAGGCCTACAAGCGCATGGAGCGCGACCAGCTCCTCCAGATCGAGGACGACGACATCGCGGCGCTGAACGCGGCGGCCGTCATGACCAAGCTCCTCCAGATAGCGAACGGCAGCGTCTATGCGAACGACGGCAAGGTCGTGAAGATCCACGAGGCGAAACTGGAGGCCCTGGCTGAGATCATCGACACGACAGACAGCCCGGTCCTGGTCTTCTACAGTTACAAGCACGACCTCGCGTCCATCCAGGGCAAGATCAAAGGCGCGAGGATCCTGGAGAACGAGCAGGACATCGAGGACTGGAACGCCGGGAAGGTCCAGGTGCTACTGGCTCACCCTGCCAGCGTTGGCTATGGCCTCAACCTTCAGGAGGGCGGCCATGTGATCGTGTGGTACGGGCTCACCTGGAGCCTGGAGCTTTACCAGCAGGCAAACGCCAGACTTTACCGGCAGGGCCAGGAGAAGCCGGTGATCATCCACCACCTGATCGCTGAGGGGACAGCGGACGAGGAGGTCATGGCAGCACTACAGAACAAAGACACAAGCCAGGCGGCCCTTCTGGCAGCACTCAAAGAGAGGAGGGCCAAGTGAACGCGGAAGGCTATCCAGACCCAACGGCCGACAAGGCCATCAAGAGGGCCGACAAAGCGCCGGAGCAGGTCAGCGAGCTGATCAGAACGATCAAAGCCGTGGCGGCTCTGGCCGGTTACGAGATAACGAACAGGATCTACCTGAAGGATCAGAAAACGGGGAGGAAATATAAATGATCGGATATTTAAGCGGGCCAATAACAGGCAACCCTGACTACAAGAAGCAGTTCGCCTGGTCAGCGAAACAGCTCACGCGCATGGGCTATGACGTCATCAATCCGGCCGCGCTCTCTCAGGTCGTCCCGATCGAGGAGCTGAGCTACGACCAGATCATGGAGATCGACATGCTCCTGCTCTCGAAGGCTGACTACCTGATCCAGCTGCCGGGCTGGGAAAACAGCAGAGGAGCCAACAGGGAGCTGGGCTATGCACAGGCCACCGACAAGATCGTGGTCTCACTGGAGTCTCTGCTGAAGGAAGGGAGGGATCACGCCTATGGACCTACAAAGCACTTTTGACTACCTGATGCAGATCCGCAAGAAGGAGTACGCCATCAAGCGGAAAGAGCTGCGATGCGAGGAGCTGCGGAGCTGTCTCGGTGCCAGGGCGATCCGGTACGACATCGACAGGGTGCAATCGACACCGGCCGACAAGGTCAGCGAGATAATCACCAAAGTGGTCGATCTGGAGGCACAGATCGAACAGCTGAAAGAAGAGAAGGCCCTGCTGATCATCGAGATCGGCGACGCCATAGAACGCCTGGAGGACGACAACGAGAAGACCGTCCTGGCGGAGTTTTACATCGGCCGGGTGCCGATGGCCCAAGTGGCTGAGATCATCAACTACAGCGTCCGGAGGACGTACTACTTCCGGAAGCAAGGTGTCATACACCTGGGGGAGGTGCTGGATGGATAACTTCAAACTATATCAAGGCGACTGCCTGGAGCTCCTGAGACAGATCGAGCCCGCCAGCATCGATCTGGTGCTGGCGGATCCGCCCTACTCCTCCGGAGGCACTCATGCGGGAGACAGGAAGGCCAGCACCACGGCCAAGTACACGGACAGCGACTTCAACGGAGCCGCCAAGCTCCCGCCCTTCTCCGGCGACAACATGGACCAGCGGAGCTTCACGGCCTTCATGCGATGGGTGTGCAGCGAGCTGAGACAGAAAACGAAGGAGGGGGGGGATCCTGGAGATGTTCGTGGACTGGCGCAACCTCCCCGCGATGACCGACGCCGTCCAGATGGCGGGCTGGGTCTGGCGCGGGATCTGCGTCTGGGACAAGGGCATCAGCAGGAACCAGCCGGGACGCTTCCGGAACGACTGCGAGTACATAGTCTGGGCCAGCAACGGCGACATGCCGATCGACTGGAAGGCCGCCAAGGGCACCAAGGCCATGCCGGGCGTGTACCGGGTGCCGATCGTGGCACCAAAACAGAGACAGCACCAGACGGAGAAACCGGTCGAGCTGCTGGAGGGTCTTCTGGCCATTGCACCTGCAGACGGGCTGGTCCTGGATGCTTTCATGGGATCCGGCAGCACTGGAGTGGCTTGCATGAATACCGGTAGGCGCTTCATCGGCATCGAGCTCAATGGCCAGTACTTCGAGACCGCCAAGCGGAGGATCCAGGAAGCGAACGAGCGAGCGCTGGAGGACTTCTGATCAAAGTCGGCAAACATTGCAAAAATAATCGTGATATTATGATAGCGTGGAACGTGTGAGAGCAGGCGAAGGATCGCCTGCTCTCTTCCGTTTTCCCAAAACTCGAATAAAGCGAGGAGGTGAGGTCGTGCCAAGGGCGAAGAACGCGAAGGCGGACGAGGCCCTGGCTCTATACAGACAAGGCCTCAAACTCGTGGAAATAGCGGCAAAGCTGGAAGTTCCTGAGGGCACGGTCCGCCGCTGGAAATGTACCCACGACTGGGACGGCAAGAAAAGCGAGCGTTCGGAAAAGAAAAAAGCGAGCGTTCGGAAACGCGGCGGGCAACCGGGCAATAAAAACGCCAAGCAAAACAGAGGGCCGGAGAAGTTCGGCTTTTACAACAAATACCTGCCGGAGGAGACGTTGGAGATCTTCGGGGAGATCGCGGACGCTGATCCGCTGGATCTTCTCTGGGATCAGATCCGCTTCTCCTACACGGCCATCGTGAGGGCCCAGAAGATCGCCTACGTCAAGGATCAACAGGACAAGACGATCGAGAAGATCGAGGAAAAGGACGGAAACGTCAGCGGCGAGCGCTGGGAGGTGCAGGAGGCCTGGGACAAGCAGGCCAACTTCATGAAGGCCCAGGCGCGGGCGATGGACACCCTTCGGGGCCTGATCAAACAATACACCGAGATGCTGCGGGAACGCGGCGACACTGCCACCGAGGAACAGAAGCTCCGGCTCGAACTTCTGCGGGCTAAGCTCGGCAGCGGCTCCGGTGAGATCAAAAAGGTGACTATCATCAATGACACCAAGCAACGAGATCCGGATCAGTGACCTGATCATTCCGAAGTTCTGGGACGTGTTCAACGATGAAGAGCACACCCACAAGATCCTGACCTCTGGCCGAGCCGGGACGAAGTCCTCAGAGGCAGCGATCGAGACGGTCTTCAAGACCGTGCAGGACGTTGACGGCAGCGCCGTCGTCATCCGGAAGCGCCACAACAAGCTCCGGAAGACTGTGTACAAAGAGATCAAGAGAGCGATCAAGAGGCTGGGCCTCGACGAGCGCCTCTTCAAGATCACCGTGAGCCCGATGGAGGTCACGTTCCTGGAGAACGGGAACACGATCTACTTCACCGGCTCCGACAACATAGACGACACCAAGGGCATCATCGACGAGAGCAAGCCGATCAAGCTGGTCATGATCGACGAGGTGAACGAGTTCTTCGAGCAGGGCGAAGGCGAGGACGAGCTTCAGAACATCGAGGCGACCTTCATCAGAGGCAACGACGAAGGCTTCCAGATGCTCTACCTCTACAACCCGCCCAAGAACCCGAACGCTCCGGTCGTCCAGTGGACCCGCAAGATGGAGCAGCGCCCCGACTGCATCCACGTCCATGTGGACTACAGAGACGTGCCGGAGGCCTGGATCGGCCGGAAGCTCCTGGAGTCGGCCGAGATCCTGCGGCAGATCGACGAGCGCCAGTGGCGCTGGCTCTGGCTGGGCCTCTCGATCGGCGTGGACGAGCTGATCTACTACATGTTCGGCGGCAAGAACGTCGCCAGGACGAAGGAGGAAGCCTTCCCGCTGATCGGCGTGGGCGTCGACTACGGCCAGCAGAACGCCACCACCTACCAGGCGGCCGGTCTCAACATGACCAAGCACCGGCTGGAGGGCCTGGCGGAGTACTATCACAGCGGCAGAGAGTCCGGGACACAGAAGAGCCCCGGCAAGTACGCGGAGGACTTCGTGGCCTTCCTGGACGATCTCCACGAGGCGTACAGCTGCAACAGCTTCTACGTCTTCATCGACCCGTCTGCTGCGGGCCTGGCGGAGGAGATCAAGCGAGCGGTCCGGGGCTGCGGCTACAGCGTCCGGCTCCGGGACGCACAGAACGACGTCGCCCTGGGGATCTCCAGGGTGCAGAAGCTCCTCACCTTTGGGATGCTCACGATCTCCCCGAAGCAGGAGAACGCCCGGCGCGAGTTCGGGCTCTATGAATACGACAAGAAAAGCATCGAGCGAGGCCAGGAGAAGCCGGTCAAGGAGAATGACCACTGCATGGACGCGATCCGCTACCTGGTGATGGGTCTCTGGTCGAAGCTGAAGCACTACCTCCCGGTGCAGGACAAAGAGGAGGAGAACAACGAAGAAGCGGAGGGAATAATCTGAAATGAATATCTTTGAATACTTCAAAAAGAAGGGCATCGACACCCTCGACAGCTCCTTCTACAGCAAGATCGACATGTGGGACAGCTGGTACAGGTCGAACGTGAAGAAGTTCCACCAGTACCGGATCTACCACGGCGCGAGCCACTACGAGCGCTGCCATCGGAAAAGCCTGGGCATGGCCAAGAAGATCTGCGAGGACATCAGCGACCTGCTCCTGAACGAGAAGGTCAAGATCACGATCAAGGATCCGGCGACGGACGCCTTCGTGGAGAGAGTCCTGGAGGGCGCCAACTTCACCGTGCAGGGCAACGAGTACCAGGAGCGCAAGGCGGCCTGCGGGACCGTGGCCTACGTCCCCTACCTCACCAACATGGTCCTGGATGAAGAGGGCCGCGTGGTCTCTGCTGAGGTGAAGCTGGACTACGTCGTGGCGAAGAACATCTTCCCGACAGCCTGGGAGAATTCCAGGGTCACGGAGGTGATCTTCGTCTTTGAGAAGACCTACAAGCGCAAGAAGTACGCCCAGTTCCAGCACCACAAGCTGGAGCCCTGGACGGGTGAGAACGGCGAGGACCTGGGCTTCCAGTACGTCATCGAGAACACGGTCGTCCTCTGCTCTTCCGGATCCGGCAGGGAGCTGACGCCGGAGGAGTGGAACGAGATCCCGCACTTCGAGGGACTGGCTGCCAGAGTCGAGACTGGCAGCGACCAGCCTCAGTTCGTGATCGACAAGCTGAACATCGCCAACAATGTCGACGAGGACGACAGCAACCCGATGGGGATCAGCCTCTTCGCCAACAGCATCGACGTCCTGGCCAAGATCGACATCGAGTACGACAGCTACGCGAACGAGTTCACCATGGGCAGGAAGAGGATCTTCGTCGCTCCGGAAATGCTGACCGACGCCAACGGCGGCCAGGTCTTCGATCCGGACGACTCCGTCTTCTACCAGCTGCCGGAGGACTACTTCAAGGACACCAAGGAAGCCATGCACGAGGTCAACATGAGCCTCAGGGTGCAGGAGCATGAGGACGCCATCAACAACGACCTCAACCTCCTCTCCTTCAAGTGCGGCTTCGGCACCCAGTACTACCGGTTCGAGAGGGGCGCGGTCGCAACGGCCACTCAGGTGATCAGCGAGAACTCCGACATGTACCGGACGATCTGCAAGCACGAGATCATCCTGGAGGACGTGCTGAAGGATCTGATCCGCTGCATCATCCGCCTGGGCCAGACGGCCAACGTGCCGGACCTGGTGCTGGAGACCGACATCACCATCGACTTCGACGACTCCATCATCGAAGACAAGCAGACAGAAAGACAGGAAGACCGCCAGGACGTGGCCATGGGCGTCATGAGCCCGGAGGAATACCGCGCCAAGTGGTACGGGGAGACCGTGGAGATCGCGGCCACCAAGATCCCGGACCAGTCTGGCGGGATCCTGATGTAATCAATGGACGAGAGCTACAGCAGCCTGCTGGCTGAGGGCATCGAGAAGAAATACCGGCAGCTGGAGATGGAGATCATGGAGGACATCGTCCGAAGGATCCAGAAGGCCGGGACGATCACCGACTCAGCCGACTGGCAGATCAACCGCCTCCGGATCCTGGGCACAACCAACCAGGAGATCGAGGCCATGATCCGGAGGGCCGTCCAGGGGAACGAGGAAGAGGTCCGGCGCCTCTACATGGAGGTCATCGAGCGGGAGTACACCCGCGACAAGGAGCTCTACGAGAAGACCGGCAAGGACTTCATCCCCTACGAGCAGAACCCGGAGCTCCAGCAGATCACGGACGCCCTGGTGGATCAGTCCACCACGGAGCTCTACAACATCACCAAGAGCACCGGCTTCATGATTGACATGGGCGGCAGCTCCGGCAGGGTCTTCACGCCCCTGGCTGACGTCTACAACGGCTACCTGGACGACGCCATCACTGGCATGGCCAACGGGGCCTACGACTACAACACGCTGATCCGGCGCATGGTCTCCCAGATGACCAGCTCCGGGCTGAGGACGGACCACGTCTTCAAGAACGAGAACGGCGGAGACTGGGGCATCGACTACGCGAGCGGCTGGCACAACCGGATCGACGTGGCAGCGCGTCGCGCTCTGCTCACCGGCTTCGGCCAGCTGGCCAGCCAGGTCACGAGCATGAACGCCCAGCGCCTCGGCACCAACCTCTTCGAGGTCTCCTGGCACCCGGGCGCCCGTCTCTCCCATACGGTCTGGCAGGGCAAGGTCTACACCAAGGAAGAGCTGACGAGCAAGTGCGGCCTGGGCACCGGTCCGGGTCTCTGCGGCTGGAACTGCCGCCACAACTACTACCCGTTCATCCCTGGCGTGAGCCAGCGGAACTGGTCAGACGAGTGGCTGGATCAGATGAACGCCAAGGAGAACGCGCCGAAGAAGTTCCGGGGCAAGGAGTACACGACCTACGAGGCCACCCAGAAGCAGCGGCAGATGGAGACGGCCATGAGGGCCCGGCGTGAGCAGGTGCAGCTCCTCAGGAAGGGCGACGCGGATCCGGACGACATCCTAACAGCCCGGTGCAAATACCAGGCCCAGCTTGACGAGTACAAGCGCTTCAGCGCTGCCATGGGCCTCGAAGAACAGACGGAGCGGATTTACACAGGCCGGACCCGTGGCCGGATCTCTCCCTCTCCTCAGGCATACGCAAAGTGGCAGATGGAGCAGGCCGAGAAGGCCGCCAACCGTGCCAGGGAGAAGGCCGAGCGGCAGCGTCGGGCGGATATGGACGCCGCCCAGAAGGGAGGCACAACATGATCAAGGTCCACCTGGATCTTCACACGATAACGGTCCATGGGCACGCGCCCCGGCCGGAGAACACGGAGCCCGGCCAGAATATCGTCTGCGCTGCGGTCTCCGCTCTCACCCTCACCCTGATCGAAGGCCTGGAGGCCATCGCGGGCATGAGGATCGAGACGGTCGAGGAGCCTGGCAACGTCCGGATCGTATGGATGACCACCAACGAGATCGGCAAGGCCCTGATCGACACCTGGTACATCGGGATCACCCGGATCCAGGACAGCTACCCGAACACAATCACGATAATTTGAGCGCCCCCTCGTCCCGGGCGCTTTAATTATGGCCGGACAGCTCTGCCTTAATGAGCCGGAACGTGTTCACGCACACTACAAAAACGGAGGAATAGAAACATGATCAAGAAACACTTCGACCTTCAGCTCTTCGACGACGGCGGTCAGAGCGGCTCTGGCAGTGCCCAGGGTGGAACAGCCGGGACTGGTGACGGCGGCCAGGCAGGAAGCGCCGGGAACAACGGAAACGGCAGCGGCGGCTCCTACAGCTTCCAGCAGGCGGAAGAGATCGCGAACGCCAGGGCACAGAGAGCCGAGAAGGCAGCCCTCGCGTCCTACTTCAAACAGCAGGGCATGAGCGAGGACGAAGTGTCCAAGGCCATCGCGGCCTATAAAGCCCAGCAGGCGGCCAGCAAGCCGGACGCCAGCAAGATCACCAAAGAGCGCGACGACGCGCTCGCCGAACTGGCAGCACTGAAGAACAGCAACGCGCTCCGCTCCAAGGGCGTGCGCGAGGAGGATCTGGACTATGTCATGTTCAAGATCGGCGCCCTCATGAAAGAGGACGACAAGCTCGACTTCGACAAGGCTGCCGCCAAGTACCTGAAAGACAACCCGCGCTTCACGGCGTCCGGGGGTGGCTCGTACAGAGTAAAGACCGGGACGGACAGCTCCGGCCAGGGCGGAAGCTCCGGCCAGCAGGGCAACGACTCGATCAACAACGCCATCCGGAAGGCCATCAGGCGCACATACTGATCAACATTATGGAGGTATAACACAATGAGAAAGTACTTTAATCTTCAGCTTTTCGACACCGACGCCCAGATCATCGACAGAACTGGCGCCGAGGCCCTCATTCCTGAGGAGAACGCCCGCGAGATCATCCAGGGCGCCGTGGCTCAGTCTGCTGCCCTCTCTATGGGCCGTCGCCTGGCCAACATGACCAGCAAGCAGACCAAGCTCCCCGTGCTCGATGCTCTTCCGATCGCGTACTTCGTGGACGGTGACACCGAGCAGAAGAAGACCACCAAGCAGCAGTGGGACAAGAAGATCCTCTACGCTGAGGAGGTCGCTGTCATCGTTCCGATCCCTGAGGCAGTCCTTGACGACGCCGACTACGACATCTGGGGCGAGGTTCGTCCTCGTATCCAGGAAGCCTTCGGCAAGGTCATCGACCAGGCCATCTTCTTCGGAACCGGCAAGCCCACCAACTGGAGAGCGGGCCTCGTGCCTTCCGCTACCGCTGCGGGCGCGACCGTCGCACTCGGCCAGAATGACCTCTTCGACGTCATCATGGGCGAGGGTGGCGTGATCGCCAAGGTTGAGGAGTCCGGCTTCTTCGTGTCCGGCCACCTGGCTGACATCAGCATGAGAGCTAAGCTCCGCGGCCTGAAGGATCAGCAGGAGCGTCCTCTGTTCCTGGCTTCCATGCAGCAGGCGGGCAACTACACCCTGGACGGCTCTGCCATGACCTTCCCGCGCAACGGATCCTGGGATCCTACGGCGGCTCTGATGGTCTCCGGCGACTTCAGCCAGCTGGTCTACTCCATCCGCCAGGACATCACCTTCAAGCTCTTCACCGAGGGCGTGGTCCAGAACACGGACGGTACGATCGCGTACAACCTCATGCAGAACGACATGGTCGCTCTCCGTGCGGTCATGAGACTGGGCTGGGAGATCCCGAACCCGATCAACGCGCTGAAGACCAACAAGAACCAGCGCTTCCCGTTCGCCGTTCTCACTGCCTAAGTGAAAGGAGGGCGAGCTGATGGGCTACGTTAGCTACGAGTTTTACAGTCAGACCTTCGGGACGATGATCCCGGAGGCTGACTTCTCCAAGGCCGAGACGAAGGCTGAGGCGGCCATCAGCTACCTCACCTATGTGAACGGCGACATCTTCGCGGTCGAGAACGACAACGTCAAGCTGGCGGTGTGCGCGGCTGCGGAGGTGATCTACAACAACGAAAAACAGACCAGTGCTGCCGGTGGCTCTGCTGCCGGTAAGAAGAGCGAGAGCAACGACGGCTACTCTGTCACCTATGTGACCGAAGCACAGGACGGCCAGACCGCTGAGGAGGCCCTTCGGAAGAAGATCTACGAGGCGATCAGGCTCTACCTGCTGCCGACCGGATGGCTCAGCCGGAAGGTCAAGATGGGAGGGTGCTGCGATGTATGTGCAAACAGCGATAACTCTCTTTAACAAGCGCCTGGGCGCTGACAGGCGGGAGGTCTACTTCCCGACCTGCATCACCGGCGCCTCGTTCTTCGAGTCGAGGAGCTCCAGCCACTCTACGGATGGAGCTCACTCCGAGAGCCTCACCTACAAGCTCCGGATCCCGATCGACGCCAAGGTCCAGGACGACAAGACCTACCTCAGCGAGATGGCCTTCAAGGCTCTGACCGCTGAGGAGGCCGCTGATCACTGGACGATCCAGAAGGGCGACATCGTCCTGGCATGTGCGACAGAGCTTACCGAGCCGGTCGCCGAGCCTGCTCTCAAAGAGCTGGCCAAGGCCAACCTGGCGGACGTCATCACGGTGAAGGAATACGCGGACAACACGATCCGAGGCTCGAAGGCCGTCCAGCACTGGCGGATCGGAGGCGAATGATGGCATTTAAGCCTATACAGAACCTACAAGACGCAACGGCGACCGGGAAGAACGGGTCGGTCAAGATCACCTGGAACGCCGGAGCGCTGCCGAGGATCAACGGCGTGCTCAGCAAGAAGCAGGAAATCATCGACAGCGAAGTGCTGCGGCTCTGCTCTCCCCTGGTCCCCTTCCGGACCGGAGCGCTGGAGAGATCCGGCACGCTGGGCACAGTCATCGGCTCCGGCGAGGTGAAGTACATCGCCCCGTATGCACGGCGCCAATACTACGGAACCGCACAGACCCGGAGCTATGACCCGAGGCGCGGCGGCATGTGGTTCGAGCGCATGAAGACAGCCAACAAGGACCAGATCCTGCGGCTGATCAGCTCATAAGGAGGAGCGCGATGGTCAATTCAATCATCGAGGGCGTGGCTCAGTTCTTTGAGGCCTGCCCTATTCTGGCGGACGGAGTCTTCAGGGTGGACGCCCTGGGCGATAAGCCTCAGGAGTACACGATCGAGACCGGGATCTTCAACCCGGTGATCGAGACGTACATCGACGGCAGCTCAGACCGGCGCTACCAGTTCAACTTCGGAAGCCGCGAATACTACGGGATGGACCGGATCCAGAACATCGCGAACAGCTCCTTCTATGAGGACTTCGCGGCATGGGTCGAGGCCCAGGACGCAGCTGGCAGCTTCCCGGAGCTCCCGGAAGGGATGCACGCGGAACAGCTGACCGTGCTGTCTTCCGGCTATCTGTTCGACGAGTCGATGCAGAACGCCAGATACCAGATACAGTTAGAACTTATTTATCACAAGGAGGCATAAGCACATGAGAAAGTTCAATCTTCAGCTTTTTGATGCTACCCGTGCCGCCCTGCTCAGGAACGCCATCGCGGACTATGCGCTGATTGGCACCGAATACGAGCTCATGGGCACGGGCTTCACTTCCCTGGACGAGAGCCCCAACGCTCAGACGGACAGCGAGACCTACATCAACGAGGTCACAGCTTCCTCTGACATCACCGGCTACGAGACCGAGTTCCCGTATGAGTCCAGGCTGATCCCTTCCCAGAAGGCGATCTACGCGCTCTACAAGATGGGGCGCGACCACGCGACCGGTGACGCTGCTCAGCTGACCTACGTCCGCGTGGATCTGTTCAACCCGATCGGAACACCTTCGGCTCAGTCTGCTGAGTATACGGCCCGCCAGTTCACCGTGGCCAACGAGGTCTCCGACATCGAGGGCGAAGGCGGCCAGAAGATCCAGATCTCCGGAACGCTTCACGCGGTCGGCGATCCGATCCAGGGCAAGTTCGACACCGTGGCCAAGGAGTTCACGGCTGGAACCTTCACCGGCCAGTTCGACGCCTAAGAAGGACCACAACAGCAAACAGCTGGCACCACGCGACTGACCTCACGGGCAGGAAGTGGCCAGACGGAGCCCGGTCAACAGTGCGGCCGGGCTCTGATTTTAATTAAGCACTGACCAGAGGAGGAAAAACATGGACATCATCATCAACGGCGTAACGCTTCAGGGCGATTTTATGGACGCGGACTTCGTGGGTCCGTATGAAGAGGCGACCAAGAAGATGCAGGCGACAGCTATGGCCAGCCGCAACAAGCAGTACAGCAGCGCGGCGGAGGGCTATCTGGAGCAGTGCGCGACGGTCGACACCTACTTCGACGACATCTTCGGACCCGGCACGGCCGCCAAGGTCTTCCAGGGATCGGAGCACAACATCATGGTCCACCTGAAGGCCGTGGAGGAGCTGACAGACTGGGCTCAGGGTGAGAAGAAGAAGCTCAACGACTTCACGAACAAGTACACCCAGCGCCAGAACGCACAGCTCCAGCGCGAACGCGCCCAGCAGGTCATCTCTGCAAAGAAGAATAAGCATTGAACCTGCTGATCGACGGCCTGCCTGAGGACGTCGAGATCGGCGGCCAGACGGTCAAGATCGAGACCGGCTTCCGGACCGGGATCCTCTTCGAGGAGATGATCCGGGACGTCACCCTCTCGGACACCGAGAAGATCCAGACGGCGCTGGGGCTTTACTTCCCCGGCGTGTATTTTGACGGGATCGAGGTGATCCAGGAGGCGCTGGACCGTCTTTTCTGGTTTTACCGCTGCGGCGAGGAGCCGCAAGAGATGACCGGCTCCGAAGAAGACGCCGAAGAAGGCGGAGGAAACGACAACCCGCCCTTCTCGTATGAGTACGACGCGGACTATATCTACGCCGCGTTCCTTCAGGCCTACAAGATAGACCTGGCACGCCATTCTCTCCACTGGTGGCAGTTTCGAGCTCTGTTCCGGGCACTGCCCGAGGACACCCAGATCATGAAGATCATCGGCTACCGGACCATGAAGATCCCGGCCAAATTGCCGAAGGAGCAAAAACAACATTATCAGCGCATGAAGCGCATATACAGGCTCCCTCAATCTGAGGACAGACAACAGCTCGAAAGTGACCTCTCTGCTCTGCTTATGAACGGAGGCAACCCCTCCGCCCTATTGAATGGAGGAAGAGAGTCATGGCATCAGACGGAACCCTAAAATTTGATACTTCGCTGGACACGAGCGGGCTGGAGAAAAGCACCAGCTCGCTCGGCAGCGTCGCCAAGAACGCGCTGGGCGTGTTCGCTGGCAATCTTATGACGAAGGCCGTGGACGCCGTCGTCAACCTGGGCAAGGAGGCCTTGAACTCTGGCATGTCCTTCGAGACATCCATGGCGAAAGTCTCCACGCTCTTCACCGGAACGGACGAGGAGTTCGGGAAGCTCTCGAACACGATCCTGGATCTGTCCTCTGCGACCGGCCTGGCCGCTGACGGCCTGGCTGAGGCAGCCTACTCCGCGCTGTCCGCTTCCGTACCTGCTGAGGATCTCGGCTTCACACTGGAGAAGTCCGCGAAGCTGGCCGCTGCTGGCTTCACTGACGTGGACACGGCCCTCTCGGCTACTGCCAAGACGATGAACGCCTACGGCATGAGCGGCGAGGAGTCCCTGGACAAGGTCCAGAAGGTCCTGATCCAGACCCAGAACCTCGGCATCACCACCGTGGGCGAGCTGGGCGCGAGCCTGGCACAGGTCACGCCGACCGCTGCCGCCTTCGGTGTATCGTTTGAACAGGTCGGCGCCTCCCTGGCCACTATGACGGCACAGGGTACTCCTACAGCACAGGCCACCACTCAGCTGAACAGCTTGATCGCTGAGCTGGGCAAGAACGGCACGGTCGCCGCCAAGAACCTCGAAAAGGCTGCCGAGGGCAGCAAGTACGCGGGCATGTCCTTCAACGAGATGATGGACGCGGGCGCGACCCTGGACGAAGTGCTGGGGATGATGCAGGCATCGGCAGACGCCTCCGGCGTGTCTATGGTCGACATGTTCAGTTCGATCGAGGCAGGCAAGGCGGCCATGTCGATCTTCACCCAGGAGGGCGAGGTCTTTCACAGCAACCTGGAGCAGATGGGAACGGACGCCGACGTCGTCGGTGACGCCTACGCCAAGGTGAGCGACACGCTGGAGTTCAAGAGCCAGCAGATCAAGACCAGCCTGAGCAACATCGCCACCAGCCTCTACAGCATGGCAGCGGGACCGCTGGCCGATGCAGCCGACGCGGCTGCCGGAGCGCTGGCGGAGATCCAGAAGGGCTTCAGCGAGAACGGCCTGGCCGGAGTCGGCGACGCGATCCTCGGCATGATGGAGAGCGCGGCCGAAAAGCTGGAGAACTTCGACTGGGAGGGCGCGGCGGACAAGATCGTCGAGAAGATCACCAGCTTCATCGACGGCAACGGCACCGGCCGCTTCCTGGAGACGGCTGGCCGGATCATCACCGCCCTGGTGCAGGGCATCGGCAAGGCGCTCCCGAAGCTCCTGCCTGCAATCGTGAAGCTCGTGGCCTACATGGTCACGTCACTGATCAAGCAGATCCCGAAGCTCCTCCAGGCCGGTGTGGACCTGGTGAAGGGCATCGTCAACGGCCTGATCTCCGCCCTGCCTAACGTCGGGCAGGCGATCCTGGACATCGGCCGGGCTATCCTCGACGCCTTCAAGAGCTTCTTCGGTATAGCATCGCCTTCGACGGTGATGGAGGAGCAGGGCAACTTCCTGGTGGAGGGCGTGATCAACGCGCTGATCGCTCTGCCGGGCAAGATGGCGGAGATTTTCTCCAACGCCCTGAGCAAGCTCCTGGAATGGGGCCAGAATATGCTCCAGTCAGCGGGCACAGCGATGACCAACATGCTGAGCAGGATCAGCACGGTCGTCAGCCAGCTGCCGGGCAAGGTCTGGACCTTCCTGGTGAATACCGTCACCCGACTGGTCCAGTGGGGCCAGCAGATGCTCAGCAACGCCTCCACGGCGATGACCAACATGCTGAGCAGGATCAACAGCATAATACAAGAGCTTCCTGGGAAGGTCTGGACGCACCTGGTCAACACGGTCACTCGACTGGTTCAGTGGGGCCAGCAGATGCTCTCAAACGCGAGCACCGCCATGACCAATATGCTCAGCAAGATCAACTCGATCGTGCAGGAGCTCCCCGGAAAAATCTGGACGCACCTGGTCAATGCGGTGAACAAGCTGATCGCGTGGGGCCAGCAGATGCTCAGCAACGCCTCCACGGCCATGAGCAACATGCTCTCGAAGGTGAACAGCATCATCTCCGAACTGCCGGGGAAGATCTGGACGCACCTGGTCAACGCCGTGAACAAGGTCATCAGCTGGGGCCAGCAGATGGTCTCCAACGCTTCGACCGCTGCCAGCAATATGCTCAGCAAGGTCGCCAGCACGCTCTCACAGCTGCCGGGGAAGGTCTGGGAGTATCTCAGCAACGCGGCCGCGAAGGTCGTCTCCTGGGGCTCAGATCTGGCCAGCAAGGGCGCACAGGCGGCCAAGCAGCTCTTCGACTCCGTCGTGAACGGGCTGAAGTCGCTGCCTGACAAGATCAAGGGCATCGGCAGCGACATCGTGAGCGGTCTCTGGAACGGCATCAGCTCCGGCTGGGACTGGCTGAAGAATAAGGTCAGCAACCTGGCCACGAGCCTCCTGGACAGTGCCAAGAACGCGCTGGGCATCGGATCCCCGTCCAAGGAGTTCCGGGACGAGGTCGGCCGCTGGCTTCCGCCAGGCATCAATGAAGGCTTCGAGGACGCAATGCCTCGCGCCATCAGAGACATGAAGGACCAGGCGGCCAAGATGGTCGGCGAGATGCAGACGGCGATCCAGGCATCGGCTGGACAGCTGACACTCAACGCGGCCGGACCGGCCAACCTGAGAGCCCTCTCCACAGTCGGCACGATCGTCAACAATGACAACCATGTGGAGCAGGAGAACACCTACAACGTGCCCGTGGCTACGCCGTCCGAAGTAAGCAAAGCACAGCGCGAGGCGCTGCGGAACATGGTCGGAGGTGTGAAATGACAAAAAACACAATAACCATAGAGCTGACCTGCAACGGCAAGACGCTCCGGATGGGTCCAGGCGAGGACATTGACATCACAGCAGTGACCGGCCTGGAGTCCTCAGAGCTTGACATCAGCACATCAGACAACGCCCTGGTTGACGGGGCGAGCGTTGACGGCAAGAAGATCAAGCCGAGGCCCATCCACATCGAGGCCAGCTTCAGGAGCGACAAAAACAACCCGGAGAACCGCGCCAAGGTGATCCAGTTCTTCAACCCTAAGTACACCGGCAAGGCCCTGATCACCAACATGGGCGTGAGCCGTAACATCGAGTACGAGCTGGAGGGCTGGACCTTCGCCACGATCCGGAACATGGACAACAAGCTGAGGATCCTGGTGGACCTACTCTGCCCGGATCCCTACATGCTCAACGTCGATAACTTCGGCAAGAACATGGCCAACATCTCGGCGCTCTTCGCCTTCCCTTGGAGAGTGCTCAGCACCCGCGCCATGAACAAGCTGGACTACCCGGAGGAAGCCAGAGGGCTGATGCTGGGCGGCATGACGATGGGCTACCGCACACTATACAAGGAGGTCGTGCTGGCCAACGATGGGGACGTTCCGACAGGCGTCCAGATCCAGTTCGTGGCCACCCGTGGATCAGTAACGAACCCGAAGATCACGAACACCGGCACCGGCCAATACATGAGGGTCAACGTGGTCATGCAGCAGGGTGACATCCTGCTGATCGACACGAACGACAGGCACCAGGTCATCACGCTGAACGGCGTCAACTACTACCAGCACATCGACCGCAAGAGCGAGCCCTTCAAGCTCGCCGTGGGCGACAATTATCTGGAGTATGATGCAGACGAGAACTACACCAACCTGGACGTCAACCTCTTCTATACGCCGAAGTATCTGGGGGTGTAGCCTATGAATTTAATCATACTCGATGAAAATTTTGACACGCTGGGCATCGTCAGCGTGTTCAACACAATGATCTGGGACCGGAGGTACTACGCCCCCGGTCTCTTCGAGTTATACACTCCCGCCGAGTTCTTTGAGCTCATGAACACCGGCCGCTACCTCTACCGGAGCGACCGGACGGATCTCGGCGTGATCCGCGAGGTCAACTTCGCCCGGGACGCAAAGGGGGCGAGGACTGCATACTGCAAGGGCTATTTTGCCGAGGAACTGCTCAACAACCGCGTGATCGACACCCAGGTGAACATCACCGGCACGCCTGAGGCTATCGGCCGCCAGCTGGTCCAGAAGTTTGTGATCAGCCCGTCCGTGGCCAACAGGAAGATCGCCGGGATCCAGCTGGGATCCACGCACGGCCTCGGCGAGAGCGTCACGGTGACGGCCACCGGCGACCGCCTGGGCGACAAGCTCTACGAGATCGAGCAGACCCAGGAGCTCAGCCACCGGCTGATCTATGACTACCTGGCCAACACCCTCAGCTTCGAGCTCTGGCAGGGCAAAGACCGAAGAGACACCCAGGAGGTGAACAGCTGGGCCATCTTCTCCGACAGCTTCTACAACGTGAAGAACGCGGTCTATGACAGGGACGAGTCGGACTGCAAGAACTTCGCCTACGTCGCCGGAGAAGGAGAAGGCACGGCCAGAACCATCGTGCAGGTGGACATCCGGGAGAGCCAGGCGGAAGAGCGCCGGGAGCTATGGGTCGATGCAAGAGACCTCCAGAGTCGCTACACCGACGACGGAGGGACGGAGCACTCCTACACGGCCGCCCAGTATCAGGCGCTGCTCAGGCAGAGAGGCCTGGAGAAGCTGGCCGAGTACGAAAAGATCGAGACGGTCAACAGCGACGTGGATCCGGACGCCAACCTGGTCTATATGACAGACTTCGACCTGGGAGATCTATGCACCTATCGTTACACGGACGTCGGGATCGAGACGATCAAACGGATCACCGAGATCCAGGAGGTTTACGAAGGCAGCAAGCAGACGCTCAGCGTGATCTTCGGGACCGGGGCGATGACGTCCATCAAAAAGTTAATAAAAAGGGAGGCATCATGATATGGCTATGAGATACGGCTATTTTGACTCCGAGATCACCGGAGTCGACTCCGAAGGTATGCCGATCTTCGACCGGGCGGAAACGTCGGAACTCTTCCGGCTTCTGTTCGCGAAGCTGCTCACCAACGGAGTGCTGGCCAAGCCTGCGGACTGCTTTCAAGTCATCGCCGGGGACTCCGGCCTGACCGTGAAAGTCCGCCCCGGCTTCGGCCTGATCAACGGTGCCTTCGCCTATGACGCGGCGGAGGCCACCTACGAGCTGGAAGCAGCTCCAACACAGTACAGCAGGATCGACCGCGTCGTCCTGCGCGTCAACTACAGAGACCGGCTCTGCGAGATCATCATCAAGACCGGCGCGGCAGCGTCCTCACCGGTCGCTCCGGAACTGATCCGCCCGGCGAGCGGCGACTACTATGAGCTGAGCCTGGCGACGATCAGGATCAGCACCAACATGGCGACGATCACCCAGAGCGTGATCACGGACACGAGAGCCGACAGCTCTGTCTGCGGCTACATCACCCAGTTCATTGACAGCATCGACACGGAGGTCTTCTTCGCTCAGTTCGAGGCCTTCTATGCTGAGTTCGTGGACAAGTCCAACGCCAGCTATGACCAGTTCCTGGAGCTGGCCCAGCAGTCATACGACGGCTACACGGCCACGATCAACACCTACATCACGGAGCTGGAGAACAAGGGCAACAGCGACCTGGCTGACATCACAGCCGCGCTGAAGGAGTTCCAGCGGACCAGCCAGAACGAGTTCAACGCCTGGTTCGCTTCGGTAAAGGATCTCCTGGACGAAGACATCGCCGGGAAGCTGGTCAACATCACCGACGACCACGAGGAGCGCCTCACCCTGGCGGAGTACATGGCCATCCACAACGACTACTTCGCGCCGCTGCGGGATGACGATGGCAACATGATCCTGGACGACGACGGCAAGGTAGTCATGGTCGACTGGAAATACAAATACGCATAAAGGAAGGAGAAAACCATGCAAATTGACATTGAAAACGGCAGACGCTTCAACGAAGAGCCCGCGATCGAGGCGGTCTCCAGCGGCGCGGACATCGTCCTCGTCCGTCTGGCGGATGGCACCGGCGTCAAGGCTCTGCCTCTCTCGGCTCTGAAGGAGTTCATCGGCGGAGATCTATCCACCCTGAACACTGAGGACAAAGAGAGCCTGATCGGGGCGATCAATGAGATCTTCGGCAAGACCGAAGAGAACACCATCAGCATCGAGACAATCGACGGGCTGATCAAAGCGCTCAAAGCGGACGGCGCGGCTCGCGCCAACTCCATGCCCTTCGAGCATGATCTCGGCACCAGCTTCACGGCTGAGCAATCTGCTGACATCAGGGCGGGCAAGTTCGACAAAGTCCGCACGGGTGGCTACTGGACGATCAACGGCAGAAAGTACTGGGCGGGCCATGCTGACTATCGTCTCCACTGCGGAGACACTGAGCTGACCACTCACCACATGCTGGTCTTCCCGGACAAGGCGCTCTATAACGGCGTCATGAACGACACCAACGTCACGACCGGCTCCTACTTCGGCAGCAAGATGAAGACGAGCGGCCTGGATGAAGCTCTGGCCACCATCAAGGCGGACTTCGGCGCGGATCACATCCTCAACCATCGCGTGCTGCTGGCCAATGCCGTCGCCAACGGCATGAGCTCCGGCTGGGCATGGCAGGACAGCCAGATCGACCTCATGAATGAGCACATGGTCTACGGGTCCTATGCCTGGGGCGGAGGAGCACAGAACGGCTACGACACCGGAGCGGACAAGACCCAGCTCGCGCTCTTCCAGGCGCGTCCGGATCTGATCTGCAATAGACAGAACTGGTGGCTCCGTGATGTTCGGTCGGCGCCGTATTTCTGCACCGTCGCCACCCGTGGCGCTGCCGACTCCTGGAACGCCTCGAACTCCTTCGGCGTCCGCCCGGCTTTCCTGATCTATTGATCAACTATCCCCGGGCCCTTGTGGCCCGGGATGATAAGGAGATAACCAAGCATGTCAGACATCCCAAAGAGCGAGCGCTCGGAGTCACAGCTCCGGGCTCAGCACATGATTTACAACATCAGAAAACGGATCACTGCCGAGCTGATGGCCACCTTCGGCTACAGTCAGAAACGCTTCGAGAAGCACATCAAGGCCGTGACCGCCTATGTTGTGGATGATGAAGAGCGGGAAGAACTGGCCAAGAAGATCCGGGAACAGGAGGAAGACTTCAACCTCTGGTTCATCCAGCAGGAGCGGTCGAGAGTGCTCACCTTCTGCCAGGACATCAGTGTCCACATGAGAGCAGCCAACACAATCTGGCCAGACTACTGGCCAGAGTTTGAGGAGAGGCGCCTCCAGTGGGACAAGGCAATGGAGAACTGCAACATGCTCCAGGACGAGCTGCAATATATCGCAGAGGTCCTTCCGGCAGATAAAAACAAGTACACCGGCATCGTGCTGGAGATAGAGCATCTGTTCAACACGATCAAGAGCCTGCGGCAGTCTGACAACCGTTTTAAGAAGCATTTGAAAGGACCAAAACGCAACAGCGGGTGACTCTTGCTATGTTCAGTCAGCGACGAATTTCTGCAACGTCAACAACAATGGCAATGCCAACAACTGGAACGCCTCGAACTCCATCGGCGTCCGCCCGGATTTCACAACCGTGCATCCTATCGAGCTGGATCTCGCGCACGGCAATGGGAAAGGAAGGGTCATCCGTTCGGCAGCTATGCCGATAAATACCAACCACGACGTGGCCGGTTACGATCGCTGTCACTATTGCGTGGTTTATTTTTATGAACAAATTGTATGATGCAAACCTGATCTACGATGCAGGCACCAAGGCTATGCAGGGCAGCCGCTTCAAGTACAAGACCCAACTGTATGAGATGACTCAGCTGCTCCAGACAGCCAAGATCCAGGACGAGATCATGCGCGGCACCTACAAACCAGCACCCGGCGCAAAATTCCCGATCAATGAGCGGGGACACAGCCGGTACATCACCAGCAACATCATGAGAGACAAGGCGGTCAATCATCTGCTATGCGATGAAGTGATCAGCCCGTCGATCCACAAATATCTGGCCTATACCAACAGCGCAAGCCAGAAGGGCAAGGGCGTCAGCTTCCACCGGAGACACTTCGAGGAAGATCTGCACCACTACTACATGAAAACCGGCAGCAATGAGGGCTGGGTGCTCTTCATTGACTTCTCCGGTTACTATGGCAACATCCGGCACGAGCCGATCCTGAGAACTCTCGACTATTTCATCCGGAGGGAGCAGGATCCAGACGTCGCCCAGGTGGCCATGGAGCTGATCGGTGACATCTTCACGACCTTCGAGATGGACGTCTCGCGCTTCTCTGATGAGGAGATCGCCGAGCTCTACCACGGCAAAGTCGATCCGATGATGAACCGCTTCGCGGATCCGGAGACGCTGACCGGCGAGAAAATGCTCAGGAAGGGCGTCGACATAGGGAACCAAGTCTCCCAGGACGTCGGCATCATTCACCCGTACCGGATCGACAACTACATCTCGATCGTGATGGGCTGCCACTTCTTCGGAAGATATACGGACGACACGCATGTGATCAGCGACAGCAAGGAACTCCTGCTGGCTGTCCTGGATGGCGTGAGAAAGATCGCCAAAGAGTACGGCATCATTATCAACGAAAAGAAGACCCGGATCTGCAAGCTGTCCGGCTTCTACCGCTACCTGCAGATCGGCTACTCTCTGACAGACACCGGCAGGGTGATCCGAAAGATCAACCCGAAGAGCGTCACCAGAGAACGCCGCAAGCTGAAGGCCTACAAGCGGAAGCTCGACGCCGGGGCCATGACCTACGAGGAGATCGAGAACTCCTTCAAGTCCTGGCTGGGCGGCAACTGGAAGCGCATGTCGCGCCAACAGATCAGCAACCTAAGCCTGCTATTCTATCAACTGTTTGAAAGGAGACCAACATGGAAAAAAGGACATGGACGATTACGCTGGCTGATGGGACAGCCCTGGAGGGACTCGACCTCAACGGCAACAACTACATCAGCAGCAAGAAGATCACCGAGGACGTCTTCGACGACAACCTCGGCGTCGTAACAATCAGCGACGGCGAGCATGAGGAAGTACATGAGAACATGGCGCTCGTCCAGATCACTAAGGTCGGGGCGAAGTACTGGTTCATCCTGCGCGATCTCACAGCTCAGGAGATCGCGGATCTGAGGACCCAGGCCAACATCGAGTACATCGCGATGATGGCCGACATTGATCTGGAGGAGGTATAAAACCATGGCAAAGACAGAACACAGTAAGAACTTCGACAAGGTGAAGAAGTACTACAAGGCAGGCGTCTGGAATGAGGCCCGCGTCCGCAACGCCGTGACCAATCCGGCCAGCAACCCGTGGATTACGGATGCCGAGTACGAGGAGATCACCGGCCAGCCTTATGACACCACCGAAGAGGAGACTCCGGAGGAATAACTCCGGGGCCTTTTTATGGAGGACATCATGAACGAAACAATTTTAATTGCATTGATCACCGCCCTGACATCCAGCGGGGCGTGTTCAATAATCCTCTACCTGATCCAACGGCACGACCAGAAGAAGGACAAAGGCGACGAGCAGAACAAGCTCCAGAGCGACATGCTCATGGGGCTGGGGCATGATCGGATCGTCTACCTCGGCGGGCAGTACATCGACAGGGGCTACATCACCCAGGACGAGTACGAAAACCTGCACGACTACCTCTACAAGCCCTACATCGCGCTGGGAGGCAATGGCACGGCCAAGAAGGTCATGGCAGAGGTCGAGAAGCTACCACTGCACAAAAACTAAGGAGGACAGAACCATGCAGAAAATCGACTGGATCAGAAAACTCACGAGCCGGAAGTTCTGGCTCAGCGTCGCGTCGTTCGCGGCCATGCTGATCGTCGCCCTGGGAGGCAGCGAGAACACGGCCCAGCAGATCACCGCCCTCATCATGGCCGGAGCCACGGTAATCGGCTATGTGCTCGGCGAGGGTCTCGCGGATGCGGGAAACAAACCGAACGAGGACGGGACGGATCAGTGAAGCCGATCATTGACGTCTCGGCCTTCCAAGGGTCGATCGACTGGAAGGCGGTCTCCGGCAACGTGGAGGCCGCCATCATCCGGCTGGGCTACCGTGGCTATGGCACCGGCCAGATCGTCTATGACGACAAGTACAAAGTGAACCGGAAGGGCTGCGAGGACAACGGCATCCCCTTCTCGCTTTACTTCTTCCCGACGTCCATCACGGACGCGGAGGCCGTCGAGGAGGCTGACTTCATCCTCCAGGCGGTCAAGGGCATGAAGTTCGTGCTGCCGATCTTCCTGGACAGCGAGTACGCCGAAGGCAACGGCAAGGGCCGCTCTGATCAGCTCAGCAAGGCCGACCGGACCCGCTTCCTGAAGATCATCTGCGACCGGCTTCAGGCCAACGGAGTCCCGGCCGGGATCTATGCCTCGACGAGCTGGATCAAGAACCGGCTGGACGCTTCCCAGCTTCCGTACTCCTGGTGGGTCGCTCAGTGGGCCAGCAAGCTCTCCTACAGCGGGGACTGGCTCCTCTGGCAGTACACCAGCGACGGCAGCGTGCCGGGCATCAGCGGCCGCGTGGACTGCTCTCAGCTCAAAGAGGGCGCGAGCATCAGCAACCCGGCTGCAGTTCCGGACACGTCTGTCAAGGGCGTGACTGCTGAGGATGTCCTGGACGTCATGCGCTCCTGGATCGGGCTCCAGAAGGCCGACCAGTCGCACAAGGTCATCGTGGACACCTACAACAGCTACACGCCAAGGGCGAGAGGCTACAAGGCCAACTACCAGGACGCATACTGCGACATCACCGTCTCGGCTGCTTTCATCAAGCTGGGCGCCGTCGATCTGATCGGCGGCCCGGAGTGCGGCGTCGAGGAGCATGTGAAGCTCTTCAAGAAGGCCGGGATCTGGGAAGAGGACGGCACCGTCACGCCTCAGCCCGGCTGGCTGATCGTTTACAACTGGGACGAGAGCCAGCAGCCGAACGATGGCTACTCTGACCACATCGGCGTCGTGGAGAAGGTCAGCGGCGGAAAGATCACCACGATCGAGGGCAACACCTCAGGAGGCAAGGTCGCCCGCTGCACTTACAAGGTCGGCCACGGCAACATCAGAGGCTTCGCCAAGCCGAAGTACGCGGCGGCAAGCTCGAAGCCTGCGGCCACCAAGACGGTCGAGGAGCTGGCCAAGGAAGTCCTGGCGGGTGTTTGGGGCAATGGAGACGACCGCAAGGCCCGCCTCACCGCTGCCGGTTATGACTACAACGCCGTGCAGGCTCGCGTCAATCAGCTGGTGGCCACTCCGGCACCGGCCAAGAAGAGCGTGGACGAGCTGGCCAAGGAAGTCCTGGCAGGATCCTGGGGGAACGGCCAGGAGCGGAAGGACAAGCTCACCGCCGCCGGGTATGACTACAGCGCCGTGCAGAAGAAGGTCAACGAGCTGCTCAGCGCCTCCAGCAAGTCCATCGACGAGCTGGCCAAGGAGGTCATCGCCGGGAAATGGGGAAACGGAGACGACCGCAAGAGGCGCCTCACTGCTGCGGGGTATGACTACGCCCGCGTGCAGGCCAAGGTCAACAAACTACTCAGCTAAAGGGGAAAGCCCGGCATCGCGCCGGGCTTTTTCTTGCTTTATATGGCAATCGGCAGTATAATGTACCCCTCGGCAATGAAGGGCTCCGGAGTTCGAGTACAACTGCGCGGGCTCCACCATTCGGACCGTACTCGAACTTTCGAGTGCGGTCCATTTTCTTTGATATTGTAAAAGATCATCGCCTGGCCGTTCCTGACCTCGATCCGGGCGATGAACGTGTCCACAAGGCGCTGCCGGAAGGCGGCGTCATCCACGTCCCCATCCCTGAAAGAACGGAGCCACGCCCCGACCACCTCTTCGGTGAGTCGGGGCTTTTTTATTTCTGCCCGCTCAATCTCCAGGACCAGCTCCTCTTCCTCAGCCTCCAGCTGGGCCAGACGTCCGGCCAGTCCCTTCGCTCCGGATCCCTCCTCAATGGCATCGAGTATGTTCCGCTGCTTCTTCCGGTTCGAGTCCAGCTGCCTCCTATACGCGGCAGCCGGATCGGCAGCGTCGTCCTGCTCCTGGATCTCCAGGATCCGAGTGGTCAGCTTCCCGATCATGTCATCGGTCAGCATGTCCTGGACGGTCGCCTCGATCACGCGATCCTCGAAGTGGTCGCGCTGGATCGGCTTCAGCTCGCACTTCGCGCCGCGCTTCTTCGCCCCGCACTTGTAATAGTGGTACACCTTCCCGGTCTTACTGGTGCCGGACTCGCCGTTCAGCATGGCCCCACAATAAGAACAGAAGCATTTACAGCTCAGCAGATAGTCCGCCTTCGCCCTCCCTGCGGCATTATTCCGGCTCGTTTTGAAATGCTTCGCGGCCTCGTCAAAGGTCGCCTGGTCAATGATCGGCTCGGCGGGGATCTCCACACCCTGGACCTCGAAGCGGCCGAGGTATTTTTCATTCCGTAACATGCGATATATAACCGCCTGAGAGATCGGGCGGCCGCGCCTGCCGGTGATCCCGCTCTTCCGGAAGAGCTCGATCAGCTCCTTCGTCTGAGCGCCTGCATTGTGCATCCGGAACGCCTCCCGGACGACGGCGGCCTTCTCCTCGTCAATGACAATGTGACGATCCTCGTCCACGGCGTACCCGATCGGAAGAGGCTGGCCACAGTACTGTCCCTTCTTCGCCGTCTCCCTCATACCCCGGACGATCTTCTGCCGGAGGTCGGCGCTGTAATACTCAGCAAGGCCCTCCAGCACGCTCTCCAGGATGATCCCCTCCGGGCCTTCCGGGACGGCCTCCTCCGCATACATGAGGCGGACGCCTGCCTTCTTCAGCTTCATCTTCGAGATGGCGATGTCCTGGCGGTCCCGGCCGAAGCGGTCGATCTTCCAGACGATCACGCACTCGAAGCGATGCTGCTCCGCGTCGTGCAGCATCCGCTGGAACTCATTCCGGCCGACGATGCTCTTCCCGGAGATGTGCCGGTCGGCATATATCTCCACGATCTGGATCCCGTTCCGCTCGGCATACGCCTGGCAGTCGGCCACCTGGCCCTCGATCGACTGGTCTGTCTGGTTCGGCCCGTTCGAGTACCGGGCATAGATCGCGCCGAGAGTCATGCCTGGCCTCCGATCTGGAGCACGCTGCGGCCATAGACGCCCTCGATGTATGCAATATGCTCCGCGTCCATCCTGGAATAGTATGGCTGGAGCGACTGATAGAAGCGATCGAACTGGCTGCGGGCTCCTTTTTCTGTTTTCTTCTCCGCTGCGGCTCTCTCGACGCTCTCAAAATACCGATGCAGGAAGTCCATCGTCGCGGCGTGTTCTTTTTCCGTGATCATGGCCACCATATCGGCCGGGCGCGTGCCCTTCAATTTGATATACTTTGACAGCTCCAGGAGCTGGGCGGACTTCTCCTTCAGCAGTTCATAGCGAAGGAAGAACACGTCCGGCTTCAGCGTCGTGTTGACGAGCTGGCGGCTGTCCTCGATGATCTTCAAGAGCTGGGGCGCGAGGATCTGGGCTTCCTGCTTCTTTTGATTATTAAATAACATCTGTTACCCTCCAATCTTCCGGGAGTTCTTCGCCAGATCTCCGAGAAGGAAGTCTAAATAGAGAGCCATCCGGCTCTCCAGTTCTTTCATGTTTTCCTCTGTTATCTCATACTCTGCGCCCTCATGGGTGAGGATCACATTCCCGTCCGCGTCATACAAGACGACCCAGCCGAGGATCCCCATCTGCTGCTCCAGGCAGTAGGAGAAGCTGAGGGCCTTCCGCTCCTCCGTCCATCCGGAGAACTCGATCGCGGTCATGCCCAGCGCCTTCGCGAACGCCGGGACCTTCGCCCGGGGCACGTCGGCAGCGCCCAGCTCGATCTTATTGATCGAGCTCTTGTGTTTATAGCCCAGCATCCGGGCAAGGTCGTCCTGGCTGAGGCCAAGTTCTTCGCGCCTCAGCTTGATCTTCTTTCCTAATTCACTCATGGGATCGCCTCCTCCGCGCCATTATAACATGGCAAGAAAAATATTTCTACTTTTTCAGAAATTTTTGTTGACTTCTTTTCTCCGGCGAGGTATTCTATCTGAGGGTAGAAAAATTTTCTACCACGGAAACCAGAAAACGAGGAGGACACACACATGAAGAACTACCACATCACCGGCCTGGAGGTCAAAACGATCTACCACATCGAGATCACTCCGATGAACATGGAGGACATTCTGGAGGAAGTGCTGAAGGGTGACTGGAGCCGCATGGCCGCCATGGAAGCCTTCACTGACTACGACATGAACAAGATGGAGCCTACCCGCGCCACTTGCGAAAAGCTCCTCCAGGAGCTCTGGGACGTCAGGGGCGGCCGCTCCACCACGATGACGCGGATCTATATCGCCAAGGAGATCCTGGGCTTCGATGGCGTCGAGAACTTCGGGCTCTACAACCCCATCACAGAGACCGCGTCCATGGTCGTCTATAATCGCGGCGACCGTGCAAACAGCTGAGGAGGTGCCCTATGAAGAACACACTGCAAGACTTGAACAACCACCTCTTCGAGCAGCTGGAGCGCCTCAATGACGAGGAGCTCACCGACGAGCAGCTCGACAGAGAGCTGAAGCGGGCGGACGGCATGACGAAGATCGCGACCCAGATCATCGAGAACGGCAAGCTCGCCTTCAAGACCATGGTCCACATGGACGAGTATGGCTACAACAACGGCCGCCAGCAGGTCCCCGTCATGCTGGAGGCACGCACCCAGACGGGGGGGGGACTAAGTAAAGGAGGAACAGATGACCAAGATCATGATCTTCGTGGCGGGGCTGATCATCGGCGGCATGGCCGGGATCCTGCTGATGCTGATGCTGCTCAGCCTCTCCATGAGAGAGTTCTGGAGGGACGGCAAATAGATGGCGAAGAAGATCTGGAAATACCCGGACGAGATCACCGACTTCGTCCGGGAACACGGGCACGAGGGAAGCATCCGGGACATGTGCGAGCATGTCAATGAGCGCTTCGGCACCGCCTTCACCTATGAACAGATGAAGGGAATGTTCTCCCGGCACAAGATCCACGCCGCGCCAAGAAAGGGCCGCAAACGTCCGGAGAGCAGGATCACGACGCCGGAGATCGACGCCTTCATCCGCGAGCACATCGAGGGCACCGGCCACCAGGCCATGGCTGACCTGGTCAACGAGCGCTTCGGCACCAGCTTCACCAAGGACCAGATGAAGGCATACTACGCCCGGAACCACCTCAACAGCGGCCTCACGGGACGCTTCGAGAAGGGACAGGAACCGGCGAACAAGGGGAAGACCTGGGACGAGTACATGAGCCCCGAAGGGCAGGCAGCGAGCCGGAAGACACAGTACAAGCCCGGCCACCTACCCCACAATGGCGGGACGCCGGTCGGCACGATCCGGCTGAGGCATGACCACAAAGACCGGCCAGGGAGCAAGCCCTACTACTGGCAGAAAGTCGAACAGCCCAACGTCTGGAGAATGAAGCACGTCGTCGAGTGGGAAAAGCACAACGGCCCGGTGCCGGATGGCTGCATGGTAACATTCGCAAACGGTGACACGACCGACTGGAGGATCGACAACCTGATCCTGGAGACCAAGGCCCAGCACGGCGTCAAGAACAGGCACCACATCCACGGCTATGACCGCGAGAGTGCTCTGGCCGCCAACAAGATCGCGGACATCAAGATGGCCGTGACTCAGGCCAAGAAACGAAAACGAAAGAGAGGAGGCACCCCATGACCAACACGAAGCTGCTCCGCGAGAAGATCGACGCCAGCGGCCTGAAGCTCAACTACATCGCCAGCCAGCTCCGGATCTCTCCCAAAGCGCTGACCATGAAGATCGAGAACCAGACACAGTTCAAGCCGTCCGAGATCAAAAAGCTCAGCGAGATCCTCGGCATCGAAACGGCTGAGGAGCAGGCCCTTATTTTTTTAAGCTAAAGGTAGAAAAATTTTCTACGATAGGAGGACGCACATGGCACGAACAAACACAGCTCCGGATCTCACGATGCTGGCAATGGCCGCCTATGACGCGATCCGGAAGAACATGGAGGACACACATGCACAGAAAACACACCCGCAAAGAGAACCTGATCAGCCTGGCCCTCGGCTGTCTGATCGGACTGCTGGCAGGCCTGGGACACGTTCACAGCGTACAGCAACACCGGACTGCCGCCTCATTACAATCTGAGCCGAAAGCCGTGACAATGACCTATCACGCCCAGGTCGCGCCGGATCCCGAGCCGGAGACGGTGATCACCTACGAGCCGGAGCCGTACAACGATCCGGACATCCCGGACGAGATCGAGGAGGCTGCCGCCGCTGCGGCTGATGCTTACGACTTCGAGCCGGAGTTTCTGGAGGCCATCGCCTTCTATGAGAGCACCTACGACACCCAGGCCGTCAACGGCGGCTGCTATGGCCTGATGCAGGTCAGCACCTACTGGCACGGAGACCGGATGGAGCGCCTGGGAGTATCAGACGCACAGATCTGGGAGGCCGGGCCGAACATGATGGTCGCGGCCGACTACCTCCGGGAGCTCTTCGAGCAGCACGCGGATCTCTACTGGGTGCTGATGACCTACAACGGAGACAGCAGAGCCGACGCCTACCTGAGAGGCGAGGCTGGCCCATCCGAGTACGCCCTGCTGGTTCAGGATCTCACCTTCGAGCTCCGGAACCGCCACGGCAAACTGTAAAGGAGGTGAAGCTCATGCCCATGGCCATGAAAAAAGGGCCCTAACCGAAGTCAGAGCCCAAGGACACACTTAACATTATACCACTAAAGGAGGACATGCACAAATGAAAATCACAGTCACGTTTGACACTCTGGAAGAGTTCCAGAAGCACATCACCGGCCTGCCGATAACGGCACCCGCTCAGAAGGCCACAGAAGCCCCTCAGAGCGACGAAGAGCCGAAGCCTAAGAAGAACCCGAAGAAGGCGGAAAAGCCTCAGGAAGAGGAAGCCAGCCAGCCGGACGAGGCTCCTGCTGCCGAAGTCTCCGAGGACTTCCGTGTGGAGGTCCGCAAGACCCTGGCACAGCTCAACAAAAAGGTCGGCAAGAACCTGGCCAGCGAGCTGATCAAGGGCTTCGGCGTCGAGAAACTGACCGACGTGGCCCTCTCTGATCTCCCGGCTCTCATGGACAAAGCAAAGGAGGCCCTCAATGCCGAGTAAACACGCAAAGCTGCCGCCCAGCAGCGCGGAGAGGTGGATCAACTGCCCCGGCTCCGTCGCACTGGCCGACCAGCTTCCCCCGCCTGGTTCGAGTACATACGCGGACGAAGGCACACTGGCCCACGCGGCCGCGGAGCTGAAGCTCCGGAGAAACATCGGGGAGATCACCCCGAAGCAGTACGAGAAGGAGCTGGCAAAGCTCCAGGAGAGCGAGTACTGGTGCGGAGAGATGGACGAGGCCACCGACTTCTACGCTGACACGGTCATGGAACACCTGGCAGCGGCCGGAGCAGACGCCGAGCTCCTGATCGAGCAGCACTTCAGTCTTGACAGATGGGTGCCGGAGTCTTTCGGGACGTCCGACGCGGTCGTCATCGGCGGCCACACGATCGAGGTCATCGACCTGAAGTATGGCAAGGGCGTCAAGGTCAGCGCGATCCACAACCCTCAGCTGAGGCTCTACGGTCTGGGCGCTTCCGCCCTCTTCGGCGATCTCTACGACTTCGACCAGGTCAAGGAGACGATCATCCAGCCCCGCCTCGATCATGTCAGCACCGAGGAGCTGGCGCTCAGTGAGCTGCTGCTCTGGGCTGAAGAAGACGTCAAGCCCCGCGCCCTCATGGCGATCAATGGCACCGACTACATGGCCTGCGGCGACTGGTGCCGCTGGTGCCCGGCGAAGGCAATCTGCCGGAAGCGTGCCGAGTACAACCTGGAGATCGCGAAGGACGAGTTCAAAGCTCCCCCGCTCCTCACCGACGAGGAGATCGGCGAAGTCCTGACAAGGGCCGAGCAGGTCAAGAAGTGGACCGAAGACATCCAGGCCTGGGCGCTGGAGCAGGCGCTCGCCGGGAAACACTTCGACGGCTGGAAGCTGGTCGAGGGTCGATCCATCCGCAAATACGCAGACGACCTCAAAGTGGCCGAGAAGCTCGTGGCCGCTGGCTACGACGAGGCCATGCTCTACGAGCGCAAGCTCTACGGCATCACCGCCATGGAAAAGATCGTCGGCAAGAAGAAGCTCACGACGACCCTGGGCGACCTCCTGGTCAAACCGGCAGGCAAGCCCGTCCTGGTCCCGGAGAGCGACAAGCGCGAAGCTATCAACACCACAGAGGCGGCGAAGGCCGACTTCGACGACAACACCACAAACAACGAGGAGCCTGAGGCGCTCCCGTTCAATTAACAAGGAGGAAATAAAACTATGAGCACCAAAGTCATCACCGGAAAAGTACGTTTCAGCTATGTGAACATCTTCAAGAGCCGCGCCTTCCAGGCCGGGCAGGACGCCAAGTACAGCGTGTGCCTGCTGATCCCGAAGGAAGACAAGGCCACGATCAAGAAGATCAAGGCGGCCATCGACGAGGCCGTCCAGGAGGGCATCGCCTCCAAGTGGGGCGGCAAGAAGCCCGCGAACCTGAAGCTCCCGCTCCGCGACGGAGACGACGAGAGAGCCAGCGAGGCCCCTGAGTATGAGGACATGTACTTCCTCAACGCCAACAGCACCCAGAAGCCCGGCATCGTGGACAAGGATCTGAACGAGATCCTCGACCCGGACGAGGTCTACTCCGGCTGCTGGGGCCGCGCCTCCATCAACTTCTACGCCTTCAACACCAACGGCAACAAGGGCGTGGGCGTCGGTCTCAACAACATCCAGAAGCTCAAAGACGACACCCGTCTGGGCGCTGCTCGTGCCTCTGCCGAGTCTGACTTCGGCGACGGCTTCGAGGATGACGACGAGGACTTCTAAGGAAGGAGGAGACAGATGCACAGAGTTATGGGCATAGACATCGAGACCTACAGCTCCGTGGATCTGGCCAAGGCGGGCGTCTACGCCTACACGGAGGCGCCCGACTTCGACATCCTGCTGATCGGCTACAAGTACGACGACGAGGACGAGGTCCATGTGATCGACACCATGACGATCGACCGGGACTTCGACGAGGAGCTCTACGACTTCCACCAGGCGCTCACGGACCCGTCCATCGTCAAGACAGCCTTCAACGCGAACTTCGAGCGGACGTGCCTGGCCAAGTGGACCGGCGCGGCCATGCCTCCGGAAGAATGGCGCTGCACGATGATCAAGGCCCTCACGATGGGCCTGCCAGGCAACCTGGCAGACGCGGGCATGGCGCTGGGCCTTCCAGAGGACAAGCTGAAGGACCCCCAGGGCAAGGCCCTGATCCAGTTCTTCTCTAAGCCCTGCAAGCCTACAAGGACGAACGGGCAGCGGACACGCAACCTCCCGGCACACGATCCGGAGAAGTGGAAGCTCTTCATCGCGTACAACCGG
>JAFUES010000071.1 GCA_017470325.1 Oscillospiraceae bacterium
CAGATCCACCTCGCCCGGCACATAGTCAAAATACAGCCACTGCCCGTCGTTGGCGTCCACGATGCCCTTGGCACGGAGGATCACGCCGTATTTGGCCTCGTCCTCCAGGGCGTTCAGGATGCCGCGCAGCTCCTCCTCGCTGAACTTGCGGGGCGTCTCCATACCCCAGCTGGTAAAGATCTCGTCTGCATGATGGTGATGATGGTGGTGATGATGCTCATGCTCGTCATCATCGTCATCGTCATGGTGATGGTGGCATTCGCACTCAGGGTCGTCGCACTCCTCGCCGTCCTCGTGATGGTGGTGGTGATGGTGATGATGTTCGTGCTCATCCTCGTCGTCATCATCGTGGTGATGGTGGCATTCGCACTCGGGATCGTCGCACTCCTCGCCGTCCTCGTGATGGTGGTGGTGATGGTGATGATGTTCGTGCTCATCCTCGTCGTCATCATCATGGTGATGGTGGCACTCGCACTCGGGATCGTCGCACTCCTCGTCATGGTCGTGATGATGGTGGTGATGATGCTCGTGCTCCATACGCTCCATCTCGGCACGCAGGCCGTTTTCTTCCATGGCCTCCTTGATCTGGGCGCCGTCCAGTTGGGCCCAGGGGGTAGTGATCAGGCCGGCATGGTCGTTGAGTCCCTTGAGCAGTTCCACCGCCTCCAGGATCTTGGCGTCCTTGGCAGTGTCGGTACGGCTCATGACGATCAGGTCGGCATTGGCCACCTGGTCGTTAAAGAACTCGCCGAAGTTGCGCATGTACATCTTCGCCTTGCCCGCGTCCACCACGGTGACCTTGGCGCCGATCTGCGCACCCTCTACCCGCTCCACAGCGGCGGCCACATCCGAGAGCTTGCCCACGCCGGAGGGCTCGATGATGATGCGGTCGGGGGCAAAATCCTCCATGACCTTCTTCAGCGCCTTGGTGAAGTCACCCACCAGTGTGCAGCAGATGCAGCCGGAATTCATCTCGGTGATCTCCACGCCGGCGTCCTTCAAAAAGCCGCCGTCGATGGCGATCTCGCCGAACTCGTTTTCGATCAGGACCAGCTTTTCTCCCTGATAGCCTTCGGCGATCAGCTTGCGGATCAGCGTCGTCTTGCCCGCGCCCAAAAAGCCGGAATAAATATCGATCTTCGTCATTGTGTTTCCTCCATTTATCTTCAATTAAGAATATACAAATTTAGTTTTTCGGAACCGGCAAATTGATGATGACGGTATCACCCACGACCTTTACCGAATCCTGCAGCGGCCAGGTGTTCATATCGTCCAGCACGCCGCTCTGTTCCAGCTGCTGGAGCATGCCGCTATCCACCGCACGGTAGTTGCTGCCCAGGATACTGCGCAGATACAGTGGGGCGTAGATGTTGTCATACAGAAGGTTCCGCCGCAGTTGGTGGGCGTGGACCAGGATCTCGTCGATCTCGTAAGCGCCCGCCGCCACCAGGGATTCATCCCCGCCGCCGGCAAAGGCGATGTATTTCACCGAACCGTCGTCCAGCTCATGGATACGGGTCAGCATTTCCGTAGCCGTCTCCCGGGAGCGCTCCATGCACTTGTCCATCTCAAAGTAGCAGGCGTTGGCCTGGAGCACGAATTTCAGCACCAGCAGGGCGAAGAAAACTGCCGCCGCCGTGCTGTGCCGGGGCTTGCAGTAGCGCTCAAACAGCAGCAGGGAGAAAATATACAGCACGCTCAGGCTCTGGAGCATCAGCATGTGATACACCACCTCGGGGGAGGCGTAGACCCACATGCAGGCGAATACCGGGATCACCAGCAGGCTCAGCACCATCAACAGCAGCCGCCAGCCCTCTTTGAAGAGGCCGGTCTTGATCCCCGCCAGGACCATGACTGCCGCCGTGCCCAGCAAAAACAGGATGTTCAGCGCCGCGTACAGAGTCAAGCCGTATGTACGGATATCACCGCCCAGGAAGAAGCGGGCAACGGTGGTCAGGGTCTCCTTCAGCGCCAGGACCAGCGTGCCCAGCCCCAGCTGTCCCAGCTCGCCGATGCCCTGATAGTCCGCCGCGTGCACATACTCCACGGCCATGCAGAGCTTCCACATGAGCCAGTAGGCCAGCAGGCCGCCGCCGTAGACGACCAGCTGCCGCAGGATCCAGTGGCCGTATTCCCTGCGCTCATAGCGCTTGGAGAACAGCTCCCACATATAGTGGCACATGCTCAGCAGCAGGGCAAAAGACACATAGGCCTGATAGATCCCGCAGGAAAAGCAGATCAGCAGCAGGGCGAGGAACGTGTGCTTCCAGCTCCGGTCCCCCACCAGGGACAGCCGCACCGCCAGAGCGGCCAGGAACATGGCCAGCATATAGCCGTCCGCCGCATACTGGAAAAAGAAGGTGTTGACAATGCAGGGGAAGCTGACCAGCAGCCCGCCGGTCAGGGCGATGGCCACGGGGTTCTTCACCTCGAAGATGTCCACAATCACCGCCGCAGTCAGGCCGATCCAGAACAGGGAGAACAGGCCCGTGATCCAGGGCAGGTCGAAGAAGGTGCTGGGCCAGCAGGCCACCATCAGAAACCAGCGGCCGATGGCCACGGTGTTCTGGGTGGCGTACGCATGGTACAGTGCGTCATGATTCAAAAGGGTATTGGTAAACTTATAGAGATGTGCGATCAGGCCGATGACCAGCACGGAAAAAAACGCCAGCTTCCAAGTGGATTTGATCCGCTCTCTATAGAGACGCAGAATGCTCTCTCCCATGTTCGTCACCGCCTTTCGTTCTTTCTTATCGTTTCAAGCCGGTATCCTGCGGCGCGTTGGCGCCGCAGGATCCTATCGGTTGTTCGTCTCAGCAGAGCTGGGCGCCGGCAGGCACGCTGTCATCCAGGATGATCAGGTGCAGCTCCTCCTTGCCGTCCACCTCGCGGACAGCGGAGAGCAACATGCCGTTGGAGTCCTGGCCCATCATCTTGCGGGTGGGCAGGTTCAGGATCGCCACCACGGTCTTGCCCACCAGATCCTCCGGCTCATAGAACTTGTGGATGCCGGAGAGGATCTGCCGCGGGGTGCCGCTGCCATCGTCCAGGGTGAACTTCAGCAGCTTCTCGGACTTCTTCACCGCCTCGCAGCTGAGGATCTTGCACACGCGCATGTCGTTCTTGTAAAAGTCGTCGATGCTCACGTCGGGCAGCACAGGCTTGACTGCTGGGGCTGCGGGCTTGTCGTGCTTCTCCAGCTCCTGGAGCATCTTGGCCATGTCGATGCGGGGGAAGAGGGTCTCGCCCTTGTGGACGGTGACCGTTGCGGGCAGGACGCCGTAGGTGTTCGCCTTCTCCCAGGTGATCGCCTCACCCTGAGCGCCGATCTGGGCAAAGGCCTTCTCGCAGCTCTCGGGGATAAAGGGCGTCAGCAGCACCAGGGCCACACGCAGGGCCTCCAGCAGGTTGTACATAACGGTGGCGAGGCGTGCCTTCTTGCTCTCGTCCTTGGCCAGGACCCAGGGCGCGGTCTCGTCGATATACTTGTTGGCCCGCTGGATCAGCTTGAAGACCTCCTCCAGTGCCACATGCAGCTGGAAGGCCTCCATCTGCTCCTCGTACTTGTCGCGGGTAGACTGGATCAGACCCACCAGATCCTCGTCCAGGGCGTCGGCCTCCCGCTCAGCCGGCAGCGTGCCGCCGAAGTACTTCTCCACCATGGCGGTGGTCCGGGACACCAGGTTGCCCAGGTCATTGGCAAGGTCCGTGTTGATGGTGGAGATCAGCAGCTCGTTGGAGAAGTTGCCGTCGGAACCGAAGGGGAAGGTGCGCATCAGGAAGAAGCGTAGGGCGTCCACGCCGAACTTCTCCGCCAGCACATAGGGATCCACCACGTTGCCCTTGGACTTGGACATCTTGCCGCCGTCGATGATCAGCCAGCCGTGGCCATAGACCTTATTGGGCAGCTTCATGCCCATGCTCATGAGCATGGCGGGCCAGATGATGGAGTGGAAACGGACGATCTCCTTGCCCACGATGTGGTGCACATAGGGCCAGTACTTGTCAAAATCGTCATAGCGGTCATTCAGGTAGCCAAGAGCGGTGGCGTAGTTGAACAGGGCGTCCACCCACACATAGACCACGTGACCCGGATCAAAGTCCACCGGGATGCCCCAGCTAAAGCTGGTGCGGGAGACGCACAGGTCCTCCAGGCCAGGCTTGATGAAGTTGTTGATCATCTCATTGACGCGGGAGGCAGGCTGCAGGAAGGTACCGGTCTCCAGCAGCTCCTGCACGGGCTTGGCGTACTTGGAGAGGCGGAAGAAATAGGCCTCCTCCTCGGCGTACTTCACCGGGCGGCCGCAGTCCGGGCAGCAGCCGTTGACCAGCTGGCTGTCGGTCCAGAAGCTCTCGCAGGGGGTGCAATACATGCCCTTGTAGGCGCCCTTGTAAATGTCGCCGTTCTCGTACATCTTCTTGAAGATCCGCTGGATGGCCACCACATGGTAGTCGTCGGTGGTGCGGATGAAGCGGTCATTGGAGATGTTCATCAGCTTCCACAGATCCAGGATGCCGCCCTTGCCGGTGACGATCTTATCCACGAACTCCTGGGGCGTGACGCCGGCCTCCTTGGCCTTCTCCTCGATCTTCTGGCCGTGCTCGTCCGTGCCGGTCAAGAACATCACGTCATAGCCGCACAGCCGCTTGTAGCGGGCAATGGTATCGGTGGCCACGGTGCAGTAGGTGTGGCCGATATGCAGCTTGTCCGAGGGGTAGTAGATCGGTGTGGTGATATAAAATCTTTTCTCTTCCATGCTCTCTTTCCTCCAACTGTATCTAAATTGATTTATCTTTTCACGCTCAGCGCTGGATATCTTCTTCGTGCTTGTGGTAGATGCCGTCCGGTTCTTCGATGGTCTCGATCAGATTGCCGTCCTTGTCGTAGACGTTCTTGTGACCGTACACGTGCCAGCCGATGATCACGTCGCCGCCGTCCTCGGTAAAGTAATAGCGGTCATAGGTCAGCTCCACATAGCTGCCGTCCTCGTCGGTGCCCCAGATCTCCATGGTCAGGGTCAGCTCCTCCGGGTCGGCGTTGGCTACGATCTTGATGGGATAGTTGCGGCTGTTGCGGAACTTGAAGTCCGGGTTGGGCCAGCTGACCGTGGCGTCATGGGCGGGCGGCAGATAGTTGACCAGGAAGTAGTGGGCTTCCCGCTCCACCGTCTCCATGTTGGCGAACACCGTGGCGCAGTACAGGGTAGAGGATACCTGGCAGACGCCGCCGCCGATCTCCTGGACCACTTCGCCGTCCTGATAAGCGGCCGCCTCCTTGAACCCGGCCTCCCGGGTGCGCTGGCCGACCGTTTCGTTATAGGAGAACACCTCGCCCGGCATCAGGATGGTGCCGTTGATCTTGGAGCAAGCCAGCTGGATGTTGTTCACACGCTCCGGCGTGCTGCCGCCGAACAGTGTGGTCTGGGCGCCCAGCTTGTCCCGGTAGAGCATGCCGGTCAGGGATTCCGCCGTGACCTCCGGATAGGTGATCTCCAGCGGGATCGTCACCGTCTCGGCGGGGCCTGCCTCCTCCCACAGGGCCTTGGCCTGCTCCACGTCAAAGGTGCAGCCCACGATCTCCTCGATCACCTCGAAGCCGCCTTCTACAAAAGAAGCGTCCACAGGGGTGATGTGCAGTTCCTTATAGATCGCGTCGAAGTCGGGCATGGTCAGCTCGTTATCCGCGTGCTGATGATCCACTTCCTTCTGGTCGCTGCCCAGGGCGGCGACGATCTCCGTGTACAGGTGTTCTTCGTCGATCTCCATCTGGCCTGCGCCCTTCATCATGCGCAGCTCTTCCTGCTCCTTGTCCACCTCATAGTCCCGCGCCACGGTCTTTTCCTGGAACTCTGCTACAGCTTTTTCGATGGCAGAGCGGATATAGTCCTCGTTGAGGGTGGTAAACTTCTGGCTCACGTCCGTGGAGACTACCAGGCCCTTCAGATAGCGCAGCAGGTTTTCATACCAGTTGTCGCCGTGGCCGTAGCGGAAAGCGGCCTCCGCGGCCACATCCCGGGGCAGCATGGCGCCGGACTCGTACATGTCGATCTCGAAGCTCACATCCGCGGGCAGCTTCACCGTCAGCGGGATCTCCGCGCTCTCGTCCCAACCGGAGGCGCCCAGCTTGTCCATGGTCTCCGACCGGGTCAAGCCGCTGACGTCCACCCCGTCCAGGAAGACCTTGGGCAGGTTCTTTTCGCTGTGGGTCACAAAGTATCCGCCTGCGGTGGCGCCGCCGGCGATGACCACCGCCAGCACCAGCACCACGATCAGAAAGATCTTCAGCCCGTGCAGGAATTTCTTCCGTTTGGCCCGGCGGATCGCCGCCTTCCGGGCGCGCTCCGCCTCCTTGATGGCTTTGGCCTCGGCCTTGGCGGCCTCCGCCTCCAGTCTGGCGAGCTCCGCCCGCTCCTTCTCCGCGGCTCGGGCTGCCGCCTTGGCCTGGCGCTCCGCCTCTCTCTCCGCGCGGGAACTGCCGCGGCTCTGGCGCTGGCTGCGCTCCTCGGCCTCCCGCCGCTCCCGACGGCTCACGCCGCTGCTATTCTCGGTTTCCGGGCTCTGATGGGAGCCTCTTGTCGTTTTGTTTTTCTCTGCCACGTGTCAAACCTCAACTTTTGGTCTTTTGTTCATACAGTTCCGCGAACAACTCGTCCTCGCCCTTGGGCAGGCTGATCTTCTTTTCCTGCCGGTCGGCCCGCTCCAGCCAGGGCGTCCCCTCGGCCAGCCCCTCCGCCTGCGCCTCCAGCATAATGCTGATGAGCGTATTGGAGATCAGGAAGCCCGGCACGGTGAAGTGCCAGCGGCCGTCCGTCTGCTCGGCCCAGCCCTTTTCTGCAAAGGCCCGCAGCACCCGGCTGATGGGCCGCCAGTCGCACTGGCAGCGGACCCGGTAGTCCTCCTCGGAGATGCCCCGGGAGGTGCGCATGCCCAGCATGATATATTCCACCGCCCGTTCCAACGGGTCCACCTGCTGGTACTCGTCCACGATGCTGATCTTGCGAGTCACACCGTAGATGTATTTTTTCAGATCCTTGATGAAGCTGTAGCGCAGCTTCCCCACACAGGAGGCCGCCCCCGGGCCGAAGCCCATATAGTCATCCAGGTTCCAGTATTTCAAATTGTGTCTCGACTCAAAGCCCGGCGCGCAAAAGTTGGAGATCTCATACTGCCGGTAGCCGTAACGGTCCAGCATTTCCGCACAGTAGGAGTACATGTCCGCCTGCTCGTCCTCATCCGGCAGGATGGGCGAGCCGTTGTAATCGGCGTACATCTGTGTCCCTGGCTCCAGCTTCAAGCCGTAACAGCTCAGGTGCTCCGGATGCAGCTCTACGGTCTTCGCCAGGGTGTCCGCCCAATCGCTCTTGGTCTGGCTGGGCAGACCGTACATCAGGTCCAGGCTCAGATTGTCGAAGCCCGCCCGGCGGGCGTCCTCAAAAGCGCGTACCGCCTGCTGGAAATTGTGCCGTCGGCCGATCAGCTTCAGCAGATCGTTGTCCGTGGACTGCAGGCCGATGGACAGGCGGTTGACGCCCTCCTGCCGCAGCAGCTTCAGATCGGCCAGATCCACGCTGTCGGGGTTGCACTCCACGGTGATCTCCGCGTCCATGCGCACATTGCCGTTGGCCTTCAGGGTGTCCAGCAGGGCGATCAGGTTCTCCGCGCCGTAATAGCTGGGGGTGCCGCCGCCGAAGTAGATCGTGTCCACCTCGTAGTTCTTGATGGCGTGGGCGGATTCCTCCATGTGGGCGATCAGCGCCTTGTGGTATTCTGGCATCAGATCGTCGCAGCCGGCCAGGGAATAGAAATCGCAGTAGCTGCACTTACTGGCGCAGAAGGGTATGTGGATGTAGATTCCAAGCCGTGGTTTCATCGCGTATCCTTTCCTTCCGGGCGCCCGTTCCGGAGCGTCCGGGAGTTTGGTTTAAAACAGCTCCGCCACCAGTCCGGCAAAGCCCACCGGGTCCTCCACCTCGGTGCCGGCGGTCATCTCCGCCAGGACGGACAGGATCTTCGCCAGCTTCGCCGCCTTATCCTTGTCGTTGTCATAGGCTTCCTTCAGCACGGTAAAGGCGTGGTGGTCCGGGTTCAGCTCCAGGACACGGGTGGCGCGGATCTTCCGGGCCTCCTCACTGGGGCCGTGGCGGAAGTAGCGCTCCATCTCCAGGGTGATGCCGCCCTCGGTGGTCAGGCAGCAGGGCTGGGTGCTCAGCTTGCGGGACAGGCGCACCTTGGCCACGCCCTCGCCCACGGACTCCTTTACGAAGTCCAGCAGCTCCTTGTTCTCGATGTCCCGCTCCTCGGCGGCCTTCTTCTCCTCCTCGGTCTCGAAGCCCAGATCGTCGGTGACCACGTTGCAGAAGCGCTTGCCGTCCTGCTCCCGCAGAGCCTCCAGCACCATCTCGTCCAGGGGGCTGGTCAGATAGATCAGCTCATAGCCGCGCTTGTGGACCTCCTCGCACTGGGGCAGGCTCATGGCGCGCTTGACTGTGTCCGCTGTGGCAAAGTAGATGGCTTTCTGGCTCTCGGGCATGCCCTCTACGTATTCTTTCAGCGTGACCTGACGGTCCTGATCCGTGTAGAAAATCAGCAGATCCCGCAGGAAGTCCTTATAGCGGCCGTACTCGTCGCAGACGCCCACCTTCAGATCGGTGCCGAAGTTGGCAAAGAAGGTCTCGTACCGGGGCCGGTCGTCCCGCATCATCTTTTCCAGCTCGCCCTTGATGCGCTTTTCCAGGTTCTGGCCGATGATGCGCAGCTGCCGGTCATGCTGCAGCAGCTCGCGGGAGATGTTCAGGCTCAGATCCGGGGAGTCCACCACGCCCTTGACGAAGTCAAAATATTCATGGACCAGCTTGTCGCACTTCTCCATGATCATTACGCCGTTGGCGTAAAGGGTGATACCGCCCTTGTTGTCGCCGGAAAAAGCGTTCTCGTTCTGGTCGCCGGGGATGAAGAGCAGGGCCTTGTAGCTGACCGCGCCCTCGGCGCTGATGCGCACCAGAGCCGCCGGATCCTTGCGCCCGTGGTTCTTCTCCTTGTAAAACTGGATGCAGTCGTCGTCGGTGACCTCGCTCTTGCTGCGCTGCCAGATGGGGACCATGCTGTTGATGGTCTCGTTCTCGGTGACCATCTTGTATTCATACTTGGGATTACCCGCGTCATCGGTCTCCCCGGTCTCGTAGCGTTCCTGGTGCTCCACATCCATCTTGATGGGCCAGCGCACATAGTCGGAATACTTGCGCACCAGGGCCTTGATCTTCCAGACCTCCAGATAGGAGCCGTAGATCTCCTCCTCGGTGTCGGGCTTGATGTGCATGATCACATCGGTGCCCACGGTGTCCTTCTCGATGGGGGTGACGGTGTAGCCGTCGGCGCCCTTGCTGTGCCACTGAACGCCCTGCTCCTCCCCGTATTTCCGGGACAGGACGGTGACCTCGTCGGACACCATGAAGGCGGAGTAGAAGCCCACGCCGAACTGGCCGATGATACTCAGATCCTCGCCCTCGGCGGTCTCGGCGTCCATCTCGCCCTTGAAGGTATAGGAGCCGCTCTTGGCGATGACGCCCAGGTTGTTTTCCGCCTCGGCCTGGGTCATGCCGATACCGTTGTCGCGCACGGTGATGGTGCGCGCCTCTTTATCCAGAATAATGTCGATCTTATAATCCGCCCGGCTGAGCGGCACGTTCTCGTCGGTCAAGGACAGATAGCACAGCTTGTCGATGGCGTCGGACGCGTTGGAGATGATCTCCCGCAAAAAGATCTCCTTATTGGTGTAGATGGAGTTGATCATCAGGTCCAAAAGCCGCTTCGATTCTGCCTTGAATTGTTTCTTTGCCATGTTCTTACTAAACCTCCGTGCATGGTACTACAAAGATATAGTATACCACAATTCTCCATAATTTCAACAGAAAGGAATGTATAAATCCGACAAGTTCGCAATGTTCACAGTTCGTACATCTTGCCTGCGTTGACTTCCCGCCCGCGGGCTGTTAGAATGATAACAAGCCCTGCGCTTTTTTTGATCATCCAATATACCAATATAGAATGGAGGAATGCGCTTTGCTTTTGAAAATCCGACGCATCGGCGTCATAGCGCTTGTGGTCCTGCTGGTCCTGGTCCTGGTGTTCGGTTCCTTCTACAACGTGTCCGAGCAGCAGAACGCGGTGGTCACCATGTTCGGCGAGGTCTTGCGCACCGATACGGCGGGCCTGTATTTCAAGGTCCCGCTGATCCAACAGGTCCGTCTGGTGGACATCACCACCCACGGCACAGGCATCGGCTACTCGGTGTCCCCCTCCGGGCAGAACATCACCAACTCCATGGACGGGATCATGATCACCAAGGACTTCAACCTGATCAACATCGATTTCTACCTGGAGTACAAGGTCAGCGACCCGGTGGCCTACCTGTACAATTCCCACCAGCCCGAGGAGATCCTGAAAAACATCGCCCTGGCCTCCATCCGCAGCACGGTCATCAACTACACCGTGGATGAGGCCATGACCACCGGCAAGAGCGCCATCCAGGCCGAGGTCAAGGAGAAGATGGTCCAGGAGCTGAGCGAACAGAACATCGGCATCCAAGTGGTCAACATCACCGTCCAGGACGCGGAGCCGCCCACGGCGGAGATCATCCGGGCCTTCAAGGAAGTGGAGACCGCTAAGCAGGGGGCCGAGACCAACATCAACCAGGCCCACAAATACGAAAACCAGCAGATCCCCGCCGCCGAGGCGGAGGCTGACCGGATCATCCAGAATGCCCAGGCGCAGAAGGCCACCCGCGTGGCCGAGGCCGAGGGCCAGGTGGCCCGCTTCAACGCCATGTTCGACCAGTACATCCTCAACCCACTGATCACCAAGCAGCGCATGTTCTATGAGACCATGGAGCAGCTGCTGCCCGGCATGAAGGTGATCATTACCGACGGCGACACCCAGACCATGCTGCCCTTGGACAGCTTTGCGGACTGAGAGGTGGACCTATGGATATCAAGAAAACCGTCAAGCGGATCCTGAGCATCGTGCTGGTGCTGGTATTGATCATCGTGCTGCTGGACTGCGTGTATACGGTCCCCCAGAAGCAGTATGTGGCCGTACGCCAATTCGGCCGCATCGTGAAGATCGTGGACACGCCGGGTCTCAAGTTCAAGACCCCCTTCGTTCAGAGCATCCAGCGCATCAGCGCCGCCACCATCCTCTACGACATCCCCGCCTCAGACGTGATCACCAAGGACAAGAAGTCCATGATCTCCGACAACTACGTGCTCTGGCGGGTAGTCAACCCCACCCTCTACATCCAGACCCTCAACGCGGTGGAGGCCCGGGCCGAGGAGCGCATCGAAGCCGCGGTCTACAACAGTCTGAAGAAGATCATCTCCTCCATGACTCAGGATGAAATCATCGCCGCCCGGGGCGAGCGGCTCACCACTCTGATCACCGACGACGCCAACGCCGACATCCAGGTCTACGGCATCGAGATCATCCAGTCCCAGATCAAGGCCCTGGACCTGCCGGACGACAACAAGGAGGCCGTCTTCTCCCGCATGATCTCCGAGCGTGAGAACATCGCCGCCGGCTATGCCGCCGAGGGTGAGGCCGAGGCCCAGAAGATTCGCAACGACGCGGACCGGGAGGTGGCCATCATGAAGGCCGAGGCCGAGAAGGAGGCCGCCCAGATCATCGGCGAGGGCGAAGCGGAGTATATGGCCATCCTGCAGGAGGCCTACAACAGTGAGGAAAAGGCGGAGTTTTACAACTTCATCCGCTCTCTGGACGCGCTGAAGGAATCCCTGTCCGGCGGCGAAAAGACCATCATCCTGGATAAGGACTCCGAGCTTGCCCAATTGCTGTACGGAAATCTCGGGTAAACCCGATACTATAAACACAAGGAAGTGATCGAATGAATCTCACCCCTGAGCAGCAGGCCCTGCTGGACGGCAGCGAAGGCGAGGTCATGGCCAAGATCGTCAAGACCCTGGTCATGTACGGCGACACCTTCAACGCCCAGCGCATGGTGCCTGTCACCAGCAATCTGGGGCACACGGTCATCAGCTTCGGTCTGGAGGTCATGAAGCCGGTCTACGATCTGTACGACACACTGATCGCGGCCGGTCTCCCCGAGGGCCAGAAGTTTACCGCCGACCCCAAGCCCCTGGACCCCAAGGTCCCCTCCACGCTGCTGGACGACCTGGTGTTCAAAAAGATCATGTACACCCAGCAAAAGCGCTATGAGGAGCAGATGCGCAAGTTGGGCATCACCAGCGACGACGACTACACCTGCGCCTGCTATCTGGATCAGGTGGGCAACACCCCCAAGAAGGGCGACGTGCTGTCCTGGGCGGAATCCTCCGCTGTGGTCTACGCCAACTCCGTGCTGGGTGCCCGTTGCAACCGCAACTCCGGCATGATCGAGCTGATGGGCTCTATCGCCGGCTTCGTGCCCGAATTCGGCCTGCTGACCGACGAGGGCCGTAAGGCCACCTGGATCGTGGAGGTCCGCTGCGAGAAGAAGCCGGAGGCTCAGCTCCTGGGCTCCGCCATCGGCATGAAGGTCATGGAGGAGGTCCCCTATGTAAAGGGTCTGGACAAATGGCTGGGCACCGAACTGAACGACGACGCCAAGACCTACCTGAAGGACTTCGGCGCGGCCACCGCCTCCAACGGCGCCGTGGGCCTGTATCACATTGCGAACCTGACCCCCGAGGCCGTAGAGCAGGGCGAGGCCCTGATCGCCGAGGGCGCCAAGGTCTATGTGATCGACGACGCGGAGCTGGAGCGGGTCAAGGCCAATTACCCGGTCATCTGGAAAAAGCCTGACGCCAAGCCCCAGCTGTGCTTCGTGGGCTGCCCCCACATGACGCTCAAGCAGCTGCAGGACTGGACCGAAGCCGTGGGCGACAAGCTGCGGCAGAACGGCAAGGATAAGGTGACGGTCCCCACCGTGTTCACCGCGCCCATCCCTGTGATCCGGGAATTTGAGAAGACCATGGACGCCTACCGGCTGAAGAAGTACGGTGTGGTGCTCAGCTACATCTGTCCGCTGATGTACATGAACAACCCCCTGTGCAAGAGCAAGGCGGTCATCACCTCGTCCAACAAGCTGCGCACCTATACCAGCGCCCGCTACTACACCGAGGCGGAGATCCTGGACATCATCACCGGAGGGAGGGTCTGAGCATGAAACAGTTTCAAGGACGCGTCATCGTCCCCGGCACCTGCAAGGCCGAGGCTCTGGTGAGCCACGGCGGCTTCAACACCCTGGCCAGCTACCAGATGGCCCTGATGTTCGGCGACAAGCAGGTCAAGTGCGGCGATCAGAACAACGCCGACATTTATAAGCAGTCCATGATCGGCAAGGCTCTGTGCCTGCCCATGACCATCGGCTCCACCACCGGCGGCATGGTGCTCTACACCGTGTGCGCCCTGGGCAAGCAGCCCGCCTGCATGCTCTTCTCCATGCCCATCGACTCTCTGGCCGCCTCCGGCGCCATTTTGAGCGATGTGTGGACCGACAGCAAGATGCCCGTGGTGGACATGCTGGGCGAGGACTTTCTCAACTACGTCCAGACCGGCATGACCGTCACTGTGGGCGACAACGGTCTGGTCACCGTGGAGTAAACACAGATCGCGCAAAACAAGCAGAACACCGTCTTGCTGCGGTGTTCTGCTTGACACTTTTCCCCCCAAGTGATACATTGAGTGTGCCGCGCCGGTGTGGTGGAATGGTAGACACCAGGGACTTAAAATCCCTTGACTTTTTTAGTCGTGTGCGTTCGAGTCGCATCACCGGCACCAGAAAAGGGGAAATCCGAACAGGATTTCCCCTTTTCTGGTGGCCCGCCTGCGGCGGGCAAAGATCCGCTTCGCTCGAATATGGCGAGAGGGTCATACCCTCCCCTCTCGCACTCTCCCCATGCGAACTTGAAACCCGGTTCGGATTTGGATTGCCCAGGTGCACCAAAAAAGGACTTCCGAATGGGCGGGTGTCGTAAAACAGTTTTATAGTGTTTTGCAGGGACGGCATGACTTACGGGTCATGCCGTTTCCTGTTTCATCAGTTCATCCAGAGGGATAAAACCCACGAAATCATAGCAGATACTGATGCTCTGACGCCGCTTTCCACTGCTCTTATCCGGTGCCCCAATGTAGATCGCCTTGATCAGATCATGGGCTGCATAAGCGGTCAATTCGTCCAGATCCGCATACTGATGGACCTTCTGAATAAACAGTTCCAAATTCTGATTCTGCTGTTCCTGTACTTCGATCTCCTGCCGCAATGTCTCAGCGTTCGTTTTCAAGGCCTGCTGCTCTTCTTCATAGCTGCTGCTCATGACAGAAAAACGTTCATCACTCAGCTTTCCGGCTACGTTGTCCTCGTAGATCCTCACGAATGGGCGAATATAACCGAGGCGGAGCTGAAACACAAAGGGACGATCCACACCGCATTTGGCGAGGACTTATCCTGGGAGTATCTCTGCTATGTACGAAATCACCCCATCGACTGGATGGCGCCAACAAAGATCCTCTATGGGAGCCGTGACAACCTGACATCGCTTGAAACCATCATCGACTTTGCGGAAAAACACAGCGCCACGCTCACCGTGATGGAAGGCGGCGAGCACTGGTTTCACACGGAGGCACAGATGCGGTTTTTGGACGACTGGATCTTGAGAGAAAGGCAGCAATAGAACGGAGTGAGAACCTCATGAAGTTAGAACAAATAGAGACGGAACGACTGATCCTCGATTCCATCCGAGAATCGGATAAAGAGGACTAGTGCGATCTGGGTACCGGTGAAGAGAAAAAGTAAGCAAATTAACAATTACAGCTCTATACCGTAAAAAAGGAAGATGACCTGCACATGAAAATACAGATCATCTTCCTTTTTGTTGCCAACCCTGCCAGCCAGATGCCCAAATCAGTTTGGCTTTCAAAACTGTCTTATGAACACCCGGCTAAAGGAAGTCCTTTTTTGATATCCATTTCTGTTCAATAAGCCCCGATCACAGTCCGATGACCAGCAGGAACACGACCACCAACAGGACCGCCATGATCACGCTCCAGCGGAGCCATACGCCCCGGCGCTTCTCCGGGATCCGCCGCCAGGGGTGGAACCTGGGGAACCAGATGGGAAACGACGCCAGCGCCACAAGCGGAAGCAGCACGGAAAATTGGGACGCCATGTCGGTCTCCTCAGCGACCCAGAGTAGCACGCCGAAGCACAGCGCCCAGGCGAGGACTGCCAGATACCAGCCGACAAGCGTGGGCCCTCCCCGGCCTCTCCCCCGCGCTGGGGCGGAGACCCTGCCTTTTTTCGCCGCCGTCACCGGGATCTTCTCTTCCAGGACCGGGGCCGCTTCCGGCTCTGTGCTCTGCGGCCCGATGGGTTTGCCGCAATAGGGGCAGAAGGCCGTCTGATACTCTGTGCTCAGCTCCAACCGCTGTCCGCAATGGGGGCAAAACTGCAGTTCACTCATGATCGCCCCTCCTATTTCTGATGGATCTCGGTCCAGTCAAGCCGGTTGAGCAGCTCCTGATCCACGGCGGACCCGGAGACGCCATAGACGTCGCCGTAGTTGTTCTGATAGACATGGTCGGCTGCGACGCTGACCTCCACCGGCGAGCCGTAAGTAGTCTGGTAGGTGTTCACCCCGCGGATCGCCTCCGAACGCGCCTCACTGATGCGGGAATCGGAAGCCATCTTCTGGTTCCAGGAATCCATGATCCCGGCGGAGATCTCCGCACTGTTCCTGGCGATCATCCGGGAAGTCTCCATGGCCCGCTGCTGAGCCAGCATCTGATTGTGCCTGGCCTGGGCGGCGATGCCGTTGGAGCGCTGGATGGTCTGCATCTGGATTTCCGCCTCCCGCTGGGCCCGGCGGCGCTGCAGCGCCGCGTCGGGGCGGAACGACACCACGAAACGCAGAAAGGCTTCCGTGGCTTCCCGCTCCCGCTCCGGCGGCGTGACGCAGGAGTAGATCCGGTTGTAGCCCCAGTGGATGATGTCCGGCTTCTTGCCAAAGTCCCGGCTGTGGCCCAGGGGGATGCTGCCATCGATCTGCCCGGAGCCGCTGCTCTGCTTCATGCTCATCAAGCCGCCGATCAGTCCCAGGGTTCCGCCCATCATGGTCAGGGGGCTGATGGCATTGCGGCACTCGAAGCCCATGAACTCACAGCCCACAAGGACGACGATGTCCTTTCCGTTTTCCTTCCCCACAAAGCGCATCATGATCGGCTCGCAGGCCGCGTTGAGGATCTCGGTCTTCACATTGGAGACCAGCTGGTCCGAATCGATCACCTGCTGGATCATGGCGTTGAGCAGTGTCTGCCCGTTCTGCGCAAACCAGCCGGGCAGCGTGGCCCTGGCCGCCGGGACCAGCACGGCGTTTTCCGAGGGCTTGCCGTAGGCCTGCATCAGATCCTCCGGCTCCCGGAAAGCGGCCTCGTTGTCGGGGTTGATCCCGCCCAGGGCGGCCCCCTGCTTCATAAGGACGGACATGTACTCCTCCCAGAAGACCTTGGAGTCCGTCCGTATGGTGATGCCCAGGTCCTTGTTGTAGACCATGACGGCATCCCGCAGCGGGGAGAAATCGTTGAAGTCCTCCGGGAAAAGCTTCGCCGCATAGGAGAAGCCCTCCGGGACTGCGGCGGTGGCGATGGTCACGCCGCTGTCCATACATTGAAAGGTGACGGTACCGGCGGGCGCGGATGTGCTGCCGGCAGAGGTTGCCGGGGCTTCAGCCACATTGGGTGCGGCCAGTGTCTCGGCAGCCTTGTGTACGGCGGGCGCCGTGGGCTGCACCTCCTGCATCCGAGTAGTCGGAGCAGCTGCTGCCGGCTCCTCCGGGAGCGCGGGCAGGGCCGCCCCACACTTGGGGCAGAAGGCAAACCGAGGCTGCACCGGGGCGCCGCAGCGCGGACAAAACTTTGCCATCGTATCTCCCTCCTTTGGTCGATTTCTTTCTGACAGTCCTATTCAGACTTTTCCTTCCGAGCCGAAGAGACGGATCTTCTCCGCCGCCACCACTTTCATGGCGGCGATCTCATAGGGGATCAGGCCCAGCATGGTCCCGGCTCCGGCGCGAAGTCCCTCCTCGATCCCAAGCCTTCCCGCTCTGTCCAGGTCGGTGAAGATGTTCACCTTGCATATCCCCTCGCTGACCGCCCGGCGAAAATCGCCGTCGGCCAGACCACTGCCGCCGTGGAGCACCAGGGGCAGCCGTGTGAGCTCCGCGATCTTCCGGATCCGCTCAAAGTCCAGCTTGGGTGGGAATTTGTAATCTCCGTGGGCGTTGCCCACCGCCACGGCCAGGGCGTCGATCCCGGTGCGGGCGGCAAAGTCCGCGGCCACGTCCGGATCGGTGTAGAAGTCGCTGGGATTGGACAGCTTCCCCGCGCCCTCATTGTCGCCCACGTGGCCCAGCTCGCCCTCCACGGTGACGTCCTCGGCGTGGCAGATCCGCACCATCTCCGCCAGCTGTGCCACATTCTCCTCATAGGGGGCGGTGGAGCAGTCGTACATGATGGAGCGAAAGCCCAGCTTCAAGGCGGCCATGCAGGTCTCAAAATCCAGACCGTGGTCAAAGTGTACGCAGACCGGCACGCTGGCCTTCTCCGCCGCGGGGAGCATGATCTCCGCCGCTCGCTCCAGCGGCATGACGGGCAGCATGGTCTGGGTGATGCCCACCATGACTGGGGCGCGCAGCTCCTCCGCGGTCTCAATGACAGCGCGCACCATCTCCACATTGACGGTGTCGAAAAAGCCCACGCCGTATTTGCCCTCTTGCGCAGAGCGAAGCATCTCTTTCATATTGACAAGCATTTATGGTTCCTCCCGTTTCATGGTGGGCCATCCGGCCCGGATCCGTTCCATCAGTTCCTCCACCGGTCTGAGACCGCTGAGAGCATCGTAGGCGGTGACGCTGCAGGCGCCCTCCGCTGCGGCCAGGGTACGGATGGCCTCTGATTCTGACTCAACATCAGGAGCATAGTCTTTCTCAAAATACAGTATAGCACAGGAATTTGGGGATTCATAGTCCAAATCTTCAAATGCTTCCGCTCTGCCGGGCATTTACAATTGCGGCGCTTCCCGATATAATAAAAAAGAATTATGTCGTTTAAGGAGGTGCCCGCTATGCGCCCCAAGCTTTGGATCCTGTCCCTGCTGCTCCTGGCCCTGCTGCTGGGCGGCTGCGCCATGGGACGTCCCGCGCCCACGCCGGAGCCCACGCCCTGTCCCCATCCCGGCTGGGATCACGGCGTCTGCATCGCGTGCGACACTGTCTGCGGTCATCCGAATTGGGAAAACGGGCTATGCACCGTCTGCGGCCTGCCCTGCGAGCACCCAAGCTGGGAAGATGGGATCTGCACCGTCTGCGGCCTGGCTTGCCGGCACCCTGACTGGAAGGATGGGGTCTGCACTGTCTGCGGGACCGTCTGTGAGCATCCGATCCACGATCCCAAGGCCCGCAAATGCACCGTCTGCGGGCAAACCGTGATCCACGAATTCATCGGCGGCGTCTGTGCCTGCGGGGCGGAGCCGGTCTTTTACGACTATGTGCTGCCGGACCGCTTCTACGAGGAGTGCGAGCATCCCGGCACCATCGAGACCTGGGAATACCAGAACGCGGAGCCCGGCTGGGTGACATATACCCGGCGCCTGATGATCTACCTGCCCTACGGTTATGACCCGGAGGGACAGTATGATCTGCTGATCCTGCTCCACGGTACCGGAGACGATGAGACCGCCTGGCTCACCTATCCCCATTATGTACCCGACCGGGAAGGGGTGCAGGTGCGCACCATCTTCGACCGGATGATCGAGGAGGAGATCATCCGGCCGGTGATCATTGCCACGGTGTGCCTGTATGAGGACTTCGGTGATTATGTGGGTGATCCCACCGAAGCGCGGCTGGCCGCGGAGCTGCGGGATATCATCCTGCCCCATCTTGTGGATACCTATGCCACCTACGCCGCCGAGGCCACGCCGGAAGCGATCGAGGCCGCCCGGCAGCACTTCGCCCTGGGCGGGCTTTCCTGGGGCTCCTATTTCACCTATGTATCCGGCATGCGGCTGAACCTGCCCTACTTCGGCAACTTCATCTGCTTCAGCGGCGGCACCAACCCGGACTACATCCTTGGCGTGATCAACTCACCGGAGCTGATCGACTATCCCATCTATCTGTACTACTCCGCCGCCGGCACCACGGACATGGCCCATGACACCGGGATCATCAATTTCCAGCAGCTCGTCCTCTACACCGACCGGCTGGTCGAGGGGCAAAACGCCTTCCTCCATGAGACGGAAGGCGGCCACACCTGGAACGTCTGGTCCACGGAGATCTTCAACGCCCTGCAGCTGGCTTTCCACGCGGAAAAAAATTAAAAGAAAGTAGTGAAATTTGCGGAAACATATAGTATAATCAAGTCACACCCCTACAAAAATCTTTAGGAGGACTCAAATGAATCTGCTTAGTGTACTTTTGAAAGTCATGCTGGCCGACGCTGCTGTCAGCGCCCTGTCCGGCAAGACCGGCCTTTCTTCCGGAGCCCTGAAAAAGCTCCTGCCCCTGGCCATCCCCCTGCTCCTGCGTTATATGACCAGCAACGCCTCCACTCAGAGCGGCGCTCTGTCCCTGCTGGGCGCTCTGACCCAGCACAGCACCGCCCGTTCCATGGACGAGATGTTTGCCGAAGCCGATGAGGAAGACGGCGGCAAGATCGTCAAGCACATCCTGGGCGACGACAGCTCCCGCGCTGTTCAGACTCTGGCGGCCGAGTCCGGCCTGAGCGCCGATGAAGTGAATCGCGGTCTGGGCGCCCTGGCCCCGGCCCTGCTGGCCATGTTGGCCGCAGCCACCACTTCCGCCAGCCACCAGTCCACCGCACAGAGCGGCACCCTGGATCTGACCGACCTGCTGACCATGTTCGGCGGCGCTTCCGCTCCCGCTTCCCAGCAGTCCATCGGCAGTAGCCTGCTTGGTTCCCTCCTGGGCGGCGCCAGCACCCAGCAGCAGAGCAGCAGCATGGGTCTGCTGGACGCGCTCCTGGGCGTCACCCCCACGCAGCAGCAGACCACCAGCCAGCAGAGCCCCGGCCTGTTGGGTTCTCTCCTGGGCATCACCCCCACGCAGCCGGCGCAGACCGCTCCCCAGCAGAGCGGCGGCCTGCTCAGCTCTCTCTTCGGCGCTCCCGCTGCCCAGCAGCAGGTCGCGCAGCAGCAGAGCCCCAGCCTGTTGGGCTCCCTTCTGGGCGTCACTCCCACCCAGCAGACCGTACAGCAGAGCAGTGTCAACAACCTCAACGGCAACAATCTGCTGAGCCTCCTGCTGGGCGCCATGCAGTAAGTCCATCCAGTGCAATACCAAAGCGGCTGCCGACCGGCAGCCGCTTTTTCCTTTTTTTGTTTGAGACATTTCGCTTTTTTGCCGGGTATTAATAGTGAAAAGCTTTTCAAGGAGAAAT
>JAFUES010000072.1 GCA_017470325.1 Oscillospiraceae bacterium
ATAGACGCCGGCGAAACCGGCAGCGGAACCCCTGCGCTTATTCATAAGCCAGTACCATTCCCATGCACCGTTCTTACCCTGGAAAGCAATACGGTTTCTACGCAGCTTCATAGGCTCCCACTGGGTCACCGCTTCGGGTTCATTCTCCCCGTAATAGTTCTCTCCGAAAATCTCACGCTCTGTGGGAAGCCGCAGAAGGTCACCGTTTTCAAAAGCAACCATTCTCTCACGCAGGTCAGCCGGGAAACGGTCAAGAATTTCTCCCTTGAGTGCCGTCCGCAGGTCAGAAGCGTCAAAGCCGCCCCTGTTGGTATCTTCCTCATTCATGGCGTACTCGTCAGCCAGACAATCCACCAGGCAGAAAATCATACCGTCCTGCTCCTGCTTCATAGCCATTGCTTCTACTTCCTCACCATCGGTGAGAGTAAAGGAGATAACGTCACCAACCTGGTAAGTGTCGGTGTCTATCTCATTGGTTCTAAACAACTTCATTGTGTAGTCCTCCTTAATATTCATTGTTTGATTGTGCAACCGCATTTGCGGTAGTTGGTGCAGCGTTTCTTGTAAGACTTGAGAAGGGACTTGATATTGTCCACGTAATCATACACAACGGGTTGCTGCTTACCCTCAAAGGTTCTTGCCACCCGTCCTACGCTCTGTACAATGACTGCGTAATCCTTCTGGGGTGTAGTCAAGAACAACCTGTCCAGTCTGGGAATGTCCAGACCTTCTTTTGCCAGTGAGTAGGTTGCGAACAGATACCTTTTCGCTCCCGTCCTCATGTCCTCAATGGCTTGCTCCCTCTCTGCTTTCAGTGCTTTGGTGGTCATCTTTCCGTCAATCACCGCAGCCTGCGCTTTCAGTGACGGGGGCAACTGCTCATACAGGTTCTTTAGGTGGTCTACCCTTTCTGACAGTATCAAGCAGTAGTGGTCACGGTTGGCTACCAGGTCACCCACAATCTGCTTGTTCCGTTCCTCCGTTTCCGTAAGGTAGGTAATCATGCGGGCATAATTGATAGTGCCGTCACTGTTCAGAAATACAGGGGAAAGACCTACTCCCGTTCCCTGCGGGTGTACCTCCACGGTCATCACCCTTGACGCTACAGCTTCATCCGGGACTGTCCAGACCACTTCACCAAGCATGGCGTAGGTTGCCTTTATCAGTCCGTCCGCACGGTGTACCGTGGCAGACAAGCCGTACTTGTGTCTTGCCCTTAAAGCGTTCAGTACCTTGCTGAACTGCGTTACCGCTGTAGGAGTTCCGCTTACCCTGTGGCACTCGTCCACAATGATACAGTCCCATTCATCCTTGAACTGTTCCAGGTCTACTTTGCACATTGTCTGGATTGTGGCAAAAGTCATTGTTTCACCAATGTTCACCATGCCCTCCGTGATAGTTCCCAGTTTGTCTGGGTCAATGTACTGTTCAGCCCTGGTCTTGCTCTGGTTCAGCAGGTCTTTGGTATGGGTCAGCCAGAGAGTTTTCACCCCCAGGTCACAGGCAAGTGCTATACCCATCTGTGTTTTCCCGCTCCCTGCCGGGGACTGCAAGATACCATAGTGGTTAATCAACAGTGCCGCTACCGCTTCTTCCTGGTAGTCATAGAGCGGTACATAACCGCCGTAGTCCACCTTCCGCTGCTTCGCAAAGAGAAGGTTCATATCTCCTTCCAGAAGCCCCAGAATTGACCGTAGACAGCCAAAGGGAAGGGTTAGGGTGTTTTCCTTCATGGAGTACAAGAACAGCTTCTTTGGGGTGTTTCCTGTCCACAAGTGCATACGCACTTTCTTCTGATACTCTGGGTTCACCAGTTCAAGGTTCTCTTTGCACCACACCATAAGCGCAGGGGACGGATTGGTGATTTTCAGTTGACTTCCTATCTCTATGAACATCACAACATATCCTCCATGTTCTCAATCCACTGCTCAAAGGTAGGATAGGCGGGGAACTCTTTTTCGGTGATAGTCCCTTCATTGTGCAACTGCCGCATACACAGGTCATCGTAATGTACCATGTAGATTGAACCGTCAGTCAGCTTCATTGCAAAGTAGCAATAAGCATTTCCTCTGGTTTCCCACATCGTCATAGCCCCTTCCTGGTTCCCTTCGATACGGGAGAGAGGGAAACGGTTGTTGGAACATACCTTGCAGTCAATAAGAACCGCTACGTTATTCCTTACCGCTATCACGTCTGCGGGTTGCCCGGTCTGGTTTTGCGCCATATCATGCGCCCACCACCCGTGCTGTGCAAGCAGGTCACACAGTTCCGCTTCAAATCGAACACCCATTGTCCGATTGTCTAATGGCTTCATGTCATAACACCTACCTCCATTCATAATCCTTGCCGTACTTCTTTCTGTACCATTCTTCAAACTGCTTTCTGTGTTCTTCATCCCGGAAATAATCTTCCACTTTCTTCATCAGAATGGTACAGAATGACGGCTTGTCCTCAAGCAGCACAGTCAGCATACTCACGCTTCGTGGACGAACCCTTTTTCGTATTCATCCAGAATGACAGTGGTTTCCCGGATGATTGAGTCAGCTTTTGCACCTTTCCGGGTTCCTGCAAAGACAGAACTTACTTCGGTTTTGTCGGTAACAATGTCTCTCTGACCCAACTGATAAATCAGCCACACGAAAGAGAGTCGGTGCTTTTTCAAGCGGTCACGAATGTTATCAAGTTCCTCCACGTCCTTTACCTCCTTTCCCTGTTTTTCTTGTAAACATTAGTTGACAAACAAGGCTCCAATGCTTATAATAGAACTGCCAGGTTCAAGAACCATTGAAAACCCTGCGGGCAAAATCTATAGCCCCGGAGGGCGGGATTTTTGCACCCTGCGAACAACTTTTGTTGTTTACAGTCCCTATTATAATCACCATCATAGGGATTGTCAAGCCCTATTTTGAAAAATATTTTAGGGATTTTGAAAGGAGTAATCACTATGGTATTTATGGAACGGTTGGAAGCCCTTTTGAAAGAACGCAGGCTTACATGGAAAGAAGTTTCTACCCAGTGCCATATTGGACGGAACCAGAAGAAGTATTGGCAGGATAATGAGATTATCCCCGGTACGGAAACGCTTTTGAAGTTGGCAAACTTCTTTGGTGTCTCAACGGATTATCTGCGGGGAACCGATACCCTCAAGGAAGAAGCCCTAAACATTCTGGATAATCAAACTATTACCCTCTCTGCAAGAGAAGCGCAGTTTATCTTCAAGTACCGCAAACTGGATGATGAAGGACGCACTATGGTAGAGAGTACCCTTATCCAAGAACTCCGTAGAATTGCCACAGATAAAGGGGAAGCAGATACCGCCAGTGTCGGGTAATCAGCATAGCGGAGTGGAGGAAGAACCATGTATGAGGATATAAAAACAGCCTGCCTTTACGTGAGATATTCCAGTAACAACCAGACGGAACAATCCATTGAAGGACAGACAAGAGTATGCCAGGAGTTTTGCAAACGGCATAATATCAAAATTGTGGAGGTCTACGCAGACAGGGCTACGTCTGCCAGTAAGGATATAGAGAAGCGTGTGAACTTCCTCAAGATGATAAAGGACAGTGAGAAGGATTTATTTGACGCAGTAGTAGTCTATAAGTTAGACCGCTTCTCCCGCTCCCGGTATGATATGGCAAACTATAAGTACCGCTTGAAGAAGAACGGTGTGCAGCTTATTTCAGCCACAGAGAATATCACTACTGACCCGGAAGGTATTATCCTTGAGTCTGTCCTTGAAGGTATGGCAGAGTTCTATAGTGCGGAACTGTCCCAGAAGATAAACCGTGGACTGCGGGAGTCAGCCTATAAGCACAACTCTATAGGCGGGTCTATCCCCCTGGGCTATAAGACCGTAGACAAGAAATTGGTCATAGATGAAGAAACGGCTCCCATTGTCCGGGAAGCGTTCAGAATGTACGCAGAAGGTCACACCGTTGCGGAGATATGCAGAACCTTTAATGCCAAAGGGTACAAAACCTCAAAGGGAACCCGCTTCGGCAAGAGTTCATTCAGCAAGATATTCCGCAATGAACGATATATAGGAGTCTACCAATTCCATGAATACCGGGCAGAGGACGTGATACCACCTATCATTGACAGGAAATTGTTTGACCAAGTACAAGCCCGTCTGTCATCCCAGAAGCCGTCTGGAACCTACAAGGCAAAGAGAGTATTCCTTCTGTCTGGAAAGCTATTCTGCGGGCATTGTGGCTCCCGTATGAACGGGAACAGCAACGGCAGCGGGGGCTACAGTTACTATGAGTGCTACGGCAAGAAGAACAAGCACAAAGAGTGTACCAAGCGGAACCTGCGGAAAGAGTTTATTGAAATGGTGGTTGCCCGTGACGCTATGGCACTTCTCACGGATGAAAACATAGAAGTCATAGCAGATACCGCAGTCCGTCAGAACGTCTATGAGATTGAAGCAACCTCCAACATTCCATCCATCAAAGACAGGCTCCATGAGACACAGCTTTCCCTTGACAACCTTGCCAAAGCTATAGAAGGTGGACAAGCCCCGGAAACTCTGGTCAAGCGCATGGTGGAGTTGGAGAAAGACAAAAAGACCCTTGAGACTGAACTACACAAAGAGGAAAAGGGAGTTGTGTACCTGCAAAAGCCCCAAGTCATCTACTGGTTAGAACAGTTCAAGAGTGGTGATATAGAGGATGAAGATTTTAGAAGAATGGTGATAGACCTGTTTGTGAACTCTGTCACAGTATGGGACGAACCAGACGATTATTTCAAGATAACGATTGCCTACAATCTCACGTCCCTACCGACAAAAACGTACCGCCTACAGAAAGGCGGTACGTTGTCGGATTTAGAACGCACTGCACCAAGTGGGGCATCAACGAAGTGCTGAGCATGATCATGTTCAACTGGATCGCCTTCTACCTGTCCAACTTCATCGCCGGTCTCCCGGCTATCCACAGCGACGGAACAGCAGACGCCACCAAAAACATTTCCGACAACGCCAGCACATTGCTCAGTAAAGATCTGATCAACAATCTGGGACTGGCTCCTACCGCTAACTGGGGCATCATAGTGGCTATCATCATGACCGTTCTGGTTTGGTTCATCATCGAAAAGACCACTCTGGGCTATGAGCTCAAAGCCGTAGGCTACAACAAATTCGCCGCGGAATACGGCGGCATCCATGTGAACCGCTCCATCCTCACCGCGCTGGCCATCTCCGGCGCCCTGGCGGGTCTGGGCGGCGCCCTGCAGCTGATGGGTATGGGCAGCCGTATCTCTGTCTTCTCCTCCCAAGAGGGCTTTGGCTTCGCCGGTATCGTGGTGGCCCTGATCGGCTGCTCCAATCCCTTCGGCGTACTCGTCGCCGGTGTCTTTTACGGCGCGTTGATGTACGGCGGCAGCAAGCTGAACTTGGTAGGCGCCCCCACACAGCTTATCAATGTCATTGTAGGTACCGTAGTATTCTTTATTGCTATTTCCGTTATCTTTAGCAACATCAAGTATCTAAAAAAAGCGCCCAAAGAAAAACCTGCTCCGGCTGCAGCCACTGACGGAAAGGACGGTGCTGAGAAATGACAAACTTCATCAATTCTTTCGGTATTATTCTTTACGCCACGCTGATCTATTCCACCCCTCTGATTTACGCCGCACTGGGCTCCTGCTTCTCTGAAGTCTCCGGCGTGGTCAACATCGGCATCGAGGGTATGATGACCGCCGGGGCCTTCACGGGTACCGTAGTGGCCTACTTCACCGGCAACCCCTGGATCGGCTTTTTGTGCGGCGGTCTGGCCGGCGCTTTCTTCGGGATGCTCCACGCCATCGCCACCGTGAACTTGGGTGCGGATCAGACCATCGCCGGTACCGCCATCAACATGCTGGGCCCCGGCATCGTGATCATGATTGCCAAGGTTCTCTTTAATTCCACCGATACCATTCCCCTGGAAGCCAGCATGAAGATCCCCCGTCTTTTCAGGGGTGTCTTTGATACCTCTACTGTGTTTGGTCGCTTCCTGGACAACGTCTTTGCCAATTACGCCTCCACCTATCTGGTGTTCCTGGCAGTCCTCATTGTGTGGTTCGTGTTTTACAAGACCCGCTTCGGCCTGCGTCTGCGGGCCTGCGGTGAACATCCCCAGGCCTGTGAGACTCTGGGCATCAACGTGATCAGGATGCGTTTCCTGTGCGTGTGCATCTCCGGCTTCCTGTCCGGTCTGGGCGGCGCCTGCGTCACCATGGCCATTTCCACCCAGTTCCGTCCCATCTCTATCGTGGGCCAGGGCTTCATCGCCATCGCCGCCGTCATCTTCGGCAAGTTCCGTCCCCAGGGCGCCCTGCTGGGCTGCCTGCTGTTCGGCTTCTGCTCCGGCCTGAAGGTGGTCCTGGGTTCTTCCTCGGGCATCAACATGCAGCTGATTTCCATGATCCCCTATGTGGTCACGGTCATTGTGCTGATCCTGTTCGTGGGCAAGTCCCGCGTGCCCTCCGCCAACGGCAAGCCCTACGTCAAGGCAAAGTAATTCCCGCAGTTTTTTCACAGTCCGGGGATATGATCTTCATATCCCCGGCTTTCATTCTGATTTTTTCGGAGGTTTCAATGAACAAGCATCTGGATGTTTCCTATGAAGTGGGCTCCGCCCAGGCCATGGGCCTGCCCATTGTGGCGCTGGAGAGCACCATCATCTCCCATGGCATGCCCTATCCCAAAAACGTGGAGACCGCGCTGCTGGTGGAGCAGACCATCCGCGACGCGGGCGCTATCCCCGCCACCATCGCCGTCATCGGCGGTCGGCTGAAGGCCGGGCTGAGCCCGGAGGAGATCGAATACCTAGGCAAGATGGGCCGCAACGTGACCAAGGCCAGCCGCCGGGATCTGCCCGCGCTGGTGGCCTGGGAGGCGGACGGCGCCACCACCGTGGCCACCACCATGATCATCGCCCATATGGCCGGGATCCAGGTTTTCGCCACCGGCGGCATCGGCGGCGTACACCGGGGCGCGGAGACCACCATGGATATCTCCGCCGACCTGGAGGAGCTGGCCCAGACTCCGGTGATGGTGGTCTGCGCTGGGGCCAAGTCCATCCTGGATCTGGGGCTGACCCTGGAATATCTGGAGACCAAGGGGGTACCCGTCATCGGCTACGGCACCGACGAGCTGCCCGCCTTCTATACCCGGCAGAGCGGCCTTGGCGTGGATTACCGGGTGGACAGCCCCGCAGAACTGGCCGGGCTGTTCCGGGCCCAGCGGGAGCTGAACTATAAGGGCGGCATGCTGGTCACCAATCCCATCCCCGAGCAGTACGCCATGGACAAGGCCGTCATCGACGCGGCCATCGAACAGGCCCTGGCCGAGTGCAAGGCGCAGGGCGTCAAGGGCAAGGAGACCACGCCCTTCCTGTTGGCCCGGGTGGTAGAGCTCACCGGCGGGGAAAGTCTGGAATCCAACATCCAGCTGGTGCTGAACAACGCCCGCCTGGCGGCCCAGACCGCCATCCAGCTGAACATCTGAGCTTTTTATCTACGCCCTCCGCGCAGCTGCGCGGAGGGCGTCTTTTTTCTGTTGAAATGGACAGGCTTTGGCAGTATAATAGAATGAATATTTATCTGCAGGAGTATGCCATGGAGCAGCCAAGATGCAAGGTCTCAGTGGCCTGTACCGCTTTCAATCACGGCGCTTATATCCGCGACGCGTTGGAGGGCTTCGTCAGCCAGAAGACGAATTTCCCCTTCGAGGTGCTGATCAACGACGACGCCTCCACCGATGACACCGCCGCTGTGATCCGGGAATACGCGGAGAAATACCCGGCGATCATCCGTCCCTTCTGCCAGGAGAAGAACCTCTACTCCCAGGGCTTCAACATTTACGACGCGGTGCTGTACCCGGCCGCCCGGGGGCAGTACATCGCCCTCTGCGAGGGAGACGACTATTGGTCCGACCCGGAAAAGCTCCAGCGCCAGGCGGATTTCCTGGACGCGCACCCGGACTACTCCGCCTGCGTGCACAATACCCTGCTGCATTATACCGACGACTCCCGGCCCGATGCACCGCTGTTCACCGAGCGCGAGGAGCGGGATATCCCCTTTGAGACCGTGGTCCGGGGCATGGCCGGGGCCTTCCACACCAGCTCCATCATGGCCCGTCGGGAATTTCTGCTCTCGCCCCCGGACTTTCGCGCGGTGGCCTTTCGCCACGGCTTTACCGATTACCCCGTGGGCATCTGGCTGACCATGCAGGGCAAGGTCCGCTACCTGGACCGCTGTATGTCTGTCTACCGGGTGGGCAGCAACCCCTCCGCCTGGAGCAGCGGCGTGGACAAAAACTACGCCAAGTTCAAGGAATTCGTCACCGGAGAGATCGAGATGCTGCGGACTCTGCTGCCCCATGTCTCCGGGGACCGGGCCGCCGCGGTGCGGCAGGTGATCCTGGAGCGGGAGTATGAGCTGCTGGAGCTCCAGGGGAAGGTGGACGAGCAGGTCCGTCCCCCGTATGACGCGATCTATCGGGCGCAGAGCGCCTCTTATAAATGCAAGCATCTGCTCAAACGCAGCCTGCCCGGCCTGCACCGGCTGTACCGCCGGCGCCGGGGCTACGGAGACTGAACTGAGCCCGGGCCTGCGGGTACACCGGGCTGTGAGATTCTGATTTGTCAAAGGTTAGTTTACGGATGGACAACAAAAGCAAAGTCGTTTCCAATCTCATATGGCGCTTTTTTGAACGCTGCGGCGCCCAGCTGGTGTCCTTTGCGGTATCCATCGTGCTGGCCCGGATCCTGGAGCCCAGCCTCTACGCGCCCATCAGCAAGGTAACGGTGATCACCGCCATTCTGATGGTGTTCGTGGACAGCGGCATGGCCAATGCCCTGATCCAGAAAAAGGACCCGGACGATCTGGACTTTTCTTCGGTGTTCTTTTTCAACGTCTGCTTCTGTCTGCTGCTGTACATCCTGCTGTTCCTCTTTGCGCCGCTGATCGCCGCTTTCTACAAATCGCCGGAGCTGACGCCGCTGGTGCGGGTCCTGGGTCTGACGGTGGTGGTGGCCGGCGTGAAGAACGTGCAGCAGGCCTACGTGTCCAAGACCCTGCAGTTCAAGCGCTTCTTTTTCGCCACCCTGGGCGGCACGCTGTTTTCCGCCGTGGTGGGCATCACCATGGCCCTGCGGGGCTTCGGCGTCTGGGCGCTGGTGGCCCAGCAGCTGTCCAATGTGACGGTCAATACGGTGATCCTCTGGTTCACGGTGGGCTGGCGGCCCAAACGTATGTTTTCCCTTCAGAGATTGAAGGGCCTGCTCAGCTACGGCTGGAAGCTGCTGAGCGCCTCTCTGCTGGATACGATCTACCTCCAGCTCTATCCGCTGATCATCGGCGTGCGCTATGCGGACGCGGACCTGGCCTTCTTCGAGCGGGGCCGCAACTGGCCCAATCTGGTGGTGGAAAATATCAACTACTCCATCGACAGCGTGCTGCTGCCGGTGATGAGCAGCCAGCAGGACCACCGGCACCAGGTGCGGGAGATGACCCGCCGGGCCATCAAGACCAGCTCCTATATCATGATGCCGCTGATGGCGGGCCTGGCCGTCTGCGCCGAACCGCTGGTGCGGCTGCTGATGACAGAGAAGTGGGTGCCCGCGGTGCCCTTCCTGCAGGTCTTCTGCGCCATCTACGCCCTCTACCCCTTGCACACTGCCAACCTCAACGCCATCAAGGCCATGGGCCGCAGCGATGTGTTTTTAAAGCTGGAGGTCATCAAAAAGGTGCTGGAGACCCTGATCCTGCTCTTCACCATGCGCTTCGGTGTGTTTGCCATGGCGCTGGGCCAGCTGTGCTCCGGCGTGGCCGCCCAGCTCATTAACGCCTGGCCCAACCGGAAGCTGCTGGATTACGCCTACCTGCAGCAGCTCAAGGACATTGGCCCGGCGGTGCTGCTGAGCCTGGGCATGGCCGCAATCGTCTACCTGATCCGGCTGCTGGGCCTGGGGGACTTTTTGACGCTGCTGCTGCAGATCCCTCTGGGCGTACTGGTCTATGTAGCCCTCTCGGCCCTGCTGAAGCTGGACAGCTTCCAATACATTCTCTCCATCGTCCGGCGCTTCCTGCCCGGACAGTCCAAGGAGGTGCGGGAATGACAAGCTTTTACACGGAAGAAGAACTGGCCGCCCTGGGTTTGAAAGCCTATGGCCGGGATGTGCGCATCAGCCGTAAAGCCAGCATCTACGGTGCGGAACACATCTCCCTGGGGGACCATGTGCGCATCGACGACTTCTGCCTGCTCTCCGGGAACATCACCCTGGGCAGTTCCATCCACCTGGCCGCCGGCGTGCTGCTCTTTGCCGGTGACGCCGGGATCACCATCGGCGACTACAGCACCCTGTCCTCCCGCTGCGCGGTCTACGCCCTGACGGACGATTATTCCGGTGCGGCCATGACCAATCCCACTGTGCCGGAGGCCTACACCCATGTGACCCAACAGCCGGTCTCCATCGGCCGCCATGTGATCGTGGGCACCGGCAGCACCATCCTCCCCGGCGTCACCGTGGGGGAGGGCTGCGCCGTGGGCGCCATGTCCCTGCTGAGCCGCGACTGTGAGCCCTGGGGCATTTATTACGGCATCCCCGCTCAGCGCCATGAAGAGCGCAGCCGGGAACTGCTGACCCTATGCGAAAAACTGGAATCGGAAAGGAGCGAGAGCTGAATGCCGGAACGCATCAACGTGACCCGGTCCTCTCTGCCGCCCTTTGAGGAATACTGCGCAGAGATCCGGGAGATCTGGGACAGTCATTGGCTGACCAACATGGGCGTCAAGCACCAGACGCTGGAAGAAGAACTTTCCCGCTATCTGGGCTGCGAATATCTGGCCCTGTTCACCAACGGTCATCTGGCCCTGGAAAACATTTTGGAGGCTTTTGATCTTCACGGGGAGATCATCACCACACCCTTCACTTTTGCCTCCACCACCCACGCCATCGTCCGCTGCGGCTGCACGCCGGTGTTCTGCGACATTGAGCCGGACAACTACACTCTGGACCCCGACAAGCTGGAAGCGCTGATCACGGACAAGACCGTGGCCATCCTGCCGGTGCACGTCTACGGCAACCTCTGCGATGTGGACACCATCGGCGCCATTGCCGCGCGGCACGGCCTGCCGGTGATTTATGACGCGGCCCACAGCTTCGGCGTGTTCAAGGACGGCGTCAGCTCCGCCAATTTCGGGGACGCGGCCATGTTCAGCTTCCACGCCACCAAGGTCTTCCACAGCATCGAGGGCGGGGCAGTCTGCTGCCGGGACGGGGCGACACGCCAGCGTCTGTGCGATCTGAAAAACTTCGGCATCCACGGGCCGGAGGACGTGCCCTTTGTGGGCGGCAACGCCAAGATGAACGAGTTCGCCGCCGCCATGGGCATCTGCAACCTGCGCCATCTGACCGCGGAGATCGCCAAGCGCAAGCTGGTGGCCGAACGCTATGACGCACAGCTGTCCGGCGTCCCGGGGCTGAAGCTCAACCGGGCGCAGCCTGGCGTGCAGGCCAACTACGCCTACTACCCCGTGGTCTTCGACGGCTACAAGTACAGCCGGGACGAAGTCTACGACCGGCTGGCCGCGGAGGATATCATCGCCCGGAAATATTTCTATCCTCTGACCAACAGCTTCGCCTGTTATGCAGGCAAGCCCGGCTTCGATCCGGCCGACACCCCGGTGGCGGCCTATATGGCCGACCGGGTACTGACCCTCCCCCTATACGCCGACCTGTCCCTGGCGGATGTGGACCGCATCTGCAAGATCATCCTGGAGTAATCGTATGAGACCCATCTTAAAAAACAAGCTGTACCTGTACCTGACCGAGTTCTTCGCCGGCATGTCTGTCATGGCAGTGGAGCTGGGCGCCAGCCGTCTGCTGGCCCCCTATTTCAGCTCCTCCCAGATCGTGTGGACCATCATCATCGGCACCATCATGATCGCCATGGCCCTGGGCAACATCTACGGCGGCCGCAAAGCGGACAAGGACCCGGACCCGGACAAGCTCTATAAGCGCATCACCGTCGCCGCCATTTGGATCGCCCTGATCCCGGTGGTGGGCAAGTATGTGATCCTGGGGATTTCCGCCCTGCTGGTGTTCTCCGTCAACAGCAATTTTCTGATCTGGGCCGCCTTTGCCGCCTGTATGGTGATCTTCGTGTTCCCCCTGTTCCTGCTGGGCACCGTCACCCCCTCCCTGGCCAAGTACACCATGGAGAATCTGGAGGACAACGCCCGGATCGTGGGCACCCTGGGAGCCGCCAACACCATCGGCAGCATCATCGGCACCTTCGTGCCTACCTTCGTCACCATCCCCGCCGTGGGCACCTCCATCACCTTTCTGATCTTCGCCGGCATCCTGCTGGCTCTGGCGCTGATCTACTTCATCAGCGGCAAGGTCAAAAGCGGCGGCGCCATCGCCGGTGTGCTGATCTTCCTGGTCAGCTGCGTGCTGGGCCACAGCTCCAATTTCGCCTTCTGGAAGGACGATCTGATCTACGAGGGGGAGTCCATCTACAATTATCTGCAGGTGGAGGAGACTGACGACAGCGTCATCCTCTCCACCAATGTGCTCTTCGGCGTCCAGTCCATCCGCATGAAGCAGGAGGGGCTCACCGGCATGTACTACGACTATGCCATGGCCGCTCCCTTCATGGCCGGGGTGGAGGATCGCCAGGCGGCGGGGGAGCCGCTGGACGTGCTGATCCTGGGCATGGGCACCGGCACCTTCGGCAGCCAGTGCGCCCGCTATTACCCGGAGCTGTCCATTGAGGGTGTGGAGATCGACGAGAAGATCACCGACCTGGCCCGGGAGTACTTTGCCCTGCCGGAGAGTATGCCCGTCACCACCTACGATGGCCGGGCCTACCTCAACGCGGTGGACAAGCAGTACGATGTGATCATGGTGGACGCCTACCAGGACATCACCATCCCCTTTCAGATGTCCTCCATCGAGTTCTTCACCTTGGTGCGCGAGCACCTGCGGCCCGACGGGGTCATGGTGGTCAACATGAACATGCGCGGCCAGAAGGAGGGGAACATCAACCAGTATCTGGCCGACACCATCTCCCGGGTCTTCTCCACGGTCTACACGGTAGACGTGTCCCGCAGCACCAACCGGGAGCTGTTCGCCTCCAACAATCCGGAGATGCTCGCTGTCATGGAGCGAAACGCCTCCCTCTGCGGGGACGCGGAGCTGCGCGCCATGCTGGGCCGGATCTCCGACGGGCTCAGCCCCTATGAGGCAGGGAGCTATCTGATGACCGACGACCGGGCGCCGGTGGAGCTGCTGGGCATGCAGGTCATCGACGATCTCATTCACGATGAAGTGGAATACTACAAGGGCATCTATGAGGAATACGGTATCCAGGGCGTGATCAACGGCCTGTGATCCGCCGGAAGCCTTGACCGCCGCGGACGCACGCACACGGCAAAAGGGACAGAGGACGCATGAAAAACACGCGTCCTCTGTCCCTTTTTTGCGGATTCCCTATTGACAAAAATAGTTAGAGGGATTAAACTGTTGCAGAGTTAGAGATAGCTAATTTTTGTAAGATTCATCTAATGCAAAGTGCTGAGAAGGAGGCTGCTGTATGATGCCGCTTCTGCTGTCCACCCCCGGCGAGGAAAACATCATCCGCAAGGTCGGCGGGAATCCCGAGACCAAGAAGCATCTTGAGGATATGGGTTTCGTCGTCGGCGGCGCGGTCACCGTGGTTTCCACCATCGGCGGGAACCTGATCGTCAAGGTCAAGGAATCCCGCGTTGCCATCAGCCGGGAAATGGCCGGAAAAATCATGATTTAAGGAGAAATGACAGATGAAAACTCTCAGAGAAGTTCCCATCGGCGATACTGTCAAGGTCGTCAAGCTCCACGGCGAGGGCGCGGTCAAGCGCCGGATCATGGACATGGGCATCACCAAGGGCGTCGAGGTCTATGTGCGCAAGGTGGCGCCGCTGGGCGATCCCGTGGAGGTCAATGTCCGCGGCTATGAGCTCTCCCTGCGCAAGGCGGACGCGGAAATGATCGAAGTGGAATGATCCGAACCGCATGCTTTTTTTGCCTGATCGTTAGATTTATTTAACCAAAGGAGTAATGGACATGGACAATCCCATTCGCATCGCCCTGGCGGGCAACCCCAACTGCGGCAAGACCACGCTGTTCAACGCCCTGACCGGCACCAACCAATATGTGGGTAACTGGCCCGGCGTCACCGTGGAGAAGAAAGAGGGCAAGCTGCAGAAGCATGACGACGTGATCGTCACCGACCTGCCCGGCATCTACTCTCTCTCCCCCTACACGCTGGAGGAAGTGGTAGCCCGCAATTATCTGATCGAAGAGCGCCCCGACGTGATCCTGAACATCGTGGACGGCACCAACCTGGAGCGCAACCTCTACCTGACCACCCAGCTGACCGAGCTGGGCATCCCGGTGGTCATCGCGCTGAACATGATGGACCTGGTCAAGCGCAACGGGGATAAGATCAACACCGATGAGCTGGCCCGTCAGCTGGGCTGTAGGATCGTGGAGATCTCCGCCCTCAAGCGCGACGGCGTCAACGAGGCGGCCGAGGCCGCCATCGCCGCGGCCAAGGGGACCCGGACCATCCCCCAGCACAGCTTCTCCGGTGTGGTAGAACATGCGCTGGCCCATATTGAAGAGGTCACCGTGCACAACCTGCCCGAGGAGCAGCAGCGCTGGTATGCCATCAAGCTCTTTGAGCGGGACGAAAAAGTCATCGAAAAGCTGAACCTGGACCCCGGCATCCGCGAGCACATCGAGAAGGATATCGCCGCCGCCGAGACCGAGCTGGACGACGACGCGGAGAGCATCATCACCAATGAGCGCTATATCTACATAGGCCAGCTGATGAAGGGCTGCTACAAGAAAGCCGGCCAGGGGCTGCTGACCCGCTCCGACAAGATCGACCAGATCGTCACCAACCGGATCCTGGCTCTGCCCATTTTTGCCGTGGTGATGTGGCTGGTCTACTGGATCGCCATGGGGCCCTTCGGCTCCTTCCTGACCGACTGGACCAACGACGTGCTGGGCGGTGCCTGGCTGACCGACGGCTCTCGAGCCATTCTGGAAGGCTGGGGCGTTACAGACTGGCTCACCGGTCTGATCTCCGACGGCATCCTGGCCGGCGTAGGCGCCGTGCTAGGCTTCGTGCCCCAGATGCTGGTCCTGTTCCTGATGCTTTGCCTGCTGGAGGACTGCGGCTACATGGCCCGTATCGCCTTCATCATGGACCGGATCTTCCGCCGCTTCGGCCTGTCCGGCAAATCCTTCATCCCCATGCTGGTGGGCACCGGCTGCGGTGTCCCCGGCGTCATGGCCTCCCGTACCATTGAAAACGAGCGCGACCGCCGCATGACCATTATGACCACCTGCTTCATCCCCTGCGGCGCCAAGATGCCCATCATCGGCCTGATCGCCGGCGCCCTCTTCGGCGGCAGCGGCATTGTGGCCGTCTCTGCCTACTTCATCGGCGTGGCCGCCATCATCCTCTCCGGCATCATGCTCAAGAAGACCAAGATGTTCGCCGGCGACCCGGCGCCTTTCGTCATGGAGCTGCCCGCCTACCATGTGCCCTCCCTGGGCAACGTGCTCCGCGGCACCTGGGAACGCGGCTGGTCCTTTATCAAGCGGGCCGGCACCGTCATCGTACTCAGCTCCATTATCATCTGGTTCCTGTCCAGCTTCGGCACCGTCAATGGCCGTTTCGGCATGGTGGACGATCTGTTCGAGGATGAGGATCTGGTCACCGAGGAATATGTGGCCGTGGTGGCTGACAGGATGGGTATCCCCGAGGACGAGGTCGTCCCCATGGACGATTCCGTGTTGGCCGGCGTAGGCAACGCCGTGGCTCCCGTGTTCAAGCCCCTGGGCTTCGGCTCCTGGAAGCCCACCGTGGCCACCGTCACCGGCCTGGTAGCCAAGGAAGAAGTGGTCGGCACCTTTGGTGTGCTGTACAACTATGACGCCGCGGCCCAGCAGGCCGTGGACGAGGAGACCGGCGAGCTGCTGTTCGACGAGGACGGCGAGCCCGTCATGGAGGAGCTGGACGAAGAAGGCTCCCAGGTCTGGGCCAACGTGGAGGACGACTTCAACAAGTTCTCCGGCGGCCACGGCAAGCTGGCGGCGTTCTCCTTCATGCTCTTCAATCTGCTCTGCGCCCCCTGCTTTGCGGCTATGGGCGCCATCAAGCGGGAGATGAACAACCGCAAGTGGACCTGGTTCGCCATCGGCTACATGTGCCTGTTTGCCTATGTGGTGGCCCTGATGGTCTATCAGATCGGCGGCCTGTTCGTGGGGAATGTCAGCGTCATCGGCCTGATCGTAGCCCTGGCCCTGCTGGTGCTGATCATCTATCAGCTGTTCCGCCCCTACAAGGAAGCCCAGGTCCTGACCGTACAGTAATTTCGTCAAGTTCGCCCTGAGGAGGGATTTTCATGCTGACTTGGTTGGCTGTCAATTGGATCAATATCGTCGTGCTGGCTGTTGTGATTCTGGTGGTGGGTCTGGTGATCCGGTCCATGATCCGGGATAAAAGAGCCGGAAAGTCCTCCTGCGGCGGAAACTGCGGCAGCTGTGCCGGGTGCAATGCCTGCCGGAGCCCCGAAATAAAGGAAGGAGGCCGCCTATGATCCAGACCACCGTGAAAGTGGACGGCATGATGTGCAGCATGTGCGAAGCTCACATCAACGACGCCGTGCGCAGAGCTTTCTCTGTGAAGAAGGTCTCGTCCTCCCACCGAAAAGGGGAGACCGTGATCCTCAGCGAGGAGGCGCCGGATGCGCAGAAGCTGCGCGAGGTCATCGACACCACCGGCTATCGGGTGCTGGATATCGCCAGCGCGCCCTATAAAAAGACTTCGCTCTTTTCCCGTTGATACGATAAGGACCCGGACGCTCAATGATGAGTGTCCGGGTCCTTCCTTGCTTACGGGTTTTGTACAGTCTATCTGAACAGCAGGGCCCGCAGCGCCGCCAGGAGCAGCAGGTGCGCCGGATAGAAGCCGTAGAAAAACCAGCGGCTGGGCTGTCTGCCCTTTTTTCCGTTATAGAGAATGACCAGCGGCAGAGCCAGCAGCGACCACCATTCCCGCCGGGAGCTGAGCAGCAGCGCCGGCAGCATGGCGCACCAGCACAGCACCCGTCCGACCGGCGTCTCATCGCCGCGGCGCTCCCGCAGCCAGGTGGCCGCATACAGCAGCTCCAGCGCCGCCACACCCACCGCGTCGTAGTCCGTGCGCAACAGCCAGGCCAGCGCCGGGGCTGCGGCAAAAATCAACAGGAGCCCGGCGCCCCGCAGTACGCGGCTGCCGGGGGCGCGGCGCAGCGCGTCGATGCCCATCAGAGCGGCAAAGCCGATGGCCAGGGTGAAGAACACATTCTGATAGGCAAATTCCAATAACGTTTGGTTCAGCGCCAGGTCAAAGGGGATCTCCGACAGCAGGGCAAACAGGCTCAGCCGCAGCAGATATTTCCCCCGGCTGCGGGTATGCTGAAAGCCCTCCAGCAGCAAGAACAGATACAGAGGGAAGGCCGGGCGGCCCAGACTGCGCAGCGTCCAATAGACTGACCGCAGCGTCTCACCGTCCCAGGGCAGTAGGTGGCTCCTGCCATAGAGGATCAGCGCCGGCAGCAGCACATAGCCGATATGGTCGATCAGCATGGAGACCAGCGCCGTCCCCTTCAGGGCCGCCGCCGTTACGCCTGTACGCCAATTTCGCTGCTCTTCCATGCCGTCTTTTCCTTTCGTTTTTCGCCCCTTTATTGTAGTATAAACAGCTTCGGCTTGCAAGTCGGAAAACCATCCTTGCAGATACAGGAACGCACATCTGGCAATCCCGCTGCTGTTTTTTATTCCCTCTTGACAAATC
>JAFUES010000073.1 GCA_017470325.1 Oscillospiraceae bacterium
GAAAGCTCAGTTTTCTGTTTTCGGAAAAAGGTCTTTGTAAAAGCCCAGCGCCATGCCGCCGATCAAGAAGAAGAACAGCGGGCGGATGTCAATGTCGGTAAAGAAGCAGGCTTCGAACATCCCATAGGTCAGCGACGCGATGGGCGACAGGGCCAGCACCTTGACGGAGTTGGGGATCTGCGTCTCTCCGGCGAAGAGCAGCCGAAGCAGCTTGCGGAGCACCAGCACGCAGAAGCTCAGGGCCAGGGCCAGGCCGGGCAGGCCCGTCAGGATCAGGATCTGCAGCAGGAAGTTATGAAAATGAGGTACGGGACTCTTGCGCTGGAGGAGGGCGTTGGTCACGCCCATGGAGTCCTTGCTCAGACAGCCCCGCAGCAGGATCAGCGGATCCTCCCGGATGGTGAGGAAGGCGCAGCGGTAGATCTCCAACCGCTTGGAGGAGAGGGTGTTGAGCCGGTCATACAGGGAAGGGCTGCTCGCGGCGGCCAGCGGCACGGCGACGGGCGCGTCTTCTCCCACGAAATAGGCCAGCTCCGCAGGAGCGCTCTGCGCGGCTTCCGCGGAGGAGCGGACGGACTCGGAGATCCTGCTCAGCACGTCGGTACACAGATCGAAGCTCTTGTAAATCAAGGGCGCCGTGATCACGAATACCAGGATCAGCAGCAGGGCGAGCACCGCTTTGCGCCGCCCCTTCAGCGCCCGGCGGCAAAGGAGCACCGCCAACAGTCCGGCGGTCACGGACAGGGCGACCCGAACGCTGCGGGTATAGGTGATACCGATCACGGCCCAGTTGACCAGTGCGCAGAGGACGATCGGGATCCGCCAGAGCTTTTTGCGGCAGGCAAAGAATTGATAGAGCATCAGCAGTACACCGGTCATAAACCAGTAGGCGGTGGAGTCCACATTGGTGTCCAGGATGTTGATGCGCTCATAGCCGGACTTGGTGGCCATGCCGATCAGCCCCTCGGTAATGGGGTTGATGAATTGGCGGCGCAGGACAAAAGCGGCCAGACAGAGAAGTCCCAGCAGGAAATAGTAGCCGCCGGCGACAGCGCTGAACCAGTCCAGAAAGCGGCGGCGTCCGTCGGCATCCAATACCAGACCCAGGACAAACATGGGCAGCATCAGTGACAGGTCAAAGCAGAGGTATTGATCGTCCACCAGCGCCAAATTGTGGTTGAGCATGCGGGAGAGCAAAAACCAAAGCCAGTAAAATACCAGCAGCTTGAATTCCGTCCCATCCCGGAAGCGGCGGAAATACAGCACGCCGGCGACCACCACCGGTACGGCCGCCGAATAATAGGTGCCGCGCAGGCTCTGGTACAGATAAAAATGCGCCTGAGAGAACATATAGAACATGTACAGCAGATAGACTGCCGCAGCCAGTGCAAATCTGCGCCGACTCTCCGGACTGTGATTTTGAGAAATGGTCATAATGGGAGTCCTTTCCCTTCTATATAGCGCGGGTATGGGTATGCTCAGCTTCCGCTGTACAGCACAACGCTGTCTTTATTATAATAGGTAGCCATGGCCAGGTTCCGCCAGTCCTGGGGGTCGGTGGTCACGTCATCCATGTAGAGCACATAGGGCTGGCAGGGGAAGGGCTCCAGTACGGCGTCCCGGACCGCGGCGTCCTCCAATAGGGCAAAGCGGTCCCCGGCCGCCGCATGATAGGCCTGCGCTTCGCCCGAACGCATGGCGCCCAGGGCCATCAGGGAAGTGAAGCCGCCGCTACGCACGAACAGCAGGCAGCACAGCAGGCAGGCCGCGCCGGAAGCCAGAGTGGGCCACAGCGCCGCCTGACCGGCAAGGCCGGGCCGCGCCTGCTTTCTTGCGGCGATCCAGCCCAGCCAATAGACCAGGTTGATCACCAGCAGCAGGACATAGGCATAATAGATGATGTTGATCAGCCGCTGATCGCCGGCGGTGCCCATGGCGTACAGACCGGGGCAAAACATGGCGGACAGGAGGCAATAGGAATAGACCGTGACCAGGGCGGGAAAACGAAATGCGCGTCCTGTGCCTTTGAGGGCCGGCCAGAGCAGGACGCCCAGAAATACAAGGGCCCCCGCCAGGGGAAGATGAAACCAGCGCGCGCTGTACACCGCGGCCCAGCGGAAGGACTGCAGCACCGCCCACACCGCGTTCGGCGTGTTGTCCAGGGCGCTTTGCCTGACGGCGTTGCCCGGGGCGGCCATGCTGATCACGAAGGCGATCAGCAGGCACAGGGTGGGCGGGAGCAGCCGCTTCCAGGCCCCGTTTTTCAGGACAGCCAGCAGCAGGATGGAGCTGATCGCCACGATGGAGCAGCTGAGGGCGGTCACATAGTTCCCGCCGCCCAGTACGGCGGTCAACAGGCACAGCAGGATCATCCGCCCGACGCCGCCCAGGCGGCACAGCCGGAGACCGAGGGCGAAGGCCAGCAGAGCCAGACCGTAAAAGAAGGTATAGTAGACAGCGCCGTTATACCAGAAAAAAGCCTGTACCGGCGAGGGGACCAGTTGGATGCACAGCAGGGCACAGACCGCGGCGATACAGCCGCTGAGGGCCCGCGGCAGACCGAAGACCCCGGAAAACAGAGCCGGGCAGAGACAGAAGCCGCCGCACAGCAGGCTCAGCAGCATCAGCAGCGGCGTGAAGAAATAATACTGTGTACCGAAGACGGCCGGCTGTACCGACATGAGAAAGACGGCGGAAAAGGTGCCCTGCCAGCCAAAATAAGTGGCTTTCACCTGCGCGAGCCCGGCGGCGAGGGCAGAGAGGACTGAGCCGGCCTCTCCGAAAGCGGCATGGGCTGCGGCCCCGTAGGAGAAGTCGTCCGCGCAGGGGACGGCGAAACGGCCGACCATCAGCAGCGGGACCAGACTCGGCAGCAGGGCGGCCAGCAGCAGACAAAACAGCAGCCTGTATGAAATTCCTTTTTTTTGATCGCTCATACGTATACCATTATAATAATGTACAGCATCTATAATAATGTACAGCATCCGGCTTCATGTTTTTTCATCATAGCATAAGCGCCTCAAAAAATCAATTCCGGGAGCCGGAAAACGGAGCCGGCGGCCTTGTTAGCCCTGCACAAAATTTCTGAAAAATTTTCTGCAAAAATCACGAAATTTCTCTTGACAGAATGGTTACAGATTGGTATACTAACGAAGCGCCTGTGCGAAAAGCAGGGGCGTACTATGCGATGAAGCGGGAGATTGCTCGGCTTTCCGAGGTAACTTTCGTGGAGTATGTCCGGTGCCGGAGGTATATCCGGCACGCAATCGGGCGGCTGAAACCTATCCTGTACACGCGTATATCGCGCGGACGGGGGATCGACCGGCCATCTGGCCGGTTTGTTTTTCGGACGCGGTCTGATACGCACGGTTGTGTGTACAGGAAATGTTTCATCCGTACGACCCACAAAAGGCGGTCCCCAATGCCGCCGAGAAAATCGTACGAAAAAGAAGGAGAAAACCAAATGGCAAGCAACAACAAGAACATGATCCGTATCCGCCTGAAGGCTTACGATCATCAGCTGATCGACAAGGCCGCCGAGACCATCGTCGAGGCCGCCAAGCGCACCGATGCGAAGGTTTCCGGTCCCATCCCCCTGCCCACCAAGACCGAGATCGTCACCATCCTGCGCGCCGTCCACAAGTACAAGGACAGCCGTGAGCAGTTCGAGCGCCGCACCCACAAGCGCCTGATCGACATCATGAGCCCCACCCAGAAGACGGTCGAAGCCCTGATGAATCTGGAAGTCCCCGCCGGTGTGGAGATCGAGATCAAGCTCTGATCCACAGCACAGCATACCTTATTTAATTAACCCAAACAAGTAAATGACCCATAGTCCGCAGCTTGCGAATGCGGACGGGTTAAGTTGCCAGCCTCTGGACGGGACCACCCGGGCTAAGCGAGGCAACCAATAACCGAAGGAGGAAATACAATGAAGAAAGCCATCATTGGCAAGAAGGTCGGCATGACGCAGATCTTCGACGAGGCCGGCAAGGTCATTCCGGTCACCGTCATCGAAGCGGGCCCCTGCGTGGTCGTGCAGAAGATGACTGTGGAAAAGGAAGGCTATGACGCCGTCCAGTTCGGCTACGAGGAAGTAGCCGAGAAGAAGCTCTCCAAGCCTGAGCAGGGTCACCTGAAGAAGGCGGGCGTGGGCATGGTCAAGCATCTCAAGGAGTTCCGCCTTGAGGACAGCAGCAAGCTGGAAGTCGGCGACGTGGTCAAGGCCGACATTTTTGCCGAGGGCGACAAGGTCGACGTCACCGGCACCAGCAAGGGCAAGGGCTACGCCGGCGTCGTCAAGCGCTACGGCCAGGGCCGCACCCCCACCAGCCACGGCGGCGGTCCCGTTCACCGTCACGCCGGTTCCATGGGCTCCAGCACCGATCCTTCCCGCATTTTCCCGGGCAAGAAGCAGGCGGGCCACATGGGCGTTGAGCAGGTCACCGTCCAGAACCTGGACATCGTGAAGATCGATCCCGAACTGAACATGATCGCCGTCCGCGGCGCCGTTCCCGGCCCCAAGGGCAGCATCGTGTACATTAAGAACACCGCCAAGACCCAGCCGGTCAAGAAGGGCGAGGGCGCCGGTGTCAGCGTCAACCCGCAGAAGGCTTCCGCGCGTGTCAACCCGCAGAAGGCCTCCGCACGTACAAAGTAAGGAAAGGAGAGCAGCATAAATGCCTAAAGCTAACGTATTCAATATGGCAGGCGAGAAGATCGGCGAGATCGAGCTCTCCGAGGCCATCTTCGGCATCGAGCCGAACAAGAGCGTTCTGCATGATTCCGTCAAGAATCACCTGGCCAACTGCCGCCAGGGCACCCAGAGCGCACTCACCAAGGGTGAGGTTTCCTACACCACCAGAAAGCCCTGGCGTCAGAAGGGCACCGGCCGCGCCCGCGCCGGCTACGCAGGTTCTCCTGTGTGGTACCACGGCGGCGTAGCCTTTGCTCCCAAGCCCCGGGACTACAGCTACAGCCTCAACAAGAAGGTCAAGCGCCTGGCTCTCAAGTCTGCGCTGTCCGCCAAGGCCCAGGACAATGAGATCATCGTGATCGACGGCCTGGCCTGCGAAGAGATCAAGACCAAGGCTTTCAAGAGCTTCCTGGAGAAGATCGGCGTTGCGGGCAAGGCTCTGGTCGTCACCGAGAACGTGGACGAGAAGGTCGTCAAGTCCGCCCGCAACATCGCCGGCGTGACCACCACCATCTCCACCATCCTCAGCCCCTATATGATTCTCACCGGCGGCACGATGGTCGTTGACAAGGCCGCGCTCGCCAAGATCGAGGAGGTGTACGCCTGATGAAGACCGCATATGATATCATCATTCGCCCCATCATCACCGAGCAGTCCATGGAGGACCTGGACATCAAGAAGTACGCTTTTGAGGTCGCCAAGGACGCCAACAAGATCGAGATCAAGAAGGCTGTCGAAGAGATCTTCGACGTCAAAGTGATCAAGGTCACCACCATCAACGTCCAGGGCAAGGAAAAGCGTCAGGGCGCTTACCCCACGGGGAAGACCGCCTCCTGGAAAAAGGCTGTCGTCAAGCTCAGTGCCGACTCCAAGAACATTGAGCTGTTCGAAGGCATGGCATAAGGGAGGTAGAAAGAATGTCTATTAAAACTTACAGACCGACCACCCCTTCCAGACGGCACATGACCGTCTCCGGCTTTGACGGCGTTGACAAGCATGCCAAGCCCGAGAAGTCCCTGGTTGAGGTTCTCAAGAAGAACGCCGGCCGCAACAACTACGGCCGCATCACCGTCCGCCATCAGGGCGGCGGCAACCGTCAGAAGTACCGCGTGATCGACTTCAAGCGCAACAAGCTGGACATGGAAGCCAAGGTCCTGCGCCTGGAGTACGACCCCAACCGCAGCGCCTATATCGCCCTGGTGGAATATGCCGACGGCGAGCGCCGCTATATCCTGGCTCCTGTTGGCCTGAACGTGGGTGACAGCATCGTCTCCTCCGCCTCCGCCGACATCAAGGCCGGTAACGCCCTGCCTCTGGCGAACATCCCCGTGGGTACCGTTATCCACAACATCGAGCTCTACCCCGGCAAGGGCGCCCAGCTGGTGCGCAGCGCCGGTGTCGCCGCTCAGCTGATGGCCAAGGAAGCCGGCATGGCGACCGTCCGCCTCCCCTCCGGTGAGATGCGCAAGGTCCGCCTGGAGTGCATGGCCACCATCGGCCAGGTCGGCAACATCGACCACGCCAACGTCCACATCGGCAAGGCCGGCCGCAAACGCCACATGGGCATCCGTCCCACGGTCCGCGGCTCTGTCATGAATCCGGTGGATCACCCCCACGGCGGCGGCGAAGGCAAGTCCCCGGTTGGCCGTCCCGGCCCTGTAACTCCCTGGGGCAAGCCCGCGCTTGGTTACAAGACCCGCAAGACGAAGAACCAGACCGATAAGTTCATCGTCAAGCGCCGCAACGCGAAGTAAGGAGGGAAAGGTAAATGAGCAGAAGTATTAAAAAGGGCCCCTTCGCCGCTCCCGAGCTGCTGAAGAGAGTCGACGAGATGAACAAGAGCGGCAACAAGCAGGTCATCAAGACCTGGAGCCGCGCCTCTACCATTTTCCCGTCCTTTGTCGGACACACCATCGCCGTCCATGACGGCCGCCGTCACGTGCCCGTGTATGTCACCGAGGATATGGTCGGCCACAAGCTGGGCGAGTTCGCCCCCACCCGTACCTTCCGCGGCCATGCCGGCAGCAAGACCGGTAAGTAAGGAGGAGAGAAAATGGACGAGAAGAAAATTGCCCGTGCGGAGCACAAATACGCCCGTATTTCTCCCCGCAAGGTTGAAATCATCTGCAACATGATCCGCGGCAAGGACGCAAACGTCGCCATGGCTCTCATGCAGAACACTCCCAAGGCTGGCTGCGAGCTGATGATCAAGGTGCTCAAGAGCGCCATGGCCAACGCCGAGAACAACCTGGAGATGGATCCTGAGAAGCTGTACGTCTGCGAGACCTACGCCGGCGCCGGCCCCATCCTCAAGCGGGGCATGCCCAGAGCGCAGGGCCGCATGTATCGCATCAACAAGCGCACCAGCCACATCATGATCGCTGTGGCTGAGAGAGACTGAGGGAAGGAGGCAGAATTATGGGACAGAAAGTAAATCCTCATGGCCTGCGCGTCGGCGTTATCAAAGACTGGGATTCCCGTTGGTACGCCAGAGAAGACAAGGTCGGCGATCTGATCGTTGAAGACTACAAGATCCGCGAGTATCTGAAGAAGACCCTCTATTCCGCCGGTGTCCCCACCATCGAGATAGAGCGCGATTCTGCCAAGGTCCGCATCTATATCCACTGCAGCCGTCCCGGCGTCGTCATCGGCAAGGGCGGCCAGGAGATCGAGCGCCTGCGCCTCGAGGTCGAGAAGCTGATCGGCAAGCCTGTGGCTCTCTCCATCGTTGAGGTCCGCACCCCCGATACCAACGCGCAGCTGGTTGCTGAGAACATCGCCCAGCAGCTGGAGAAGCGCATCGGCTTCCGCCGTGCCATGAAGAACGCCATGGGCCGCGCCATGCGTATGGGCGCCCGCGGCATCAAGGTCAAGTGCGGCGGCCGTCTGGGCGGCGCTGAGATCGCCCGCAGCGAGTGCTATCACGAGGGCACCATCCCCCTGCAGACCATCCGCGCCGACATCGACTACGGTTTCGCCGAGGCGAACACCACCTATGGCCGCATCGGCGTCAAGGTTTGGATCTACAAGGGCGAGGTCCTCTCCCAGACCCTGCGCACCACCCCGCGCACTATGGATCTCTCCAAGCCCGCCGGCGAGCGCCGTCGCAGAGACGACCGCCGTGGTGACCGCCGTCAGGGCGGCTACAACCGCGACAACCGCCAGGGCGGCTACAACCGCGACAATCGCGGCCAGGGCGGTTACAACCGTGACAACCGCCAGGGCGGCTACGGCAACAGACCCCAGGGTCAGGGCCAGGGCGGCTACAACCGCGCTCCCCGTCCCGCCGCTCCCGCCAAGGAAGGAGGCAACAACTAATGTTAATGCCCAAGAGAGTTAAGTACCGCAGAGTACAGCGCGGCCGCATGAAGGGCAAAGCCACCCGCGGCAACTTTGTAAGCTACGGTGAGTTTGGCCTGGCGGCTCAGGAGCCCGGCTGGATCACTTCCAACCAGATCGAGGCTGCTCGTATCGCCATGACCCGTTACACCAAGCGCGGCGGCCAGGTGTGGATCAAGATCTTCCCCGACAAGCCCGTCACCGCCAAGCCCGCTGAGACCCGTATGGGTTCCGGCAAAGGCTCCCCCGAGTACTGGGTCGCTGTCGTCAAGCCCGGCCGTGTGATGTTCGAGATCGCCGGCGTTTCCGAAGAGGTCGCCCGCGAGGCTCTGCGTCTGGCCAGCCACAAACTGCCCATCAAGACCAAGATCGTCACGAAGGGCACCGAGTCTGAGAACGGTGGTGAATAAGATGAAGGCAAACGAAATTCGCTCCCTGTCCGTCAGCGAGCTGGAAGCCAAGCTCGTGGATCTGAAGAAGGACCTGTTCATGCTCCGCATGCAGCATGCCACCAATCATCTTGACAACCCCACCAAGATCTCTGCCACGCGCCGTGACATCGCTCGCGTCAAGACCGTGCTGCGCGAGAAGCAGAACTGAGGAGGTAAGGAAGAATGAATACTGAAAGAACTACTTCCCGGAAGACCCGCGTAGGTAAGGTCGTATCCGACAAGATGGACAAGACCGTGGTCGTCATCGTTGAAGACCGGGTCGCGCACAAGACCTATAAGAAGATCATCGGACGTACCTATCGTCTGAAGGCCCACGACGAGAACAACGAGTGCGGCGTCGGCGATATCGTCCGCGTGATGGAGACCCGCCCCCTGTCCAAGGACAAGAGATGGCGCGTGGTCGAAATCGTTGAGAAGGCTAAGTAAGGAGGCGACAACATGATACAGCAGGAAACTTATCTGAAGGTCGCCGACAATACCGGCGCCAAAGAACTCAAGTGCATCCGCGTGCTGGGCGGCTCCAAGCGCAAGTATGCCAGCATCGGTGACGTGATCGTCTGCTCCGTCCGCAAGGCGGCCCCCGGCGGCAGCGTCAAGAAGGGCGATGTGGTCAAGGCCGTTATCGTCCGCACCGTGAAGCCCGTCCGCCGTGCCGACGGCACCTACGTCCGCTTTGACGAGAACGCTGCCGTTCTCATCAACACCGGCGATAAGAACCCCCGCGGCACCCGTATCTTTGGACCCGTCGCCCGCGAGCTGCGTGACAAGGAATACATGAAGATCCTGTCCCTGGCTCCCGAAGTGATTTGATGGAGGGCAACAGAGTATGAAGATTAAGAAAGACGATAAGGTTATCGTTCTGTCCGGTAAGGACAAGGGCAAGCAGGGCAAGGTCCTGATCGCCGACCCCAAGGGCGGCAAGGTCGTGGTGGAAGGCGTCAGCGTCGCCACCAAGCACCAGAAGCCCCGTCAGCAGGGCCAGGACGGCGGCATCATCAAGGTCGAGACCCCGGTGTATGTCAGCAAGGTCCAGCTGGTTTGCCCCAAGTGCGGCAAGGCCACCCGCGTCGCTCACAAGATCGTGAACGGCAAGAAGGTCCGCGTCTGCAAGCAGTGCGGCGCAGAAGATATCTGAGGAAAGGAGTAAACTGACATGACCAGAATGAAAGAAAAGTATGTGAAGGAAGTTGCTCCTGCTCTGATGGAGAAGTTCCAGTACAAGTCCCCCATGCAGATCCCCAAGATCGACAAGATCGTCGTCTCCGTGGGCTGCGGCGACTGCAAGGACAACGCCAAGGCTCTGGAAGCCGTCATCAAGGACATCTCCGCCATCACCGGTCAGCACGCCGTTGCCACCGTGGCCAAGAAGTCCGTCGCTAACTTCAAGCTCCGTGAGGGCATGAAGGTCGGCGTGAAGGTCACCCTGCGGCAGGACCGCATGTGGGAGTTCCTGGACCGTCTGTTCAACGTGGCTCTGCCCCGTGTCCGCGACTTCCGCGGCATTAGCGCCGACGCCTTCGACGGCCGCGGCAACTACAGCCTGGGCCTGAAGGAGCAGATCATCTTCCCCGAGATCGAGTACGATAAGATCGAAAAGCTGCGTGGTATGAACATCGCGATCACCACCACCGCTCAGACCGACGAAGAGGCTCGCGAGCTGCTCAAGCTCATGGGCGCTCCCTTCGTGAGCTAAGGAGGAGTAAGAAATGGCTAAGAAATCTATGATCCTCAAGCAGCAGGCTCCCGCGAAGTTCTCCACCCGCAAGTACAATCGCTGCAAGATCTGCGGCCGTCCCCACGCCTATCTGCGCAACTACGGCATCTGCCGTATCTGCTTCCGCGAGTTGGCTTATAAGGGACAGATCCCCGGCGTAAGAAAGGCTTCCTTCTAAATTTCCGCCATACTTCGTTGGCGGCGGCTCGCAGTACTTTAGTACTGCTTCGCCTTGCCGCCTCGTCTGACGAAAATTTAGCGCAGAAGCTGCGCCAGCTTCTGATTTTTCCTTATACTTCGCCGGCTCGGCTCGCAGTATAAACGATACAGCGTCGCCTCGCCGTCATCGTCTAAGAAAAAATCAGCGAGCTGTGATGAAACAGATACTGTTTAAAGCACAGCACAATCCGTTTTGCCCGGCGGGGCCGATCTCCCCGCCGCGTGAATAAATGCGATGACGAAAGGCCATGGCCAATCAAGTATTGGCATGGAACCTCGCCACGAAAACCGCACAGCGGTAACTCTAAATTAGGAGGATAAACTCTATGCAGATCACCGACCCCATTGCAGATATGCTGACCCGCATCCGCAACGCCGGCAGCGCGAAGCATGAAACCGTTGATGTCCCCGCTTCCAAGATGAAGAAGTCCATCGCCGAGATCCTTCTCAACGAAGGCTACATCAAGAACTATCAGGTTATCGACGACGGCACCCAGGGCATCATCCGCATCACTCTCAAGTATCTCCCTGGCAAAGAGAAAGCCATTCAGGGCCTCCGCCGCGTGAGCAAGCCCGGCCTGCGTGTATACGCCGGCGCCGACGAGCTGCCCCGCGTCCTCAAGGGCCTGGGCATCGCAATCATTTCCACCTCCAAGGGCGTTATGACCGATAAGCAGGCTCGCAAAGAGCATGTTGGCGGCGAAGTCCTTGCGTTCATTTGGTAAGGAGGTTGCAGAATGTCTAGAATTGGTAGAACTCCCATTACTGTTCCCGCCGGTGTCGAAGTCACCGTCAGCGAGAACAACCACATCACCGTCAAGGGCCCCAAGGGCACCCTGGAGCGCGATCTGGTCCCCCAGATCCAGGTGAATGTGGAGTCCGGCGTCATTCATGTGACCCGTCCCGACGATACCAAGCTCAACCGCTCTCTCCACGGCCTGACCAGAACCCTGGTCGACAACATGGTCGTCGGCGTGACCAACGGCTTCGAGAAGAAGCTGGAGATCAACGGTGTTGGCTATCGTGCCAGCAAAGAGGGTAAGAATCTGGTCATGAATCTGGGCTATTCCCACCAGATCATCGTCCCCGAGACCGAGGACATCCAGATCGACGTTCCCGATGCCAACCACATCGTGATCAAGGGTATCGACAAGCAGAAGGTCGGCCAGTTTGCAGCTGAAGTCCGTGGCAAGCGTCCTCCCGAACCCTACAAGGGCAAGGGCATCAAGTACGACTACGAGACCATCCGCCGCAAAGAAGGCAAGACCGGCGCTAAGTAAACGGAGGTGTGCCTGAATGATTAAAAGACCTGATACCAGAGGACAGCGCATCAAGCGTCACAGCCGCGTCCGCGGCAAGATCTCCGGCACCGCCGAGAGACCCCGCCTGTGCGTGTTCCGCAGCGAAAACAACATCTATGCCCAGATCATCGACGATGTAGCCGGCGTCACCCTGGCGTCCGCCTCCACCGTGGAGAAGGCGTTCGAGGGCAACGGCGGCAACTGCGAAGCTGCCAAGAAGATCGGCGCCACCGTGGCAGAGCGCGCTCTGCAGAAGGGCATTGAAGAAGTCGTGTTCGACCGTGGCGGTTATATCTATCACGGCCGTGTCAAGGCTTTGGCCGAAGGCGCCCGCGAGGGCGGCCTGAAGTTCTAAGGAAGGAGGAAACGAATCATGGCTTATAACAATGATAGACGCGATCGTCGCAATCGGGACGAGGCTCCTTCCGAGTTCATCGAGAAGGTCGTTTCCCTCAACCGTGTCAGCAAGACCGTCAAGGGCGGCCGTGTGGCAAAGTTCTCCGCGCTGTGCGTAGTCGGTGACGGCAAGGGCCGCGTCGGCTTTGGCATGGGCAAGGCCAACGAAGTTTCCGAGGCCATCCGCAAGGGCCTGGAAGACGCCAAGAAGAACATCACCACCATCACCCTGAGCGGCACCACCATTCCTCACGAGGTCATCGGCGAGTTCGGCGCCGGCCGTGTTCTCCTCAAGCCCGCCCCCGAAGGCACCGGCGTGATCGCCGGCGGCGCTGTGCGTGCGGTCGTGGAGGCAGCCGGTATCCAGAACATCCGTACCAAGTGCCTGCGCACCAACAACCCCGCAAACGTTGTCGCCGCCACGATGGAAGGCCTCAAGTCCCTGCGCGACGCGGCCCAGGTCGCTGCCGTCAGAGGCAAGACCCCGGAAGAGATTCTGGGTTAAGGAGGGCGAGACATGGCTAATCTTAGAATCAAGCTCGTCAAGAGCCTCAACGGCAGACTGGACAATCACATTGCCACTGCCAAGTCCCTCGGCCTGCACAAGATCGGCAACGAGACCGTACAGCCCGACAATCCCCAGACCCGCGGCAAGATCGCCAAGATCGGCTATCTGCTGCAGGTAACCGAAGAATAAGGAGGGCAAGCGCATGTATATTCATGAACTTTCTCCCGTAGCCGGTTCCACCCATGTGGATAAGCGCAAAGGCAGAGGTCATGCCACCGGTAATGGCAAGACCGCAGGCCGCGGCCACAAGGGCCAGAAGGCCCGCAGTGGCGGCGGTGTCCGCATCGGCTTTGAAGGCGGCCAGATGCCTCTGGCTCGCCGCATCCCCAAGAGAGGCTTCAACAACATCTTTGCCAAGCCCCTGGAGGCTGTGAACGTGGCAGTTCTCGACAAGTTCGAGGACGGCGCCGTGGTCGACGCCCAGGCTCTGCTGGATGCCGGTATCCTCTCAAAGTGCAAGTATGGCGTGAAGTTCCTTGGCAACGGCGAAGTCGCCAAGAAGCTGACCGTCAAGGCAGCTGCTTTCTCCGAGTCCGCAAAAGAAAAGATTGAGGCGGCTGGCGGAAAGGCAGAGGTGGTATAAGTGCTTCAGACACTGCGTAACGCATGGAAGATCGAGGAGCTTCGCAAGAAGATCCTCTTCACCCTGCTGATCGTTCTGCTTTATCGTCTTGGCAACGCCATCCCTGTTCCCTACGTGAATGTGGCTGCCCTGCAGTACTACTTCACGCAGCTGCAAAACACCGTCCTGGGCCTGTATAACGTCATGTCCGGCGGTGCCTTCTCCCAGGCGACGATCTTCGCCTTGTCCATCCAGCCCTACATCAACGCCTCCATCATCATCCAGCTGCTGTGCATCGCCATTCCCGCACTGGAGCGGCTGAGCAAGGAAGGCGGCGAAGAGGGCCGCAAGAAGATCGCCTCCATCACTCGGTATGCTACCGTAGGCATCGGCCTGCTGATGGGCTTTGCCTACTACATGCTGATCCGCAACAATGGCCTGCTGGCCGCTGAGGCGCAGAACAACGTTTGGGCCGCGATCGTCATTGTCCTGACCTTCACCTCTGGCTCCGCGCTGATCATGTGGCTGGGCGAGCAGATCACTGAGTTCGGCATCGGGAATGGTATCTCCATCATCCTGTTTGCCAGCATCGTGTCCCGTCTGCCCAGCAGCATCATCACCACCATCCGCAATGTCGCCACCGGTGCGCTGCAGTGGTGGGTGGCGGTGCTCATGTTCCTGGGCGCCCTGGCCATCATCATCCTCATCGTCTTCGTCAACGACGCCGAGCGCCGCATTCCCGTGCAGTACGCCAAGCGTGTGGTTGGCCGCAAGATGTATGGCGGACAGAGCACGCATCTGCCCATGAAGGTGAACATGTCCGGCGTTATGCCTATCATCTTTGCCCAGTCCATCGCCTCTCTGCCTGCGACCATCGCAGCGCTGACCGGCAGTAGCTCGGACAGCTGGTTCATGCGTCTCTTTGACACCACCTCCATTGCCTACGCGATCATTTACTTCCTGCTGATCCTCTTCTTCGCGTATTTCTACTCCACCATTCAGTTCAACCCTGTGGAAGTAGCCAACAACCTGAAGAAGAACGGCGGCTATATCCCCGGCTTCCGTCCGGGCAAGCCCACCAGCGAGTTCATCCAGAAGGTGCTCAACAAGATCACACTCTTCGGCGCCATTTATCTGGGCATCATCGCTGTCGTGCCGATCCTGGTTTCCCACTTCAGCAACGCGGCTGCCCTCACCGGTATCTCCCTGGGCGGCACGTCCATCATCATTGCTGTTGGCGTTGCGCTTGAGACCGTCCGTGCCCTGGAGGCGCAGATGATGATGCGCAACTACAAGGGCTTCCTGTCCTGATCGTAAGGAGGAAATACTATGAGGCTTATCCTTTTAGGCGCCCCCGGCGCAGGCAAAGGCACTCAGGCAGAGATCCTGAGCAAGCTGCTGGAGATCCCCACCATTTCCACAGGCAACATCCTGCGGGCCGCCATGAAAGAGGGCACTCCCGTGGGACTCCAGGCGAAGTCCTATGTGGACGCCGGCAAGCTGGTTCCCGATGATGTGATCATCGGCATCATCCGGGAGCGGCTGGCGCAGCCCGACTGCGCCAAGGGTTACATCCTGGACGGCGTTCCCCGCACCATCCCCCAGGCCCAGGCCATGGAGGAGATGGGCGTCGAGGTCGACCGCGCCCTGTCCATTGAGATCGCGGACGAGGTCATCATCGAGCGTATGGCCGGCCGCCGGACCTGCAAGGACTGCAGCACCACCTTCCACATTGTGGCCAATCCCCCCAAGAAGGAAGGCATCTGCGATGTCTGCGGCGGCGAGCTGACCATCCGCAAGGACGACGCGCCCGAGACCGTCAAGGCCCGTCTGCTCACCTACCACGAGGAGACCGAGCCTCTGAAGGCCTTCTATGCCGAGCGGGGCAAGCTGGTCAGCGTGGAAAACCAGCCCAGCATCGATGAGACCACTGCGGTGATCCGCAAGGCTCTGGAGATCTGATATGTCGGAAAGCATTTCGATCAAATCCCCCAGAGAGATCGAGATCATGCGTGAGGCTGCCCGCATCGCAGCCGGCGCGCGCTCTATGGGACGTCAGGCCGTCCGCGACGGCCTGACCACCAGGCAAATCGACAAGGCCGTTCACGAGTATATCGTGAAGTCCGGCG
>JAFUES010000074.1 GCA_017470325.1 Oscillospiraceae bacterium
CTCTCAATGCATCACATGCAGACTTCGTCTTCGAACTCGACCAGGGTCGGATCAACAGGCTCGGCATGCTTGACGGTACGCATGTACTCGTTGACCTTGTCGCGCATGGTGCGACGGGAAACGGTACGCGGATCCATCAGGTCGTGCTCGACCCAGATCAGGTCGTAACCGCGCTGACGGCCCTGCTCGTCCAGCAGGCCCTGGACTGTAGCCATGTTCTTGCAGGCCACGTTCTGGTACATGATGACCAGAGGCGCATTCCAGGCTTCCACCTGACGCCAGCACTCGTCGACCACGTTCTGGTAACCGCCGTTGGTGTGACGGCGCATGACCATGCGCTCGTACAGACGGGCCAGGTCGCGCAGAGCTTCTTCCTTGTCCTCGGTCTCCAGGTGCTTGGTGAAGTTCAGAGACTCCATCTCCACCAGGATGTCGATGCCCCAGCAGTTGGCCAGCCAGTTGGAGAAGTTGGCATAGTAGTGGGCCGGGCAGGACCACACGATGCCGCGGTACCTCATCTTGCGCTCGGGCCATGCGGTCTCGCCATTCTCATAAGCCTTCATGAGGAGCTTATTGACCTTCTGCATGGAGGGCAGGACACGCGGATCGCTGCCGCCGTCCATCTCGTAGTTCCACTTGCGGAACAGCTCATAGCTGGGTCCGATGAACTGCGGGCGGGCGGACTTGTTGATCTCCCACTTCTGCAGCTCCAGATCCGTCTCCTGGTTGAAGCGCTTCATGCACTCAAAGTAGTGGTCCCAATTCCACTTGGCGCCGGTGGCATCCTCAATAGCCTTGATGCAGGCCTTGATGTCCTCCGCGGCCATCTGCACAGTGTTCTCGTCATCCAGATAACGGACGGGGAAGCAGAGATGGAACACGGGGATATTGGGGAAGCGGCGGGAGAAGTAGGAAGAGGCCATAGTGGAGCCGTCGCAGGGCATGGAGCTGGAGATGAACAGAGAGCCCATATCGGGCAGGGCGTCGATGACCAGCGCGCCGCACTCGGAAGACGGCACCGGGCAGGTGTCGGAGGGCAGGCCGTAGGACTCTACCGCGTCGATGTAGGGGATGCAGACCAGCTGGTCGATCTCAGAGACCAGGAACATGGGCAGCAGCTGGTGCGGAATGCTCAGCAGGTCGGGGAAGCCGCAGGCAATCTGGCCCATGGTCATCTCGTCGAAGGTGAAGAGCATCTTGTTGAGCTCGTCGCTGTTGCCGTTCTTGCGGTCGGCCTTGGAGAGGAACACCAGGTTCTCCGCCACGTAGCGGAAGATCTGATAGGTGACCTCATGGCTCATGCGCAGGTTGGAGCCGCGCAGACCCAGGATGTTCTTATCCATGAAGCCGTGGCAGCAGAAATAGGAAATCATCCAGCGATACCACAGCGCACTGTTCATGGCGGGGATCAGGTCCTTGGAGAAGGTGCCCAGCAGCATGCCCCACATGCGCGCCCACTCATAGAAGTCATAAGCGGTGTCCTTGATGCCGCGCCACTCACGGCGGACCGTGGCCATGGCGCCCTTGCGGTACAGGCGGCCCAGGCTGCGCTCACCGTTGAGCACGCGGTCCAGCTTCTCGGCGTTGTCCAGCGCCATGAAGTCCTTGTACTCGCCCTTCACGCGCTCCACGTCGGCTTTGCAGCCGTCCACAACACCCTGGCCGAAGGCCTGCCAATCGGTCTCCTTCAGCATTTCGCCAAAGATGCCAACCACTTCTTTCAGGTTCTCGCCCTGCTTTTTCCAGTTGATATTGTCTTTGGCTTTCCAGAATTTAGAATTGGGATATTGAATCTTCGCCATTATTGATTACCCTCCTCTTTATGGATGCGCTTGATCTCCAGCGATTCCACGAAGGCCTGCACACGGGTACGCAGCTGGCCGGAATTGCCGTTGTTATACAGACGGTCGACGGAGAGGACGGGCCAGCCGTACTCATCATGCATGATGTGGCTGACCAGGGCACGCTCAAAGCCCCAGTAGTCGCAGTACTTCATCTGCTCATAGATGATGCCCTCGGCGCCGAACTCCTTGGCCAGGCGGTCGGAAGTCTCACGGCGCTGCAGCACCTTCTCATCGGAGATGTAACGGGCGCACTCGGAAACCTCCATGTAGTGACGGCAGATCTGGGTCAGCACATCTTCCTCATCATTGAGCTCGATGACCTCGCGGCCGGGCGTGGAGCCGAAGCAGTAGCGGTCGGACACTACCAGAGCGCCGGAGCCCTCGATGAGCTTGGTCAGGTTGGGATCGTCGATCTCGGAGCCGACGACGGCCACGCGGGCACGGTAGGGGTTCTTGCGGTCGGGCCGGCGGGTCTTCAGCTCCTCCAGGGTCTCCCGCAGGTAAGGCAGGATCTGGGCCTTGGGACATACATAGGTCACCAGGTTCAGCACATGGAACTCATAACCGGTGATGATGGGATTCTTGCGCTTGCGCATCTTGCTGATCTCGGAAATGATCTTGCAGACCTCGTTGTGCTCCTCCACGGCCTTGCGGATAGCGGCGTCGGAGGTATCCACGCCGAATTCCTTGGTCAGCCGATCCAGCACGTGGACACGCATCTGTCTGACATAGCCGGCGATGGTGTAGTCGGTGATCTTGAAGGGCATGTCGCAGTGGGTCACGAAGAAGTGGGGATTCTTGTTGACTTCCAGGATCTCAAAGTGCTCCATGGACCGGTTCATCATAGAACATGCGTCCACACCAATGAGGGCGTCCAGATACTGATAGCCGCCTTCAATGGCGCGCTCCAGCAGAGCACGGGCGTACTCGCAGGTGTAGTTGGACATGTAGTAGGTGGCGATGTCGATGGAGCCGGTGTTGGGTGCGCGAAGCCTGGTCGAGAAGCAGTTGTCCACATTGAGCAGGACCTCAGGGATGTGGAAGCAGGTATAGCCCAGGCAAATACCGCCTGCCTTCTTCTCCTTTTCGATCAGCTCGTTGTCGGCGTTCTCAAGCAGGTTTTCAAAGTAGATCAGATGCTTAAGATCTTTCAAATGTTACACCTCTTCTTTTCAAAGTATTTCTATTTTCTGGAGCGCCTGGCGCACTCCTTTGAGCATTGCGGAATCCGCAGACAGCTCCAGGACGCTCTTGCCGCGGATCTCATTGGCGGCAAAGGTACTGTCCGCGGGGATGGCGGTGAGGATCTCCACACCGGGGACCTGCATCAGGTCCACAAGCTCCGGATTGGTCACCCGGTTGATGATGGCGCCGATCCGGTCGTAGGCGATCAGCTCGTCGGCCACATTCTTGATAGTGCCGATCACCTGTCCGCCCTTCTTGCTCTGATCGGTGATGAGCAGCAGGTGCGTGACCTTTTCCATCACGCGCCGCTGGATCTGCTCGATCCCGGCCTCGCCGTCGATCACCACGTAATCGAAGCTGTTGGCCAGAATGCCGATCACTTCTTTCAGATAGGAATTGACCTTGCAGTAGCAGCCGGAGGCCTCCGGTCTGCCGATGGCCAGAAACGCGAAGCCGGGCATCTCCACCAGCGCGTCAAAAATCTTGAAGCGCGCCTCACTGAGAAGCTCCAAGGCCTCCCGGGTCTCGCCATTTTCCACACTGTCGACGATGCTTGTACGAATATCGTCCAGCGTCAGTTTCACATCCACGCCAAGAGCCACAGACAACCCCACGGCAGGGTCGGCGTCGATTGCCAGAATCTTCTTGTCCGGAAATTCTTCCACAAGAAGCCTGACGATGGATGCGCAGATCGACGTCTTGCCCACACCGCCTTTGCCGGCGACGGTGATGATCTTGGCCTTATTCTCCATGAGCTTCCCCCCTAATGAAATGCGCAAAAAATGCATGATAAACTATCGTTGTCATTTTAACATAAGCGAATAAAATATGCAAGATAAACACTAAAAAATTGTACATCCAGTCCTTTTTGGTGCAAAATGCTAAAATTTCTTTGTCCCACGGAAAAACCTTGTTTAGACAGCAGATTCCTGGCCGTCCAAAAAATCGGATTATGTCTACTGGCTCCCTGTTTTTTACAGCAGTGCGGCAAAGCGCCCAACCGAGAACACCTCTGTTTTTTCCTGTCTTCTCCCTGCAAAAACCATGGAATTTACAGCGCCAAGCGACAGTCTTCTGGGAATTACATAATTATAATAATCTTATCTTATGTAAACTTTCTTCGGAGGCTGCGCACATGGCAATTGGAGGGCAAAAACGACTGGCCGCGATCCGCTCCGCGGCGGAGAGCGGGCAATTTGCCAGACGGTTTCTGACGGCTGCACGCTGCGGCATTTTTCTCGCGCTAGGGTTCATCATGTCCAGCGCACGGGTCCTCACGGACAAGGCGCCCTTCGGCGTGGCGATGGTGGCCAGCGCCGGATCGGGTCTTGCCGGGGTCTCGGCGCTGCTGGGCGCCTCCCTGGGCTACCTGCTGGGCGGTGGTCTGGAATGGGGCATCCGCTACATCGCCGCGGCGGTGCTGGCCTATACGGTATCCTTCGTGTTCCACGAGCTTCGCTTTTCCAGGGCGGAGTATTTCATGCCCACCGCCGCCGGGCTCATCATGCTGATGACCGGGCTTCTGGGCAGCTTCTACCTGCCGGCAGACGGCGCGCCCCTGGCGGCCGGTCTGTTTCTGGAGTCCGTGCTGGCCTTTGGCGGCGCCTACTTCTTCCGCGCGGCGCTGGCGGACGAGCCGCGGAGCACCGAGACCGCCGAGCTGCGGCACAGCGTCTCGGTGATGATCCTGGCCGCCTGCGCCCTGATGGCTTTTTCCCGGATCGTGATCTTCGACACCGTATCCATCGGGCGCTTTCTGGCGCTGCTGCTGGTGATGACCTCCGCCATGAAGGGAGGCATGCTCACCGGCGCCGCCGTAGGGACGGTGCTGGGCCTGGCCATGGATATCAGCCACGTGGGCGCGCCTTTCTACGCCATGGCCTATTCCTTCTCCGGGCTGCTCTCCGGGGTATTCGGCAAGCACGGACGGCTGCTGTTCGTGCTGTCCTTCATCCTGGCGGGTGCCCTGGCCGTGGTCTGCGCCTGGAATGCGGAGATCTACATCAGCGCCCTGTTCGAGACCTTCTGCGCCTCGGTGCTGTTTATGGTCCTCCCCTCCTCCTGGCTGAATCAGATCGGCGTGATCCTCCAGGGCATGGAGCGAGGCAGCGGGGAATCCAGCCTGCGGCGCTTCGTAGCTCGCCGGGTCAAGAATCTCAGCGAGGCCTACGGCGAACTGTTCGAGATCGTCCGGCGCAACGTAGAGGAGCCCTACAACGACGAGAACGTGGCCCGGATCTTTGATCGGGCGGCCGACGAGGTCTGTGTCCGCTGCCGGAACAAGAACCTCTGCTGGAACGCTGAATACATGGACACGCTCTCCGCCATGAACGACGCCACCCACGCCATGATCGCCAACGGCACCCTGACCGCCGAGGACCTGCCCGGCTACTTCCGGGAAAAGTGCATCGGCCTGCCCGCCTTCGTGACAGCGGTCAACGGCGAGCTGCGAGGTCTCAACTACCGGCGGCAGCTGCGCAGCCGCCTGTCGGAAAACCGGAACGTGGCCTGGGCCCAGTACACGGACATCTCTCAGGTCCTGGGTACAGTCGCCGACGAGCTGGGCAGCATCAACGGCGCCGACCCCATGGTGGAGCGCCGCCTGATCCGTTATCTGCGCTCTCTGGATATCGACGCGGAGGCGGCGGTCTACCGAGACGGCGGCGGCCGGCTCCACGCCGTCATTGAGAGCGGACGCCTCACGCCCCTGACCAAAGAACCAGACTATCTGGAAAAGCTATCCGCCGTGGCGGGTGTGCGGCTGTGCCAGCCGGAGGAGCTGCGGGAGGGCAGCTCCCGCCTGACCCTTTTGGAGGCGGAGCCCCTGGCGGTCTCCGTGGGCATCGCCTCCCTGAAGAAGCGGGGCGAGACCGTCAGCGGTGACAAGGGCAGCTATTTCAAGACCGACGCGGGGGTGCTCTGCGTCCTGCTCTCCGACGGGATGGGCTGCGGCGACGAGGCCGCCAAGGACAGCGCCCAGGTGATCTCCATCCTGGAAAAGTTCCTCCGCTCCGGAGTAGACCCGGCCGTGGCCATGAAGATCCTCAACTCCGTGATGCTGCTGCGGGGCGGCGGCAGCTGGGGCTTTGCCACGGTGGATCTGATGTGTGTGGACCTGTTCAGCGGGGAGACCTGCTTTTACAAATACGGCGCCGCCCCCTCCTATGTAAAAAACGGCAAGAGCATCCGCCGCATCAAGGGCGAGACTCTGGCGGCAGGCCTGTCCGCCGGGGAGGGGATCGCGCCGGATATCGTGCGCATGCGGCTGCGCCCCGGCTCCCTGGCGGTGATCGCCACCGACGGCGTGATCGCCGACGCCGACGACGGCTGGCTTAAAGCCATGCTGGAAACCGAGTATGAGGACATGAAGGCCCTGGCCCGGGCGGTACTCAAGGAGGCGGAGCAGCTCTACGGCGTCACCGATGACATGACCGTGGTCACGGTGCGGGTGGAGGAACGGCCATGAGCCCCCTGATCCGCCGCTGGCACCGGGTCGGCCGGACACTCCGGCCGCGGCAACGCCCACCCCGACGAGGGACGCTCAAGGGCTGTGTGCACAATGTGATCGTGGTCAAGCCCCCGGACAGCCGCTTCCGGGAAGCAGTGTTCATCCTGCGGGACGATTATTTTCTCAATGAGGGCGTGGGCGAGGCGGAGCTGCTGCGCCAGGCCAGGGAGGCCGCCAGGGACTATACCTATGAGGCGCTTCCAAGCACACGGGTGCGTGTCCCCTGGGCACTGCTGCTGTTTACCCTGGCCGCCGTCCTGGGTACGCTGAAGCTATTGGGGGTGATATGAAAAAGCGGGGGCTGTGCGCTGCACAACCCCCGCTCCTATTCTCTTGTGTTTTACAGGACGTCCTTGATTTTTGCCATCAGCTCGTCATCCAGTTGGAAGTTCAGCGTCTCCCCGCTGCCGTCGGCCATCGGGAACGCCAGCGTACCGTCGGCCTGGACGGGCATCTTCGCGCGGTGGTGGCCCAGCAATACCAGCTCGTCGCCCTGCATGGCCATTGCGCCGCGCGCCTTGACATAGCCGTCAAAGTCCAGCTTATACTTGCCGGTGCTGTAGAAGGTCAGGGTGCACTCCTGGCCCTGCTTGTTGGTGGTCTCAGCCGTGCCCAGGATCTTCGGTCCCAGGATCTCACCGCCGCCATAGCCGCCGAAGGATTCAGCCGCCAGCTTTTCCAGCGTCAGGCTCAGGGACACACCGCCGCCCTTGGGCACCACCAGATAGTAGGCGCCGTTGGCGTCCTGCAGCAGCTTCACGCCGTTGTTGTATACGCCCACCAGCTTGTAGCCATTTTCCACATTGGCCGTCACGGTGACTGTCTCGCCTTCCTTGGCGGCGTCAAAGCCCATGCTGTCGGTCACACCGCCCAGCACGCCCTTGCCGCCCGCCTTGGGCTGCTCCAGCTTGATGATATAGAGGATGTTCTTCTCCGCCTCGGCGCATTCGACCTGCAGCGCCTCGTATGCAGCTTTTTTATCCGCGATGATCTTTGCTGCATCCTCCTCGGTAAGGCCGGACCCAACAAGGAGATCGTGGAATTCTTGTTCCCCGCCGTACCCTTCAATCTCACTGTCCGGAGCGATCAGATTGCCGTCCTCGTCCGCTTCGATCTGCCAGACCGTCAGCGTCAGGGCCTCAAGGCCATTTTTGTCGTATACCGTCACGGGCTTACCGCCGGAAATGGTCCCCTCTACCGCTACGTCGACAGTGGGCATCTCATCACCGCTGCCATTGGCCCGCACAGACAGGCCCGCTGTGTCACCGCTCAGGTCGCCGCTGATCTGCAGCGTGACCGTACTATTTTTTTGTGCTTTGATATCGACGCCGAACTCGTATCCTTCACCGCCGCTGGCAATCACATCGCCGTCGACCGTGATGGTGATCGTGGAATCTTCCTGTGCAAACGACGTTATACCGGAGCTGCCATAACCATCAGATGTGGCGCTGATACTGCCGGTGGAAACTTCAACAGTGCCGCCGTTAGAGGCATCGACCGTGACACCGGAAGCATAACCCTCTGCCGAATTGGCACTCACATCGCCGGCGGTGACCACAGCAGTGCCGTTTTCCTTAGCAGTTATACTAATGCCCGTGGCAGCGTACTTTTCCGAATCGGCGCTCACATCGCCCACGGTGACCGCAGCGGTGCTGCCGTCCATAGCATAGACATCGACGCCATCGGCACTACCTGTTGTTGCGACAACGCTCACAGAGTCGGCTGTGACCTCGGCACTGCCAGGGACCGCATTCCCCGTGTAATAATCACCAAAGGCGCCTACGCCGACGCCGTAGTAGGCACCCCCTGCTTCAACACTCACATCGCCGACAGAGACTGTTGCACTGCCACCTTCTGAATTGACAAAGACGCCGCTCGCGTTATTTCCTTCATTCACGACGCTTACCGCTCCGGTGTTGACTTCGGCGCTGCTGTCCACATAATCGACGTAGACCTCAACACCGCCTGCCCAGCTGCCGCCTGTGGAACTTATATCCCCGGCGTTGACCGTGACATCAGCTCCTTCGGCTCCCGTTTCGACACTCAGGGCCATCATCCCATCTGTGTTATCGATGTCGCCCAGGGTTTTGGTGACGCTGTCTTCTCCGCCGGCCGGTGCGATTACATCTTCCGTGACCGCGAAGGCGGAAACCCCACCCAGGCCAAGCAGCAGCACCAAAACCAGCGCCAACGCCAGAACGCCGCGTAAACTCTTGCTGTTTTTGCTCACTTTGCCCACTCCTGTCTAATTATTTTTTTGATTTTGACCAATTTATTTCATATCATACTATTCTCTTACTGTCAATAGAAAAAGGGCTGTGCAGCGCACAGCCCTTAAAAAATATTTGATCTTATTCCGCCTCGTCAAAGACGATCTCGGCTTCTTCGTTATAGAACATGGAGGAATACTCCTCCAGAGTGATGCCCAGGCTGTAGATCTGCCACGCAGTGGCCTCACCCACATAGCGGTAATGCCAGGGCTCATAGGGCGCGCCGGTCAGGCAGCTCCATTCCTCCGGAGCACTTCATTGGAGATGAAGCGGTACCGCCCATCCTCACAAAGTCGCAGGGTCAACAGATGCGTAAAAGCCCGGTCTGTAGCCTGCTCCACCGACAGTGCATCTATTGTCAGCGTCACAGTCCCGTCCGCATTGTCCTGGATTGCCGTCACCTCAGGGAGCGGATTCTCGCCTGGGCCATGCAGACTCTGGATGGGAACGGGATAGGCGTCGGCCTCCGCATCATAGTCTGCGGCGGCGCGGACCGCCTCCCGCGTTACATCCAGATATTGAAGCAGCAGATCCTCAAAAATGTCTGCCGGTACCAGGGTGATATCCCGCTGTTCTTCCATGGGCCAGGGGTTATCATAATACGCCAGTAGTGTTCCCGTCTCCGCACGATACAGCGCCGGGAACAGCTCGTTCAGCTCGACTGCGGAGAGATCACCGGCGGTCCAGTCTGCGGTAAACAGATCATGCCCCCGATAGCCCAAGGCTGTGAGCTTTTCCGTCCAGGCACGGCACGGTTCGTCCAGCGGTTTCAATCGGATCATCGCAGTAGGCTCAATATATCCGTCGTGGTCGCTTTCCGCGGTGTTGTCAGGAATGTCGCAGGTGAAGATCAGATACCCCTTATCTGTAAGCGTCAGCCGGGTCAGGGGATATTCCAGATCGTAGGTCACGGCAGCTTTGCCCTCCTGCCAGGCGATGCGGATTATCCGGCACCGGTCTTCCCCAGCGCTGCGGATCAGAACGGTATCGATCAGACCGCCATCCTGGCAAATACGCACAAAATCTATCGCTGCTTCCGCATCTGATGGAGGCACCTTAAAAAACAGTTCGACCGGTTCCGGGTTGACAAAGGGGAAGCGTCCCGCCACATCCACGGCTGAGATCCCCTTTTCATCCAGCCGCGCCAAGACGGCCGGGATATCACAGGTATCCTCCGCGCACAAGTCCCTGTAGCTTGCGGCAACTGCCAGCGCCTGTTGAAGGAATTTGTCCGTCTCTACTTCTTCCCCTCCGGGCCGTGCGGCACAGCCGCACAGCAGGATGGACAGCAGCAACAGGAACAGGGAAAGCGTTTTCTTTTGTCTCTTTCTTTTCAATACTGCTTCCTCAAGCCATAGAGGGCTCCACAGTGTGGAACCCTCTATGATGCTTTATTCCGCCTCGTCAAAGACGATCTCGGCTTCTTCGTTATAGAACATGGAGGAATACTCCTCCAGAGTGATGCCCAGGCTGTAGATTTGCCAGGCGGTGGCCTCACCCACATAACGGTAATGCCAGGGCTCATAGGGCGCGCCGGTCAGGTCTGTAGCGCCCTCGGGATAACGGAGAATGAAACCATAGCGCCAAGCGTTTTCCCGCAGCCACTGCTGGGTCCCGGTCCGCTCCTGGGTATTGTCCGTGGCGGGGTAGGCCCCGTCCACGATGTCCACCGCCAGGCCCAGCTCATGCTCACTGGTGCCAGGCCGGGCCACGGCCTCTGCGGCCAGGTCCTCCGCCTGCTCCGGGTCCGTGCCGCCCTCGATCAGCCGCTGCACCTGCTGGGCAAACAGCTGCTCCTGCTCCTCCCGGCTGCGGTAGGCCGACAGCAGCTGGGGCTCATAACCCGCCGCCCGGCAGTCCGCCAGCATGCTTTTCAGCTTGGCGGCGCAGCTTCTGTCCAGCTTCATGCCGTCGCCCACATTGGCCAGGTGAGGCTTATAGCCGGTATCATCCAGGTAGTTCCAGGGGTTGACCAGCACGACGGTGCGGCTCTCCAGCCGCTGCTCCTGCCAGCCCTTCAGCCGGGTCCCCACGAACACCAACAGCGCCACGGCCAGCAGCGCCGCCAGGTATTTGAGCGCGCTCCCGCGGCGTTTTCTCCGGGGCGCGGGTCGATTTTCTGCTTGCATGGTCTGTGCCATATCGTTTCTCCTGTTCTGGCAAGACTGTCATCTATAAATGTATTTTACCATACTCTCCCCGGAAAAAACAGGCGCGGGCCGCAGAATTCATAAATCTTAAGAAATCCGCCGGGAAACGCCAGGCCCGGCGGCACCTGTGCGCCGCCGGGTCTGTCTCGTTTATCTGCCGCGCCGGAGCGCGATGTATTCCTCCAGGGTCACGTCTTTTTCATAAATGTCCTTGGCAAAGCGTTGGCCCACATAGCGGTAATGCCAGGGCTCGTAGATGATGCCGGTGATGTCTGTGGTCCCGTTGGGATAGCGCAGGATGAAACCGTAGCGCCAGGAATTTTCCATCAGCCAGCGCTGGGTCCCGGTCCGCTCCTGCCCCTCGTCCAGGTAGGTATACTCGCTGTCGATGATATCCGCCGCCAGCCCCAGCTGATGCTCGCTGGTACCGGGAGGCGCCACCGACTGGGCCGCGATATCCGGTGCGTCGTCCCAGCTGTAGCCCATCTCCAAGACCCGGACCAGCTTGTTGTAAAACAGGCCCTCCTGCATGGCCTGGGTCCGGTAGGAGGAGCATATGTAAGGCCGGTATCCGGCCTCCTGACAGTCGGCGATCATCCGCAGCAGCGCGTCGGCGCAGAGCGTGGCGATCGACTGATCCTCGCCGACCTGCCACTCCCCAACCGGGATCACCTCCACAGAGTAGTCCTCGGGTACCGGGTTCCAGGGATTGACCAGCAGCAACAGCTCCAGATGCAGATCCTCATAGGCGGCCGCCTTCTCCGCGGGCAGCGCGGCCAGAGCCGCCGTATCCAGGTACAGCGCCTGCTCCCGGTCCTCCGTGGCCTGGCGGACCTCCGCCGTCAGCTCCGCGGCAATGGCGCGGCCCTGAGCTGTGGTGCGCATGTCCCGCTCCAGTCCGAGGCCGATCTGGATCCCCACGCCCAGCAGCAGTGCGAATACCGCCAGCACGATCATCCATGTTGTATTTTTTTCTTTCAGCTGCATAGAATAAACCTTTAGAATGCCAGGATCCCCAGATGCTCCAACAGGATCTTAAGGCCCATCAAAATCAAGATCACGCCGCCAACGAATTCGGCCCCGCTGCGGTATTTCATGCCGAAGACATGTCCCACATAGATGCCGATCCCGGACAGCACAAAGGTCGTCACGCCGATCAGCGCCGCCGCAGGCAGGATCCGCACCGACAGGAAGGCGAAGGTGATGCCCACCGCCAGCGCGTCGATGCTGGTGGCCACCGCCAGCATCAACATCTTCTTCACGCTGAAATCGTCGTCCAGCTTTTCGCCCTCGCTGAAGGCCTCCTGGATCATGCTGATGCCGATGATGCACAGCAGGCCGAAGGCGATCCAGTGGTCGATGCTGGTGATGAAATGCTCGAAGCGATAGCCCAGCAGATAGCCCAGCAGCGGCATCAGAAACTGAAAGCCGCCGAAGTACAGGCCCACCAGCAGCACGTGTCTGCCATCCAATTTGTTCACGCTCAGGCCCTTGCACACGGACACGGCGAAAGCGTCCATGCTCAGGCCTACGGCGATCAGGAAAAGCTCAAGAAAACCCATTCCTGTCCCACTCCAATCTCTCACGAGAGTACAACATGTTTACAAAAAAGTCAAGAAAAGCGCCTTGTAAGATCCTGGCTGCTGCGGTAGAATCAGGACAGAAACGCGAAAGGAGCGTCCCTCATGCAGGAAACCTATGATTTTTTGAAGCAGGCCGGGACTTATTACCTGGCCACATGTGAAAACGGACAGCCCAGGGTCCGGCCCTTTGGCACGATCCACCTGTACCAGGGCCGGCTGTACATCCAGACCGGCAAGGTCAAGGCTGTGTCCCGCCAGCTGCACGCCAACCCCAAGCTGGAGATCTGCGCTATGCTGGGCGGTCGCTGGCTGCGGCTGGAGGCCACCGCCGTGGAGGACGACAGCCGGGAGGCCCGCGTCAGCATGCTGGAGGCCTACCCCTCCCTGCAGGCCATGTATTCCCCCGACGACGGCAACACGGAGGTCTGGTATCTGCGCAACGCCACCGCCACCTTCTCCTCCTTTACCGAGCCGCCGAAGACCGTTAAGTTCTGATTTGCAGCGGATGAAACGCGCCCAGGTTCTCGATCCTGAACCTGGGCGCGTTTCCTTGTTCTTGTTCCCTTCGGCGCTTACTCCTCCAGAGCCCGCTCCTGATAGGCAAAGGTGGAGTTCATGATCGCCTCCACATTGATGAGCTTGCCGATGGTGGCCCCGGCCCGGAGCTTGTCGCTGACGTCCGTCTCCGTCTGCATCATTTTGGTGGTCTTGGCCAGGATCTCCTCCGCCCGGTCATAGGGGACGACGCAGGCCCCGTTGCCGTCGATGAGGATGATATCCCCGGGATTCACCGGCGCACCTGCGCACTGGATGGGCAGGTCCACCCGGCCATAGCCCGCCATACAGCCCACATTGGGACAGATGCCCCTGGCCATCACCGGGAAACCGATCTTGCGGATCTCCTCCACATCCCGGCAGGCGCCGTCGATCACTGCGGCGATCACGCCCTGGTTCATGGCAGAGAGAGTGATGTTCTCGCCCCAGAAGGCGGTGTTGCGGGAATCGTGGGCGTCAATGACCACGATGTCGCCGGGCTTGGCCAGCTCCAGGGCCATGACCACAGCCGACAGATCGCCCGCGATGGTCTTTACCGTCCGTGCCACGCCCGCCAGCCGTGGATCCTTGCCGATGGGCCGCAGATCCGCGTACATACCGTTGAGCCGGTCCATGCAGTCCGTAGCCGCGCAGGTGACGGAATCATACTGATCGATCAATGCCTGGAAATCCTTCGCGATCTCATAAGGGCTTCTGGTCTTTTCCATGATCGTTCCTCCTAATTTATCGTATTTTCGGTTTTGAATTTCCATATGCTGTAATTACTATACTATGTTAATAGGTAAAAAGCAAGGCCGCTATTGGAAACAGCAGCGCGGACCGCCCGAATGGCTGCGGTCCGCGCTGCTTGATCTCTATGATCAGAATTTGTCGTCCAGCTTGTAGGTGATGTCCTCCTCGAAGCTGAGCCGCTCCTCCTTCTGGTTGAAGACGCGCACAATGGAGGGGATGTGCTTGAAGATCACCAGGAGCGCGATCATGACTGTCAGCTCCATGATGAGGCTTTCCTCCACCACCAGGATGGCGGTGATGATGACCACCAGGGCTCCGGCTGCGGCGCCCAGGGTCAGATAGCGGCTGAACCAGCTGACCGCCGCGATGATGACCGCCGCGGCGATGCCCACGGACAGATCCACGCAGAGAGCCGCCACCACCAGGGCCACGCTGCCGTGACCACCCCGGAAGCGGTTGAACACCGGGTACATCCGGCCCATCAACAGACAGAAGCCCGCGAAGGCCCGGCCTGCGTCGGCATGGCCCTTCAGACTCAGCAGCAGGGCGCCCAACAGGATGGGCAGCAGGTCCTTGACAACTTCCACCGCCAGCAATTTCAGGAAACCGGGAATGCCATAGATCCTGCGGAAGTTGGAGAGCCACAGGTTCCCGGTGCCCAGGCGCCGCAGGTTCCGGCGGAACACCAGCTGAGAGGCCAGGCGCTGGGTGCTGATGCTGCCGATGGTATAGGCAAAAAAGGCAGTGATCAGCAAAAGGATCCAATATGTGATCATTCTTTATCCCCTTTCTGCCGGATGATGATGCGGATCGGCGTGCCCTCCAGGCCGAACACGGCCCGGATCTGGTTCTCCAGATACCGCTGGTAGGAGAAGTGAAACAGCTCCCGCGAGTTGCAGAAGATCACGAAGGTGGGGGGCTTGATGCCCGTCTGGGTCATGTAATAGATTTTCAGCCGGCGGCCCTTGTCCGTAGGCGGCTGGACCCTGGCCTGGGCGTCCGCCAGGACATTGTTGAGCATGCCGGTGGTGATGCGCATATTGCTCTGGTCATTGACGAAATTGATGAGCTCAAAGATCCGGTTGGTGCGCTGGCCGGTGAGGGCGGAGATGAACAGGATGGGCGCGTAGCTCATAAAGCTCAGATCCCGCATCACATCCTTGCGCATCTTCTCCATGGTGCCGGTCTCTTTCTCCACCAAGTCCCACTTGTTGACGATGACGATACTGGCCTTGCCCGCCTCATGGGCCATGCCGGCGATCTTGGTGTCCTGCTCGGTGACGCCGTCCCGGGCGTCGATCATAATGAGGCACACGTCCGCCCGCTCGATGGCCAACTGCGCGCGCATGACGGAGAATTTCTCCACCCGCTCGTCCACCCTGGACTTGCGCCGGATGCCCGCCGTGTCGATGAACATGTAGCGGCCGAACTGGTTTTCATAGACGGTGTCCACCGCGTCACGGGTGGTGCCCGCCATGTCGC
>JAFUES010000075.1 GCA_017470325.1 Oscillospiraceae bacterium
TGCATCCTGTACCGCAGCTGCAAGGCCAAAAAGAAACGCCGTCCGGCTTTCGCGGACGACTAGAACTGCATCATGACGAGACGAGCGGTCCGAACAGACCGCTCGTCTTTTTGCATATTCGTTTTTATTCCACGTCCTGCAGGGCCCAGTAGTTTTCCTCACCCGTGCGGATCTTCACCACCCGGCTCACGTTGTACACAAAGATCTTGCCGTCGCCGATGTGCCCGGTATACAGAGTCTTCTTGGCGGTGTCGATGACCTTCTGTACCGGGATCTTGGCCACGATCACCTCCACCTTGATCTTGGGGATCAGCGTCAGGTCCACCGCCGCGCCGCGGTAGCGCTCGGAGGAGCCCCGCTGGATGCCGCTGCCCATGACCTGGGTCACCGTCATGCCGGTGACGCCCAGCTCGTTGAGGGCCTTTTTCAGCGCGTCGAACATGCTCAGGCGGCAGAGGATGCTGACCTTGTAGATGCCGCTGTCGAAGCCAGCGGCCAGGGGCGCCTCCTGCTGCACCGGCACGGCGGCGTTGTGGAGGACGGAGTCGGCCTTGTCATAGTCGCTCTCGCCCAGGTCGGTGTTCTCGTTGACGTCCATGGTCATGCCGGTGGGGTCGCTGATGGCGAAGCCGGAGTAGGCGGAGGGGAGACCGTGCTCGTGGATGTCCAGGCCGTCGATCTCCACCTGAGCGCTGACCCGCAGGCCGATGGTCTTGTCGATGAGCTTGAAGGCCACGAACATGACGGCCAGCACGTAGACGATCACGCTGGCAAAGCCCAGCAGCTGGATGCCCAGCTGCCGCAGTCCGCCGCCGTAGAATAGGCCAAGGCCCACGCCGTCGTCGCCGGTGGAAAAGAGCCCCACTGCGATGGTGCCCCAGATGCCGCAGACCATGTGCACCGAGACGGCGCCCACCGGGTCGTCGATCCTGGCCTTGTTATCGAAAAACTCCACGCTCAGCACCACCAGGAAGCCCGCGATCAGACCGATCCAGAAGGCGCCGAAGGGGGAGACGCAGTCACAGGGGGCGGTGATGGCCACCAGTCCCGCCAGGGCCGCGTTCAGAGTCATGGACACGTCGGGCTTGCCGTAGCGAAGCCAGGTAAAAATCATGGCGGTCAGGGTGGAGACCGCGGCGGCCAGGTTGGTGGTCATGAAGGCCAGGCTCGCGCTCTCCGCGGCGGCGCTGTCGGCCATGGCCACGGTGGAGCCGCCGTTGAAGCCGAACCAGCAGAACCAGAGGATGAACACGCCCAGGGCGCAGGCGGTCAGGTTGTGGCCGGGTATGGCCCGCGCCTTGCCGCTGCTGTCATATTTGCCGATGCGGGGCCCCAGCATCCAGGCGCCCAGACAGGCGATGGCGCCGCCCACCATGTGCACGCAGGTGCTGCCCGCGAAATCGTGAAAGCCCAGCTGATATAGCCAGCCGCCGCCCCAGATCCAGTGCCCGCTGATGGGGTAGACCAGCAGGGAGATGACCGCGGAATACACACAGTAGGCCTTGAAGTTGGTGCGCTCCGCCATGGAGCCGGAGACGATGGTGGCGGAGGTGGCGCAGAACACCGTCTGGAAGATCACATAGCACCACAGGGGCATGGTCTGGGGCACCACGCTGTTGGCGGCGGTGTAGGCATGGCGGATCATGGGGTCCAGACCGCCCAGAAAGGCGCCGGTGCCGCCGAACATCAGTCCGAAGCCCACCAGCCAGAAGCAGGGGGTGCCGATGCAGAAGTCCATCAGGTTTTTCATCAGGATGTTGCCGGTGTTTTTGGCCCGGGTCAGCCCGGCCTCGCAGAGGGAAAAGCCCGCCTGCATGAAGAAGACCAGAGCGGCACAGAGCAGGACCCAGCTTACAGTCGTGACTTCGTATTCCATGGGGATTCCTCCTTAAACAAAGAAAAGGCGCTCCGAGCATCACTCGGAACGCCTTTGTTCGATGGGCCTATTTTAGGTGGAACTGCCCAAAAAGTCAAGCCGCGCTTTGTACATTTTTCCTTGTAGCTGCCATAATGATTTTCGTATGGAATAGAGCATTTTCGGTCCGCCTCGCTGCTGTAATCTTTGATCAGCTGTCTGGCCATACGGCGCACGTCCTCCGGCCGCACGCTGTTCTCCCCGGGCTCCGTGCGCTTGGCCTGTCCCTTCCAGTAGGCCAGGTCCTTCTCCAGGGCACGGTTGACTTCCCGCAGCCGGCGCAGGGTCTCGGCGGCCTGGTTGGGGTTGGCCTCCCGCCATGCGGCCATGGCGCTGCGCGCCTCGGTCTTCAGCGCGGGGCTCGCCTCCATCTTGGCCAGTGCGTTCTCCGCCCGCTCGATCTGCTGCTCCGTTTTGCTTATGGCCTTTCGAGTGGCGGCCTTGTCCTGCTCCTCCGCCTCCGCAAGCACGGCCTGCTGCCGCTCCAGCTTATGCTGCAGGGTGTCCAGCTGCTTGACCTTCCGGCTGTAGGCTTTCAGCTCCGCGCTGGAGCCGCGCTTGCTGGCCGCCTCCATCAGCAGCTGCCGGTCGTCGGGTACGAAGTCCCGCTCCTGGAAACGGATGTCCCTGTTGCTGATATCGAATCGCTGAGACAAGGGGATCACTTTTCCGTTGTCGTCTTTGGTGATGGCTTCAGCAGATTTCACTTGTGAGGAATCCTTGATCACATAGGAGAGGCCGCGGCTGACCGGCTTTCCGTCTACCAGATCGCCGCCTTCGTCAAGGATGATGCTGTCATAAGGCAGCTCATTCTCATCGATATAATCGGAGAGGTCATAGCCGTCTGTCCAGTCAGGCAAGCCGCTCTCCTGGATCTCTCCCAGGCCCAGCTCCTGCCGGGCGTTGGCGAAGATTTCCGCAGCCTCCATGTCTCTGGTATCGAACGGGTGTTCCATCTTCGCATATACAGTATACAGGGAGCCGGGATTATCCCGTTGCGTATACCGCATGGCATAGTCTTTGTTCTCGGTAAAGTACTGCCAGTCATGAAAGACGGTAAAGCCGCCGCCTTTCTTGGAGCCGTGATAGAACAGCTTTGTGTATCCCGCCTTCCTGGCCGCCTCATCTACCATACGCTGCGCTTTCGCCGTGTTCCCGTTGTTGACAGCTTCCATATACTCAGCATCCCGTTCTGATCTCTGCTCTTTCTTACTTGCCTTTTCTGCAAGAGCTTTTTCATAGGCGATTTGAATAGCTGTTTTTACCTCTTGACTTTTATCCTCCGATGTGCGTATAATATCTCCAGAAGCTTTTCTGCCATTTTTGAGCGCCTCCCCCTGGGAGGAAGAGCCCTTACCGGCAGGAAAGTTTCTTTGTCTTATGCTACCGATACTATATGTTGTTTCGTCCTTTTCGTTTAGCCCTGCGGAGAATTGAACAAGATAATAGGATCCATCAGCATCCCTAAAGTTTGCATTGTAGTAATTGAAACCATCTTCGCCAACATCGTTTTTATGCTTGCTGTTCAAATCTGGGCGGTATCTATAAAACCGAGCGACCTGGATGAGCTCGTCAATGTGAGTAGCAATACGCCCTTTCCGTGCATAATCTTCATCGTTCAGGAGTTGTTCCACTTGACTGGCAATAGCGGAAACATGCTGATCGCTCAGCTTATATGCAGACCTGGCTGTAAGGATCAGTACATGTCCGTCTGTCGTCGGGATTGCTATATCCTGATTTTTGCGGATCTGCTCATTGATATAGTTTTCGATCTGTTTTCCCCACTTGGATGAATCAGTTCCAGTCAGGACCTGACGGTCCGCCTGCACATAATACCGCCCGGAATCCTCGATCTCTCGGATCTCATACTGCACCCGGCCGCCGTCACTGGCGGTCATTTTTCTATCTTCTGTGGACAAATCGTTTTCATTTTGGGCAGATTCGTTCTCGATTTGAGCAGATCTGTTATCGGTTTGGGCATTCCGCGCGGCCTCGGTCAGGGCCTTGTCCCAGATCTTCTGCAGCTGGTCCATGTAGCTGAGCATGGCTTTGGCTTCCTCGTGGTAAGCTTCCACGCCGGAGAAGGCCTTCCGGATCTTCGCGGCCCATTCCTTCAGCCAGGCATGGATCCGGTCAAAGAGGCTGGGGTTTTCCCTGGCCAGGGTGCTGACCACGCTGCTGCGCTTGAGCATCATCTCGCAGCCGTCGGCCACCACCTCATCCAACGCGCCGTCGAAGTCCAGCTCTCCGGTGGTGTCCCGGGCCATCTTCTCATTGACCAGCTCGCTCAGGCTCTTGCCCTGCCACTCCAGCAGGTGGTCCACCAGGAAGCTCTTCAGATCCTCGTACAGCTCCGGCGCGTTCTCCTGGATGAAGTGGGTCAGCTCATGGCCGGCTGTGCGCACGATGGCCACGCGCCCGGCGTTCAAAATAAACCCAGCCCTATGCCTTATGGCACAGGGCTGGGTCAGGATTTTGCTGTTTACTTGCCGGCCAGCTTGCGGTACTTGTCGTAGCGCTTGGTGGTGAAGTCCTCCGCCTCGGCGAAGAGCCGCTCGGCGATCTCAGGGAAGGTGCGGGTCAGGGAGGCGAAACGGGTTTCGCCCATCATGTAATCCCGCAGCTTGCCGTTGGGCGCGGCGGAATCCAGGGAGAAGGGATTCTTGCCCTCTTCCACGTCGGGGTTGTAGCGGAACAGGGGCCAGAAGCCGCATTCCACCGCTTCCTTGCCCTCGTCCATGACCTTGGCCATGCCCTTGGACAGGCCGTGGTTGATGCAGGGGGCGTAGGCGATGACGATGGAGGGACCCTTGTGGGCGGCTGCTTCCTTCAGGCACTTGATCACGTGCTCGGGATTTGCGCCCAGGGAGACCTGCGCCACATACACATAGCCGTAGGTGGACAGGATCATGCCCAGATCCTTCTTGGGCGTGGTCTTGCCCGCGGCGGCAAACTGGACGCTGGCGCCGATGGGCGTGGCCTTGGAGGCCTGACCGCCGGTGTTGGCGTAGAGCTCGTTGTCCACCACCAGCACATTCAGATCCAGGCCGGAGGCCATCACGTGGTCCAGGCCGCCGTAGCCGATATCATAGGCCCAGCCGTCGCCGCCGAACATCCAGATGGCCTTCTTGGTCAGGGTGTCCTCCCGCTGGCGCAGGAAGTCGATGTCCGCGCTGCTCTCGCCGGTGGCGGCGATGGCCTCGCGCACCGCGTCGGACAGCTCCGCCGTCTTGTCGTCGTCGTCACCCTCGGCCAGCCAGGCTTCCAGGGCGGCCTTCAGCTTTTCGTCGGCGGTCACGTCCACGATGGCCTGGGCGTGCATCTTGGCCTGATCCCGCAGCTGCTGGGCGGACAGGCTGATGCCCAGGGCGAACTCGGCGTTGTTCTCAAACAGGGAGTTGGAGAAGGCCGGGCCGTGGCCACGCTTGTTGGTGGTCTGCGGGAAGGTGGGGGTGTAGAAGCCGTAGGCCTGGGAGCAGCCGGTGGCGTTGGCCACATACATCCGGTCGCCGAAGAGCTGAGTCAGGAGCTTGATGTACGGGGTCTCGCCGCAGCCGGGGCAGGCGCCGGAGAACTCGTACAGGGGCTGCTCGTACTGGCTGCCCTTGGCGGAAAACTTGCTCATGGGATTCTTCTTCTCGGAGAGGGTCAGGCAGTAATCCCAATTCTTCTGCTCAGGAAGCTGCTCGTCCAGCGGCACCATCTTGAGGGCCTTCACCTTGGAGGGGCACACATTGGCGCAGCTGCCGCAGCCCTGGCAGTCCAGCACGTCCACCTGGATGCGGTAGGTATAATCTTCAAAGCCCTTGCCCAAGGCTTTCTTGGTCACGCAGCCCTCGGGCGCGGCAGCGGCCTCGTCGGCGGTGAACAGGAAGGGACGGATGGCGGCATGGGGGCAGACCAGAGAGCAGCGGTTGCAGCCGATGCACTTGTCCGCGTCCCACACGGGTACGTTGTCCGCCACGCCGCGCTTTTCATACTTGGCCATGGCGATGGGCATGATGCCGTCGGAAGTGCTGGCAAAGGTGCTGACAGGGATATCGTCACCCTTGGCCTTGTTCATGGGGATCAGGACCTTGCGCACGAATTCGGGCAGGCTCTCGTCCACCACCTCCACGTCGTCGGTCAGCTCGGCCCACTCGGCGGGGATGTCGATCTTCACCATGTCGGTCAGGCCCCGGTCGATGGCGGCCAGATTCATGTTGACGATCTTCTCGCCCTTGCGGGAGAAGCTCTTCACCGCGGCGTCCTTCATGTGCTGCACGGCCTCGTCGATGGGCAGGACATTGGCCAGCTTGAAGAAGGCGGCCTGGAGGATGGTGCTGGTACGGTTGCCCAGACCGATCTCGGCGGCGATGTCGGTGGCGTCGATGGTATAGAAGTTGATCTGCCGCTGGGCCAGGATCCGCTTGGCGCGGTTGGACAGATTGTCATAGAGCTGCTGGCCCTTCCAGCGGGTGTTCAGCAGGAAGATGCCGCCGGGCTTGACTTCGTTGACGATGTCGTAGGTGTGCATGTAGCTTTGCTTGTGGCAGGCCACAAAGTCGCCCATGGTCACATAGTAGGTGGACAGGATGGGCTCATGGCCGAAGCGCAGGTGGCTGCGGGTCAGGCCGCCGGACTTTTTGGCGTCATACTGGAAGTAGGCCTGCACGTACTGGTCGGTGTTGTCGCCGATGATCTTGCAGGAGTTCTTGTTGGCGCCCACGGTGCCGTCGGAGCCAAGGCCCCAGAACTTGCAGGAGATGATGCTCTTGCCGGCGGTGACGATGTTCTCGCCCACAGGCAGGGAGTGGAAGGTCAGATCGTCGGTGATGCCCACGGTGAAGTGGTTCTTCTGCTCGCCGGCCATGTTGTCGAACACGGCCTTGATCTGGGCCGGGGTGGTGTCCTTGGAGCTGAGGCCATAGCGGCCGCCCAGCAGCTTGAGGAAGCGCCCGCTCTCCAGCAGCGCGGTGCCTACATCCTCATACAGAGGCTCACCCAGGGCGCCGGATTCCTTGGTGCGGTCCAGGGCGGTGATGACCTTGCAGCTGGCGGGGATGGCGTCCACGAAGTGCTTCAGGGAGAAGGGACGGTACAGGTGAACCTGGATGAGACCCACCTTCTCGCCCTGGGCGGTCAGGTAGTCCACCACCTCGCGGGCGGCGTCGCACACGGAGCCCATGGCCACGATGACCCGCTCCGCGTCGGGAGCGCCGAAGTAGTTGAACAGCTTATACTCTCTGCCGGTCAGGGCGGAGATCTTCTCCATGTACTCCTCCACGATGGCGGGGAAGGCGTCGTACAGGGGGTTGGCGGCTTCCTTGTGCTGGAAGTACACGTCGTCGTTTTCGCCGGTGTTGCGGATGCTGGGATGCTCCGGGTTCAGCGCCCGGTCGCGGAATTTCTTCAGCTCGTCCCAGTCCACCAGCTTGCCCATGTCGTCGAAGTCCAGGACCTCGATCTTCTGGATCTCATGGCTGGTGCGGAAGCCGTCGAAGAAGTGCTGCACGGGGATGTGGCCTTTGATGGCGGACAGGTGCGCCACGGCGCCCATGTCCATGCATTCCTGGACGCTGGAAGAGGCCAGCTGGGCCCAGCCGGTCTGCCGACATGCCATCACGTCCTGATGGTCGCCGAAGATGGACAGACTGGCGGCGGCCAGGGAGCGGGCCGCCACATGCATCACCGCGGGCATATGTAAGCCGGCGATGCGGTACATGGGCGGGATCATCAGCATCAGGCCCTGGGAAGAGGTGTAGGTGGTGGCCACGGAGCCCGCCTCCAGCGCGCCCTGCAGGGCGCCGCAGGCGCCGGCCTCGGCCTGCATCTCCATCAGCTTGACCCGGCTGCCGTAGATGTTTTTCATCCCGTGGGCTGCCCACTCGTCCACATGGGTGGCCATGGGGCTGGACGGGGTGATGGGGTAGATGGTCGCCACTTCGGTAAAGGCATAGGAGATGTACGACGCGGCCTCGTTACCGTCCATGGACTTGAAGACTTTCTTGTCTGCCATAGTTTCCTCCTTGATTTCTCTGTTTTGCGGGGATCACAGCGCACTTTTACGCGCCGGAAAAAGTAAGAATATTGTAGTGCAGAGCGGAAAAAATGTCAACTTTTGGGAATAGATTGACGAGGGGAAAAACAGGGAAATTGCGCCCTATTCCAGCTTCAGCCGCATCTGCTTGTGGGGGATGCCGTCATCCAGGAATTCCTCCGAGCAGATTTGGAAGCCCTCCCGGGCATAGTAACCGGTGGCGTAGCTCTGGGCTTCCACATAAATCTCCCTTGCGCCCAGCTTTTCCCGGGCGGTGCGGATCCCGTCCCGCAGCAGCCGGCCGCCAAGGCCGGTGCCTCGGTCTACGGTGAGCACCCGGCTGATGCGCACGGTGCCCGGCTCGTCGGCCTTGGGGAACATACGCATGTATGCGGTGACACGGCCGGTCTCATCGGCGTAAAACAGATGCAGACTGTCCTGGTCCCGGCCGTCCAGATCCGGGTATGGGCAGTGCTGCTCCACCACGAACACGTCGTGCCGGGCCTTCAGCAGGGCGTAGAGCTGGTCGATATCCAGCTCCCGAAAGGTTTTCACATACAGAGTATCCATTGGTCTACCTCGCAGAATTGTTTTCCTTATTATGCCACGGTGCAGCGATCCGCGCAAGAAAAAACCGCGGCATGGACCTGCCATGCCGCGGCTGTGCTTTGGGCTTATACGATGCGCCGGTCGCGCACCTGGGAATCGTAGTGCTTGTTCAGGAAGGGACGGACCACGTAGTAGATCAGCTTGTTTTCCGCGTTGGTCATGTAGATGGTGAAGGTGACCGCGAAGGTGACCAGGCCGATCACGGTGAGCTTGCCCAGCACTTTCAGAAGGAATTTACAGACTTTGTTCATACCAGGATACCGCCTTTCTTAATACGCGTCGGAGTCGTCGAACTCCACGATGGTGGGATCCAGCGGCTTTTCGCCCAGGACGACGGACATGTAGTTGTTGACGCAGTTGCGCATGTCCTGACGGGAGACGGTGCGGCTGTCCTGCAGGTCATGCTCGATGAAGATGAAGTGGAAGCCCAGTTCCCTAGCCTGCTCCTCCATCAGTGCATGGAAGCCGAGGGTGCCGTTGCAGGCGATGTTGTCGTTCATCAGCACCATGTCGCAGTTAAAGCGCTTGGCCCAATCCCACACGGCGTTATAGTTGTCCCAGCCGCCCACGGCGTGATGCCGCATGGTGGCCCGCTGGGTGAGGGCGGTCAGGTCGTCCATGCCCTTGTCCCGGTCCTCGGTGTCGATCATGTTGAAGCCCATGGTGGAGTCCATGTTCAGCACGATGTTGATGCCCCAGCAGTTCTGTACCCAGGTGGGGAAGTCGCAGTAGTACACAGCGGAGGGGCCCCAAAGGAAGGCGCGGTGGCGGGTCTTGCCGCCGAAGGGCTCATGCTTTTCTTCATAGCACTTGCGCATGAGCTTGATGACCTTGCGGTCGTTCTTGTTGAAGTGCGGCTCCTGGCCGTTTACGCTCTGCCACTCATACAGACGGTACAGGGTCTCCGCAATGCCGCAGAGGGCGGAATACGGAGTCTTGAAGATCTCCCACTTTTCCAGCTCGATGTTGTTCTGCTCGTTGAGGAGCTTGGCGTATTTGACGAACTCATCCCAATCGTACTTGACGCCGTAGTGCTCCTCCACGAAGGCGATGGCCGCCTCCAGCGTGGCGCGGGAATAGGGAATGGCTTCCGGGGTCTGGTGCTGCATGGCCAAGGTGATGGGGAAGTCCGGCTTGTCGATGCGGCGGCGCTGGAACATGGAGGTGGATTCGGAGGCGTTGCAGGGCATGTTCGTGGAGAGCATGATCTTGCCCACCTTCAGGAAAGCGTCGTCCAAGGCAACGCCGGTCTCCGCCGCGCAGCGGGAGCACACGTCCGCGGGAAGGCCGAAGGACTCGGCCACGTCGATGTAGTAAGGCTCGATATGCTGGTCAATATCGCAGATGATGAATTCCGGCAGCGTCTGCATGGGGAAGGGATACAGGCCCTTGAAGCCCATCAGGAACAGGGGAGAGATGGTCTCGTCATAGGGGATGATGTTTTCCGTGTCGGGACCGCCGCCAAAGCGTCCGTCGTTTTTCAGACCAAAGGCGATCTTCTTGGTCAGGGACTGGACGATGGCATGCATGTTCATATGGGCGACCTTCAGCTCGGGGCCGCGATAGCCCTCAAACAGGCGGTCGATGAACATGAAAGTACCCAGGTAGGAGCCCATCCAGCGGTACTCCCAGAAGCCCTTCAGAATGGGAATGGGGGCGGAGGCCACCATCTGCCCCATGGCCAGCAGATTGTTGAGCCAGGCGACATAGTCCACCATGGTGGACTTCACGCCGCGCCACTCACGCCACTTGGCCACGCCGGTCTTGTCGTAATAGCGGCTTCTCAGGCCGCCGACGCCATGCTCGGCCTGCCACACGGGGTCAAAGCGCTCCAGCGCCTTATCGATGGGAGCGATCATTTTGTCAAGCAATTTCATCTTATTTCCCTCCCTGGATCTGCTTGATCTCAAGCGATTCGATGAAGGCCTGGAAGCGGGTGCGCAGCTGGCCCACCGCGCCCAGGGCGTATTCCTTTTCGATGGTGCAGGTGGGGATGTGCTGCTCATTGATGAAGATGTGGGACTTGAGCACCTTCTCATAGCTCCAGAACTCACAGAACTTCATGTTCTCGTAGATGATGCCGTCAGCCTTGAATTCGTCATACAGCCGCCGCACCTCATTGGTGCGCTGGTCGATCTTGCCGCCGTCCATAAAGCGGGCGCACTGGTTCCAGTGCAGGTAGTGGCGGCAGATGGCGTCAAAGGCGCTCTCATTGGCGTAGATCTCGATCTCCTCCCGGCTGGGGAAGCTGCCGAAGCAGTAGCGGTCGGCCACCACCATGGCGCCGCAGGTCTCGATCAGCTTGGTGAAGTCCGGATCGTCGATCTCGGAGCCCACCACGACCACTCTGGCCCGGAAGGGGAACTGGGGTTCCGGCTCGCGGGTCTTCAGCTCTTCCAGGGTCTCCTCCAGGTAGGGCAGGATCAGATCGTGGGGACAGACCTGGCTGACCAGTTGGATCACATGGAACTCATAGCCGGTGATGGGGGGATTGTCCAGCTTGCGCAGATTGCCGATCTCTGTGATGACCCGGCAGAGGCGGTTGTGCTTTTCCACCGCCTGACGGATGGCCTCGTCGGAGACGTCCACGCCCAGCTTGTCCCGCAGGGGCTCCAGCACCTTTTTCCGCAGCTGGACCTTGTAATACTCCAGGTTGATGTTGTCGCCCTTCATGGGCGGGTCGATCTGGGTGAGGAAGAACTTGTCGTTCTTCACGGGGTTGATGAGGGAGAAATGCTCCTCCATCCGGTCCATGGTGGCGCAGCATTCCGCGCCCAGCAGGGCGTCCAGATAGTTGTAGCCGCCCTCAATGGCGCGCTCGAGGATGGATCTTGCGTAGGGACATGAACGGTTGGTCATGTAGTAGCCTGCGATGTCCGTGGATGTGCAGCGGGGGGCACGCAGACGGCTGGAGAAGCAGCCGGGCAGGTTCAGCAGCACTTCGGGGATATAGTAGCAGTTGTATCCCAGCGCGTGCTGACCGGCCGCCTTGGCCTGGTCTACCAGTTCATTCTGCGCGTCCTGCAGCAGATTCTCAAAGTAGATCAGATGCTTCAGGTCTTTCATGCCAAACACCTCTCTTTCTAAAGATTTGCGACCTCTCACCTGAGGTGAGTATTCGATAAAATGTTATCATGCCGGGGCAATTTCGTCAACGATTTGATTTTAGACAATCTTTTGCGATTGTAAAAAGTCGGGACATTTTCGGGAAATTTACCGGGGGTTCATTTTTCCCTGCGCTTTTCTCTTGCACAGCGGCAAGAAAAATGGTAAGCTACAGACAGAGATATGATTTTGCACCTTTCCATATAGAATAGAATCAATTCAAAAAAGGAGTGTGATCACCATGGTTCAAATCATTATGGGTCTGAAAGGATCCGGCAAGACGAAAAGGCTGGTCGACATGGTCCGCGCGGCGGTCAACGAGGAGACCGGCGATGTGGTGTGCATCGAGAAGGAGCGCAAGCTGACCTTCGATATCCCCTATCAGGCGCGGCTGATCGAGGCCGGCAGCTATGACGTGGGCAACTATGAGTTTTTGAAGGGGCTGATCTGCGGCGTGCACGCCGGCAATTATGACATCACCCATTTCTTTATCGATAATTTCTATAAACTGGTCAACGACAAATCCGTGGAAGCGCTGGAGACTTTCCTGGCCTGGCTGGATAAGTTCTCCGCGGCGGAGAACATCAGCTTCGTGATCAGTGTTTCCGCCGATCCCGCCACCGTCTCCGACGAGGTGAGGAAGTACATCCTGAAGTAAACCCATGCAAAAGACAAGGGCCGCTGCGATCCGTCAGTGATCGCAGCGGCCCTTTTTTCCGCTCA
>JAFUES010000076.1 GCA_017470325.1 Oscillospiraceae bacterium
TGACAGGACTGCACCTCGTCGATGATGTTGTTGGTGCTCTGACCCTCGGCGCGGGTGAACTTATAAATGGCCACCACCAGCAGGCCCGCCGCCGGCAGTGTGTACAGCACCCAGGGATGGGCCATACGGAAGACGGTAGATTCCTCCACGCCCACATGGAAGGCGGAACCCAGTACGCCGCAGAGCAGACCGGTGATCCCGGAGACCAGCAGCCATTTGCCCAGACCCTTGCAGTAGAGGCCCCAGAGGCGCAGATAATGATGCAGATTGTTCAGCAAAAGCTTCATATTGCGTGTCCTTTCGCCCTTTTGCGGGCTTCGTGGAGATTATAGGCAGTTTTCCGGCAATTTGCAAGAGACGGCCTTACCGAATGTACTACGTCCGGGCGTTGACATTTTGCGCAATTATGCTAAAGTAAGGGCAAAGGACCCCATGAAGGAGAGATATCATGATCGAAAACGTTGAAAAATTCTTTGAACTTTACCGGGCGGATGAACAGCTGCGGCAGCGGGTGTTGGCGGAAGAGGCCCTGTATCCCGGGAGCCTGGAGATCCGGGAAGCTGTGGCCGAGGCGGTGCTGCTGCCCATCGCGGCGGAGCTGGGCCTGCCCTTCACTGTGAAGGAGCTGCGCGCCTATGAGACACGGATCAAAATCCGCAACCTCAAGCCCGATGTGCCCATCGAGGAAGGCGAGCCCATTGACGACGATCCGGTGACCTACTGGCTGCTGGACCGTGGTTGGGAAATCAGCGAGGACGCCATGGAAAAGGGCAAACTGTGGTAAGCACACAGGATAAAGCAGAGCCGCCGGTTCCAATATGGACCGGCGGCTTCACCTATGTTTGATCAGTTTTTCAGGCTGTGCAGCGGGGCGGGGATGCGGCCGCCGCGTTGCACGAATTCCGCGGCCGAGCCTTGATGCAGGGGCATCACAGGGGCGCTGCCCAGCAGACCGCCGAAGTCGATCCGCTCGCCCACACTCTTCCCGGTGGCGGGGATCACACGCACGGCGGTGGTCTTGTTGTTGATCATGCCGATGGCCGCCTCGTCCGCGATCATGGCGGAGATGGTCTCAGCCGGGGTATCGCCCGGCACAGCGATCATGTCCAGGCCCACGGAGCAGACACAGGTCATAGCCTCCAGCTTGTCGATAGACAGGGAACCCGCCTCCACAGCGGCGATCATGCCCGCGTCCTCAGACACCGGGATAAAAGCTCCGGACAGGCCGCCCACATGGGAGGAGGCCATGACGCCGCCCTTTTTCACCGCGTCGTTGAGCAGGGCCAAGGCGGCGGTGGTGCCGTGGGTGCCGCATTGCTCCAGGCCCATGATCTCCAGAATCTCCGCCACACTGTCGCCAATGGCGGGGGTAGGGGCCAGGGACAGGTCTACCACACCGAAGGGGACACCCAAACGGTGCGAGGCCTCCTGAGCCACCAGCTGGCCCATGCGGGTGATCTTGAAGGCGGTGCGCTTGATGGTCTCAGCTACCACGTCAAAGGGCTGACCCTTGCAGTCCTTTAGAGCGTGGGCCACCACACCGGGCCCGGAGACACCCACATTGATGACGCACTCCGGCTCGCCCACGCCGTGGAAGGCGCCGGCCATGAAGGGGTTGTCCTCCACGGCGTTGGCAAAGACCACAAGCTTTGCGCAGCCCATGGGGTCGATATCCGCCGTCTGGCGGATGATCCGGCCCATGAGGGCCACTGCGTCCATATTGATGCCCGCCTTTGTGGAGGCCACGTTCACACTGCCGCAGACCAACTCGGTCTCCGTCAGGGCCCTGGGCAGGGAGTGGATCAGGCGCAAGTCGCTCTCGGTGAAGCCCTTGTGGGCCAGAGCGGAGAAGCCGCCGATGAAGTTGACGCCTACGGTCTTGGCCGCCTTATCCAGAGTCAGAGCCAGGGGAGTGTAGTCCTCCGCCTGGCAGCTGGCCGCCACCAGGGAGATGGGACTGACCGAGACCCGCTTGTTGACGATGGGGATACCGAACTCCCGCTCGATGGCGCAGCCGGTCTCCACCAGCTTTTCCGCCTTCCGGCAGATCTTTTCATAGACTCTGTCAGCGCAGACCCGGATGTCCCGGTCGGCGCAGTCCAGCAGGCTGATGCCCATGGTTACGGTGCGCACGTCCAGATGTTGCTGGTCGATCATTTCAATGGTCTGCAGGATCTCACTGCTGTTGATCAGATAACTCATAGCCGCTCCTCAGATCCTGTGCATGGCTTCAAAGATATCCTGCCGCTGGATGTGGATATCCAGTGCGCGCTCCGCGCCCTTGTCCTTCAGCTCCTGAGAGAGCTGATCGAAGGGGAGGGGGCAGTCGGCCAGATCCACCAGCATGATCATGGCGAAGTATTCCTGCATCAGGGTCTGGCTGATATCCAGGATGTTGATCTCACGTTCCGCCAGCAGGGCGGTCACATAGGCGGTGATGCCCTTGGCGTCCCGGGCAAATACGCTGACGATGGCTTTCATAGGCGTCTCCTTCGGTCGATATGGTATAACGGTATTTATTATACTTGAAAAAGAGGAAAATTCAATAGTCCTGTCGGGATTGCAGAAATGCAGAGAATGTATTATAATGGCATTCAATAAGCTAAAGTGCCGTATTGTTTCCTTTTTTCAACAGACGGCACAATGCAAAACGCGACCCCGGATCGGAGGAATACCATGCAGGACCGCTATGGCAGGACCATCACCTATCTGCGCATGTCTGTTACGGAGCTTTGCAATCTGCGCTGCCGTTACTGCATGCCGGTGGAGGGAATTGAGAAAAAGTGTCATGAGAACATGCTCAGCGAGGAGGAGATGATCCTCGCTGTGAAAGCGGCGGCCTCTCTGGGGATCCGCAAGCTGCGCGTCACCGGCGGTGAGCCGTTGGTGAAAAAGAACATCGTCTCCATCTGTGAGCAGGCCGCGGCGGTGGAGGGCATCCGCGAGGTGTGTATCACCACTAACGGCATCCTGCTGCCCCAACTGGCAAAGCCCCTGCGGCAGGCGGGGGTCAGCCGGATCAATATGAGTTTGGACACTCTGGACGCGCAGAAGTACGCCTACATCTCCCGGGTGGGTACCCTGGACCAGGCTATGGCCGGTCTTGAGGCCGCCCTGGATGCGGGCTTTGAAAAGATCAAGCTCAACGCGGTGCTGATCGGCGGCTTCAACGACGATGAGATCCCTGCCCTGGCGGAGCTGACACGCCGCTATCCGGTGGATCTGCGCTTTATCGAGCTGATGCCCATGTACGACAGCGGCGATTTCGGGCCGGAGGCCTTCATCCCCTATACCGCGGCGCTGGACAAGCTGCCGGAGGCGGAGAAGGTGGAGCAGGACGGCGGTGTGGCGCGCCTTTACCGTCTGCCCGGTGCGCAGGGCAATATCGGACTCATCAGCCCGGTAAGCGCCCATTTCTGTGCAGAGTGCAACCGCCTGCGCTTGACGGCGGACGGCAAGCTGAAGCCCTGTCTGCACGCCTCGGATGAGTATGATATCAAGGGCCTGGACTACGAAGGGATGCGGCGGCAGTTCGAAGCCGCGATCCTGGGCAAGCCCAAGTGGCATGGAGAGCTGTCCGCCACCAGCCGCAGCCACGCGGGGCGGAACATGAACCAGATCGGAGGCTGAGGCAATGGCGGAGGATTTTACCCATTTCAATGAACAGGGCCGGGCCAAAATGGTGGATGTGGGCGAGAAGCCAGAGACAGTCCGTACGGCCGTAGCGGCGGGGCGGGTGCTGGTCAACCGCAAGACCTTTGACCTGATCCGAAGCGGCGGCATGAAAAAGGGCGACGTACTCACCGTGGCTCAGGTGGCCGGCGTCATGGGTGCCAAGCGCACGCCGGACCTGATCCCCATGTGCCACCCCATTTTGATCCAGGGGATCGATCTGGAGCTGTCGCTGTGCGAGGAGCGGCTGTCGGTGGAGATCCGGGCGGAAGTCCGCTGCGACGGACGCACCGGCGTGGAGATGGAGGCGCTGACGGCGGTGAGCACCGCGGCGCTGACGGTATACGACATGTGCAAAGCGGTACAAAAGGATATGGTCATCAGTGATATCCGGCTGTTGTCCAAGTCGGGCGGCGTGCACGGAGATTTTCAGAGAGGAGAAGAGACATGAATCAGACCGGTGTGATCAAGGCTGTTTGCATCAGTGAGAAAAAGGGCCAGCAGAAGCACCCTGTGGAGGAGATCCGTCTGGTGCCCCACCAGGGCATCCCGGGCGACGCCCACGCGGGGGACTGGCACCGGCAGGTGAGCCTGCTGGGACAGGACAGTGTGGACCGTCTGCAGGAGAAGATCACCATCAAGCTGTTTCCCGGCGCCTTTGCGGAGAACGTTTTGGTGGAGGGACTGCAGGTCTTCAAGCTCCCGGTAGGGACCAAGCTGAAGGTGGGCTCCGCCCTGTGCCAGGTCACCCAGATCGGCAAGGAATGTCATGCAGACTGTGCCATCCGCCAGCAGGCGGGGGACTGCGTCATGCCCCGGGAAGGGATCTTTGTGATCGTCCTGGAGGAAGGCAGTGCCAAGCCCGGCGATCAGGTCTGTGTAGTGGAGGAAGTCAATGGATAAACAGGGGATCACCGCGCTGCTCCAGCAGGTGGCCAATGGCGAGACCAGCGTGGAGGACGCGGTGCTGAAGCTGAAGATGCAGCCCATCCAGGAAGTGGACGAGTATGCCAAGGTGGACATGCACCGGGGATTGCGCCAGGGCGTGCCGGAGGTCATTTATGGCGCCGGCAAGACCAGGGAGCACATCCTGGGCATTGCCAAAACCATGCTTGCAAGCGGACAGGAGACGGTGCTGGTGACCCGCATCGATGCGGACACCGCCGCTTTTGTGGGAGCGGAGCTTCCGCTGCAATATAACGAACTGGCCCACACCGGCATCATCGGCAGCCTGCCCGCGCCCAGCGGCAAGGGAAAGGTGGTGGTGGCCACCGGCGGCACCAGCGACATTCCCGTGGCCGAGGAGGCGGCGATCACCGCCGAGGCCCTGGGTAATCAGGTGGTTCGGCTTTATGACGTGGGTGTGTCCGGCATCCATCGGCTCCTGAGCCATATGGAGGAGATCATGAGCGCCCGTGTCATCGTGGCCGTGGCCGGGATGGAGGGGGCTCTGCCCAGCGTCATCGGCGGCTTGGCCGACTGCCCCGTGATCGCCGTGCCCACCAGCGTGGGCTATGGCGCGTCTCTGGGCGGTGTGGCAGCCCTGCTGAGCATGCTCAACTCCTGCGCCAGCGGCGTCTCCGTGGTGAACATCGACAACGGCTTCGGCGCGGGCTACATGGCCAGCATGATCAATCATCTGGACTGAGATGACCTTGAAAGAATATTTCGCGCAGCATCCCAAGGCCGCGCTGGCTTTTTCCGGCGGCGTGGATTCGGCCTATCTGCTGTACGCCGGTCTGCAGTGCGGGGCGGAGCTTCGGCCCTACTATGTGAAGACCCAGTTTCAGCCGGAGTTTGAATTCCGGGACGCCATGCGTCTGTGCGAACTGCTAGGGGTGGAGCCCCGTGTGCTGCGCCAGGACGCTCTGTGCGTGGAAGCGGTGCGGCGCAACGGCCCGGACCGCTGCTACCATTGCAAGAACAATATTATGTCAACCATAATCGCCGCCGCGGAGGCGGACGGTTTTTCTCTGCTGCTGGACGGCACCAACGCCAGCGACGAGGCCGGGGATCGGCCCGGCATGCGGGCACTTAAGGAGCTGGGCATCCAGTCGCCGCTTCGGATCTGCGGCCTGACCAAGCCGGAGATCCGCCGCCTGTCCCGGGAGGCGGGGCTGTTCACCTGGGATAAGCCCGCCTATGCCTGCCTGGCCACCCGGGTGTGCACAGGCGAGGAGATCACGGAGGAGCGCCTGGGGAAGATCGAGGCGGCGGAGGGCTGCCTGTTCCGTCTGGGCTTTTCCGATTTCCGTGTGCGCACAGTGGGGGACACGGCCCTGCTGCAGTTTACGGCGGAGCAGCTGCCGGCGGCGCAGCAGGCGCAGGAGCAGATCATAGCACAGATGTCGGCCTGGTTCGACCAGGTCCGGATCGACCCGGAGGGGAGGGTGAAGAGCCTGTGAGAACGATCTATATCGACTGCAGCATGGGCGCTGCCGGCGACATGCTGATGGCGGCGCTGCTGGCGCTGCACCCGGACCCGGAGGGCTTTCTCCAACGGCTCAATGCCGCCCTGCCGGAGAACGTGACGGTCACGGCGGAGCATGCGGTCAAGCGGGGCATCAGCGGGACCCATGTGCATGTGGTCATCGACGGGGAAGAGGAAGGCCGCGAGCACGGCCATCATCATCCCCACACCAATATTCAGGAGATCTACGCAAAGATCGACGCGCTGCCGGTACCGGAAGCGGTGCGGCGGAATACGCGGGCGGTCTATGAGCGTATTGCCCGAGCCGAAAGCCAGGTCCACGGCCGCCCCGTGGAGAACATTCATCTCCACGAGCTGGGCAGTCTGGACGCGCTGGCGGATATACTGGGTGTCTGCCTGCTGATAGAGGAGCTGGCGCCGGAGAAGGTGCTGGCCTCCCCGGTGCATGTGGGCAGTGGGACGGTGCGGTGCGCCCACGGCCTGATGCCGGTTCCGGCCCCGGCCACAGAGCTATTGCTGCACGGTATCCCCATGTACAGCGGCCAGATCCAGGGAGAGCTGTGCACCCCAACTGGCGCTGCGCTGCTGGCCCACTTCGTACAGGACTTTGGCCCCATGCCTGCCCTGCGGGTGGAAAAGAGCGGCTATGGCCTGGGCACCAAGGATTTTGAGACAGCCAACGCCCTGCGCGTGCTGCTGGGCGAGACCGGACAGCGGCAGGACCGTGTTCTGGAGCTGGTATGCAACTTGGACGATATGACGCCGGAGGCCCTGGGCTTTGTCCAGGAGGAGCTGATGGCCCGGGGGGCCCTGGACGCCTATACCACTCACATCGGTATGAAGAAGAACCGGCCTGGAATTATGTTAACCTGCATGTGCCGGGAGGCACAGCGGGAGGATATGCTCCAGTGCCTGTTTCATAATACCAGCACCCTGGGGGTGCGGGAATATGTCTGTGACCGCTATACCCTGCAGCGCAGCCAGCGGACGGTGGAGACCGTCTATGGTCCGGTGCGCGTCAAGCGGGCCGAGGGCTGGGGCGTATGCCGGGAAAAGGCCGAGTATGAGGATCTGGCCCGGATCGCCCGGGAACAGGGAATCAGTCTGAAAGAGGCGGAGGCCCTGGTCAAAGAGGCCGATGACAGAGGGCGGTAATTCGTTACGCTTTTCGGACTTTCCTTCAACAAGCGAATCATGTAAAAATCCCACTCCAATCGGAGAGGGATTTTTATTATGTTAAGTAAATTATGTAATCCGTATTATGTAAATTACATTATGTCAACAGACCGATATCACAGCGCGTTGACTGCGTCTATGAAGCGCAGGAAGGCAGCCTGCCCTGCGGCATTGCGCTTGTATACGCCGGCATCCTCCAACACACGCAGGAACACCGCGCCCACCTCCTGCCGCAGGACCTCCTCGGCATTCTCCGCGTTGAAGTCCCGACGGCGCAGGATCTCCTCGGCCCAGTCGGCATGTGGGGCAAGCTGCTCGCTGCTGCGCAGATCGGTGCGGTCAAGCATGGCTGCTTTCAACTCCGCCAGCTCTGTTTTCAGCCGGGAGGGGAGCACCGCCAGACCCATGACCTCAATGAGACCAATGTTCTCCTTTTTGATATGGTGCAGCTCCTGGTGGGGATGGAACAGACCCAGAGGATATTCCTCCGTGGTCAGGTTGTTGCGCAGCACCAGATCCAGCTGGTAATCCGCGCCCCGACGTCTGGCGATGGGGGTGATGGTGTTGTGGGGAACGCCCTCGGTCTCAGCGTAGATGGTAACGCTCTCATCCGTGTAGACCCGCCAGCAGCCCAGGATCTTGTCTGCCAGCTCCACGATGCGCTCACTGTCCGGCCCGGTCAGGCGGATAACGGACATGGGCCACTTGACAATGGCCGCATCGATATCCTCATAGCCGACAAAGCGCAGCGGGGTCTCCGCCGGGGCCTTGGCCATGGCAAATTCGTAGTGCCCGCCCTGGAAGTGATCGTGGCTCAGGATAGAGCCGCCCACAATAGGCAGGTCCGCGTTGGAACCCACAAAGTAGTGTGGATACTGGCCCACAAAATCAAAGAGCTTGCGAAAGGCGCTGCGGTCGATCTTCATTGGGGTGTGCTGGGCATTGAAGACGATGCAGTGCTCGTTATAGTACACATAGGGGGAGTACTGCCAGAACCAGGGACTGCCCGCAATGGTCAGGGGCAGGACTCGATGGTTCTGCCGGGCGGGATGGTTCATGCGCCCGGCATAGCCCTCGTTCTCAGCGCAGAGCTGGCATTTAGGGTAGCCCGCCTGGGGCGCCAGCCGTGCCGCCGCGATGGCCCGTGGGTCCTTCTCCGGCTTGGACAGGTTGATGGTGATGTCCAGATCGCCGTATTCGCAGCGGTAGACCCATTTGATGTCTCTGGCGATCCTATCCCGCCGAATATAATTGGTGTCGCAGCTGAAGCGGTAATACCAGTCCGTGGCGGCCATGGGATCCTGCTTCCGCAGTCCTTCAAAATGCCGCCGCACCTCGTGGGGCCAGGGGGTCAGCGCCCCCATGAGCCTGGTGTCGAACAGATCCCGGGCGGTGATGTTGTCATCTAGCAGGCCGCGGCGCACCGCGTCGTCCGTCAGCGCGTCCAGAAGTTCAGCCAGCGACTGACCGGAGTACACTGCTTCCTCCGCATCCGCTTCGTCCAGCTGCAGGATCTCCAGAAGATGGTTGAACACATAGGTCTCATCTCCGGGCTGGATCAGGCCTTTTTCCAGGCCGTAGGCGATCAAAGTGTCAAGCGTTGCTCTCATAGTTCCTCCACCAAAATGCCGCCTTCGGGACGGATATTCAAAACGTGACAGCTGCCTGGGCCAAAGATATTTTCGATCCCTGAGCGGAAGTCCTCCAACATATTCAGAGGCACAAAGGCCTGGATGGTGCCGGCAAAGCCGCCGCCCTGGACCCGGAAGGCCCCCCGGCCGTCCAGCAGTTTTTCCGCCAGGGCCAGCGCCACGGCCAGATCCTGATGCTCTTTATAGCCTGCTGGGACCACATTCTGGAGATACATCCAGGAGGAGCGCCCGGAGGCCTTGGCCAACTCCAGGAAACGGTCGAAGGAGCCTTCCTTCAATGCCTGTACCTGTTGTGTGACTCGACGGTTGTCCTCAAAAATGTGGACAGCCCGGAGGACAGCCCGGTCGCCGGCGGCCCTGCGGACCTCCGGCAGACGGCGGTAGAATTCCGCCTCGTCCACCTGACGCAGATGCTCCTGCCCGAAGACCCGGGACACGGCCCCCAGTTCCCCGGGAATGGCCGCATACTCGGCGGTCAGATCCGCGTGGTCCGCACCGCTGTCAATGATGCACAGAGCGTGGCCCACAGCGGCCAGATCCAGATCCATGTGCTCCACCCGGGGGGCATCTTTGTCCGCAAAGTCGATGGTGATGACGCCGCCGATGGCGCAGGCCGCCTGGTCCATCAGGCCGCAGGGCTTATCGAAGTACACGTTCTCCGCAAGCTGGCCCAGCTGGGCGATCTGCAAGGGGGTCAGGCCGCAGCCGGACAGATGGTTGGCGATGGTACCGATCAGCACCTCAAAGGCCGCGGAAGAAGAGAGCCCGCTGCCCGGCAGCACCCGGGATGTCACATAGGCGTCAAAGCCGGGGACGCTGCCGCCCCGGTCGGTGATGCCGGAGAGGATGCCGCGGATTAGAGCGGCAGTGGTCCCTACCTCCTCCGGATGCTTGGCCAGATCGTCCAGGTCGACGGTGCAGAGGGGATAACCCTCGCTGAGGACCCGAACCGTGCCGCTGCCGTTTAATGCTACGGCGGCGGTGGTGTCCACACTGACGGCCGCAGCCAGGACCCGTCCCAGCTGGTGGTCCGTGTGGTTGCCGCCCAACTCCGTGCGGCCCGGGGCGGAAAAGAGATAGGCGGCGTCTGTTCCAAACGCCTGCCGGAAGCCTTGCTTCAAATGCTCGTACATGACAGGATCCTCCCGGAACCATACAAGATCTTGTAGATATCTGTCCATACTATACCATCCTTTTGTTGGGCGGTCAACCGGGGATGGGCCGGGAAACGGCCTTCGATTTTGGTGGAAATGTACATTGACAAAGAATGTGGGGCGCGGCTATAATAATTACAATCTTTAAGACGATTCAGAGAGATCGGCAAGATGCAACAAAGGCAGGTCCCTGCCCGCTACGGCGGTTGGGGAACTGTGTACCTTCGTATGTTCCGCCTTGCCGATGGCAAGGTTTTTTTGTTGGGAGGCGGCGTGTATGACGGTATTCGATAAGACCCAGAAGCTCGGCAGCGGTGCGGACGTGTTTTCTGTTCAGAGCGCGGACGCGATCGCCGCTTTTTTCAATTCCAAACGGTATACGCTTTTTCCCGGCTTTTGCGATGTGCATGTGCACTTTCGTGAGCCGGGTTTTTCTTATAAGGAGACCATTGCCAGCGGCTGTCGGGCGGCCGCCCATGGCGGCTACACAGCGGTCTGCCCCATGCCGAATCTGAACCCGGTGCCGGACAGCCCGGAGACTCTGGAGCCTCAACTGGAGATCATCCGGCGGGACGCCTGCATCGGCGTCTACCCCTATGCGGCCATCACCAAAGGGGAGAGGGGCGAGACCCTCTCAGATATGGAGGCGCTGGCCGGACAGGTGGTCGCCTTCTCCGACGACGGCCACGGGGTGCAGTCGCGCCAGCAGATGCGCGAGGCCATGCAGAGGGCGAAAGCGCTGGGCAAATTGATTGTGGCCCACTGCGAGGACAACTCCCTGCTCCGGGGCGGCTATATCCACGACGGGGCCTACGCCGCGGCCCACGGGCATAAGGGCATCTGCAGCGAGAGCGAGTGGCGGCAGATCGAGCGGGACCTGAAGCTGGCGGATGAGACGGGCTGCGGCTATCATGTGTGCCACATCTCCACCAAAGAGAGCGTGGCCCTGATCCGGGACGCCAAGAAGAGCGGCGTGGACGTGAGCTGCGAGACCGGTCCCCATTACCTGCTGCTGGACGAAAACGACCTGCGGGAGGACGGCTGGTTCAAGATGAACCCGCCCCTGCGCTCGCGGGCGGACCGGGAGGCCCTGCTGGAGGGCGTCTGTGACGGGACCATCGACATGATCGCCACGGACCACGCGCCACACAGCGCGGAAGAAAAGGCTAAGGGCCTGGCGGGCAGCGCCTTCGGGATCGTGGGCCTGGAGACGGCCTTCCCGCTGCTGTACACCGAGCTGGTGAAAAAAGGCGTGCTGCGTTTGGAACAGTTGGTCGGGCTGTTGACAGAAAAGCCCAGAGTGCGCTTCCGGATCCCCCTTGGCAACGACTTCTCCGTGTGGGATCTGGATGCGGAATATGAGATCGACCCCGCGGACTTCCTGTCCAAGGGGAGAGCGACGCCCTTCGCCGGGCGGTGGGTGAGCGGCAGATGCCTGCTCACCGTATACAATGGAAACATCGTCTATCAAGCTGCAATGGAGGAATAAGACATGGCAAAGCGTACAGACATCAAGAAAGTTCTCATCATCGGCTCCGGCCCCATCGTCATCGGGCAGGCGGCGGAATTCGATTACGCGGGCACCCAGGCCTGCCTGGCCCTGAAGGAAGAGGGCTACGAGGTGGTGCTGGTCA
>JAFUES010000077.1 GCA_017470325.1 Oscillospiraceae bacterium
CGGGCCGACGGAGGTGGATTTTTATTGGTGCTCTGAATTCAAGCGCAGAAGTGGCGCAGCAGATCCGGGAAGCTGTCGCCCTCAAAGTTGACGCCCAGCCTGCGGCTCAGCTGGGTCAGCTCCGCCTGCAGGGCCTCGCTGACCTCAATACCGGTCTCCATGAATTCCTTGAACTTTTTTCGCTCAATCTCGCCGGGCAGGAAGATCTCATCCACGCCCTCCGCCTTGCGGCTGGCCTTGACCATGCGGATGTAGCGGTCGGCATTGCGCTTGAAGTCCTCGATGGGCATGAAGCGGGAGGGGTCGATGAGCAGCAGGAAGAAGCCGGTGTTCTCCTTTTCCAGCTTGGAAAACAGTCCCACATCCGTGCCATAACAGGCGCCGCTGAGCAGGGTGCTCAAGGCGTCGATCATCACCGCCAGGCCGTAGCCCTTGTGGGCGGCGATGGGCGTCAGCGCGTAGGCCTGGGCAGGGTCGGTGGTGGGCCGGCCGTCATAGTCGTTGGCCCAGCCAAGGGGGATGCTCTGCCCCTCCCGCTGGGCTGCCTGGATCTTGCCCATGGCCACGTTGGTGGTGGAGATGTCCAGCACCATGGGATATTCCTCCCCGGTGGGGATGCCCACGACAATGGGGTTGGTGCCGATCAGCCGGTCCGCGCCGCCGTAGGGGGCGGAGAAGGCGTAGGTGTTGCAGCAGAGGATGCCGATCATGTCGTCCTCCACGGCCCGCCAGCCGTAGTAGGAGCCGCAGCCGATGTTGGCGTTGCGGCGGCCGGTGGCCACGGCCACGCCGAAGGTCTTCGCCTTGACCAGCGCCTCGTCATAGGCCTTGTTGACCGAGATGATGCCGGAGCCGTTGTCCCCGTCGAAGACCAGCAGGGACTGGTCGTCCAGCACCTTCTCAAACTTCGGCGAGGGATTCAGCGCCCCCACGTCGATCTGCCGCAGATAGCGGGTCAGGCGGGAGAGGCCGTGGGAATATACGCCGGTAAAGTCCGAGTGGGTGATGACTTTGCTGATGATCTCCGCGTCTTCGAAGCTGTAATGGGCGGCGGTGAGGATCCCGGTGACAAGCTTTCGCTCCTGATCGTGGCTGATTTTCATGTGCTGCAATCTCCTTCATGTTTGATTTCACGATGACAGTATAGCTTCTATTTTGAAAAATGGCAATGAAAACGCGAAACGCCGCGGATCTTCCGCGGCGTTTCGCTGTCAATTCAGCCCTCTATATTGGCAAGCTCCATAAGCCGGATCAGGATACGGATGCCCTGGGCATAGGAGCGGAGGGGCAGACGCTCGTTGGTGCCGTGGACCCCGGTGCGGACATCCTCCGCTTCTGCTATAAAGGGGCTGCAGCGCAGGCAGGTGTCGCAGATGCGTTCATAGCGGCGGGCGTCGGTGGCGCCGGCGGTCATGCAGGGAACGAAGAGCACCTCCGGCAGGAAAGCCGCCATGGCTTCCGTCAGCTTCCGATAGCCGTAGCCGTCGCAGCGGGCGATGGCGGAGGGGTCGTTGGCCTGCAGATAACGCAGCGTGACGGGCTGACCACGGGTGGCCACCTGACAATGGGCCATGACGCTTTCCACAGTCTCACCCGGAGCAAGCCGGAAGTTGATGACCGCGCGCATGTTCTGGGGCAGAACATTGCAGGCGGCACTGCCGCCCTGGATCATGGTGGGTGCGATGGTTGTGGTCACAAAGGAATAGGTCTCCCGCCGTCCGGCGCAGCAGGCGGCGATGGCGTCGGCATTGCCGCGTACATCCCGCACCAAACTGCGCAGGGGCTCCTCGGTGATATACGGGGCCAGCGTCTCGAAACAGGCGATCAGCGGCTCCTGCAGACGGCAGGGGAAGGGGCGGTCGGTGATGGAAGTGATGGCCCGGGCCAGGTGTTCAAGGGAACTGCCGCCGAAGGGCCGGCTGGAATGGCCGCCCTCGCTTTCCACCGTCAGCTCCAGGTCCGCATAGCCCTTTTCCATCAGGTCCACCTGGGAGATGCTCTGGCCGGGCGCGCCGAACACGGCGCCGTCGTCGATCTTGCCGCCGCCCTCATCCAGGACGAATTCCAGACGCACACCCCGGCTCTCCAGCGTCTCGGCAATGGCCAGTGCCCCGGTGTTCAAAGTCTCCTCATCGTCGCCAAAAGCCAAATAGGCGGTGCGGCGGAAGCTTTGCCCGTGGGCGAGCAGGTATTCAGCGGCCTCCAGGATGCCGAAGACCATCTCCTTGATGTCCAGTGTGCCACGGCCCCAGATGTACCCATCCGCGATATCGCCGGAGAAGGCGCCGTGGAGCCAGTCGTTTTCCGTGCCCTCCACCACCGGCACCACGTCCTGGTGGGACATGTACAGGCAGGGAAGCAGGGTCTCGTCTGTGCCGGGAATGGTGATCAGCACCGCGTGGCCGATCTCTTCAAAGCTGCCGGCGGCCATCACATAGGGAAAGCTCTTCCGCATGAGGGCGTGCAGCTTGTCAAATTCCGAAAAGTCTGTGAGACTGTGGTCGGCATAATTGATGGTTTTGCAGCGGATGGCCGCGGACAGATGGGCCGCCGCCGCGTCGATGTTCAAATCCGGATACGCTTCCTCATTGGCAAAATATTCACCGACAGGCTTCATTCCTGCTTATCCTCCAGGTAACGGCTGAGAAATTCCCGGGTGCGCTCGTTGCGCGGGTTGGCAAAGATCTCCCGGGGACTGCCCTGCTCTAAGATCACGCCCTGGTCCATGAAGATGACCCGGTCGCTGACCTCCTTGGCGAAGGCCATCTCATGAGTGACCACGATCATGGTCATGCCCTCCGCGGCCAACTCTTTCATGACGTCCAGCACCTCACCGACGATCTCTGGATCCAGGGCGGAGGTGGGCTCGTCAAAGAGCATGATCTCCGGCTCCATGCACAGAGCGCGGGCGATGGCCACCCGCTGCTTCTGTCCGCCGGAGAGGCGGGTGGAGTCGGCGTAGATAAAGTCAGCCAGACCCACGGTGGTCAGATGCCGGATGGCGGTCTCCTCCGCCTGGGCCCTGGGGACCTTGCGGACGGTCATAGGGGAGAGGGTGCAGTTATCGATGACGTTCTTGTTGTTGAAGAGGTTGAAGCTCTGGAACACCATGCCGATCTTCTGCCGCAGAGCGTTGAGGTTCACGTTCAGATCCATCAGATCCTGCCCATCGAACCAGATGTGGCCCGCATCGGCCTCCTCCAGGAGGTTGATGCAGCGCAGCAGCGTGGATTTGCCGGAGCCCGAGGCGCCGATGATGCACACCACCTCGCCCTTCTGGACTTCCAGGTCGATGCCCTTGAGCACCTCCAGATTGCCGAACGACTTTTCCAGCCCTTCAATTTTCAGTACGGTCTCATTCATGGGACGACCTCCTTAATTGGAGCTGGTGATGCCCTTGTAGGGGGTATCCAGCTTGTTGCCCAGATACTTGAGCAGCTGGGACGACAGCCAGGTGAGGATCAGATACAGGATGGCCGCTACGCAGTAGATCTCCAGAGAGCGGAAGTAGATGCCGCTGACGGACTTGGTGGCATACATCAGGTCCATGACGCCGATGACCGACAGCACGGAGGAATCCTTGATATTGATGATAAACTCATTGCCGATGGCGGGGATGGAGTTCTTCACAGCCTGGGGGAAGACCACCTTGATCATGGACTGCCAGTTGGACATGCCCAGAGAGCGGGCCGCCTCGGTCTGGCCCCGGTCAATGGCTTGGATGCCGCCGCGCAGCACCTCGGTGATATAAGCGGTGGAGTTGAGGGACACGGTGCACAGGCCGGAGATGAAGAAGCTCCAGACCTGATTAATCTCCGTGACCGTCATGTTGGTGCGCTTAAAAAGGTTGAAGCCAAAGTAGTAGAAGATCAGAGCCTGGACCATCATAGGCGTGCCGCGGATGATGAAGATGTAAAAGCGGGCGAAGTGATTGGCGATCCACTTGATAGCCTTGACAAAATCGTTGTCCCGTTTGTCCGGCTCCTGGATGCGGAGAAAGACCATGAAGATGGCCAGAACAAAGGCGATGGCGGTGCCCAGCAGGGCGATGCGGATGGTGGTCCAGATGCCGGTGAGCAGCAGGTCCTTGCCTTTCAGGCTCATGTAGACCATGGAGGAGACAAAGCCGGTGGGGTTATTCTGCAGCTCCATGCACATGTGGACGGTATAGATCAGCTGCAGCAGCGCCCGATCGATCAGGGCCAGTACACAGGCCACCACTACTACATAGGAGAACCAACGGCTGACCCGCATCAGTACCGGATGCTTCATGAAGGTGTTCCGGTAGGTCTTCCAGTAGGCCATCTTGATGATCAGGGCCAGACCGCTGAGGGCCAGAAAGGCCCAGCAGATCACACGGCACAGGATCCCCGGCAGATTGCTCTCTGTGAGAAAGCTGTAGGGGTGGGCCTGGCCGGCCAGCAGGCTCAGCGCCAGCAGCGCGATCAGGCTGCCGCCCAGATACACATAGGGGTGATCCCGGGTGATGAAATTGCCCTTGGCTTTTTGCTTCATAGTCCGTTCTTCCTTCCGCGCGCCGGAGGCAAAGGCCCCCGGCGCTTAGACGTTCTTGATAACTTCGATATGTGTGCGGGAGATCAGGTGGGCTGGTTGTTCAGCGCGGTATCCCACATCACGTCACGCTGGGCCTGGTCCACACCGGCCAGGGCCTCGTTCACCAGGCTGAGCAGGACATCGTCGCTCTTGCGCAGACCCACGCAGGCACCCCGGAAGCCGGGATCCAGACCTTCACCCTCGGGGAAGGAGATGGCAACAAAGTTGGGGTGGGAGGCCACATAGCCGGGGAAGTTCTCCAGGTTGATGACGATGGCGTCGCAGGTGCCCTGGTTAAGCCGGTCGATCATGTCGGGCACGCTGGCCACGGCGGTCAGGTGGTTGACACCGGGGATCTGGTCGATGGTCCAGTCCAGAGCGGTGTCCTTCTGGCCCAGGACGCTGGCGCCCGAGAAGTCAGCCAGGCTGGTGGCATTCTCATAGGGCGTTCCGGCATTGACCATCAGCGCGTAAATGGTCTCATGATAGGGAGTGGAGAAATTGATGGCCTCTTTGCGGGCCTCGGTATCGGCCATGCCGGCGATGATGGCGTCGATCTGGCCCTGGTTCAGCGCCTCGATCAGGCCGTCCCAGTCCATCTTGACGATGACCAGTTCCACGCCCAGATAGTCGGCAATGATGCGGGCAAACTGCACGTCGTAGCCCTCGGCATAGGCGCCGGGCACGTTCTCAATGGGGACATTGGTGTCGCTGGCTTCGGACTCCTGCCAGTTGTTGGGGGCATAGGCACACTCCATGCCCACACGCAGCTGGCCGTTCAGGTAGGCCAGGGGATCGGCTTCGGCGGTCTCTTCCACAGCGGGTTCCGCTTCTGCGGCAGCAGGGGCTTCAGTGGCAGCGGGGGCGGAGGTCTGGCTGCTGCCGCAGGCGGCCAGGGCCAGGACCATGATCAGGGCCATCAGGATGGCGATTACTCTTCTCATGTTGCTCATCTTTTTCGTCTCCTTAAAAATCAGTTTGGATCAGATGAGGCGCAAAACAAAAAGCCGTAAACGCTCACGGAGCATTTACGGCACAAAAAACAGGTATACGGCTGGGGCCCCAGCCAGGTCTTTGTACTCGATAGCGCTCCACTTGCGTGACAGTCCGGCGGATATTCTCCGACGGCCCAGCGAAGAGGAGCGCAGCTGCTGTTCTTCACTTCGGCGATGTTCCCTTTCGTCCCCTGCGAAAGCTGCTTCTGAGCAGGGGCTTACTGATGAACCTCGCGCCTCTATCTTGTCTGCGATGATAAACTTCCAGTTTTTGTTTGTCAAGTAGCGGGAATATTTTTCTTGCATTCGGTGGAAGATTGTACAAATCTTTCCCACGTTTTTGTGATAATTCGCTAAAGATTTCCCGGATTTCACCGTCGGACGGCAGGGCGGGCCCTCATTTCATCAGAGCCCGGATCCGCTTTTCCAGACGGCCGTTTTTCAGATCGTTCAGGTCGATCACGGCGATGTTCAGCTCGCCCGCCCGGTTGCGCATGGGGGCGCCCCCACGCTCGGCGGTGACGATTGCGGCGCGGGCGATCTGGCCGCCGAAGCGGTCCCGCAGGATGGCCAGCTCGTTGAGCGCCTCCGTCTTCACGTCGCAGGTCTTGCAGCTGATGAACACCGGCGTGACGCCACGGGTGCACATCACGTCCAGCTCATTGGTGACAGCGTTCTGCTTGCCGTCGCCCTCCCAGTCCACGATGGCGCTGGTGCGCACATCGCTGAACAGGCCAGTGTCCAGGCAGATCTTGTAGGTGTACAGCTCCAGCACGCTGCCCACATCCCGCAGCCAGGCGCGGATCTGGGCATCCCGGAAGCGGAAGGATACGCCGCTCTCCTCGTCGATTTTCAGGTCCCGGATGAAGCCGATCTGTTCCATTCCCCGCAGGGCGTCCTCCGGAGCACTGATGCGGGCGGCCCGCTCGCCCTTGACGGTGTAGGCGCCTGAGGCGTCCAGGGAGACGGGGCCGTCGGGATTGCCGGGGGAGACACGCTGGATATAGGTGACAATCTTGGTCCAGCTGCGCCGGTTATCCAGGTACAGCCGGAAGAAGGGTTCGATGTCGTTGTAATAATTGACCAGGATATCGTTGTCTACCCGGCCGGTGCGCATGGAGCCGCCCGCCATCATAAAGAAGTCCTCCACACTGTAGGTGACATTGCAGGGGAGCTTGGCCGCGAAGGGGGCGTTGCGGATGTCGTAAAAGCAGTTCTTTCGGCGGCTGTATGTAAACACCGGGATGGGCAGCTCCGTACTGAGCAGGCCCGCGGCGAAAAGCACCGCATCGGTGCCGCCGGTGATGTCCATGGCGCAGTCGGAATACTGGCTGACCACCTTCCGAAATACACGGAGCACGGCCTCCGTGTCGTAGATGTTGGCCTTGACGAAGATCAGCTCCACCTTCTGGCCCCGATGGCTGAAATAGGTCCGCAGCTTTTTGTGGATGCGCGTGTTGGATGCGATATTCTCCGGGCAGATGTACACCACCCGCTCGGGCTTGAACATCTCCACTCCCAACACATTCTCCAAGGGCCGCTCGTCATACAGTTCGATCAGCGTCTGCATCATAGCTTTTCACCTTCGCGCAGCCGTTTGCGCACATAGGCGAAGGCCGCGGCTTCGCCCTCGTCCTTGAGCACCCGCAGCATTTCCTCCAACTCAGCCGCCGTATCCGGATGGATCAGGAGCTCTGCCTTGGAACGGACGAAATAATCATAGGGGGAGGCGTCGGTATAGGCGTCCCGCTGGTAGACCTTGCTGGCGGCGATCCGATCGCAGAACATCTCCGCCACATAGCGCAGCGGCATCCGGTTGCCGCCGTAGGTCACATGGCCGTCGGGAGTGATCATGTAGTCGATCCAGTACTCGAAGTGGTGCCGGTTGCGCCCTTTGTGGTGCAGCCAGGCCAGGGACATGCCGGTGTCCATGCGCTCGGCGTCGTTGGGGCTCCGGTTGCCCTGATAGTATTTGGCGCCGCGCCAGAACTCCACCGGGGCATATTTGCTCAAATCATGGGTCAGACCCTGCCAGACCAGACCTAAGCGCAGGCAGTACTTGCAGACAAGATTGCGATGTTCCGTTATGGTTTTGAAATGTGCGATTGGGTGCATGCCTTACCTCCGGATGAAATAAAAAGCAGGTGGATTGCTCAGCTCTCCCGGTACTCCGTGATCGTGTAGCCTGCCCGGCGTACCGCCTCACGAATGGCTGCCTCATCGGGCTGAGTCTTGCACAGGACCCGGGCGCTCTGCGTGTCGATTGCGACCCTGGCCCAGACGCCGTCCAGGCCATTCAGGGCGTTCTCTATCTTGCGGGCGCAGTTTGCACAGGTCATACCGCCGATCTGCAGGGAGAGAGTATAAGGGTAATGAGCCCTGTTGCGGTCCGCGACGGGCACTTTTTTGTCGGCTTCCTCATGCTCGCCGCAGCAGCCGCCGCCCTTGCGGGACCTCTGTACCGTGCGCCATACGGCCCAGGCGACGAGGGCCAGCAGGAGAAGGATGACGATGAGATTCATTAATGTTCCCGCTCCTTTCTCGCATGGCAGTCCAGACCGCAGCCGGCGCAGTTGCCGCCGCAGCTGAGGCAGCCTTTTCCGTTCCGCCGGTCTGAGCGGATCTTTCGGATCGCCAGGACCACAGCGGCGGCGATCAGGACCAGCAGAAGAATGTCCAATGTGTTCATACGCTCACCCCAGACCCAGCAGCAGGCCGATCAGCCGCACCAGCAGGGCGGCGACCCAGGCGATGAGGCATTGCCAGAGCACCAGCATGGCCGCCCAGCGGCCGCCCAACTCCCGCTTAACGGAGGCGATGGCCGCCACACAGGGGGTGTACAGCAGGCTGAACACCAGCAGGGAAGCGGCGGACAAGGTGCTCATCATGGCGCTGACAGCGCCGGCAGAGCCAAAGAGCACCTCCAGTACCGACACTACGCTCTCTTTGGCCATGAAACCGCTGATGAGCGAGGTGGCGATACGCCAGTCACCCAGGCCCAGGGGACGGAGCAGAGGCACCAGCCAGCCGGAGATCAGCGCCAGCATGCTGGCCTGGGAGTCCTCCACCAGGTTGAAGTGGAAGTCGAAGCTCTGCAGGAACCAGACCACGATGGTGGCGATGAGGATGACGGAGAAGGCCTTCTGCAAAAAGTCCTTGGCCTTTTCCCACAGCAGCTGCAGGACGCTCCTGGGGCTGGGCATGCGGTAGTTGGGCAGCTCCATCACAAAGGGGACCGCCTCGCCCTTGAACTGGGTGTTTTTATACAGCAGCGCCACCAGGATCCCGGTGAGGATGCCCAGCAGGTACAGGCCGGTCATGACCTGCCAGCCGTAGCGGGGGAAGAAGGCGCTGACAAAGAATGCGTAGATGGGCAGCTTTGCCGTGCAGCTCATGAACGGCGTCAGCAGGATGGTCATCTTCCGGTCCCGGTCGCTGGGCAGCGTCCGGGTGGACATGACGGCGGGCACCGTGCAGCCGAAGCCGATCAGCATGGGGACGATGCTCCGCCCTGACAGGCCGATCTTCCGCAGCAGCTTATCCATGAAGAAGGCCACGCGGGCGATATAGCCGCTGTCCTCCAGCAGGGACAGGAAGAAGAACATGGTGACGATGATGGGCAGGAAGCTCAGCACGCTGCCCACGCCCTCAAAGATACCGTCTATGATCAGGCCGTGGATGGCCTCATTTACATGCCCGGCGGTCAGTGCGGCGTCCACCACCCCGGCCAGCCACTCGATCCCCATGGCCAGCAGGTCCTGTAGCCAGGCGCCCACCACCTCAAAGGTCAGGTAGAAGACCAGAGCCATGATGGCGATGAAGACGGGCAGAGCCGAATATTTACCGGTGAGGATGCGGTCGATCCGCTGGCTGCGCAGATGCTCCTTGCTCTCCTGGGGCTTCACCACACACTGCTGACAGACCTTGTCGATGAAGGCAAAGCGCATGTCCGCGATAGCGGCGCTCCGGTCCAGGCCCCGTTCCTTTTCCATCTGGAGCACGATATGCTCCAGCATTTCCTTTTCGTTCTGATCCAGCTCCAACTGGTTGAGGATCAGCTCATCGCCCTCAATGAGCTTGCTGGCGGCAAAGCGCACCGGCAATCCCACCCGCAGGCAGTGGTCCTCGATCAGGTGCTGCACCGCGTGCAGGCAGCGGTGTACCGCGCCGCCGTGGTCCTCTGCGCTGCAGTAATCCTGCCGCAGGGGCTTTTCCTGATAGCGGGCGATATGGAGCGCGTGGCGCACCAACTCGTCCACGCCCTGGTTCTTGGAGGCAGAGATGGGCACCACCGGCACGCCCAACAGAGCCTCCATGCCGTTGACGTCAATGGAGCCGCCGTTGCCGGTGACCTCGTCCATCATATTCAGCGCCACCACCATGGGGATCTCCATCTCCAGCAGCTGCATGGTCAGATAGAGGTTGCGCTGGATGTTGGTGGCGTCCACGATGTCGATCACGGCCTTGGGCTTATCGTTGAGCACGAAATTGCGGGAGACCAGTTCCTCACTGGAATAGGGGGACATGGAGTAGATGCCCGGCAGGTCGGTGATGGAGGTGTTGGCCTGGCCCCGGATAGCGCCGTCCTTCCGGTCCACCGTGACGCCGGGGAAATTGCCCACATGCTGGTTGGCACCGGTGAGCTGGTTGAAGAGCGTGGTTTTGCCGCTGTTCTGATTGCCCACCAGGGCAAAGGTCAGCTTCACATCCTCGGGCAGGGGATTGCCGGTGCCCTTGGGGTGAAACTTGCCTTCCTCGCCCAGACCGGGATGATGGCTTTCTTTTTTCACTTTTTGCCCGGCCTCGGCCTGTTGTGCCGCCTCTACGGGCCGCACCGTGATCTTCTCCGCCTCCGAAAGGCGCAGCGTCAGCTCATAACCGTGGATGCGCAGCTCCATGGGGTCGCCCAGAGGCGCCAGCTTCACCACAGTGATCTCCGCCCCGGGGATCACGCCCATATCCAGAAAATGCTGCCGCAGCGAACCGCTGCCGCCCACCTCTGTTACACATGCGCTCTGGCCGGGTTTTAAATCTCTGATCGTCATACTGCATGTCCTCCTGACGACGGGACCCCTTGGGTAAACGAAGTTAACCGTACTTTCTTAGTATACTATCAGTGTCGAAAAATCACAATACAGAAAAAGACCTAAAATAAGTCTGCACAGCGTGGAAATTGCTGTGCAGACTTAAGTTATGTTTGGCTTGCCCGAGGGATCAGAAGCTGTTCGCCCGCAGCCACTCGTAGGCGGCATAGACTTCCTCGGTCACATCCACGCCCTCTCTGTTGATCAACTGCTGGCGGGGCAGATCCTCTTCAAAGTTCAGATGCGCTTGCTCGGCGATGGCATTGCGCAGATAGTTGTTGTCGTCGGAGAAACCGGGATCCGGCTGCAGCTGGCAGACACTGTAGGCCTCCATGATGGCGCCCACCTGGACGCCGTAGAGTGTGAGCCCCTCATACTTGCTCAGATCTTTTACCGGGCCCTGAGCGCGGTAAAGGGCGGCCACATCCTCGGTCAGCCACTTTTTCTCCGCCTTGTCCACGATCTTGAACTCCTGATAGCTG
>JAFUES010000078.1 GCA_017470325.1 Oscillospiraceae bacterium
GGTGGTGCGGGCCCCGGTGACCGGCAACGAGGAGGCCACACTGGACGGCGTGAAGCTGTCCGAAGCCGGGCTGAAGACCTATACGGAGGGCAGCACCGTCTATTATCTGCTGAACAAGCCGGGCGTCTACAGGGGCGTGACCCTGGGCGGCTACCTCAGCGACAGCATCACCGTGGAGAAGGTCCAGGGGGCTGGACTCAATACGCTGATCAAGTGGTACTTTGCCAACGAGGGCACTGCGGCGAGGCCCAATGTCACTTCCAAAAAATTGCAGTACAAGGCCATCTTCAGCGCTGTGGAGTCTGGCATCAACACCGGGGAGAATACAGAAGGCGAGCCCCGGTACCCGATCAACAACGAGACCTGGCTCAACGATCATGAGACCCACCGGCTCTATGACACTGTAGGCGGCAAGGTCGTCTTCTACAGCTTCGTTAAGAGCATCGTGGAGAAGGACGCGGAGGACTATACAAAGCTGAAGGAGCCGGAATCCCTGGTGCGCTTCAGCAACATCCACGAGGGCGAGGAGATCCTGTATAAGATTCGGATCAAGAACTATGGCGCCCTGCCCGGCGTTCTGCGCGGCAGCGATATCTATGACGCCCTGCCCAAGACCGGCGGCGCCTTTCCCTGGACCACGGACATGGTCTCCAAGATCGAGTACAAGTTTGAACCGGAGGGGAGCGGCAGTGCGACCGCGGGCCGGGAGTACTGGTATGTGGATTCCATCCTGAACGCGGCGGACGTACACAACCAGGATACTTCGGCGGACGGGCAGTACTATATCCACTGGAAGGATGATTTCAGGATCAACCTGGACCCTGAGGCGGTGGTGAATATCTATATCACGCTCAGGTTCCCCACCGGGGATGACTGGAATCAGTATGTGGCCCAAAACCACGGCGCGACGCTGTTCAACACCTTTTATCTGAACGGCTTGCGTTCTCAGGTGGAGCACAACCTGGCCGCGAAAACGGAGGCGGTCCTGCGCAAGGGCGTGTATGCAACAAGTTTTGCAACAAATATATACGCAACGAATAACAGCTATTACTACGACAACGATTATGGGTACTGGTCCTATACAGATCGAAATGACCGTCTGACGTATGCTAACGGTCCCTCATCATCGTATGCCCGGTACGCGCAAAACTCTGTAGTTCACTATTATACGGTGCTGTATAACAGCGGTAACTCCCGCCTCTATCTGGAGGACATGGAGGATCATCTGCCCCAAGGCTTCACGTTCCGCGGCCTGTCAAGCTATGGTCAAAGCAGTGATTATAAGGTGATGACCAGCACCTACAGCACCTGTTACCACACGGAATCTGCAACCGGCTTTGCCACTGTGACAGATAAAGACCGATCCGTGTCGTACGCAAATGCCAAGATTACGGCTTCCACAAAGACGTCAAATGGGCGCCAGACAGTTACCTTCCACTTTACGAACTACAACAGCACGCTGAGCTATGATTCCGTTGAAGGAAAGTATTACCTGCGGCCGGGGCAGGCGTTGCGTTTTGTTTACTCCTGCTATGTGGGGCCCTATAACCAGACAGATATAAACGCTACCAATACGATCGCTATGCCCTTCTATGATTATCTCCACGCTGGCTTGGAAGATGATCAGAAAATCGTAGATGCCCTGACGGAAAAGATAAACGTAAAGGCCATAAACAATGTCACCAACAATGACGGTGACTGTGAGGTCGTGGGGAAGACCAAAGCGGCTGCCTTGGGCTACAGCAAAGAAGGTCGGGAGCAATGGCTGGTTTCCGAGGTGTCTTTGACGCCGGCCCCCTTGATCCCCGGCATCCAGAAGACCGTGGGTGGCACCTCGTCGCCCCCGTCGGCGAGCCAGATCACAAGCACCACGATCCTTGGTTCTACCGGCGGCGACACTGTCGGCTCAAAGTATGAGGGCTACGCGGTTCCCCAGGATATCATCAACTGGAGCGTCAAGCTGTTTAACGAAGACCCGAGGACCAGGGACGATCTCGACATAGAATCGGATGGCACTGCCATGTATAAGTATACGGTGACGGACACCGTCCAGACGGACTATGCCTTCTGCGGCGAGGTCTTTCTGAAGCTGAACGGAAGGACGTTTACTTTGTTCCGCCTGGGCGGCAGCCGGAGTATCAATGACACGGAGGTGCCCATCGAGATCGTAAGCAGCAATCCCGGCGGTTGGAACTCGTCTCCCAGCACCTGGACTAAAATCAAGATCACCGGTATGGACAAAGAGGAGTGGGTCACCGGCGGCGGCGGCAGCTATGTATACTATAAGGTAAAGCTGCAGCGGGATGAAGAGACCGGCTACGAGACCTTGACCATCCAATTTCTCAACCCCGCTTACACCATTCGAGCCGGGCAGATCGCGGAGCTGGGCCTGCATACCCAATACGGCAGCGGCAATTATGAGCTGAGCCGCTCCTACCTGAACCATGCGGAGGTCCATACGGATATTCCCTATAATCCGGATTATGTGTCGCACGGACGCGTCTTGACAGACAGCTCCGGCAACTTCCTGGAGGGAGAGGAGTCCGGTGTGGAAAGCAATGCCACGATCAACGTGATCAACGGTTTTGCCGCCACGTCTGTCAAGAAGGTCACGGAGATTGGGAATGACGCCAATACAGCCTCATCCGAAGATGAGAGCAACAACAGCATCACCCTGCCGGAGAAGACCACCGGCTTCCGCTACGATCTGGAGGTGACCACACCGGACAGCGCCGGCGCGCCGCCCATCAAGAAGCTTGTGATCTGCGACAACCTGCCGGAGCCCGGCGACAAGGCGCCCAATGACGCCCGCGTGTCCCGCGACAGTGCCTTTAAGGTCACTCTGATGGATGACCCGGATTTTGTCCTCTCTGCGGTCCGTGGTGAGAATAAGGGTAATATCACGTTTGAACGCAATGATTACAAGCTGCAGCTAAGCACCAAGAACACTTTTGATGATAACGACTGGGCCGGCGCCGGCGAAGGCTGGACGGAGCTCACAGATGTAGAGGCCCAGAAGGATCTGATCCAGAATGCCCGTTCCATCCGAATCATCATCGAGGATGAGAGCGGAGAGAACGAAGAAGCGTTGTTCCCCAGGGGCTCTGTCATCCAATTGAGCTTTAACGCGCAGATGGAGGACCCGGAGAACAAGACTAAACCCGGCGATATTGCCTGGAACAGCTTTGGCTACCAGTATTCGATCAAGCTGGGCGGCAGAATGGTTGACTTGATTGCCGCGCCTCTGGTGGTCGGCGTCAAGGTGCCCGAGGTGCCCAGACTGCAGAAGCGTCTGGTGGACGAAAACGGCGCGACGATGCTCGCAGAGAAGGAGATGACCTTCGACTTCCTGATCTACTCCGGCGAGCCCATCGCGGCGCTGGACCGGGCGGAGAAGATGCGCATGCAGGACATCGCCCAGGTGCTGGCGGACAATGAGCGGGATGTGTACTACGCACCCATCACCGTCAAGGAGGGCGCCAGCAGCGCCTCGCAGCAGTTGGGCGACGGCAAGTGCTGGACCTATCAGGGCGGCAAGTGGGTCGAAACGGAAGAGAACTGGACCTGGCATCACGACGCCACTTACACGGTGCTGGAGAATCTGCGGGACGTTGCGAACTTCCGGCTGAAGACCCTGAATAACAAGCCCCAAAACAATGTCTCTTTCCCCCAGAACGGGCGCGTCTCGGCGTCGCTGGTAGGCATCAACGAGCACTATGTGCCCCAGTACGGTGAGCTGAAGATCATCAAGAGCCTGGCGCGTTACGAGGATTCGGAGCCTGCGACCTTCGTGTTCGACGTGACGGCTGTGCTTGAGGAAGAGACGGTTTACACCAATGTGGCGGCGATCACGCTCCCCGGGGACGGGGAAGCGCTGCTGACGGGCATCCCGGTAGGCGCCGAGGTGACGGTGACGGAGGTGTACTCCGGCGCCCGGTACAAGGCGACCGGGGATACGGTGCAGCAGACGGTGATCCTGTCGCCGGAGGATGCGGATGCACCGGCCACGGTGAGCTTCGCCAACGATTACGACGACAGCCTCAAGGGCGGCCACGGTATCCAGAACAGCTTTGAGACCAAGCCCGATCCCAACGACCCGGACGGATACGTTTGGGCGGAATGGGAAAAGCCGGACATGAACAATCCTTAAGGAGGTGGGACCATGAATAAGAAAAAGTTATGCCTGGTCCTGCTTGCAGTGATCCTGGTCATGAGCAGTTGGATCACCCCGGCCCTGGCATACTTCACTACGTATACCAGGGCCAAGGGGGGCTATACGGTCCAGCTGAAGACGACGACCAATATCGACGAGAGCTTTGAGGATTGGACCAAGAGCCTGACGGTCACGAACACGGAGGGCGCGGCAGTGTACATCCGGGCGCGGGCCTATGCGGGTTCGACGTATACGCTGAAGTACAGCGGCAGCGGATGGACGTACAACGCAGACGACGGCTGGTGGTACTATGGCCCGGCGGTGGCCGCCGGGGAGAGCGCGGCAGTGCTGAATGTGAAGATCACAGACATCCCGGAGGCGACAGAGGTCGGCAGCTTCAATGTGGCGGTGGTGTATGAGAGCACGCCGGTGCAGTACAATGCCGACGGCAGCAGCTATGCGGATTGGGACATGGTGCTGGACCGGAAGGAGGCTGAAGGATGAGAAGGAACGGAGGCAAAAGCGCAGGCAAGACGCGGCGCAGCCTGCGGCTGAACATCCTGCTGCTGGTGCTGGCCTGCGGTCTGCTGGTAGGCGGAACGATCGGGACGGCGCGAGCGGTGCCGCTGATCGAATCGCAGTTTTTCTCGGCGGGCGTGGAGACCTATGAGATCGGCGTGACGCTGGTGGAGAACGGGAGCGCGGTGAGCAGCCGGAACTATGTGACCAACTCCAACTATGTGTGGGAAGAGGGCTACGGCGTTCTGTTGGGCAACCTGGTGAAATCCGGGGAGAGCTTCCAGCTGGGACGGGTATACCCGGAGGCACTGACGGTACAGAACAGCGGACGGATCGATGAGTATGTACGCGTAAATCTGTATCGGTACTGGGTGGACAAGAACGGCAATAAGGTGCAGAGCCTGTCGCCGGATATGATCGATCTGCACCTGGTGACCGGCAACGGCTGGGTGGTGGACGAGGCATCCTCCACGACAGAGAGAACGGTGCTGTACTACACGAAGGTGCTGCCGACAGGCGGCACAACGCCGGCGTTTACGGATACGCTGACGGTAAGCGGGCAGCTGCCGTACCTGGTGACCCAGAGCACGAAGGACAATGTGATCACGACCACCTACGACTATGAAGGCGTGAGCTTCCAGGTGGAAGCGGAAGTGGACGCGGTACAGACGCACAGTCCGGAAGCGGCGATCTGGTCGGCCTGGGGCCGCCAGGTTACGGTGACAGACGGCAACATTACCTTGAAGTGAGGAGGGCGGCATGAAGAAGATCGTAAGTATTCTGCTGGCCCTGGTGCTGATGCTGGCGCTGCCGCAGGCGGCGTACGCGGATCACCTGAAGGGAAAAGACGGCTGGAACGTGCGTTATACCAGCGGCGGGAAGATGGAGAGCAATTTCCGCACGGCGGATTATAACGATCCGGTGGCGGGACTGCAGCCCGGAGACGACATCACGTTTACGGTGGCGCTGAAGAACGAAAACAGCGCGGAGACGGACTGGTATATGACCAACGAGGTGCTCCATTCCATGGAGGACCGGGGCCAGGGAGCCGCGGGCGGAGCGTACAGCTACACGCTGCGGTACCAGGGCCCGTCGGGCGAGCGGCTGCTGTATGACAGCGACACGGTAGGCGGCGAGCTGGTTGGCGAAGCGGGCGAGGGCCTGCACCAGGCGACGAGCGCGCTGAAAGACTACTTTTATCTGGACACGCTGAAAAGCGGAGAGAGCGGCAGCGTGACACTGGTGGTGGCCCTGGACGGAGAGACCCAGGGAAACGGGTACCAGGATAAGCTGGCGGACCTGCAGATGAACTTTGCGGTGGAGCAGAAGGGAACGGCGGTAAAGACGACAGCGGTGCAGACGGGAGATAACCGGATGCAGCTGGTACCGATGTATCTGACGATGCTGGTGGGCGGCGCGGTGCTGCTGTATCTGTCGGTACGAGCCCTGCGCAGGTACAGGAGGGAGGACTGAGATGAAGAAAGCGGTAAGCATGCTTCTCGGTCTGGTCCTGGTGCTGAGCATGGGCGTGAGCGCGCTGGCGGAAGACTACGGCTATACGGTGCGGATCTACGCGGGGGCCCAGGGGAGCATCGGCGGAAAAGATGTAGTGGTATATGAGAACGTTCCGTATCTGGCGGTGCCGGAGTTTGACATCGGGCAGGTAACGGTAAAGAACGAGAAATACTACGTAAAGGGCCTGCGAGAGAGCGGACGGGACAACGACACGGTGGCGCCGGTGCTTCCGGTGACCCGGGACATCGACTATGTGGTGGCCTATGGGATCAAGGGGAGCGAGGTAGCGTACACGGTGCGGTATGTGAGCTATCCGGATGGGAAGACGCTGGCACCCAGTGTGACGTACTACGGGAACGTAGGGGACAAGCCGGTGGTGGCGTACAAGTTCATCGACGGGTACCGGCCGCGGTATTACAATCTGACGGGAACGCTGCAGGAGAACGCGGCGGAGAACGCCTTCACCTTTGAGTATGTGACGATGCCGGTGGATACGACGACGGTGGCAACGGAGAGGACCACGACTACCACGTACCGGTACATATACCCGGTGACGGGGAACCGGCCGGCGACGGCCCCGCAGGCGAACGCGCAAACGAATCCGGAGAGCGTGATCGAGGATGTGATCGAGAACGGACCGGAGGCGGTGCTGGATATGGATGTACCGCTGGCGGGACCGGACGGCGCGGGACAGAGCGAAGGCCCGGACAGTCCGGGCGGCCAGGAACAGAGCGGCTCGATCGGGAAAACGGCGATCGGTCTGCTTGGGGCAGGCGCTGCGGCCCTGCTCGGCTACTTCCTCTTCCTGCTCTTCAAACGCAGGGATGAACATTCCTAAAACAAAAGTGACACCCTGTGGCAGCTGCCATAGGGTGTCTGCTATTTTGAAAAGCAGGGGCCGGCGTAAATACTTTTGGCCCGGTAAGGAGAGAAGCTGATCACGAAAAAACCCGTGGACAATTGGCGGTACATGCTTTACAATAGGATCATGTAAAGCACAACAAATTTTCGAAAGGAGACTGTTTATGGACGAGAATCGCATGCCCCTGATCGGCGACAAGGCGCCTGAATTTCGCGCAATGACCACCATGGGGAAGGTCAACTTCCCTGCAGATTATGAGGGAAGCTGGGTCATCCTCTTCTCCCACCCGGCGGACTTCACGCCCGTCTGCACCACGGAGTTTATCACTCTCGCCAGAATGGCGGACGACTTTGCCAAGCTCAACACCAAGCTGATCGGCCTGTCCATCGACTCGGTCCACTCCCACTTGGCCTGGGCCAAGAGCATTGAGGAGATCGACTGGAAGGGGCAGGGGACCGTAAAGATCCCGTTCCCCATCATCGCGGATATCAGCATGAACGTGGCCAAAAAGTACGGCATGCTCCAGACGGTGGCCAGTACCCAGACGGTCCGCGCCGTGTTCATCATCGACCCCGCCGGCATGATCCGCGCCATCCTGTACTATCCCATGTCCACCGGACGGAATATGGACGAGCTGCTGCGCATCGTCCAGTCCCTGCAGGTACACGATGAGCAGAACGTGTCCACCGGCGCCAACTGGCAGCCCGGCGACCCGGCTGTGATGGGGGCGCCCCTGACTCTGGCCGACGCCGAGGCGCGCATGAGCTCCGACGATCCGAAGCTGCACCCCCTGGCCTGGTATCTGACGGTCAAGGACCTGGATTGATCTCAAAACCTGAATATAGACATGACCCGCTGCATCTGAACGGATGCGGCGGGTTCGCTTTTCAGATAGGGACTTTTTCGGGACAATCGGCTGCCTTTGCCCAGTTTTTAGGAAAAACACGGAAGATGGGCTTCAAAATTGAAAAAACAAGTGCTATACTATATATTGCTCTTTTATTCGCATTATTATTGTTTTCACTACCACATTTTGTATCTAAACAAGAACAAAAGATAAACCGATCGGATACAAGGCGTAACGTTTTAGAAGCAAAAGCGTTTGCCGCGCGGTGAAACGATTCAGCAATACGGTATGGGACGAGAAGTATGAAGAATGTTTTTAAAATCTTCATATCGGATATCAAGGCGATCGCGACGCACTTTTTTGCCATGGTCATTATTGGCGCTGTGCTGATCCTGCCCGCCCTGTACGCATGGGTCAACATCTATGCCAACTGGGACCCATATGGCAATACGGGCAATGTCCCTATCGCCCTGGCCAGCGCGGACCTGGGCTATACACTGGACAGCGGCGAGCGCGTGAACAAGGGCAGGGAGATCATAGAGGAACTGGCAGAGTCCACAAGCATCAAGTGGATCATCACCGATACCCCGGAGGAGGCCATCGAAGGCGTCAGGCGGGGCGACTATTACGGCGCGCTGGTGATGGGAGAGAACCTGAGCCGAAACATGTATGACCTGACCACAGCGCTCCAGGATCAGGAACCCTCCATCGTGTTCTATCAGAACGCCAAGACCAACGCCATCGCCAATAAGATCACCACCACGGCGTCTACCACGGCGGAGCACAAGATCCAGGTGAAGTACCTGAGCGTGCTGATCCAGGGGATGCTGGAGAATGTGGAGGAGCTGTTGGGAGATCTGGATTCCGAGGAGGCGCTGGAGGACCTGATCCGGGTGCTGACCCGGCTGCGGGGCAACCTGTATGAATATGCCAGCATGATCCAGAACCTGCGGAATAAAGAGGGCGATATCCTGGCCGGATTGGACAGCGCCGGGGCGGCTGTCAGCGGCGTGGACGTGAGCGATACCAAGGCCACGCTGGAAAGCGCTAAGAGCATCGTCAGTACCATTGAGAAAGAAGTCCTGGATCGGATCGGCGTCGTGGAAAAGCGCATGAATGATCTGCATGACCGGATCAAGGCCCAGGATCCGCTTACGCTCAGCGACACGATCCTGGAAAGCATGACGGAGGACGTACAGGCCATCGAAGCAGATCTGGAAGCCCTGCGCAGCACCATCCCCTCCGACAGCATCATGGGGGCGGCGGTATACAACAGCGCCACTACGCTGCTGCAGCGGATGGAGAGTCTGGAGCAGGCCATGAAGGCCCAGCAGGGGAACACCCTGTCGGACCAGGCCAACAAGGCATTCCTGGAGTCCGCGGCTACGATGATGGGGGATGCAAAGAAGATCCTGACGGACAACTTTACGCCCGCTTTCAAACAGTTTTTCGATAACATGATCCGGGATCTGGAGATCCTGATCAAGATCCTGGACGGGGTCAACACCACGGTCAAGGATGTGCAGCCGGTACTGTCAGCGGCCAAGGGGACCCTGGTCGCGGTCAACAGCACCCTGGCCCAGCTGCAGACGGTGCTCACCGGCGCTGCCAGCGCGTTGGATCAGTTGCTGGACAAGCTGATCCAGGCCCGGGACAGCGACCTGCTGGGGGATCTGATCGAGCTGCTCCATGGGGACCCTCAGCAGTTTGCGGAGTTCTTCTCCCAACCGGTGGAGGTGACCACGGAGACCATTTATCCCGTGGCCAACTACGGCACCGCCATGACGCCCTTCTACACCACCCTGGCGATCTGGGTGGGCGCCGTTGTCTCCGGTGCGATCATCAAACCGGAACCAGACGTGTCCCGCCTGAAAAAGGTGAAGAAGAGACAGATCTTCTGGGGCCGCTTCCTGATCTTCTTTCTGCTGGGCCAGATCCAGGCGGCCATCATTGTGGCAGGCGATATCTATCTGCTGGGCTGCCAGTGCCTGCACCCGGGGCTGTTTTTCCTGTGCGGCGCGGTGGCGTCCCTGGTGTTCAATCTGCTGATGTATGCCCTGACCGCCACGTTTGGCGATATCGGCAAGGCCATCGGCGTGGTGATCATGATCGTGCAGATCGCAGGTTCCAGCGGCTCCTATCCCATTGAGATCCTGCCGGAGATCTTCAGCAAGATCTACACCTTCTTCCCCTTCCCCTATGCCATCAACGCCATGCGCGAGACCCTGTGCGGTCTCTATCGCTGGGATCTGTATAAATATCTGGGCGAGCTGTTGCTCTTCGGCGTGCTGGCGGCTCTGATCGGCCTGAAGCTGCGCGGCCATTTCGCCGGGGTCA
>JAFUES010000079.1 GCA_017470325.1 Oscillospiraceae bacterium
GCGGGGTTGGAGTTGACCAGCACAGTGGTGATCCCCTCCTGTCGCAGCACACGGCAGGCCTGGGCGCCCGCGTAGTCGAATTCCGCGGCCTGCCCGATAACGATGGGGCCGGAGCCGATGACCAGGACCTTGTGGATGCTCTTGTCTTTAGGCATGGCCGTCCCCTCCCATCATAGCGATAAAGCGGTCAAACAGAAACTCTGTGTCATGGGGGCCGCCGCAGGCCTCCGGATGGAACTGCACGGTAAAGCAGCTCTGGTCCGGGTAGTCCAGGCCCTCACAGCTCAAGTCATTTGCGTTTACATAACTCAGTTTTGCTATGCCCTCCATGCTCTCGCTGACCACCGCGTAGCCGTGGTTCTGGCTGCTGATGTAGGTGCGGGGGCCGTCGAACAGACGCACCGGCTGGTTAGCGCCCCGGTGACCGTATTTGAGCTTCACGGTCTTGCCGCCCATGGCCAGAGCCGTCAGCTGATGGCCCAGACAGATGCCGAAGATGGGGACCTTCCCCATGAGCTTGCGGATCTGCCGGATCTCATACACATTTTCCTCCGGGTCGCCGGGGCCGTTGGAGAGCATGACGCCATCCGGCGCCATGCTCAGGATCGCCTCGGCACTGGTATCGTGGGGTACAGACTTGACCCGGCAGCCCCGTTTCTGCAGACAGCGGATGATGTTGCGCTTGGCGCCGTAGTCGATCAGTACCACCTGGAAGCGCTCCTCTCCCTGGGCAGGGTACTCGGCGATCTCCTTGCTGCTGGCCTGGGCCACCACGCCCCGGACCTGATAGCTCCGGATCTCCGCCAGATCCGCCGGCACCTGGGAGCAGATGCGGGCGTTCATCACACCCTCCTCCCGCAGAAGCCGGGTGATGGCACGGGTGTCTACCCCGCAGATTCCGGGGATGCCCCGCTCCTTCAGGAATCGATCCAGTTCGTATTCACTTCGAAAATTGGAGGGAGCGTCGCACAGCTCCCGAACCACATAGCCCCGGGCATGGCAGTCCCCCTCAAAGTCCGGGGAGATGACCCCGTAGTTGCCGATGAGGGGGAAGGTCTGCAGAATGATCTGCCCGGCATAGCTGGGGTCGGTCAGGGTCTCCAGATAGCCCACCATCCCGGTGGTGAACACCAGCTCGCCGGTGCTGTCCCGGTTAGCGCCTATGCGCTGTCCCTCATAGACCTGACCGTTGCCCAATACAAGGTATGCCTTTTCCATATCCATTACAAGGTAGCTGCCATAACAGCCTTTATCGTGTGCATCCGGTTCTCAGCCTCGTCAAAGACGATGGACTGGGGTCCCTCAAACACCTCGTTGGTCACTTCCATGGCCTCCAGGCCGAATTTCTCATAGATTTCCAGACCGTTCTCCGTCTCCAGATCGTGGTAGGCGGGCAGGCAGTGCATGAAGCGGCACTGGGGCCCGGCGGCCTCCATCAGAGCAGTGTTCACCTGATAGGGCAACAGGTCGTGGATACGCTCCGCCCAAACCTCATCCGGCTCGCCCATGGACACCCAGATATCCGTGTAGATCACGTCAGCTCCCCGGACCGCTTTGACCGGGTCGATCTCAAATTCCAGCACCGCGCCGCTTTCCACGGCGATGGCCTTGCAGGTCTCGATCAGCGCAGCGTCCGGGAAATACTTCTCCGGCGCGCAGGCCACAAAGTGCAGACCCATCTTGGCGCAGCCCACCATCAGGGAGTTGCCCATGTTGTAGCGGGCGTCACCCATGTACACCAGCTTTTTCCCCTTCAGGGAACCGAAATGCTCCCGGATGGTCAGGAAGTCCGCCAGGATCTGGGTGGGATGAAATTCATTGGTCAGGCCGTTCCAGACGGGAACACCCGCGTATGCCGCCAAGGCCTCCACCCGTTCCTGGCCGAAGCCCCGGTACTCGATACCGTCGAACATGCGGCCCAATACCCGGGCGGTGTCCGCGATGCTCTCCTTCTTGCCGATCTGGGAGGCCTTGGGGTCCAGATACACCGGGTGCATACCCAGGTCTGCCGCCGCCACCTCGAAGCTGCAGCGGGTGCGGGTGCTGGTCTTTTCGAAGATCAGTGCCACGTTTTTACCCTCGTGGAGCTTGTGGGGGATGCCGGCCTTTTTCTTGGCTTTCAACTCCGCTGCCAGGTCCAGCAGCCCCTGGATCTCCTCAGGCGTATAATCCAAAAGCTTTAAAAAGCTCCTGCCTTTCAAATCCATCTGTTCTCCTCCTCACTTACAGGCAGCCTTGATGACCTCGACCGCCTTCTGCAGCGTCTCCATGGGGATGTTCAGCGCCGGCAACAGCCGCACCTTGTCCTTGGCCGTCAGGCACAGTACGCCATTTTCCAGGCAGGCCTTGACCACATCCCCTGCGGGTTTTACGGTCTTGATGCCGATCATCAGCCCCATACCGCTGACGGACTCCACGCCTTCGGCCCCCTGCAGGGCTGAGAACACATAGTCGCCCTTCTCCTTGACCTGTGCCAGCAGCGCATCGTCGATGCGGCCCAGGATGCTCAGGGCCCCTGCACAGCTGACAGGGTTGCCGCCAAAGGTGGAGCCGTGGTCACCGAAGCCCAGCACCGACTGGGTCTTTTCCCCGAACAGGCAGGCGCCCAGGGGCAGGCCGCCGCCGATGCCCTTTGCCGTGGACACCAGATCCGGCTGCACACCATAGTTCATGTAGGCGTAGAGCTTGCCGGTGCGGCCGTTGCCGGTCTGCACCTCGTCCACGATCAGCAGGATATCCTCCGCCGCGCAGAAGTCCGCCACGCCCTTGACGAAATCCTTATCCAGGGCGATCACACCGCCCTCCCCCTGGATGCATTCGATCAACACCGCCGCGGCCTTGTTCTCCAGCGCCGCCGCCTTCACGGCTTCGACGTCATTGGCCGGGGCGTGGACGAAGCCCGGGGTCAGGGGCTGGAACAGCTCGTGATAGTGCTCCTGTCCGGTGGCCGCCAGGGTGGTGAGGGTACGGCCATGGAAGCTGTTCCAAAGGGTCACGATGGTGTAGTGGTCCGCGCCCTTCTTCTCGGCAGCGTACTTGCGGGCCGCCTTGATGGCGCACTCGTTGGCCTCCGCGCCGGAGTTGCAGAAGAACACCTTTTTCATACCTGTCTTCTCACACAGCATCTGCGCCAGCTTTGCGCAGGGCTCGGTATAGTACAGGTTGGACATATGCTGCAGCTTGCCCAGCTGCTCGATGACGGCGGTCTTCCATTCCTCGTCGGCGGTGCCGAAGGCCGTCACGCCGATGCCGCTGCCCATGTCGATGTATTCTTTGCCCGTCTCATCCAGCACCACGGAGCCCTTGCCGGACACCAACTGCACCGGGAAGCGGGCGTAGGTATTGGCTACATATTCCTTATCGATGGCTTTGATATCAGTCATGGTATTCTTCCTCCCCTTTAATGACCATGGTGCCCGCGCCTTCGTTGGTCAGGATCTCCATCAGAATGGAGTGGGGCACACGGCCGTCCATAATGATCGCGCTGCCCACGCCCCGGTGGATAGCGTCGATGCAGCACTCCACCTTGGGGATCATGCCCCCGGCGATCACGTTCTGCTCAAACAGCTCCACCGCCTGCTGGATGGTCAGCTGTGGGATCAGAGTGGACGGATCGTCTTTGTCCATCAGGACACCGGCGATATCCGTCATCATGATCAGCCTCTCTGCCCCCAGTGCCCCGGCGATGTAAGCCGCGGCGGTGTCTCCGTTGATGTTGTAGGTGTTGCCCTCACTGTCACAGCCCAGGGTGGACACCACCGGGATGTAACCCTTCTCCAGCAGATCCATCACCGGCTCGATGTTCACGCCGGTGATACTTCCCACATAGCCCAGCTGCTTGTCTCTCATTTTGGCCTGGATCAGCCGTCCGTCCATACCGGAGATGCCCATGGCCTTGCCGCCCTTGACCTCCAGCAGATTGACCAGGGTCTTGTTGACCTTGCCGGCCAGCACCATCTGCACGATGTCCACGGTCTCCTTGTCGGTGACCCGCAGGCCGTCCACGAATTCCGGCTTCTTGCCCAGTCTGGTCATCAGATCGCTGATCTCCGGCCCACCGCCGTGGACCAACACCACCTTGACGCCCACCAGCCACAGAAGGACGATATCCTCCATCACCTGCTGGCGCAGCTGGTCGCTGACCATTGCGTTGCCGCCATACTTGATCACCACGATGCGGCCGTTATACCGCTGGATATAGGGCAATGCCTCGGTGAGCACCTGGGCCCGCTGGGCATTGGAAAACTGCAATGCGTCCATAATTGTCCCTCTCAGGTCCTGTAGTCTCCGTTGATCCGAACATACTCATAGCTCAGATCGCAGCCCCAGGCGGTGGCGTGGCCGCTGCCGTCACCCAGGCTGATCAGGATATCGATCTCCTCCTCATGCAGGACCTGGGAAGCCAGCTCCTCGGAGAAGGGCACGCCGGCACCGTTGCGGCAGACCTCCACATCGCCTGCGGCGGAGTGGAAGCTGACGCCTACCTTGTCCACATCCACGTCCGCACCGCTGTAGCCGATGGCGCAGAGTACGCGGCCCCAGTTGGCGTCTTCGCCGAACATGGCCGCCTTGGTCAGGCTGGAGCAGACCACGCTTTTGGCCACGGTCTTGGCTGTCGCCTCATCCTTGGCGCCGGTGACCGCGCATTCCAACAGCTTGGTAGCGCCCTCGCCGTCGGCGGCGATGGAGCGGCACAGGTGGATGTTGATGGTGTTGAGTGCCTTCATGAAGATGCTGAAGTCTTCGCCCTCCTCGGTGATCTCGGCATTTCCGGCCAAGCCGTTTGCCAGGATGCACACCATGTCGTTGGTAGAGGTGTCCCCGTCAACACTGATCATGTTGAAGGTGTTCTGGATGTCACCCTTCAGGGCCTTGTCCAGCATAGCCGGGGCGATGGCCGCATCGGTGGTCAGGAAGACCAGCATGGTGGCCATATTGGGATGAATCATGCCGCTGCCCTTGGCAATGCCGCCCAAATGACAGGTCTTGCCGCCCAGGGAAAACTCCACGGCGATCTCCTTTTGCTTGGTGTCGGTGGTCATAATGGCCTCGCAGGCGTCAGCGCTGCCGGTCTCCGACAGTGCAGCCTTCAAAGTCTCCATGCCCGCCGCAATGGGCGCGATGTCCAGGGGCTGGCCGATGACGCCGGTGGAAGCCACCACCACGTCCTGGGCCTGAATGCCCAAGACCTGGGCCGTCAGAGCACTCATCTGTTCGGCGATCACAATGCCGTTGGCGTTGCAGGTGTTGGCGTTGCCGCTGTTGCAGATCACCGCCTGCGCCACGCCGTCGCTGATGTGCTGCCTGGTCACAGTCAGCGGCGCGCCCTTGACCAGATTGGTGGTATATACCGCTGCGGCGCTGGCCGGGACACTGCTGTAAATCAGCGCCAGATCCTTTTTGGTACGGCTGGCCCGGATCCCGCAATGGACGCCGGAGGCCTGAAATCCCTTTGCGGCGCACACGCCGCCGGAAATAATCTTCATATGTGTGTTCTCCTTGGATCAAAGTACCAGGCCGGTGGTCTCATCCAGGCCCAGTAGGATATTCATGTTTTGGATGGCGGCGCCCGAAGCGCCCTTGCCCAGGTTGTCAAAGCGGGAGATCAGCAGGATCCGCTCTGCGTTGCCCGCCACAGTGATCTCCATACTGTCTTTGCCGGAAAGGGTGTTTCCGGCGATCATACCCTCGGTATAGGGCACATAGCGGACAATGGGGCCGTGGTAGCAGTCCTGATACAGCTGGATGATATCCTGCACGGTCCCCTTCAGGTCCTTCTGAAACAGGGGCACGGTCACTGCCATGCCGCTGTAGTAATCGGCAACGATGGGACAGAATACCGGCGCTGTCTCCAGGCCGCTGATCTTTACCATCTCCTTCAGGTGCTTGTGCTCCTGGGTCAGTCCATACTGGCGGGGCGCATCCAATTCCGGGTCTCTCCCCTCGCCCTCGTAGTCGGCGATCATGCCCTTGCCGCCGCCGGAATAGCCGGTGACGGAGAAGCAGGTCAGTGCCGTATCCGGCGCAATCAGGCTCTCGTGTACCAGAGGCTCCACCAGGGAGATGAAGCCGCTGGCGTGGCAGCCGGGGTTGGCCACCCGCTTGCTGCCCGCGATCTTCTCCCGCAGACCGTGCAGCTCGGCAAAACCATAGGTCCAGCCCTCCGCTGTGCGGTGGGCGGTAGATGTGTCGATCACGGCGGTACTGCCATGGACCAGGGAAGCCGCCTCCACAGAGGCCGCGTCCGGTAGGCAGAAAAACGCGATATCCGCCGCGTTGATGGCCTCTTCCCGGGCTTTCGGATCCTTGCGCAGTTCAGAGGGGATCCCGATCAGCTCGATATCCGCCCGGTTCTCCAGGCGCTCCACGATCCTTAGGCCGGTGGTCCCGGCGCTGCCGTCGATAAAGATCTTAGTCATGTTCCAGTACCGTCCTTACGTATGTGATCTGCTTTTCCACGGAGGCCTCCGAGGTGCCGCCCTCGGAGATCCGCTTTTCCACACAGGTTTTCAAATCGATCTCTTTGTACAGGTCTTCGTCAAACATAGGGCTGAACTCCCTGTACGTTTCCAGCGGCAGGGTCTCCAGCACCTGGCCCTCCGCCATGCAGCGGGCCACGATCTGGCCGGAGACCTTGTAGGCGCTGCGGAAGGGCAGCCCCTTGCGCACCAGGTAGTCTGCCAGGTCGGTGGCGTTGATGAAGCCGGTCTGGGCGGCCCGGAGCATATTGTCCGTGCGCACCCGCATGGTGGCGATCATGGGGGCGAAGACCTTCAGGCACATCTTCACCGTGTCACAGGCATCAAACACGCCCTCCTTGTCCTCCTGCATGTCCTTGTTGTAGGCCAGCGGCAGGCCCTTGAGGGTGGTAAGCAGGCCCATCAGGTCCCCATAGACCCGTCCTGTTTTACCCCGGACCAGCTCAGCCATATCCGCGTTTCGCTTCTGCGGCATGATGGAGGAGCCGGTGGTGTAAGCGTCGGACATCTCGATGAATTTGAACTCCCAGCTGGCCCAGAGGATCAGCTCCTCCGCCAGGCGGGACAGGTGCATCATCTCGATGGAGAGGGTGCTGAGCAGTTCCACGGCGAAGTCCCGGTCCGACACGCCGTCCATGCTGTTGAGGCTGATGCTGTCAAAGCCCAACAGCTCCGCCTCCATATACCGGTCTGTGTCGTAGGTGGTGCCCGCCAGGGCACAGCAGCCGATGGGAGAGACGTTCATGCGCTTTTTACAGTCGGCAAGCCGGTCCAGATCCCGCAGCAGCATCATGGCATAGGCCATCAGATAGTGACCGAAGCTCACCGGCTGGGCCCGCTGCAGATGGGTGTAGCCGGGCATGATGCTGGCCTTGTGCGCCTCCGCCACATCGGTGAGGGCAGCAGTCAGCGCCTTGGTCAGCCCGCTGATCTCCGCGATCTCCTCTTTGAGATACATCCGCAGGTCCAGGGCTACCTGGTCATTGCGGCTTCGGGCCGTATGCAGCTTTTTGCCCGTGTCACCGATGCGCTTGGTCAATTCCTGCTCCACGAACATATGGATATCCTCGCACTGCAGGTCGAAGACCAGCGCACCGGATTCCAGATCCTCCAGAATGCCCGCAAGGCCGTCGGTCAGACAGTCCCGCTCCGCCTCGCTGATGATGCCCCGGGCCGCCAGCATAGCGGTGTGGGCCATGCTGCCCTGGATATCCTGGCGGTACATCCGCTTGTCGAAGCGGATGGAGGAATTGAAATCATCGGCCACAGGATCGGTTATGCCGGCGGTAACGCCGGCCCAAAGTTTCGGCATGTCGTTCTCCTCTTGATGCAGGGGCTGAGCCCCTTGCCTATGTTTGCACAATATCCTGCACGGCAAAAACCGTGCAGGATAAGCAAGTATGATCTGTTCTTATTTTCCGTCTACGATGGCCTGGACCTGGATGGGCAGGCCGTAGAGGTTGATAAAGCCGGCGGCGTCCGCCTGGTTGTAATCGCTCTCGCCGAAGGTGGCGATCTCCTCGCTGTACAGGGAGTAAGGGCTCCAGACACCGGCGTTGATCATGTTGCCCTTGTAGAGCTTCAGCCGGACCTTGCCGGTGACCCGTTCCTGGGTCTTGTCCACGAAGGCGCTGAGAGCCTCCCGCAGAGGGGTGAACCACTGGCCGTTGTAGACCAGCTCGCCGAAGGTGATGGCCAGCTTCTGCTTCTCATGCAGGGTCATCTTGTCCAGGCAGATGCTCTCCAGCACGCTATGGGCCTTATAGAGGATGGCGCCGCCCGGTGTCTCATAGACGCCGCGGCACTTGATGCCCACCAGCCGGTTCTCCACGATGTCAAGCAGACCGATGCCGTTGGCGCCGCCCAGCTCGTTGAGCTTGAGGATGATCTCCTTGGCGCTGAGCTTCTCATCGTTGAGGGCCACAGGCTTGCCCTGCTCAAAGTCCAGGGTGATGTAGGTGGGCGCGTCCGGCGCCTGGATGGGAGATACGCCCATCTCCAGGAAGCCGGGCTTCTCATACTGGGGCTCGTTGCCCGGATCTTCCAGGTCCAGACCCTCGTGGCTCAGATGCCACAGGTTCTTATCCTTGGAGTAGTTGGTTTCCCGATTGATCTTTAAAGGCACATTGTGAGCCTCGGCGTAGTCGATCTCCTCATCGCGGGATTTGATGTTCCACTCCCGCCAGGGGGCGATCACAGGCATATTGGGGGCAAAGTGCTTGATGGCCAACTCGAAGCGGACCTGGTCGTTGCCCTTGCCGGTGCAGCCGTGGACGATGGCGTCGGCGCCTTCCTTCAGCGCGACCTCCACCAGGCCCTTGGCGATAACGGGGCGGGCGTGGCTGGTGCCAAGCAGGTACTCCTCATAGACGGCCCCGGCCTTCATGCACGGGATAATGAAATCGTCCACATACTCTTCCGTCAGATCCAGCACATACAGCTTGGAAGCGCCGGTCTTGAGGGCCTTTTCCTCCAGCCCCTCCAGCTCGTCGGCCTGGCCCACATTGCCAGAGACGGCGATGACCTCGCAGTTGTTGTAATTCTCCTTCAGCCAGGGGATGATGACGGATGTATCCAGACCGCCGGAATAGGCGAGCACGACTTTTTTAATGTTTTCTTTGTTCATGGGTATGCCTCCATTGAATTTTTATGCGCTGATTATAGGCCAAATATTGAATATTGTCAAGGTTTTTCCGAATGAATATTCATCTTCCGTGTATATTTGGTAAAAACTTCTTCTTGAAGTGCTTCCCTGCTCCCGCTCTCTTGTACAAGCTGACGAAAGCCCGCCTGCGT
>JAFUES010000080.1 GCA_017470325.1 Oscillospiraceae bacterium
AAATCCGCCGCGCTGCGTTTTCTCCATGAGCGCTGCGAGGGATTGCTTTTCAACGTCCAGATCCAGGCTGAGGAGCAACGCACAGGCAAATACCAGGGGAAGAGTCTCGTCCCGGGGCAGATCCCCTACAACATGGAGATGGACCTGAATCGGCTCTGCCTGGAAAAAGCGCTGGAGACCTTTATCGACTCCGGTGTGGCAGAGGACGCCTACACGGTCTATTATTGCTATCTGGAGATGTTCCTGGGCCGTTACGGCAGGTCCAAGCGGATGGTGGAGCTTCTGTCGGAATATGAGGCCAACGGCAGCTCCCTGCTGATGAAGCACCGGGACCACTATTCCCACTCGGTCTATGTGTTTGCTCTGGGCCTGGCTATCTATGAGACCAACGCCGCCTATCGGGAGACCTTCCGCCGCTTCTACCGGCTGCCCGCCGGAGAGGAGCAGTCCCCGAAGGCCTGTGAGGCCGCCAATCTTTTTCTGGAATACTGGGGCCTGACCGCCCTGTTCCACGACATCGGCTACCCCTTCGAGCTGCCCTTTGAGCAGTTGATGAGCTATTTCGAGGTGGACAATCAGGAGCGCGGCAAGGGCAGTCTGTATCTGGCCTACCACGATGTGGAGCCGCTGACCGCCCTGGACGAGGTTGGCAAGGTCCACTTTGAGACCCTGTACGGGCAGCACTTTGAGACCGTCGGTGAACTGCTGGCCCACGATATCGCCAACGAGCTGGGCAAGGCCTACGGCTTCTCGGAGACCTATCTGCGCTCCGTGATCAACTGGAAACCGGTGGCGCCGGACCGCTTCGGGTATTTTATGGACCACGCCTTTTTCAGCGCCTCCCGTCTCTATCAGGAGCTGGTGGAGGAGTTGGGCGCCGAAAGTCTGACCCGTATGCATGTGGATGCGCTGTCGGCGATCCTTCTGCACAACAGCCTGTACAAGTTCTCCATCGCCTTTTACAAGGACGCCGAGAAGCGGAAAGCGCCGCTGCGCGCCGTGCTGCACCCGCTGGCCTGGTTGCTGATGCTCTGCGATGAGCTGCAGTGCTGGGACCGGACCGCCTACGGGCGCAACTCCCGCACGGAACTGCACCCCATGGCTGCGGACTTCGATTTCAGCGGCGGCGCCATCACCGCCACCTACTACTACGACCAGGAGGAGCAGGAGAAGATCCACGCCTTCCAGGAGCAGTACCGGGATTGGGAAGCGGGCGGCGAAGAAGGCGATCCCCCACGGCTCAAGGCCTACAGCGACATGGCCGAAAAGGAGCAGCGCTTCACCGTCGATATCGAAAAGATCGTAGACACCCGCAGCTGCCCCCTGCATATTGAGCCGGGGATCCGCCAGGCCAATCGCAGGAGCAAGCACACCTATCTCTCCGGCAGCAATTTCCTGCACCTGTATGATTTCGCTGTGGCCCTGCATGGACGAAACATGCCGACGGAAACCACAGTAAAAGCGTTGGAGGACAAATTTGCGGGGCTGTCCCTGGAATATCAGCTGTCCAATATCAACCGAGCCAAAAATTTCAGCCGCTATCTGAACGCCCTGGACTGCTTTTACACAGACCGGCCTGTGGACTTTCCCATGGTCACCGCCTTCACCCCGGAGCAGACGGCGATATTCGCCCCCATGGAGCATGAGCGTTGGGTCCGGGAGCACCAAGCCATGGGCTGGCGCCACAGCAATGCCTATTCCAAGCTGCCGCTGGTTGAGGATACGCCCGAGGCGCGCGCCGCCCTGCGGGAGCAGCTGCGCTGCCACGCGCTGACCATGGACGGTGAAGTCAGCGCCGAGGATATCCACGCCCACTACCTCACCTTATCGGAGGAGGATCAGGGTAAGGACTGGAAGCCCTTCACCAGCATGCTGAAGCTGCTGAAAAAGTTCGACGGCCTGCGGATCTATCATCTGTAATCAGGAACATCACCATGAAAGACTGGATGAAACGCTATCCCCCCTACGAGGGGGAGGAGCCCTATCTGTATCTTGCCTTTGCCCAGGCGGACAGCGCCGGGGCCTGGAAGATCCTGCGTCCGCTGCTGGAGCGCGGCTGCCGGGTCTGGTACAGCAGCGGCCCGGCGGGCAGTGCCTCGGAGCTGCTGCGCCGTCAGAGTCGCTCCGGCGGGGCAGAGCTGACGCTGATTTATCTGACGGACGCAGCCTGCGCCGACAAGGACGTCAAGAGCAACATCCTCGTCAACCAGAAATATGACCGGAAGCTCCTGTGCCTGGACCCCGACGGCCAGGACCGGCGGCTCTCCATGGGTCTGCGGGAGGACATCCCCCACATCCCCCTGTACAAACTCCAAAGCGCCGGGGCCCTGGAGGACGCCGTGATCCACGCGGACGGCTTCTCCCAGGAGATCCTGGGCCAGCCCATGCAGATCCGGGACAAGGACCTTTTCGGAAAGCTGACCCAAATCTTCTCCCTGCTGGCAGCCGTGCTGCTTCTGGTCTCCTTCCTGGGCTTTCGCTATCTGGGCTGGTTCCGGGGCGCTCCCCAGGACGAGCTGCAGTTCCATGACCCGGTGATCCGCTCCGCCCTGCGTCAGGCCGCAGGCGGAGACGCTATCACCGAAGAGCTGGCGGAGGCGCTCCGTATCCTGGAGCTGGACGCCCTGCCGGAGAGCTGGGATGAGCTGTCCCAACTGCCCGCGCTGGAGCGGATCCGTCTGCCCCAACAGGTGCTGCAGGAGGCGGTGTCCCTGCCCGATGGGGAATACACCATCGAGCTGAGCGGGGGTGAGGGTGCATGAGCAGCTTCTTCAAGCCCTATGAGGGCGCCCGCCCCTTTTTCTTTGTCAGTTACGCCCACAAGCAGTCCGATGCGGTGGTGGACACCATCCGCATCCTGCATGACAAGGGCTGGCGGCTGTGGTATGATGAGGGCATCCCCGCCGGCAGCGACTGGCCCGCAAACATCGCCCAGCATATGCAGAGCTGTGAGCGGGTACTGTTCTTCCTGTCGGACCGGGCCATGGAGTCGCCCAACTGCTTCAGCGAGATGCGCACCGCCGTACGCCAGAACAAGCCCATCCTGGTGATCCGTCTGGAGGACGTACCCCTCCGGGAGGAATGGCATGAGCTGCTGGACGGTACGCCTGAGATCCCCCTGCTGGACACGCCGGCGGAGCGGGCCGAGGCGATCCTGCGCTCCGGCTTTCTCCCCCGCCGCTTCCACCATAAATGGACGGAGAAAATCTCCTGGCGGGCACTGGGCTTTGCCGCCTCCCTGCTGTTCTTTCTGGCGGCGGCGGGCGTGCTGGGCGCGCTGGCCAGCGGCCGCTGGGATCCCCTGCCCCGGCGGGAGCTCCCGGTCGAGGCCGCGGAACCGACTCCCATCCCCACCCCGGCGCTGACAGTGGAGCTGGGCGGGGCGGAGCGATTCTTCGCCGTCAGCTTCCCCGACAGCCAGCAGGAGCGAGCCATCCGCAGGGCGCTGGACACGCCCGGCGGCGAGCTTTACCGCTGGCAGCTGGCAGAGGTCCGGGAATTGTACTTCTGCGGGAACATGGTCACGGACAGTCTGGATAACGTGGCCTTCACCGCCGACGGCGTCTGCCGGGTCAACGGCGCGCCGGTCATCCAGGGGCAGGTCTCGGACCTGAGCCTGCTGGAAAGCGCGGTGGGCCTGGAGCGGCTGGACCTGATCTGTCAGCCCCTGGGAGACCTCTCCGCCCTGAGCGGACATACGCTGCTGCGGGAGCTGAGTCTCGCGGGCAGCAGCGTGGGAACCGTCAACGATCTGCAGGAGCTGCCCAGTTTGGAGATCCTGCATTTGGAACATACGCAAATTCAAGATCTGAGACCCCTGGAAGCCCTGCCCGGCTTGAAGACTGTGACGGTCAGCCGGGAGATGCTTCCGCTGCGCTGGAATGACAGCGCGTCCTTTGTCGTAGTCCTGGTGAACTGAGACATCCCGCAGGGAGGGCCGTGTCATGAGCAATCACAAATTGCGCGTACTGTTTACGGAGTCGGATCGGGCGCTGCTGGCCCCGGTCCGGGAGGCCCTGCAGGCAAAGGGCCTGCGGGTATCGGAGGCTACGGGCAGCCCCGGAGCAGACGACATCGTGCTGGTGGGTCTGTCGGAGCACTTCTACGCCGACGAGGCCGCCGTGGAGCGGCTGCTGGGCCTGCTGGGCGCGGGCACGGAAAACGTGCTGCCCCTGCAGCTGGATGAAGCGGAAATGCCGGGCGCCATCAAAAACGCCCTGTATGCCCGCAACATCATCCCCGCCGCCCAGCGGGATGCGGCCTTGGTGGCGGAGCGGATCCTCGCCGCCCTGCCCCAAAAGAAAAGCCGCCTGCCCCTGGTCCTCAGCGTGGCGGGCGTGCTGCTGCTTGCGGTGGTTGGCCTGCTGATCTGGCGGGGCAGCCGCGCCGGTGGAGAGGCGGCACCGGTCATGGGTGACGAGCCCATCGTTCTCCCGGCGGGTTTGACGCTGGAGGAGTTGGAAGACATCGGCTCGGTAGCCATCGTAGGCGACCGCTTTTTCTATTACACCTATACCGAATTCAATAACGAGATCAGACCCGGTTGGCCGGGAAAGGATGAGTTTTCCTATGACACCTGGGAGGGCAGCCCTCATTGGTACGACCGGGAGGACGGCCATGAGTACCGGCTGACGCAATACGAGGACCTGCGCTTTCTGGGCCTGATGCGCGCCCTCAAGCGTCTGGACCTGGTGCTGGTGGACACGGACGCGGCGCTGCTGCCGGATTTGAGCGGCTTGACCGTATTGGAAGACGTGTATCTTTCCGACTGCAGCATCAGCGACCTGGAATGGCTGCGGGGCGCGCGGATCATGAACTATGAACAGCACCGCTGCCCGATCACAGACTATAGCCCGCTGACGGACTGCACGCGGCTGGAAAGGGTCAATCTGGATCTATATGGCGGTGAAGCTGCGGATCTGTCCGGCTTCTGTCCCCCGGCACTGGCCTGGCTCACACTGGAAAATGCCGGCGGTCTGGCTGGCGGCGGGATCGCTTCTCTTGGGGACTGCGAAAAACTGATCGAGGTCTCCTTGAGCTACATGCCGGTACAGGATCTGTCTTTTCTGGATGGCTGCCGCCATCTCAAACGCCTGTACCTGGATAATCTGGACAGGCTGCGGGATGTTTCGGTGCTGCAAAGCCAGGGAGAATTGACGCAGCTGCAGATCGAATACTGTGATCGCTTGACCGACTATGCCCCCATTGCAGGCTGCGAGAGCCTGATCAGCATCATGATCCACTGCGACGGGAATCCCACCGCATTGCGGGATGCCTCTTTCCTGCGCGGCTTATCGAATTTAAACGACATTCATCTTTACAGCTGCAGCCTGTATAACCTGGATTTTCTGGAGAGCTTCGCCGACCGGCGAGATCTGAAGCTGGGCTTTGCCGGGGATATCGGAGACTATTCCGGTCTGGCCGCCGTTCCCCATTATGCGTATCTGCATGTCAACCCCGCCAACGGCAATTATGCCGCCGTAGAGCCCTATCTGGAAAACTGCGTCATTGACGAGCTGATGCTCTATGAATGCCGGGATGTGGATCTGGCCGCCCTGCCCCAGGTCAACAAAACGCTGAGTCTGGTACGTGGAAACCTGGTCGACCTGACTGGCCTTCCGGCACTGAGCATCGATCGCCTGCAGCTGGATCAGCAACAGCATTTGACCAGCCTGGCCGGGATCGAAAACCTGACCCGACTGGGGCGCAATGGCGCGGGCACATTGGAGATCTGGGACTGTGTGCGTCTGACGGATTGGAGCACCATCGAAGAGATGAGCTTCGACGAGCTGTCGCTGACAGGTCAATATACGCTGCCCGCTTTTGATTCACTGCATTTCCATACCCTCAGATTGGAAAGCATCGTCGATCTGGAAGATCTTCATTTCCTGGACGCACTGGACGCGGGGCGCAGCTACAGAGAACTGCAGCTGGTCGGACTGGATCAGCTCCGTGACCTCTCCCCGCTGTGGCCGCTGCAGATCAACCACCTCACCGTTCCACCGCAGCTGGCGGAGCAGGCCCAGGAGCTGGTGGATGCGGGCTACATCTTCGATTATCGCGTGGAATACCCCGACAGCGGCTGGCAGGCCGACGACAGTCCTGTGGAGCTGCTGAGTCTGGATGAACTCAACACCCTGCCCAAGGCCCTGCTCAAGCGCGTGGAGTGCGTCTGTATCGCAGGCGATCAGTTGGTGGATCTCGACCGCTATGAGATCTGGGACGACTGGGAGCATCAGATCACGGACGGCAGGCCGGGCGTGCTTCTCTATGACCGGCAGACCGACGAGGAGATCCCGGTCGGCACCGGCAGCATTGAGGATCTGAGCCTTTTTGAGAACCTGACCGGTCTGCGGGATCTGACTCTGGCCGCCCAGCCCCTGCGTTCTCTGGACGGCGTCCAGGCCCTTTCACAGCTGGAATGGCTGAAGGTCGATCACTGCTATGGGCTGGCCGACGCCTCCGCCGCCTTCGCCCTGCAGGATCTGCAGGGGCTGGAACTGCGCTACACCGGGATCTCGTCGATCCAGGGCGTACAGAATCTGGCGCTGCTTCGCCAGCTGAATGTGAGCAGCACGGCGATCAGTGACCTCTCCCCGCTGGCAGGCTGCGACTTCTCTGCCGCCTATGAAGAAAACGGAATCTGGCTGGGCCTGGGCGACACCCGGATCGAGGACTTCTCTCCCCTCGCTGCCATCCGGCGGATCGACACCCTGGACGTGAACGGTTATGACTCTGCCCAGTGGCAGGACGTGGTCACAGATGCGGAGATCAGTCTCATCTTCTGCCGCATCGACGGCGATGATGCCCTGACCGCGCTGGTGCAGCAGCACCCGGAGCTGCAGGAGCTGCACTTTGCCTACAGCGACCAGGTGACGGACCTGACGCCGCTGCTGTCTCTGGAAAACCTGCGAACCATCAAGATCTCCCATAGCATGGAGCAGGCCCTCCACAGTCTGGACGGGCAGCCCTATGACTTTGAGATCGAAATAGAAGGATAGAAACATGCCGACAGATAGTACCATCCCCATTGTGGTCGGTGTCACAGGCCATCGGGCCATCCGCCCGGAGGACCATGCGGCGCTGTACGCAGCAGTAAAAAATGAACTGAAAAAGCTTCGAAACCTGTGCTCCCACTCCCGGGTCCTGATGCTCAACAGCCTTGCCGAGGAAGGGGATCTGCTCTGCGCAGACGCTGCGGAGGAGCTGGGCATCCCGCTGATCGCGGCGCTGCCCATGGAGCGGGATCACTATGAACCGGACTTCAGTGAAACGGGCATCGCGCGCTTTCGCCATCACTGTGACCGGGCGGAGCAGGTATTCGTCGCACCCGCCACGGAGCGCCTGCCGGAGACGGGACCGGATCGGGACTATCAATACCGCCAGGCGGGGATCTATGTGGCCGCCCATTGCCATGTGCTCCTGGCCCTGTGGGACGGCGGCCCCGGCACGGCGGCAGCCTGCGGCACCTCGGAGGCGGTGGACTTTGCCCTGCGGGGCAGCTATTTCCCCGCCCGCGGCGTCTCCCTGCGCTCCGACAGCAACGAGGCAGTACTCCATGTATTCACGCCCCGCGGAGAGCACACGGAGGAGGCCGCAGGGACTGTGCATGCGCTGGGGAACTGGGAAAAGGTACAGGAGATCCTCATCCGAACAGACCGCTTCAACGCGCTGGCCGCGGTGCAGCCGCAGACGGACGCCCCTCTTCTGCCAGCCGATCACGGGGACGACCCCCTGCTTGTACGGATGGAACAGGTCTATGGGGCGGCCAGTTCCATCAGCGGCGCCGCCGCGAAGAAATACCGGCGGGTGCTGGCCGGGTTGGCCATTGCCAGCATGCTCCTGACCATGGCTTTCCTGCTCTACGACGAGGCCGAGGCCTATTGGATGATCCTGCTCTGCGGCGCCATGCTGCTGGCCGCCTGGGGCTGCCGGCGCTTTGCGGTCCGCTTTGACTGCCACCAGCTGTATCTGGAGTGCCGCGCCCTGGCGGAGTCCCTGCGGGTGCAGGCTTACCTCCGCTATGCCGGCAGCGGCATCCAGGCCGCGGATCATCTGTCCTGGACCCAGCAGGAGGAAACCGCCTGGATCATGGACGCCCTGTGCGTGCTGGTCATCGGCCAGGCTCCGACGCAGGCACATGACATCCGGGAATGCTGGGTGGAAGGCCAGCGGAAGTATCACCAGTGGGCCGGCGGGCGGACGCTCCAAGACTATCGGGTCAGTGAACGGGTCGTGCAGACCGCTCTGGGGCTGAGCATCGCGCTTTACCTCGCCGCCGTGGTCTTTGAATTGCTGTGCGGCGGTTTGATCTTACAGCCCCGGCTTTTTGTGCCGGATGTGGAGGTCTACCGGACACTCTTGAAGCTTCTGCTGGGCAGCATTTCTGCTGTCACCCTGTTTATCTCCAACTATTACGGCCGCCTGTCTCTGCCCCGGCAGCTGTCCGACCACGGGAAGATGGAGCGCTTCTACCGCAAGATGTATGAGCAGCTGGAGCTGCACGGCCAGACGGACGCGCTGCTCTCTGTGCTGGCTCGGGAAGAGCTGATCGAAAATGGGAACTGGTATTCCTATCAGCGGGACAACACCCCGGATATCAGTCTGTGATCTACAACGCCAACAGGAAAGCGCCTGCCATGCGGCAGGCGCTTTCCTGTTTCTTATTCGGTTTCTTCCAGCCGTTCTTTGTATCGCTCCAGGACATTGTAAATGCCGTCCTCCGACAGGACACCGCGCTGCAGGCCCCGGGGCAGAAAGCCGGAATCGTCATCGTAATAATCCTGCCACCACTGGAAGCTTTCA
>JAFUES010000081.1 GCA_017470325.1 Oscillospiraceae bacterium
CGGATTTTCCGGCAGGATACCATAGCCCAGGATAGCCGTGGAGCCGAGGGGATAGGTAAAGCGCTCCACATAGCTTACATTGTTGCCCTCAATGGTCTCAACCACTGTAGCGCCGTTTACATCATATACGTCAGTCACCAAACCTACATGGTCGGACAACTGATTCCGGTCCATATCGAAAAAGATCACGTCGCCGCCCTTGGGTCGATACTCACCAGCCGGGACATACATCCCCCGCTCGGTGAGGGCATCGATCCAGGTGGTGCAGCCGCAGTCATAGGGGAAGGCCGTCTCCGGAACATCGGCGTAGTACAGGCAGAAGGAGACAAACATGGCGCACCAGTCTCCATAGGGCAGACCGTACCAGGCGCCGTAACGGGTGTAGCCCTTCTTGACGTCATCTACTACCTCAAAGTTGTTCTGGCTCTCCGCGTAGCCCAGCTGGGTCTTGGCGATCTCCACCACGTCGCGGCTCCAGTCGCCGCTCAGCTCTAGGTTCTCGAACTGTGCGGTCCAGATCGCCTCATTCTCCACATCCGCAGTGGAGTCGCTCTCCCCGTACGGGTTCTCTTGGTTCTGTTCTTTTTCTCTTTTTGCCTTCTCGGCCACTTCTTCCGCAGTCAACTCCACGGTCTTGAAGCAGTCCTCATTGTGGACATGCTCCACCAGCTGCAGCTGGCCGCAGATCAGATTGCCGTCGGCGTCGTAACAGGACTCGTCATGGGTATGGATACCCTGCTGACCGCAGCTGAGATAGCAGCGGGTCTCGTAGCAGGCGTCTCCGTGAATATGAGCGCCCTCACCGGCTTCCTTGCCGCAGATCAGAGCTTCCTCCCAGGCATAGCAAGCATCACTATGGATATGGCCTTCGCTCTCTTCCAGCTCGCAGGTCAACACCCGATCCCAGGCGTAGCACTCGTCGCTGTGTTCATGCTCTTCGCTCGTATCTTCGCAAATCAGCTCGCCCCGCACCAGACTATAGCATTCTTCCGTGTGGGCGTGGCCCTCGCTCTCTTCCAGGCCGCAGGTCAGGTCGCCCCGCACCAGGCCATAGCAATCCTCCGTATGCACATGTCCTTCTGTTTCCTCCTGGTCACAGGTCAGGACCATGCCGGTGGTATAGCAATCCTCCGTGTGCACATGCGCACGGATTTCCGGCAGCGGACACACCAGCACACCATCGGCATCATAGCAGTCGTCATTGTGAACATGGGCCACATAATCTGCCCAGCCCTCCCCGGAGGGGGCCACGAACTGGCAGTCCAGCACCTGCTCACTATGGGTCTTGGCGACGCCGTTGAGCTTGAAGGCCGCGGCAGTTGCCAGGCTCACAATCAAAGCAAGACACAGAAAGATCGCTATCCACCTCTTATGTGACTTCTGTGCCGACAATATGTTATTGATTTGTCTTTCCAGAGACTCGCCCATGGCGTTACCTCTTCTTACATGATATATATGTAAAGCGTTTCAAAGCTTATCTATTTGACCGGGCCAAGCTCCGTCAGCGGCCAAACCCGCAGCAGGAGCCTGCCAACGACCATATCGTTACTGACACAGCCGACCGCTGTATTGCGGCTGTCTATGCTGGTGGCCCGATGGTCGCCCATCACAAAGCACTTGCCTTCCGGAACTTGGTAAGGAAGGGAGATGTCACAGTCGCCGAGAGCTTTATCGCTGACATATGGCTCATACAGCAGCTGCCCGTTGACATATACATTGCCGCTTTCATCGATATCGACCCAATCGCCGGATGTCGCGATGACTCGTTTGATCAGAATACTGTTGTTGAAATAAAAGCCGATCACATCGCCTGTCTTGTACTTTGAGTCGTTGAGTGTGACCACGATGTCGCCATCGTCCAGCGTGTTCGACATGGAGACACCGCTGATCTGCAATACCGGCATCAACAAAACCGCAATAATGACCGCCACCGCGGCCACGACCAACAAAGAAAAGATCGTGCTGCGGAGGACCCGGCCGAAATTGCTCTTATATCGTTCTTTTTTCAGTTCTTCTTCCAGCAATTCAATGGAAGGTATTGAAACCTGTTGCTCTTCCATGTCTTACCCTCTTTTGAACGATCCTACTGTTGCTATCTGCGCATGTCTGAATCTGCCGGCACAGCTGCCAACGCTCTTATTCGCCCTCGCTCTGCTGTCTGGCAGTGGGCGAGACGAGACTCCATACGCGCGCCCACAGCTCCTGGACTTCTGTTTCCTTCCGCTCCAAGCGGAGCTTCAACTCCCGGATCTCCGCATCCTTGGCTTCCAGCGTTCTGCAAAGCTGTTCGTTGCTGGACCGCAGATCTGTCATCGCCTGCTTCTGGTCTTGTTTCTGGCTGTTGCGCCAGGCCTGCATCTCCGTGCGGATCTCCCGCAGAGAGCCTTCCTTCTGTTCCATCTGCCGGGTCAGACGCTCCACCTGGGCCTCTTTGGCGTTCAGTTTTTCACGCAGTTCCTGTGTGGACGCCTGAAACTCCTCGATCACATATTCCAGATCGGAGGAGCTGTCATAGCCGCCTTGCCGGGTCGTCGCCTGCAGCTGTTGGATCTGTGCGCTCAACTGCTGCCCCTGGGCCTGGGCCTGTGACAGCTTTGATTTGAGTCGCCGGATCTCGTCGTCCCTATCATCTAATTGCCGTCTGAGCCTGCGCTCGCTTTCCGAATCAGCCTGGGGTGCAGGCGTATAGACCGGCTGCCTGCGCAGCGCGGTCTTCAATTCTTCGTCCTTCGCATCCAGATGTCCCCTCAGCTTTTCCAGCTGCGTATCTTTTTCCGAAAGCTGGACCTTCATCTGATCTCGCTGAACGTCCTTCTCATTGAGTCGGCTCTTGAGTTTTTCCAGCTGAGCGTCCTTCTCGTTGAGCTTATCCTTTAAACGCTCGTTGCCTTCCATCGCGGCGGCAAGCTCTTTATTCAATTCTTCGATCTCCGCTTTTTGTCTGGCAACCTCACGGCTCTGCGCCAGCAGCAGGCGGAGAAGATCTTCCCGTTTCAGCTTATGTAATTCTTTCTCTGTCATGAAGGTCGCCCCCGCAGTTGTGTTTATCGTTCCCTTTTATGCACAATCATGCGTAAAATAAATATACTTTATCAGTTTATTTTACTGCAAAGTGTACTCATTTTCAATGATGTGTGATAAAAAACATCATACAACTTTTTGAACCATTTTGCTCAGCCGCTAATCGTGGCATGATACTATATTATAATATCATGGTTACAAAAAGATTACAATATATTTCTGAAAAAATTGCAGGAAAATGATAGCATATTCAGGATCGATGGCAACTGTATTTTTTTGATTATACACTGCATACCATCAACAAAAGAGTCAACTCCACAAAGAAAAAGCGGCAGCACGACAAGAACAGTGCCCGTGCTGTGGGCGCCTTGCCATTTTTCCGCCTCTGTGCTAAGATGATGCCACACAAAAAAGGAGCAGGCCCATGAGAAATACCACACTGTGTTACCTGGAACGGGGCGACAGATACCTGATGCTCCATCGGGTCAAAAAGACCATAGATGAGAATAAGGATAAATGGATCGGCGTAGGCGGTAAGTTTGAAGAGGGCGAAAGCCCGGAGGACTGCCTGCTGCGAGAGGTCCGGGAGGAGACCGGACTGACGCTGCACAGCTGGCGTTATCGGGGAATTGTCACCTTCGTCTCCGACGAATGGGGTACGGAATATATGCATCTGTTCACTTCCGACGATTTCAGCGGCGAAATTGTTTCCTGTGAGGAAGGCGAGCTGGCATGGATCGGCAAAGAGGAACTGCTGACTATGCCCATATGGGAGGGTGATAAGATCTTTCTGCGCCTGTTGCAGCAGGATGTCCCCTTCTTTTCTTTGAAGCTCTGCTATCAAGGCGACACGCTGACGCAGGCCGTTTTGAACGGTGCGTCCATCCTATAACAGCCGAAACGAAACAGGACCCTCTTTGCATTGGCAAAGAGGGTCCTGTTTCGTTGGGGCGATGCTTATTCCACGCCGAGGACCTTGTAGTCCTGGGCCTCCACCGCGGCCTTCATGGTCTCGAAGTCCACGCTGCCGGTGACCACGGCCGTGCCGGCCTCATGGCTGACCGCCGCGCTCTCCACGCCATCCAGTGCCTCCAGCGCCTTCTTGACGCGGGCCTCACAGTGGGGGCACATCATGCCCTCGATCTTCAAAGTCTGTACCATTTTTGTTTCCTCCTCTTGATTGTTGTGATCGGATTCTATTTGCGGCAGGATCGGTTCCTGGGATCTCTGTTTCAGCGGCTTGTCATGGCTGGCGTCACGGATATTCAGCAGATTCAGCCGCAGGGCATTCGTCACCACGCAGAAGCTGGACAGGCTCATAGCCGCGGCTCCCAGCATGGGGTTCAGGGTCAGCCCAGCCCACACAAAGGCTCCGGCTGCCACGGGGATGCAGATGGCATTGTAGAAGAAGGCCCAGAACAGGTTCTGGTGGATGTTCCGCAAGGTCCCCCGGCTCAGGCGGATAGCCGCCGCCACATCCAGAAGGCTGCCGTGCATCAGCACCACGTCCGCCGCATCCACTGCGATATCCGCACCGGCACCGATGGCGACGCCGATGTCCGCGCGGGTGAGCGCCGGGGCGTCATTGATGCCGTCACCCACCATGGCAACCTTACCGCTTTCCGCCAGGCGCCGGATGGTGTTCTCTTTGCCATCGGGCAAGACCCCGGCGATCACCTCATCCACGCCGGCCTGACGGCCGATGGCCTCTGCCGTGCGCTGATTGTCACCGGTTAACATAACAACATGAATGCCCATATTCTTCAGTTCCTGAACTGCCTGGGCGCTGTCCGCCTTGATCACATCCGCCACGGCGATGATCCCCAGCAGGCGCTCACCCCAGGCGAAGAACAGCGGCGTCTTGCCCTCTCCGGCCAGGCTTTCCGCCCGGTCGATCAGTGCAGTGGGTAGCGACAGTCGGCTTTCCAGGAAACGGCGGCTGCCGCCGCAGAGGGGCTTTCCGTCCAGACTGGCGATCAGGCCGTTGCCGGGCAGGGCCTGAAAATCCTCCACCGGGCGCAAGGCTGTCCCCTTTTCCGCCGCATGCTCCAGGACCGCACCCGCCAGCGGGTGCTCGCTCTTGCTCTCCAAAGCCGCGGCCAGAGCCAACAGCTCATCCGCGCTGACGCCCTCCGCAGGCAGGATATCCGTCACCTTGGGCGTACCCGCGGTGATCGTGCCTGTCTTATCCAGGGCGACCACCTGGACCCGTCCGGTCTCTTCCAGGGAGGCCGCCGTCTTGAACAGGATCCCCTGGCGTGCGCCCACGCCGTTGCCCACCATGATGGCCACCGGCGTGGCCAGGCCCAGGGCGCAGGGGCAGCTGATGACCAGGACCGAGATGCCCCGGGCCAGCGCGAATCCCACGCTCCTGCCCGCGAGGAGCCAGATAGCCGTCGTGATCAGCGCGATGGTGATGACCACCGGCACGAACACGCCGGACACCTTATCCGCCACCTTGGCGATGGGCGCCTTGGTAGCTGCGGCGTCGCTGACCATGCGGATGATCTGGCTAAGGGTGGTGTCCTCTCCCACGCGGGTGGCCTCACAGCGGATGAAGCCCACCTGGTTGACCGTGGCCGCAGAGACCATATCTCCGGCAGCCTTGTCCACCGGGATGCTCTCACCGGTCAAAGCCGACTCATCCACCGCGCTGCTGCCCTCCAGGACGATCCCGTCCACGGGGATGTTCTCACCGGGGCGCACCACAAAGATATCGCCCTTCTTCACCTGCTCGATGGGCACTGTGCGCTCCTGCCCGTCCACTACCAGCGTGGCAGTCTTGGGCGCGATCTTCATCAGACCCTTCAGCGCATCCGTGGTTTTGCCCTTGGACCGGGCTTCCAGCATCTTGCCCACGGTGATCAAGGTCAGGATCGTGGCTGCGGACTCAAAATAAAACTCGTCCATCCAGGGCATGGCCGCTTCACTGCCGCCGCTGACCTGGGCCCCCGTCATGGCAAACAGCGCATACGTGCTGTAAGCAAAGGCCGCAGCAGCGCCCATGGCCACCAGGGTATCCATATTGGGCGCCTTGTGCAGCAGCCCCTTAAAGCCGCTGATGAAAAACTTCTGGTTGATGACCATGACGATGACCGCCAGCAGCAGCTGGGTCAGTCCCATGGCCACATGGTTGCCGTCCATGAACCTGGGCAGGGGCCAGCCCCACAGCATATGGCCCATGGAGAAATACATCAGCACCAGCAAAAAGCCCAGGGACGCGATCAGCCGCCGTTTGAGGACCGGGGTCTCCCGATCCACCAGGGCGTCTTCGTCCTGGGAGGCGGTCTTCTCTCCGCCCTTGACACTGGCACCATAGCCCGCGTCCTCTACCGCCTTGATGATGGCACGCTCATCCGCCGTACCCTCCACACCCATGGAGTTGGTCAGCAGACTGACGGAGCAGGCGCTCACACCCGGCACCGCCGATACCGCCTTTTCCACTCGAGCCGAGCAGGCCGCGCAGCTCATGCCCGTCACATTATATTGTGTCATATTCACACACTTCCTCTATGGGCTATTTTGCCCCTATTTCATCATCTTTTGCAGGGTCGCAAGCAGCTCGTCGATGACCTCGTCATTTCCGGAGCGCACATCATTCACCACGCAGGAACGAATATGGCTGGACAGCAGTTCCCGGCTGAAGGCGTTCAGCGCCGCATTGGCCGCCGCCGCCTGGACCAGAATATCCGGGCAGTAGGCACTGCGTTCCAGCATCCCGCGGATCCCACGGATCTGTCCCTCAATCCGGTTGAGCCGGTTCATCAGGCGTTTGTACTCTTCCGGCTCCCGCTCCTTGGTCTTATGACAGTTACACTGCTCCTCCGTTTGGGGCTTATCGCAGCAATGGTCCGACATATTCATCCCTCCATTCGTCCCGCATTATATACCCCTTGGGGGTATCTGTCAACTATAAAAACAGAGAGGCAAAGCTACCTCTCTGTTTTTTGCTTGTGTTATTTCCGTCTGCGCTTGCGCAGCAGGATCACCGCCGGAACCAGAACGCCGCAGAGCGCCAGCCCTGTGACCGCGCCCCAGAGGGCGGCATTTCGGTTGTCACCGGTTTTGGGCCGGGTGGAATAGCCGTTGACGAAGATGCAGCTGGCGACAGATCTGCTGTTCTTGGTCGTCGTGCGGACCCCGAACAGGTCATTGCCCTCCTGCCGAACCTCATAGGTAACGGTATATACGCTGTCATCATAGGTATAGCCGCTGGCCTTATCATTGACCTCCCGAACCTGATATATATAGGTACCGGGCATGGTAAAGGTGATCAGGCCGAATTCTGTCTCCCCGGGTCCTTTCAGGCTGATGGTCTTCTTCTGGTCCTTCGAGCCGGAAGGCATGGGCAGGTTCCCCTTCAGCTCGCCGACGCTGGTGCTGACCGCCGTCAGGGTAAACCGGAAGGTCTCATCCTTGGGCGGCGTCCTGCCTACCAGCAGCTTCTTTACCGGCAGATTATCCGTCGCGTAGCGGATCGCCGCCGGTGTGGGTGCCGGTGTAGGTGTAGGTGTAGGCGTCGGCGTAGGTGTGGGTGTGGGTGTAGGCGTAGGCGCTGGTGTGGGGCTCGGACTGGTGCTTGGGTCGGGGCTTGGGTCCGGTGACGGACTGGGCGCC
>JAFUES010000082.1 GCA_017470325.1 Oscillospiraceae bacterium
AGTGCTGAAGGGCGACCTGGCCGCCATGAAGAAATCCATGGATGTGAACGAAGTGGGCGGCACGGCGCTGGTGGGCATCAGCAAGCCGGTCATCAAGGCCCATGGCTCCTCCAATGCGGCCAGCTTCTTCGCCGCCATGCGGCAGGCTAAGGCCTTTGCGGAGTCCGGGATCATCGGGGATATCACCGAAAACATCGATTACATGAAGCTCAAGGCCGAGTAAACCATGGGGGATCTTGAGAAAAAAATCGGATATACGTTTCGCAACCGCAGACTTCTGGAAACAGCTCTGACCCACAGCTCCTATGCCAATGAAAGGCATGGCGTGGACTGTGAAAGCTACGAGCGCCTGGAATTTCTGGGGGACTCGATCCTGGGCTTCACCACGGCGGAGTTCCTGTATGCCCATGAGCCGTCCCTGCCCGAGGGCAGCATGACTCGCCTGCGGGCGGAGCTGGTATGTGAGAGCAGCCTGCACAAGGCGGCGCTGGCCCTGGACCTGGGCCGGTATATGCGCCTGGGCAAGGGGGAGGAGCGCAGCGGCGGCCGGGAGCGGCCGTCTATCCTGGCGGATATGGTGGAGGCGATCATCGCCGCCATGTACCTGGACGCCGGTCTGGAACAGGCCAAGTCCTTTATCATGAGTCGGGTGCTCAAAGACGCGGAGATCAGCGAGGAGCACCGCAGCCAGGACTATAAAACCGTGCTGCAGGAGCTGGTGCAGCGTAAGGCGGATCAGCATATCGCCTATGAGCTCATCGGCGAGAGCGGCCCGGACCACAACAAGCGCTTCACCTTCCGGGTGAGCATCAACGGCGTCAGCGCCGGCGAAGGCACGGGACGTACCAAAAAGGAGGCCGAGCAGATGGCCGCCAAACAGGCTCTGGAGACCTTGCAGGCATGAGCGCCAGAGAGTCCATCATCCCGGTGTTCGTGCCCCATCTGGGCTGTCCTCACGCCTGTGTGTTCTGCAATCAGAACCGCATTTCCGGCGCGGAGCAGCCTGCCACAGCGGATACCGTGCGGGAAGCGATCAAACAAGCAGCCGCCTTGCCCCCTATCGGGGCAAAGCGGCAACTGGCGTTTTATGGGGGGAGTTTTACAGCCATCCCCGTAGCGGAGCAGACGGCTTTGCTTGCCGCCGCCAAGGAAGCGCTGGACAGGGGAGAGATCGATGCGATCCGCCTGTCCACCCGGCCGGACGCCATCGATGAGACTGTGCTCATGCGGCTGTGGGACTACGGTGTGGAGACCATAGAACTGGGGGCCCAGTCCATGGACGAGCAGGTGCTCCGCCTTTCCGGGCGAGGCCATACGGCGACGGATGTGGAGCGGGCGTCACGGCTCATCAAAGAAAAAGGCTTCCGCCTGATCCTGCAGATGATGACAGGCCTGCCCGGCGACGATGACGAGAAAGACATGGAGACGGCCCGGCAGCTGATCGCACTGCAGCCTGACGGGGTGCGGATCTATCCCACCGTCATCGTGCGGGACACGGCGCTGTATGCGCTGTGGAAAAGCGGACGGTATCGGGAGCACAGTGTGGAGCACGCCGTACGGGTCTGCGCCAAGCTGCTGCCCCTGTTCCAGAGGGCCGGGATCCCGGTGATCCGCCTGGGGCTCAATCCCACAGAGGAACTCTCCGGCGGCGCAGCTGTTGCCGGGGCCTATCACCCCGCTCTCGGCGAGCTGGTCAAGAGCCGGATCCTGTATGAGAAGGCAGAACTTCTTCTGCGAGCGAGCGGCGCTTCCGGCAGGGTGATCCTTGGCGTTGCGCCGGAAAACCTGTCCCAGATGGTGGGGCAGCATAAGGAGAATGTGCGAAAGCTGTGTAATGTGTTTGGACTGGAGTCTTTGAAAGTCCGACCGGCAGATATAAAAAGCGGGGAAATCTGCGTGATTTCCATTGAAAAATAACAGAAGATACGGTATAATCATTTAGTTATTGCAAAAATCCAAATTCTCAGATTGAGGTCAGTCATTTGTATTTACGTGCGTTGGAGATCCAGGGCTTCAAGTCCTTCCCGGACAAGACCCGGCTCACATTTGAAAAAGACATAACCGCCATCGTCGGCCCCAACGGTTCCGGCAAGTCCAATATATCGGACGCCATCCTTTGGGTCATGGGCGAGCAGCGCAGCAAAGCCTTGCGCGGCTCCAAGATGGAGGACGTGATCTTCGGCGGTACCGAGAAGCGAAATGCCCTCGGCTTTGCCCAGGTATCGCTGATCATTGACAACTCCGCCCATATTTTCGACTACGAGGGCAGCGAGGTCATGCTCAGCCGCCGTTATTACCGCAGCGGCGATAGCGAGTATTTCATCAACAAAGAATCCGTCCGCCTCAAGGACATCCACTCCCTCCTGATGGATACCGGCCTGGGGCGTGATGGCTATTCCATCATCGGCCAGGGCCGCATCGCGGAGATCGTCTCCAGCCGCAGCACCGACCGCCGCGAGGTTTTTGAAGAGGCGGCGGGCATCTCCCGCTTCCGCTACCGCAAGGAGGAAGCTGAGCGCAAACTGCAGCGGACCGATGAAAATCTGCTGCGTATCAACGATAAGATCGAAGAACTGGAGCTGCAGGTAGGCCCGCTGCAAAAGCAGGCGGAGACCGCCAAACGCTATCTGGTGCTGCGCGATCAACTGCGCGTGCAGGAGATCTCCGTCTGGATGGCGACGCTGGACAGGCTGCGTGCACAGGCGGACAGCGTTCAGCTGGAGTTTAGCCAGGCGCAGCAGGACCTGGAGCGGGCCAAGGCCTCTCTGGAGGCGCTGTATGCCTCCTCCGGCAGCATCACCGAGCGGATGCACCAGAAGGATGTAGAGAGTGAGCAGGCGCGGGAGCGCCTCTCCGCCACAGATGCGGCGGCCGCCGCCTGTGAGTCTGAGGCTGCGGTGCTGCGGGCCAATGTCCAGAGCAGCACAGAGCAGCTGGAGCGGCTGCGCAGAGATATCGCCGAGCGGGACCGCAGGGCGGAGGAGATCCGTGCCAGCATCGGTGAGGGCGAGAGCCGCATTGCGGAGATCGAGAAAGAGCTGGCCGCCCTCGCTCAGGAGACGGCTCAGAACAACAATGTACTTGACGGCTGCCGGATGAAGCTGAAGAACCGGGAAGCCATGGTCGAGCAGTTGAGCCAGCAGGCCACCTCGCTGGAAGTCGAGGGGCGGAGCATGGATTCCCGCATCAACATGCTCAGCGAAATGGAGAAAGATTACGAGGGATATTCCCGCGCGGTCAAGACCGTGATGCGGGAGGCCCAGCGGGGCAACCTCAAGGGAGTACACGGCCCGGTGGCGAACCTGCTTCGGGCGGATGAGGAATGTGCCCTGGCCATTGAAACGGCCCTGGGCGCCGCTGCCCAGAATATCGTGATCGATACCCAAAACGACGGCCGCCAGGCCATCGAGATGCTCAAGCGTATGGACGCCGGGCGGGCTACTTTCCTGCCGGTGGACACCATTCGCGGCAGCGTCATGAAGGATGCGCCGGAGCGCGATCCGGGTTTCGTGGGCATCGCCTATGAACTGGTCCGCTTTGATCCCAGGTATGACCAGATCTTTGCCAATCTTCTGGGGCGGACCGTCGTGGCCGAGACCCTGGGCGACGCGGTACACATGTCCAAGGCCAACGGCAACAGGCTTCGCATCGTGACTCTGGACGGGCAGATGATTAACGCCGGCGGCTCCATGACCGGCGGCAGCAGTGCCAGAAACACCGGCATCCTGTCCCGTGCCAATGAGTTGGAAAAGCTGAAGAAGCAGAGAGCACGCAGTGCCGAGCAGGAAAAGAAGTGCGCGGCCGAATTGGCTCAGGCAAGGTCCGGCGTGGCGGCTGTCCGCTATCAGTTGGATATGGCCCTGGAGGACCAGGCGGAGCTCCGCAGCCGCAGCGCCTCCTTTGAGGCGGAGTGGAAGACCACGAAGAATTCCGTGCAGCAGTTTACGCTGCTGCTGGAAAGCCTGACCGGAGACAGTGAGACCCAGCAGCGTGCCCTGGAAGCCGCCGGACGGCAGATCGAGAGCTTCAAGAGCCGCCTGGTTGAAAAAGAACAGCAGCTGACGGAGATCCGGGAAAAAAGCGCCGGGATCCGCGCGGAGATCGCGGAAATCAGCCAGAAGAAGCTGGAGCTGGAGGGCAAACGCACCCGGGCGGAGAAAGAGACGCAGGAGCGCAACGCCCAGATCCTGGAGCTGGAGCGGCAGGCTGCCCGCATCGAGCAGAAGAAGCTGGCCGCAGACCTGGAAGAAAAACAACTGCTGGACAAGCTGTGGGACAACTATGAGCTGAGCCATAGCGCCGCCGCGGCGGTGCGTCAGCCGGTGGAGAACCTGCAGAAGGCCAACAAAGAGATCCACGATCTGCGTCGCCAGATCAGCGCTCTGGGTACGCCCAATATCGGCGCTATCGAGGAATATGACCGGGTCAACACCCGCTATCAGTTCCTGTCTGAGCAGCGGGATGACGTGGAGAAGGCCAAGAAAGAACTGGAAGAGATCATCGGTGAGATCACCGGAGAGATGAAAGAAGTCTTCCTGACGCGCTTCCAGGAGATCGACAAGTGCTTCCGAGAGACATTCCTGGAGCTGTTCGGCGGCGGCCGGGCGGCCCTGGCTCTGGAGGATGAGGACAATGTGCTGGAATGCGGCATCGAGATCAAGGCCCAGCCGCCCGGCAAGGCCCTGTCCAATATCAGCCTGCTCTCCGGCGGTGAGATGGCCTTCGTGGCTATCGCCCTGTACTTTGCCATCCTGAAGGTCCGGCCCACACCTTTCTGTGTAATGGACGAGATCGAGGCTGCCCTGGACGAGGCCAATGTGACCCGCTTTGCCGAGTACATGCGCCGCATGGCGGACAAGACCCAGTTTTTGGTGATCACCCACCGGCGCGGTACCATGGAGGAGGCTGACCTGCTCTATGGAGTCACCATGCAGGAAAAGGGCGTCTCCACCGTGATCGAGCTGGATCTGGAAGAGGCGCAGAAGACGATAGAGGAGTAAGATCCATGGGATTTTTTGATAAGATCTTTACGGGCCTGAGCAAGACCCGGAACAATCTGGAGGATCTGGAAGAGCTGTTTCAGGACTATGCCCCGGACAACGAGGACTTTTATGACGAGCTGGAAGAGCTGCTGGTGCTGTCCGATGTGGGCGCCGCCACAGCGGAGCGGGTGGTCTATCTCATGCGGAAAAAGACCTGGGAGGATCGCTACCGCCACGGGGACGAGGCACGCAAGGGCTTGATCCAGGTGCTCAGCAAGCTGCTGGACGCGGGAGACACTTCCCTCAAGCTGGGCAGCAAGCCCTCCGTGATCCTGATGGTCGGCGTCAACGGGGTGGGGAAGACCACCACCATCGGCAAGCTGGCCTCCCAGCTGAAGGCCCAGGGAAAGAACGTGCTGCTGGTGGCAGGGGACACCTTCCGCGCCGCGGCGGCAGAGCAGCTTGGGATCTGGGCCCAGCGGGCTGGGACGGAGATCGTCCGCCATGAGGAGGGCAGCGACCCGGCCTCCGTGGTGTATGACGGTATCTGCGCGGCCAAGGCCAGGGGTACGGATGTGATCATCATCGATACCGCCGGACGCCTGCACAACAAGCAGAACCTGATGAACGAGCTGAGCAAGATCCGCCGCATCATTGACCGGGAGCTGCCGGAGGCGGATGTGGAGACCCTGATGGTCCTGGACGCCACCACCGGCCAGAACGGCTTGATCCAGGCCAAGCAGTTTTTGGAGACCTCCGGCCTGACCGGCATTGTGCTGACCAAGCTGGACGGCACGGCGAAGGGCGGCATCGTCTGTGCCATTGCTAATGAGCTGAAGCTGCCGGTGA
>JAFUES010000083.1 GCA_017470325.1 Oscillospiraceae bacterium
CCCAGATCGGCTATGTGCTGACGGCGGTGGGTCTGTACACGGCCATGGGCATCTCCTCCGGCCTGTACCACGCCATGAACCACACCCTGTTCAAGGGCCTGCTGTTCCTTGCGGCCGGCGCTGTGCTGCACGAGACCGGCACCACGAACCTGGACAAGCTGGGCGGCCTCTCCAAGAAGATGCCCCACACCACGGTCCTGTTCCTGATCGGTGCCGCATCCATCAGCGGCATCCCGCCCTTCAACGGCTTCGCCTCCAAGTGGATGATCTATCAGGCCACTTACATGAAGGCTGTGGAGAGCGGCAACATCGGCTTCCTGCTGGTTACCATCATCGCACTAGTCACCTCCACCCTGACCCTGGCCTCCTTCGTCAAGGTCACCCAGTCGGTCTTCTTCGGCCAGCTGCCCAAGGAATATGAGAACGTGAAGGAAGTTCCCTTTGGCATGCGTCTGGCCATGGGCATCCTGGCTCTGCTGTGCATCCTCACCGGCCTGTTCCCGGGCTTGGTCACCACCTATCTGACCGAGCCTGCTACCCGCGCGGTGTTCAACGTGGGCAGCTACATAAACGCCATGATGGGCGGCGGCTATGCCGAGAGCGTCATGGGCGCCAATGCCCCTGTGGCCCAGGCGGTCAGCTTTGCCGAGCCCGGCGTCTGGAGTCCTATCTCCTGGCTGTGCATCCTGATGATCGCCCTGCTGGCCATCTGCATCGTGGCCCTGAGCAGCAAGTACGATCGGGTCAGCGAGAACCAGGGCGCCAAGGTCGAAGGCAAGTACGACCTGTTCTTCGGCGGCGAGCAGAGCGTCTACTCCCAGGTGGGCGGCGACGATCTGTTCTGGGGCTTCAAGCACAACTGGAGACATTATTTCGGCTTCATGCATGAGCTGCACAGCGGCGTGGTCAACGACTATGCCCTGTGGGCGGTCGTGGCTCTGGCCCTGGCCCTGCTCTATGCCATGATCGTATTGTAAGGAGGTGGGAAGCATGAGTTTAGTTTTGGATGCGATCAAGTATCTGCTGTATATTCTGATTTTCCCCGGCTTCCTGTTCTGCTTCCTGTCCGGCCTGCTGCTGTGCGGCATTGACCGCAAGATCGTGGCCAGGATGCAGAAGCGCGTGGGCCCCCCGATCCTGCAGCCCTTCTATGATTTCTTCAAGCTCTGCGGCAAGGAGACCATCGTCCCCGCCGCAGCCTCCCGGACCGCCTTCCTGCTGGCCCCGCTGGTGGGCCTGGCGGCGCTGGTGGTGATCCAGCTGTTCATCCCCGTGTTCAACTTCAGCGCCTTCTCCGGCGTGGCGGATATCATCGTGATCCTCTATCTGCTGCTGATCCCGGCCCTGTCCACCATCATGGGCGGCGCGGCTTCCGGCTCCCCCTACGCTGGCGTGGGTCTGAGCCGTGAGATGGTCACCATCATCTCCGTGGAGCTGCCTCTGGTGCTGGTTCTGTTGGCCGTGGGCAAGGCGGTCGGCAACGCCATGGGCACCGGCCTCTGCTTCTCCCTGACGCAGATCGTGGCCTGGCAGGCGGAGCACGGCAGCCTGATCGGCACGCCCAGTATGATCGTCGCTGCCATCGCCATGCTGATGGTGATCCCCGGCGAGACCGGCAACCACCCCTTTGACGCGGCGGAGGCGGAGACCGAGATCTGCGAAGGCATGCTGGCTGAATACAGCGGCGCGCCCCTGGGCGTGTACAAGCTGAGCCACGCGGTCAAGATGCTCACCATGACCAGCCTCTTTGTGGCGCTGTTCTTCGGCGGCATCGGCGGCGGCATCGACAGGATGCTGCTCAGCTGGGGTCTGACCGGCGGCGCTGCCGGCGCGGTTGCGGTGCTGATCGGCATCGTGGTGCTGCTCGTGCTGTGCGCGATCCTCACCATTGTCAGCATCTCTCTGGTCCACGCGGTCACTGCCAGACTTCGCATCGAGCAGATCTTCAAGTACTACTGGACCGTGGTCACGGGCCTTGCTGTGATCAGCCTGGTCCTGGCCTGGTACGGGATGTAAGGAGGGTGCGCATGTTTAAGAAACTTATTGAAGAGAGCACCGGCAAATCCCCGTGGCTCTTCCACATCAACGCCGGCTCCTGCAACGGCTGCGATATCGAGCTGGTCGCGGTCCTGACCCCGCGTTTTGACGCGGAGCGTCTGGGCTTCAAGCTGGCGGGCAGCCCCCGTCACGCGGACATCGTGGTGGTCACCGGGCCGGTCACGGCTCAGTCCCTGCCCCGCGTGCTCCGGGCCATCTCCCAGGTGCCGGAACCCCGCTGCATCGTCACCATGGGCTCCTGCCCCCAGTCCGGCAACGTGTTCCGCGGGAGCTACTCCATCGCGGGCCCCCTGTCCAAGTACGTGCATGTGGACGTGGACGTGGCGGGCTGCGCCCCCAAGCCCGAGGCAGTGATCGACGGATTGGCCCTGGCCACCAAGATCCTGCAGGAAAAAAGGAGGGAGATGAAGTAATGGATTTCCCGTTTGTGAGAGAGGCCATATCCCAACTTTTCTCGAAGCCCAGCACGGTCTTGTACCCGGTGGTCCCCAGCGAGGCGGCGCTCAATTACCGCGGACGCATCGTCTATCACCCGGAGAAGTGCATCAACTGCGGCATGTGTGAGCGTGTCTGCTCCGGCAACGCCATCACCACCGTGGTGGAGAAGACGGAGGAGGGCGACAAGGTCACCCGTACCTTCAACCTGGGCTCCTGCACCTTCTGCGCCACCTGCATGGACTTCTGCCACGGCGCTATCGAGTTCAGCCGGGATTACCACATGATCGCCACCAAGGAGGAGGATCTGCTGGTCACCGGTACCCACATCCGCAAGCCGCCTGTCAAGAAGGCCCCGCCCAAGCCGGCGGCCCCCGCGGCGGAAGCCAAGCCTGCGGAAGCCAAGCCCGCCGAGGAGAAGGCGGCTGCCCCTGCCGAGGCGGCGCCCGCCATCCAGCCGCGGGACGACGGCAAGCCGGTCCAGGATCCGTCCAAGTGCGTCTACTGCACCATCTGCGCCAAGAAGTGCCCGGTGGGCGCTCTGGAAGTGGATCGTGCCAACAAGACCTGGAAGCTGGACGAGGATGCGTGCGTGGGCTGCGGCACCTGTGCCGAAAACTGCCCCAAGAAGTGCATCATTATCTAGAGTAAAATACAACAAAGAAGCCATCACCCGTCAAAAGGTGATGGCTTCTTTGTTGTAGAGGGAAACGTTTTACTCCGTCAGCGCGCCGGCCAGCAGCTTTTCCGCCATGCGGCGGCTGCCCAGCACCCATACCAGGTCGCCGTTTTGCATGGTCATGCTGATATCCGGCTGCAGGATGGGCAGCTTGTCCCGCTGCACGCCTAAGATCATGCAGTCATAGCGCTCCCGCAGGCCGCTGTCCCGAATGCTCTTGCCCCGCAGGGCGGAGTCCTTGCCCACCGGGATGGCGAAGGCGTAGACATCCGTGGCCTCGTCGCTCTGCCCAGCGGTGAATTGCCGCAGGCTGGGCAGCTCCATGGCCTCCTGGATGCCCAGACTCAGCCGCAGGGAACGGAGATCCTCCGCCCGACCCAGCAGATACAGCTGGTCTCCCTTTCGCAGTTCCAGGTTGCCGGAGGGCATATTGAACGTGCGGCGGCCGCGGATGACCTTTATGACGTTCACACTGAACTGGCGGCCCCATTCCAGCTGTCGCAGCGACTTGCCCGCCAGCGCTTCCGCGCATTCGATCTGCTCCACATAGAGCTTTTCGTCCAGCCACTCGATGTCATCGTCCCTGCCCCGCTGCAGGTTCCGCTCGTTGAAGTTGGCCATGAAGCGGGCCTCGGCTGAGATATAGGCGGAGGACATCCAGCCGCTCCGATAAATCAGATACATGACCAGCGCCACGATCAGCAGCAGCCAGCCGCCGCCCACATGCAGCAACTCCTGCAGGGGGAAGAAGGCCAGCAGCACGATCAGCACGAAGCGCAGAGCGGTCAGGGTAACCAGCGGCAGCCGATAGCGGCGATTCTTGACCCAGAGTGTCGTGTACTCAGTGGAGTGCAGGTCCAGCATGGGCCGGATGAACAGGCCCACACCCAGGATGCAGAAGCCGGCGCAGAGGAAGCGGATGGGCCGGTCGGCCAGGGGCATCCTTGTCAGCAGCGGGTACAGCACATATTGACCGATCAGGGACACCCCGGCCATCAGGGCGCCGAAGAGCACCGTGCGCTTCAGATAGCGGCGCAGGAACAGCAGCCAGTCGCTGTCCTGGGCCTTCTCGCTGTCGTCGTCGCTGGTGTAGCGCTCCAGCTTGTCGGCTAGCTTCGCGGGCAGGGCCTTGTGGATCAGCCCGTAGATACGGTCCGCGCTCTTGATGAAGGTGGGCGTGGTCAGGGTGGTGACGATGGAGACCGCCACAATAATAGGATACACGTAGTCCGCGATAACCCCCAGGGACATGCCCAGCGACGCGATGATGAAGGCAAACTCACCGATCTGCGCCAGGGAGCAGCCGCAGTGGACGGCGTTTTTCAGAGACTGACCGGAGAGCAGCACGCCCAGGGAGGAGATCACCAGTTTGCCGAGGATCGTCACCACGGCGATGATCAGGATGGGCAGGGCGTAGCGCAGCAGCATGGACGGGTCGATCATCATGCCCACCGACAGGAAGAACACCGAGCCGAACAGGTCCTTGATGCCGCCGGTCAGATGCTCCACACGCTCGGCGTGGACGGTGCCCGCCAGCAGCGAGCCTGCCAGGAAGGCCCCCAGCGCGGAGGAAAAGCCCAGGGCCTCCGCCAACAGCACCATGCCGAAGCAGATGCCCAGGGAGACCAACAGCAGGGTCTCGTCGTTCATGAAGGCCGCTGCCCGCCGCAGCAGGGAGGGGAGGATGTAGATCCCCAGGATCAGCCACAGCATCAGATACAGGACCAGCTCGCCCAGCTGCAGCGCCAGGGCCGCTCCGGAAATGCTCTGGCTGATGGACACCGTGGACAGGATGATCATCATGAAGATCCCGGCGATGTCCTCGATCACCAGGGTGCCGAAGACCAGCTGGGCAAAGTTTTCCTGCCGGACGCCCAGTTCGTCAAAGGCCTTGATGATGATGGTTGTGGAGCTCATGGAGAGCATGCCGCCCAGGAAGATACTGTCCATGGTGGCCCAGCCCATGGCCTGCCCGGTCAAATACCCCACCAGCAGCATGCCCACCACCTCGGTCAGGGCTGTGACGATGGCGGTTCCGCCCACACTGGCCAGCTTGTGCAGGTTGAATTCCAGACCCAGGCCGAACATCAGCACGATGATGCCGATCTCACTCCAGGTCTCGATGGAGGCCGCGTCGGCCACCGTGAAGAAATAGGGCATGTAGGGGCCCACTAGGAAGCCCGCCAATATGTAACCCAGCACCAGGGGCTGTTTGAGTCGTTTGAAGATCACAGTCACCACGCCGGCAGTCAGCAGCATGATGGCAAGATCGGAGATCAGTTTTGGCATAAAGCCGTTCCTTTCTATGATAAGAGCTGTATTTTTGACAGGATCAGTATAGCACCTGCAGAGAGGAAAGACACGACCATTCTGTAAACTCTGGCAGATTGCGGTTAAGAAAGCGTAAAGAATCGCCCCGGTGCCGTCCCCGTAGGGGACGGC
>JAFUES010000084.1 GCA_017470325.1 Oscillospiraceae bacterium
TTACTTCTTGGCCAGGCCCTTCTGGCGGGCATACTCGGCAGCGCCCAGAGCGCCCATCAGCTGCGGGTCGGTCTTCAGGTCCACGACCTTCAGCTTCAGCACGTGCTCAATGGCTTCCTTCAGTCCGTCGTTCTTCGCGCAGCCGCCCGTCAGCGTGATGCTGTCGGTGGCGCCGGCCTTCTTCGCCATGACGAAGCAGCGCTTCGCAACCGCCATCTCGATGCCAGCCGCGATCTCGTCCATGGGCTTGCCCTCACCCACCAGAGTGATGACCTCGGACTCCGCAAACACCGTGCACTGCGCCGTGATGGGGATCACGTTCTTCGCCGTCAGGCTCAGCTTGGAAAATTCGGGCAGGCTCAGCTCAAAGGAGCGGGCCATGGCCTCGAAGAAACGTCCGGTACCAGCAGAGCACTTGTCGTTCATGGCGAAGTTCTTCACCGTGCCGTCCGTGTCAACGCTGATGCCCTTGACGTCCTGGCCGCCGATGTCGATGATGGCCTTGACTTCGGGATTGGTCACGTGCACGCCCATGGCGTGGCAGCTGATCTCGGAAATGTTCTCGTCAGCAAAGGGGACCTTGTTGCGGCCGTAGCCCGTGCCGATCAGGTACGCCAGCTCCTTGGAGTCCTTCAGGCCCGCCTTGGAACACACGTCGGCCATAGCCGCGATGGCGCTCTGCTCGGAGTTGATCTTGCTCATGATGGTGGTGTCAGCCACGATCTTGCCGGTTTCATCCAGAATGACTGCTTTCGTGTAGGTGGAACCTACGTCGCATCCGCCGAAATACTTCATTGCCTCTTATCTCCTCTATTTTTTCTTAGGAATTATAATCATACTTGGGGAACTTGTCGATGTCATAAGGCGCCTTCAGGGTGTCCTTGCGCTCCATGTTGTCATAGTGGTTCTTCAGGAAAGGCTCCACCACGTTAAAGAGCAGCTTGCCGTCCAGGTCGAAGAAGAACACCAGGAACAGACCCACGTTCAGCACGAGGGCGACGCCCAGCAGCTTGCAGAAAAACTTGCCGATTTTCTTCATGTCTCTTTCCTCCTCTTACCAGGTCATGGAATCGTCGAAGTCCAGCAGAGACGGATCCAGCGGCTCTTCGTGCATGACGGTGGTCATATAGTCGTTGATCAGACGGCGGATCTCCGCACGGGAGACGGTCCGGCTGTCGGGCAGAGCATGGGGGATCCAGAAGGCCTTGATGTTTCTGTTGCGGAACTCGTCCTCAAACAGGCCGTGCAGACCCTGAACACCCTTGCACTGCAGCTGGTCGTACATAGCGACCATGTCGCAGTTGAAGCGCTCCATGTACTCCCACAGCTCAAACATGTGCTTCATGCCGCCGACGGCCATGCGGCGCATGGGCGCCCACATGTGATACTGGGCCATATCCTCGAGGGTGTGCTCGTAGGAATCGGTGCGAATCTCCATGTCGAACATCAGAGAGTCCATGTTGATGATGACGTTCAGGCCCCAGCAGTTGTAGGCCCAGGTGCACCAGTTGGAATAGTACAGAGGCGCGCAGGACCAGGCGATCACGCGGTGGCGGGTCTGGGGGAAGGTGTTGATCTTCTTGGAGACGCACTTCTCCATGACCTTGCGGACCTTGCCGTCCACCTTGTGCCAGATCTCCCAATCGCCGTACTGGGTCTGGTAGATACGGTACAGGGCCTGGGCAACGCCGTTAATGGGATAATAGTCGGACTTGGCGGCCACTTCCCACTTCTCCCACTCGAAGCGCTGCAGCTGGTTCTGGAGCTCCAGCTTCTTGGTGAGCTTCTCCCAGCTGAAGGGGATGCCGTACTGATCCTCGACGAACTTCCACAGCTCTTCGATCTCGCGCATGACATACTTCTTGACCAGGGGATCGTCAAACAGCATGGGCATGGGCAGGGAGAACAGGGGCTTGTCGAAGAACCAGTCCTGCAGGGTGGAGGTGGAGACGGAAGCGTCGCAGGCCTCGTTGCAGGTGACCACGGCCACGGCATAGTCGGGCACGTCGTCCAGGACGAAGATGCCGGACTCGGCCTGGCACATGGGGCAGGGGTCGCCGGGCAGGCCGATGGACTGGACCGCGTCGATGTAGTTGAGAACGGTGTGAGAGTTGACGTGGCAGGTGACGAAGTAGGGGATCATCTCCAGAGGCACGTTGGTGATCTCACCGTCCCAGGGATAGAACACGCCGCCCCAAACGGTCTCGTTGTGGGCGATGGTGTGCTTGTACAGGTCGTTCTGCTTGCCGCCGTGCAGACGGGTGTCCGCGGCGAACATGCGCTGGAACTGACGGATGGTGGTGCTGACCATGGCGCGATAGTGCCAGGCGGAGCCAGCCAGAGCGGGGCCGCGCAGGCCCTGCAGGCCGCGGTCAAACCAGTGCAGCACGGGCAGATAGGTCTGGCCGACCCAGCGGTAGCGCCAGACGCCCTTGGCGAAGTTCACGACGCCGCCCATGACCATGACGTCCTTCACCATGAAGATGTAGTTGTACAGCCAGATCATGTAGAAGTAGTACATGGTGTCCTTGACGCCGCGCCACTCTCTGTGCTTGTACAGACCGGTCTTATCCTCGAAGAGTTCGCCGATACGGCGGCCGCCCTCTTCCGCGGTGTGGGGCTTGCCGTACCAGAAATCCTTCAGCGCTTTCTTGATATCTTTCTTCGCCATCTTACTTGCCCTCCTGAATCTGCTTGATCTCAACGCTCTCAACGAAGGCCTGGAAGCGGGTACGCAGCTGGCCGGAGGCGGTGTTGATGTATTCCTTCTCGATGGAGCACACAGGGATGCCAAAATCGCGGTTCATGATGACGGTGTCGATGACACGCTCATAGCTCCAATACTCGCAGAACTTGTTGGAGGCGATGATGATGCCGTCGGCCTTATACTCCTTGACCAGCTCGGCCAGTCTCTTCTTTCTGGCGCGCATCTCGTCCTGGGGCATGAAGCGGGGACAGTTGGATGTGGTCAGATAGTGCTTGGCAATGGCGAACAGGGGATCCACGCCCTCGGGCAGATCGATGATCTGACGGCTCTCCACCGCGCCGTAGCAGTAGCGGTCGCAGACCACGCGGGCGCCGCAGCTCTCGATCAGCTTGGTGAAGTCGGGATCGTCGTTCTCGGAGCCGGCCAGGACGACCTTGCAGCGGAAGTCCTTCTTGCGGTCGGGCTTGCGGGTCTTCATCTCTTCGGCGGTCTCGCGCAGGTAGGGCAGGATCAGATACTTGGGGCAGACCAGGCTCACCAGCTGGATCACATGGAACTCATAGCCGGTAATGGTGGGGTTGTCCAGCTTGCGGTACTCGCCGATCTCGTTGATCAGGCGGCTGACCTCGTTCTGCTGCTCCACAGCGGCGCGGATGGCGTCGTCGGAGATGTCGATGCCGAAGTGATCGTGCAGGGGCTGCAGCACATGGGCGCGCAGCTGATCGGTATAATGCTCGTAGGCGATCTGGTTGTTCTTGAACGGGACGTCGCTGAATTCGCAGAAGAAGTCATCGTTGTCGATGATGCGCATATCCTGCACGGAATCCAGATGCTTCTGCTGCAGATGCTCCTGGAAACGGCAGGTGGCGGTGCAGGTCTCGGTGGCCATCTGGGCGTCCAGGAAGTTGAAGCCGCCCTCCAGGGCGCGCTCCAGCAGGCTGCGGGCGTAGTGACATACGCGGGCGGACATGTAGTAGGTCGCGATGTCGGGGGATGTGCAGCGCGGCGCTCTCAGACGGACCGAGAAGCAGCCGGGCAGGTCGAGAAGCACTTCAGGCATGAAATAGCAGGTATAGCCCACCGCTCTCTTGCCCTCGGCCTTGGCCTGTTTGACAAGATCGTTGTTGGCTTCCTGAAGCAGATTCTCAAAGAAGATCAAGTGCTTGAGATCTTTCACGGTAACCCTCCAAATTCTTTCCTGTTTTTGGCCGCCCTGCCGGTTTCCCGGCAATGCGGCCACTCTCACGCTATATATTATAAAGACACGTCAGTTAATTGTCAATCGGCTTTTCGTCAAATTTGCTAAAAAATGTTGTTGTAAATAGGGCATATATTATACATCTTGGTGGAAAGTGTCTAAATACTTGCGCTGTCAAAATATGCCCGGATCTCTGCGGCTTTGGCCGCCGCGCGGCCCTGGATCATGGCGGGGGATCCGCCGCCCCGACCGCCGATGGCGGCGTTGATGTTCCGGGCCGCGGCGCGCAGGTCCGCGTGCAGGCTGCCGATGATATAGCGGTAGCCGTTTTCGTCGTCTCCGCAGAAGACGGCGGCCGCGCCGGAGCAGCGCTCCATCAGCAGATTGACCAGTTCCCGCTGGGCCACCTCGTCCAGGACCGTGTCGAACAGGCAGAGATTGCCCTCTGTGGGCGCTACGCTCTCCGCCCGCAGGCGCACCAGCTCCATGCTCAGCGCCGCGACGCGCTCCTTGAGCCGGTCCCGCTCCCCCAGCAGCCGCTCCACCGCCGGGGCCACTTCCTCCCGCTTGGCGCTGAGCAGGGCGGAAATGGCGGAGACGCTCTCCTGCCGGGCCCGGTAATCCTCCATGGCGTCCAGGCCGCAGAGGGCGGTGATGCGGGTTCCGCCCCGGTGCCGCTCCGCCGTCAGGATCTTCACCGCGCCGATCTGGCCGGTGCTGGACACATGGGGCGCGCAGCAGGCGCAGCGGTCGATACCCGGGATCTCCACGATGCGCACGTTCTCCGTCAGGTCCAGCTTGCTGCGGTAGACCATGTCCTGCAGCTGCTCCGGCTCCGGGTACCAGGCGCGGATGGGCAGGTCATCCCGCACGGCCTCATTGGCCAGGGTCTCCACCCGCATCAGCTCTTCCCAGCTCAGCTCCCCGCTGTAGTCCATGGTCATGTAGCTCTCCCCCATGTGAAAGCCCACATTGTCCCAGCCGTAGAGGCCGTGGATCAGGCCGGAGATCACATGCTCGCCGGAGTGGTTCTGCATCCGGCGGCGGCGCTGCTCCTTGTCCAGGACGCAGGAGACCTCCGCGCCCACGGCAAGGGGTTTGTCGGTATAGTGGCGGATCTCGCCGCCCTCCTCCTGCACATCCAGCACCCTCGCTTCGCCGATGCTGCCGGTGTCCGCCTGTTGGCCGCCGCCCTCCGGGAAGAAGGCCGTCCGGTCCAGGCGCAGGGCATAGCCCTTCCCCGCCGGCTCACAGCCGGTGACCCGGGCGGTGAAGGCGAAGATCCCGCTGTCGATATCATAAAGCTTTTCCGTCATGGCGCACCTCGTAAATCGAATTCTATGGTGAGAGCATATCATGTTTCCGCTTTTGGGGCAAGAGCGCTGAGCGGCAAAAAGGGCCGCTGCGATCACT
>JAFUES010000053.1 GCA_017470325.1 Oscillospiraceae bacterium
CTTTAACTTTTCTTCTTTGCTCCATCTTCTGCGTGCGACTCCTTTTTTACTCATTTCCTCACTCCTTTCCTGTTTCTTATTCTACAACAAAAAATGAAAGTAGGCACTTTTTCAGTGTCTACTTTCATCTTACCAGATGCACAGGCCGTCCGGCCTGCTCCGTTTTGCCTTTATAGCGTTGGGACGTCGAAATACTTCTCCGCGAAATCCACCTTGTCCACCTTGAACTCCCGGCCCCGCAGGTAGTTGAGGCTCCCCGCGTCGGTGGGGAAGGCGAAGACCAGCTTGTAGGAGTAAAGGGCCTGGCCCTTTTCCTGGTAACCCTTGTTGAAACGCTCGCTGCCGTATTTGCCGTCCCCCAGCAGGGGCCAGCCCGCATGGGCCATCTGGGCCCGGATCTGGTGGGTACGGCCGGTGAGCAGATGACACTCCACCAGGGACAGCGCCCCCTTGGAGCAGAGCAGCTTATATTCCGTCACGGCGGTCTTGGCGCCAGGCTCCGGCTTGTTCTTCACATAGACCTGGTTTTTCTGCGCGTCCTTGAAAAGGTAGTTTTCCAGCCGACCCTCGGGCGGCTTGGGCCTGCCCTGTACGGCGCAGAGATAGTATTTCTCGATCTCCCGGTCCTTGATCTTCTCGTTGAGGATGCGCAGGGCTTCCGCGTTCTTGGCGGCGATGACAATGCCGCCGGTGTTCCGGTCGATGCGGTTGCACAGGGCCGGGGCAAAAGAATTTTCCTCCCGGGGCCGCCATTCGCCTTTTTGTGCCAAGTAGGCTTGAATATTGGCGATGAGCGTATTATAATCCCATACGCCCGCACTGTGGCACAGGACGCCGGGCTTTTTATCCGCCAGCAGGATGTTCTCATCCTCGTACACGATATGCAGCTTGGGCGTGCCCACCTTCAGCCAGGCGTTGTCCTCCCGGGGCTTGTCAAAGAATTCATCGTTGATGTATAATTGCAGCACATCCCCCTGCTGCAGGCGGGTGTCCCGCTTGGCGCCCTTGCCGTTGAGCTTGATGCGCTTGAGACGGATGTACTTCTGCAGCAGCGATTCCGGCAGCAGGGGAACGGCCTTGCCCACAAAGCGGTCCAGACGCTGCCCGGCGTCGTTGGATTTTACGGTGAATTCCTTCATAAAAAACGACCCTTTCCGGGGATGATTTTTGTTTGATTTTTTTCATTATACATCGGAAATTTACTGTTGACAAGCGGTAGCCGTTCAACTATAATATCTAAGCGACTGTGGCGGGGTAGCCCTGCCTGCGAGGTGCTTTTATGCGGCTTGACCTGAGAGAAATCATCGAGATCCCCGGCGGCTCCGTGCCCTTTTCCTGTGAGCTGGAGACGGAGGGACTGGACTTCCCCTCGGTGCGAGCGTATCGGAAAAAGCCCTATGCGGAAGGCCGGGTCTACAACGAGGCGGGTATCCTGCATCTGACCGGGACGCTCACCGCGGAGATGACCTGCATCTGCGACCGCTGCGGCGCCGATTTCGACAGCGTGAAGGTGACCGACCTGAACGCCACCATCGTCGAGGAGGAGAGCGAGGAGTTCCCGGAGCTTTTTGTACTCGACGGCAACGAGATCGACCTGGATGAGGTTTTATCCACCTGCTTCATTCTGGATATGGAGACCAAGTTCCTCTGTAGAGAGGACTGCAAGGGCCTCTGCTCCACATGCGGCAAGAACCTGAACGAAGGCCCCTGCGGGTGCAGGAAACAACTGGATCCAAGATTTGCTGTACTTGAGCAGCTTTTGGATAAAGAATAATAAGCTGCTCAAAACAGCTGTGATCAGGAGGTGTCAACATGGCAGTCCCGAAAGGAAAAGTATCTAGACAGAGACGTGATAAGAGACGTTCTTCCCACTGGAAGCTCGAAGCGCCCGGCATCATCAAGTGCCCCAACTGCGGCGCGTTTTGCATGCCTCACCGTGCTTGCCCGGCCTGCGGACAGTACAAGGGCCGCGTGGTCATCAATGTCGAAGAGAGCAAGTAAAAAAGCTTAAGGAGGAGAGGGAGTTTGAACCTTTCCTCCTTTTGCTTTTGAGGAAGCAAAAGCTTCTCCGTTCGCAGGATAGGTGTCTATGAAGAATGTGATCAAATCCATCGACCGCGACAGCCCCCTGGCAAGGCGGGCCAACGCGGGCGACAGTCTCATTTCCATAAACGGCAAGCGGATCGTGGACGTGCTGGACTATAAGTTCTACGCCTACGACGCGCGGCTGCATGTAGTGCTGCGCCGTCCCGACGGCAGCGAGTACAGTGTGGAGGTGCGCAAGGCCGAGGGCGGTGACCTAGGCCTGGATTTTGAGACCTATCTGATGGACAATCCCCGTTCCTGCGCCAACAACTGCGTGTTCTGCTTCATCGACCAGCTGCCCAAGGGCATGCGCAAGACCATGTATTTCAAGGATGACGACGCCCGGCTGAGCTTTCTGCTGGGTAACTACATCACCCTGACCAATCTGTCCCGGCGGGAGATCGACCGGATCATCGCGCTGCACGTGAGCCCGGTGAACGTCTCAGTCCACACCACCAACCCGGAGCTACGCTGTCAGATGCTGCGTAACCCCAGGGCGGGGGAGACCATCGACGTCATGCGCCGCTTTGCAGAAGCCGGCATCGTCATGAACTGTCAGATCGTCTGTTGCCCGGGGCTCAACGACGGCGCGGAGCTGGACCGGAGCATGCGGGACCTGACGGAGCTTTATCCTCAGGTGCACAGCGTATCCATCGTCCCAGTGGGCTTGACCCGTTTCCGGGAGGGGCTCTATCCGCTGACGCCCTTTACACCCGAGCACGCCGGGGAGACCATCGACCAGGTGACCGCCTTCGGCGATGAATGCGTGGAAAAATACGGCAGCCGCATTTTCTTTTGCGGCGACGAGATGTATCTCAAGGCCGGACGGGAGATCCCGCCGGATGAATTTTACGAGGAATACACCCAACTGGAAAACGGCGTGGGTATGCTGCGCCTGATGGAGACCGAGTACCGCTCGGCGCTGAAGCTGTCCGATCCGCCGGACGGCGTTCCCTTCTCCATTGCTACCGGCACCTCGGCGGCGCCCTTTTTCCGGAAACTCCTGGACCTGGGGCGGGAGACCTATCCTGAGCTTGACGGAAGGGTCTACGCCATCCAGAACGATTTCTTCGGCCGCAGCATCAACGTGACCGGGCTCATCACCGGACAGGATCTGATCGCCCAGCTGAAGGGGCAGGACTTGGGGCAGCGGCTGTTCATCTCCCAGAACATGCTCCGCCGCCAGGAAATGGATTTCCTGGACGATGTGACCCTGGAGCAGGCAAGCGCCGCTTTGGGCGTGCCCATCTATCCCATTGAGCAGGACGGCTTCGCCCTGTGGGACGCTATGAGCGGCCTGCTGCCGGAGCTGAAGCTGCCACAGCGGGACGGCGCGGAGACAGAATATTACCAGTATAATCAGAATTGAAGCAAATGGAGGTACACATGGCAAGACCTCTTGTAGCCATAGTAGGCAGACCCAACGTGGGCAAGTCCATGCTCTTTAACCGTCTGGTGGGGCAGCGGCTTTCCATCGTGGAGGACACGCCCGGCGTCACCCGGGACCGGCTCTACGCCGAATGCGAGTGGTGCGGGCGGACCTTTGATATCGTAGATACCGGCGGCATCGAGCCCAGCACCGACAGCGAGATCCTGCTCTTCATGCGGGAGCAGGCCCAGATCGCCATCGACGCGGCCACGGTGATCGTGCTGATGACGGATATCCGCACCGGTGTCACCGCCGCGGACAAGGACGTGGCCAATATGCTGCTGCGCTCCCGCAAACCGGTGGTCTTGGCGGTGAACAAGGCCGACTCTACTGGCCCTACCGACCCCGCGGTCTATGAGTTTTATTCCCTGGGCCTTGGCGATCCCATCCCGGTCTCCGCCATCCACGGCCATGGCACCGGCGATCTGCTGGACGAGTGCCTGAAATACTTCCCCGAGGAAACGGAGGACGAGGAGGAAGAGGACCTGATCCGGGTGGCCATCATCGGCAAGCCCAATGTGGGCAAGTCCTCCCTGGTCAACCACATCCTGGGGGAGAAGCGGGTCATTGTCAGCGACATGGCGGGCACCACCCGTGACGCGGTGGACACCGTCTATGAAAACCAGTTCGGCCGCTACATGTTCATCGACACGGCGGGCATCCGGCGCAAGTCCAGGGTGGACGAGCGGGTGGAGAAATTCTCCGTCATGCGCGCGCAGTTGGCCATCGAGCGGGCGGACGTGTGCCTCATTATGATCGACGCCCGGGACGGCGTCACCGAGCAGGACACCAAGATCGCCGGCATGGCCCATGAGGCGGGCAAGGCCAGTATCGTCATCGTCAACAAGTGGGACTTGGTGGAGAAAGAGACCGGCACCATGGAGAAGATGCGCAAGGATGTGATGCGGGATCTGAGCTTTATGAGCTACGCGCCCATCCTGTTCATCTCCGCCCTCACCGGCCAGCGCACCAACCGGATCTTTGAGCTCATCAATTTCGTCAATGACCAGAGCAATATGCGCATCACCACCGGCATGCTCAACAATGTCCTGGCGGACGCCCAGGCCAGGGTCCAGCCGCCTACGGACAAGGGCCGCCGGCTGAAAATCTATTACATGACCCAGACGGGCATCAAGCCCCCCACCTTCGTGATCTTCTGCAACTCGCGGGAGCTGTTTCACTTCTCCTACCAGCGGTATCTGGAGAACCAGATCCGGGCCGTGTTCGGCCTGGAGGGCACGCCGATCCGCATCATCATCCGGCAGAAAGGGGATAAAGAATGATCACATATTGGATCCTTTTGCTGATCACTGCCTTTTTTGCCTATACCATCGGCAGCATCAGCACCCAGCGCCTGGCCTCTCAGCTGGTGTTCCGCCGGAACCTGCGGCGCCTGGGCACCGGGAACCTGTGGCTCTCCAACTTCCGCAGGATCTATGGCATTCCCGGTTTCCTGAAATTGCTGGCGGTGGAAGTTGTCAAGGACCTGCTGCCCATCCTGTTGGGCGCCCTGCTGCTGAGTCTGAAGGGCCATGCCGACGCAGGCCGGGCCTTCGCGGGCTTCTGTCTGTTGATGGGCCGGATGTACCCGGTGTTCAACCGCTTCCGGGGTGGTCACGGCAGCGTGGCCCTGGTGGTGGCGGCTCTCTGCGTGGATCTGTCCGTGGGCATCGCCGCGGCGGTCATCATCGCGGCGGTCAGCTGGTTCAGCCGCTATCTGACCCTGGGCGCCGCAGCCGGAGCCCTGGTGGTCATCATCACCGCCATCCTGGTGGTGGAGGAAAGCCTCATCATGGAGCTGACAGTCATGATCGCGCTCCTGGTGATCTTCAAGCACATCCCCTCCATTGTGCGCGTCTTCAACCAGAAGGAGGAGCGGCTCAGCTTCGAGGAGGACATCACCTACAAGCTGGACGACAAATTCTGATCATAGAGATCAAGCAGCGCGGACCGCAGCCATTCGGGCGGTCCGCGCTGCTGTTTCCAATAGCGGCCTTGCTTTTTACCTATTAACATAGTATAGTAATTACAGCATATGGAAATTCAAAACCGAAAATACGATAAATTAGGAGGAACGATCATGGAAAAGACCAGAAGCCCTTATGAGATCGCGAAGGATTTCCAGGCATTGATCGATCAGTATGATTCCGTCACCTGCGCGGCTACGGACTGCATGGACCGGCTCAACGGTATGTACGCGGATCTGCGGCCCATCGGCAAGGATCCACGGCTGGCGGGCGTGGCACGGACGGTAAAGACCATCGCGGGCGATCTGTCGGCTGTGGTCATGGCCCTGGAGCTGGCCAAGCCCGGCGACATCGTGGTCATTGACGCCCACGATTCCCGCAACACCGCCTTCTGGGGCGAGAACATCACTCTCTCTGCCATGAACCAGGGCGTGATCGCCGCAGTGATCGACGGCGCCTGCCGGGATGTGGAGGAGATCCGCAAGATCGGTTTCCCGGTGATGGCCAGGGGCATCTGTCCCAATGTGGGCTGTATGGCGGGCTATGGCCGGGTGGACCTGCCCATCCAGTGCGCAGGTGCGCCGGTGAATCCCGGGGATATCATCCTCATCGACGGCAACGGGGCCTGCGTCGTCCCCTATGACCGGGCGGAGGAGATCCTGGCCAAGACCACCAAAATGATGCAGACGGAGACGGACGTCAGCGACAAGCTCCGGGCCGGGGCCACCATCGGCAAGCTCATCAATGTGGAGGCGATCATGAACTCCACCTTTGCCTATCAGGAGCGGGCTCTGGAGGAGTAAGCGCCGAAGGGAACAAGAACAAGGAAACGCGCCCAGGTTCAGGATCGAGAACCTGGGCGCGTTTCATCCGCTGCAAATCAGAACTTAACGGTCTTCGGCGGCTCGGTAAAGGAGGAGAAGGTGGCGGTGGCGTTGCGCAGATACCAGACCTCCGTGTTGCCGTCGTCGGGGGAATACATGGCCTGCAGGGAGGGGTAGGCCTCCAGCATGCTGACGCGGGCCTCCCGGCTGTCGTCCTCCACGGCGGTGGCCTCCAGCCGCAGCCAGCGACCGCCCAGCATAGCGCAGATCTCCAGCTTGGGGTTGGCGTGCAGCTGGCGGGACACAGCCTTGACCTTGCCGGTCTGGATGTACAGCCGGCCCTGGTACAGGTGGATCGTGCCAAAGGGCCGGACCCTGGGCTGTCCGTTTTCACATGTGGCCAGGTAATAAGTCCCGGCCTGCTTCAAAAAATCATAGGTTTCCTGCATGAGGGACGCTCCTTTCGCGTTTCTGTCCTGATTCTACCGCAGCAGCCAGGATCTTACAAGGCGCTTTTCTTGACTTTTTTGTAAACATGTTGTACTCTCGTGAGAGATTGGAGTGGGACAGGAATGGGTTTTCTTGAGCTTTTCCTGATCGCCGTAGGCCTGAGCATGGACGCTTTCGCCGTGTCCGTGTGCAAGGGCCTGAGCGTGAACAAATTGGATGGCAGACACGTGCTGCTGGTGGGCCTGTACTTCGGCGGCTTTCAGTTTCTGATGCCGCTGCTGGGCTATCTGCTGGGCTATCGCTTCGAGCATTTCATCACCAGCATCGACCACTGGATCGCCTTCGGCCTGCTGTGCATCATCGGCATCAGCATGATCCAGGAGGCCTTCAGCGAGGGCGAAAAGCTGGACGACGATTTCAGCGTGAAGAAGATGTTGATGCTGGCGGTGGCCACCAGCATCGACGCGCTGGCGGTGGGCATCACCTTCGCCTTCCTGTCGGTGCGGATCCTGCCTGCGGCGGCGCTGATCGGCGTGACGACCTTTGTGCTGTCCGGGATCGGCATCTATGTGGGACATGTCTTCGGCATGAAATACCGCAGCGGGGCCGAATTCGTTGGCGGCGTGATCTTGATTTTGATGGGCCTTAAGATCCTGTTGGAGCATCTGGGGATCCTGGCATTCTAAAGGTTTATTCTATGCAGCTGAAAGAAAAAAATACAACATGGATGATCGTGCTGGCGGTATTCGCACTGCTGCTGGGCGTGGGGATCCAGATCGGCCTCGGACTGGAGCGGGACATGCGCACCACAGCTCAGGGCCGCGCCATTGCCGCGGAGCTGACGGCGGAGGTCCGCCAGGCCACGGAGGACCGGGAGCAGGCGCTGTACCTGGATACGGCGGCTCTGGCCGCGCTGCCCGCGGAGAAGGCGGCCGCCTATGAGGATCTGCATCTGGAGCTGTTGCTGCTGGTCAATCCCTGGAACCCGGTACCCGAGGACTACTCTGTGGAGGTGATCCCGGTTGGGGAGTGGCAGGTCGGCGAGGATCAGTCGATCGCCACGCTCTGCGCCGACGCGCTGCTGCGGATGATCGCCGACTGTCAGGAGGCCGGATACCGGCCTTACATATGCTCCTCCTACCGGACCCAGGCCATGCAGGAGGGCCTGTTTTACAACAAGCTGGTCCGGGTCTTGGAGATGGGCTACAGCTGGGACGACGCACCGGATATCGCGGCCCAGTCGGTGGCGCCTCCCGGTACCAGCGAGCATCAGCTGGGGCTGGCGGCGGATATCATCGACAGCGAGTATACCTACCTGGACGAGGGGCAGGAGCGGACCGGGACCCAGCGCTGGCTGATGGAAAATTCCTGGCGCTACGGTTTCATCCTGCGCTATCCCAACGGGACCACAGACATCACCGGCATCATCTACGAGCCCTGGCATTACCGCTATGTGGGCCAACGCTTTGCCAAGGACATTTATGAAAAAGACGTGACCCTGGAGGAATACATCGCGCTCCGGCGCGGCAGATAAACGAGACAGACCCGGCGGCGCACAGGTGCCGCCGGGCCTGGCGTTTCCCGGCGGATTTCTTAAGATTTATGAATTCTGCGGCCCGCGCCTGTTTTTTCCGGGGAGAGTATGGTAAAATACATTTATAGATGACAGTCTTGCCAGAACAGGAGAAACGATATGGCACAGACCATGCAAGCAGAAAATCGACCCGCGCCCCGGAGAAAACGCCGCGGGAGCGCGCTCAAATACCTGGCGGCGCTGCTGGCCGTGGCGCTGTTGGTGTTCGTGGGGACCCGGCTGAAGGGCTGGCAGGAGCAGCGGCTGGAGAGCCGCACCGTCGTGCTGGTCAACCCCTGGAACTACCTGGATGATACCGGCTATAAGCCTCACCTGGCCAATGTGGGCGACGGCATGAAGCTGGACAGAAGCTGCGCCGCCAAGCTGAAAAGCATGCTGGCGGACTGCCGGGCGGCGGGTTATGAGCCCCAGCTGCTGTCGGCCTACCGCAGCCGGGAGGAGCAGGAGCAGCTGTTTGCCCAGCAGGTGCAGCGGCTGATCGAGGGCGGCACGGACCCGGAGCAGGCGGAGGACCTGGCCGCAGAGGCCGTGGCCCGGCCTGGCACCAGTGAGCATGAGCTGGGCCTGGCGGTGGACATCGTGGACGGGGCCTACCCCGCCACGGACAATACCCAGGAGCGGACCGGGACCCAGCAGTGGCTGCGGGAAAACGCTTGGCGCTATGGTTTCATTCTCCGTTATCCCGAGGGCGCTACAGACCTGACCGGCGCGCCCTATGAGCCCTGGCATTACCGTTATGTGGGTGAGGCCACCGCCTGGCAAATCTACAGCCTGGGCATCACTCTGGAGGAGTATTCCTCCATGTTCTATAACGAAGAAGCCGAGATCGTCTTTGACGAGGCGGAATAAAGCATCATAGAGGGTTCCACACTGTGGAGCCCTCTATGGCTTGAGGAAGCAGTATTGAAAAGAAAGAGACAAAAGAAAACGCTTTCCCTGTTCCTGTTGCTGCTGTCCATCCTGCTGTGCGGCTGTGCCGCACGGCCCGGAGGGGAAGAAGTAGAGACGGACAAATTCCTTCAACAGGCGCTGGCAGTTGCCGCAAGCTACAGGGACTTGTGCGCGGAGGATACCTGTGATATCCCGGCCGTCTTGGCGCGGCTGGATGAAAAGGGGATCTCAGCCGTGGATGTGGCGGGACGCTTCCCCTTTGTCAACCCGGAACCGGTCGAACTGTTTTTTAAGGTGCCTCCATCAGATGCGGAAGCAGCGATAGATTTTGTGCGTATTTGCCAGGATGGCGGTCTGATCGATACCGTTCTGATCCGCAGCGCTGGGGAAGACCGGTGCCGGATAATCCGCATCGCCTGGCAGGAGGGCAAAGCTGCCGTGACCTACGATCTGGAATATCCCCTGACCCGGCTGACGCTTACAGATAAGGGGTATCTGATCTTCACCTGCGACATTCCTGACAACACCGCGGAAAGCGACCACGACGGATATATTGAGCCTACTGCGATGATCCGATTGAAACCGCTGGACGAACCGTGCCGTGCCTGGACGGAAAAGCTCACAGCCTTGGGCTATCGGGGGCATGATCTGTTTACCGCAGACTGGACCGCCGGTGATCTCTCCGCAGTCGAGCTGAACGAGCTGTTCCCGGCGCTGTATCGTGCGGAGACGGGAACACTACTGGCGTATTATGATAACCCCTGGCCCATGGAAGAACAGCGGGATATCACCCTGGTACCGGCAGACATTTTTGAGGATCTGCTGCTTCAATATCTGGATGTAACGCGGGAGGCGGTCCGCGCCGCCGCAGACTATGATGCGGAGGCCGACGCCTATCCCGTTCCCATCCAGAGTCTGCATGGCCCAGGCGAGAATCCGCTCCCTGAGGTGACGGCAATCCAGGACAATGCGGACGGGACTGTGACGCTGACAATAGATGCACTGTCGGTGGAGCAGGCTACAGACCGGGCTTTTACGCATCTGTTGACCCTGCGACTTTGTGAGGATGGGCGGTACCGCTTCATCTCCAATGAAGTGCTCCGGAGGAATGGAGCTGCCTGACCGGCGCGCCCTATGAGCCCTGGCATTACCGCTATGTGGGTGAGGCCACTGCGTGGCAGATCTACAGCCTGGGCATCACTCTGGAGGAGTATTCCTCCATGTTCTATAACGAAGAAGCCGAGATCGTCTTTGACGAGGCGGAATAAGATCAAATATTTTTTAAGGGCTGTGCGCTGCACAGCCCTTTTTCTATTGACAGTAAGAGAATAGTATGATATGAAATAAATTGGTCAAAATCAAAAAAATAATTAGACAGGAGTGGGCAAAGTGAGCAAAAACAGCAAGAGTTTACGCGGCGTTCTGGCGTTGGCGCTGGTTTTGGTGCTGCTGCTTGGCCTGGGTGGGGTTTCCGCCTTCGCGGTCACGGAAGATGTAATCGCACCGGCCGGCGGAGAAGACAGCGTCACCAAAACCCTGGGCGACATCGATAACACAGATGGGATGATGGCCCTGAGTGTCGAAACGGGAGCCGAAGGAGCTGATGTCACGGTCAACGCCGGGGATATAAGTTCCACAGGCGGCAGCTGGGCAGGCGGTGTTGAGGTCTACGTCGATTATGTGGACAGCAGCGCCGAAGTCAACACCGGAGCGGTAAGCGTCGTGAATGAAGGAAATAACGCGAGCGGCGTCTTTGTCAATTCAGAAGGTGGCAGTGCAACAGTCTCTGTCGGCGATGTGAGTGTTGAAGCAGGGGGTGCCTACTACGGCGTCGGCGTAGGCGCCTTTGGTGATTATTACACGGGGAATGCGGTCCCTGGCAGTGCCGAGGTCACAGCCGACTCTGTGAGCGTTGTCGCAACAACAGGTAGTGCCGATGGCGTCGATGTCTATGCTATGGACGGCAGCACCGCTGCGGTCACCGTGGGCGATGTGAGCGCCGATTCGGAAAAGTACGCTGCCACGGGCATTAGTATAACTGCTAAGGAAAACGGCACTGCTGTGGTCACCGCCGGCGATGTGAGTGCCAATTCGGCAGAGGGTTATGCTTCCGGTGTCACGGTCGATGCCTCTAACGGCGGCACTGTTGAAGTTTCCACCGGCAGTATCAGCGCCACATCTGATGGTTATGGCAGCTCCGGTATAACGTCGTTTGCACAGGAAGATTCCACGATCACCATCACGGTCGACGGCGATGTGATTGCCAGCGGCGGTGAAGGATACGAGTTCGGCGTCGATATCAAAGCACAAAAAAATAGTACGGTCACGCTGCAGATCAGCGGCGACCTGAGCGGTGACACAGCGGGCCTGTCTGTGCGGGCCAATGGCAGCGGTGATGAGATGCCCACTGTCGACGTAGCGGTAGAGGGGACCATTTCCGGCGGTAAGCCCGTGACGGTATACGACAAAAATGGCCTTGAGGCCCTGACGCTGACGGTCTGGCAGATCGAAGCGGACGAGGACGGCAATCTGATCGCTCCGGACAGTGAGATTGAAGGGTACGGCGGGGAACAAGAATTCCACGATCTCCTTGTTGGGTCCGGCCTTACCGAGGAGGATGCAGCAAAGATCATCGCGGATAAAAAAGCTGCATACGAGGCGCTGCAGGTCGAATGCGCCGAGGCGGAGAAGAACATCCTCTATATCATCAAGCTGGAGCAGCCCAAGGCGGGCGGCAAGGGCGTGCTGGGCGGTGTGACCGACAGCATGGGCTTTGACGCCGCCAAGGAAGGCGAGACAGTCACCGTGACGGCCAATGTGGAAAATGGCTACAAGCTGGTGGGCGTATACAACAACGGCGTGAAGCTGCTGCAGGACGCCAACGGCGCCTACTATCTGGTGGTGCCCAAGGGCGGCGGTGTGTCCCTGAGCCTGACGCTGGAAAAGCTGGCGGCTGAATCCTTCGGCGGCTATGGCGGCGGTGAGATCCTGGGACCGAAGATCCTGGGCACGGCTGAGACCACCAACAAGCAGGGCCAGGAGTGCACCCTGACCTTCTACAGCACCGGCAAGTATAAGCTGGACTTTGACGGCTATGTCAAGGCGCGCGGCGCAATGGCCATGCAGGGCGACGAGCTGGTATTGCTGGGCCACCACCGCGCGAAGATGCCCGTCCAGGCCGACGGTACGCTGGCGTTCCCGATGGCCGACGGCAGCGGGGAGACGCTGAACTTCCAACTGGATGACGAGCTGATGGCAAAAATCAAGGACGTCCTGTAAAACACAAGAGAATAGGAGCGGGGGTTGTGCAGCGCACAGCCCCCGCTTTTTCATATCACCCCCAATAGCTTCAGCGTACCCAGGACGGCGGCCAGGGTAAACAGCAGCAGTGCCCAGGGGACACGCACCCGTGTGCTTGGAAGCGCCTCATAGGTATAGTCCCTGGCGGCCTCCCTGGCCTGGCGCAGCAGCTCCGCCTCGCCCACGCCCTCATTGAGAAAATAATCGTCCCGCAGGATGAACACTGCTTCCCGGAAGCGGCTGTCCGGGGGCTTGACCACGATCACATTGTGCACACAGCCCTTGAGCGTCCCTCGTCGGGGTGGGCGTTGCCGCGGCCGGAGTGTCCGGCCGACCCGGTGCCAGCGGCGGATCAGGGGGCTCATGGCCGTTCCTCCACCCGCACCGTGACCACGGTCATGTCATCGGTGACGCCGTAGAGCTGCTCCGCCTCCTTGAGTACCGCCCGGGCCAGGGCCTTCATGTCCTCATACTCGGTTTCCAGCATGGCTTTAAGCCAGCCGTCGTCGGCGTCGGCGATCACGCCGTCGGTGGCGATCACCGCCAGGGAGCCGGGGCGCAGCCGCATGCGCACGATATCCGGCGCGATCCCCTCCCCGGCGGACAGGCCTGCCGCCAGAGTCTCGCCCTTGATGCGGCGGATGCTCTTGCCGTTTTTTACATAGGAGGGGGCGGCGCCGTATTTGTAAAAGCAGGTCTCCCCGCTGAACAGGTCCACACACATCAGATCCACCGTGGCAAAGCCCCAGCTGCCGCCGCCCCGCAGCAGCATCACGGAGTTGAGGATCTTCATGGCCACGGCCGGGTCTACTCCGGAGCGGAGGAACTTTTCCAGGATGGAGATCACCTGGGCGCTGTCCTTGGCGGCCTCGTCGCCGCAGCCCATCCCGTCGGAGAGCAGGACGCAGAGCACCCCCGCGTCGGTCTTGAAATAGCTGCCCTTGTCACCGCTGACGGTCTCGCCCCGCTTCTTCAGGGAGGCGATGCCCACGGAGACCGCCAGGGGCTCCGCCTCCAAAAGGGTCAGGCGGGAGCTGCCCTCCCGCAGCTCCTCCGGCTGGCACAGCCGCACACCCGCCACGGCGGATAGCTTTTCCAGATAGTCTGGTTCTTTGGTCAGGGGCGTGAGGCGTCCGCTCTCAATGACGGCGTGGAGCCGGCCGCCGCCGTCTCGGTAGACCGCCGCCTCCGCGTCGATATCCAGAGAGCGCAGATAACGGATCAGGCGGCGCTCCACCATGGGGTCGGCGCCGTTGATGCTGCCCAGCTCGTCGGCGACTGTACCCAGGACCTGAGAGATGTCCGTGTACTGGGCCCAGGCCACGTTCCGGTTTTCCGACAGGCGGCTGCGCAGCTGCCGCCGGTAGTTGAGACCTCGCAGCTCGCCGTTGACCGCTGTCACGAAGGCGGGCAGGCCGATGCACTTTTCCCGGAAGTAGCCGGGCAGGTCCTCGGCGGTCAGGGTGCCGTTGGCGATCATGGCGTGGGTGGCGTCGTTCATGGCGGAGAGCGTGTCCATGTATTCAGCGTTCCAGCAGAGGTTCTTGTTCCGGCAGCGGACACAGACCTCGTCGGCCGCCCGATCAAAGATCCGGGCCACGTTCTCGTCGTTGTAGGGCTCCTCTACGTTGCGCCGGACGATCTCGAACAGTTCGCCGTAGGCCTCGCTGAGATTCTTGACCCGGCGAGCTACGAAGCGCCGCAGGCTGGATTCCCCGCTGCCTCGCTCCATGCCCTGGAGGATCACGCCGATCTGATTCAGCCAGGAGGAGGGGAGGACCATAAACAGCACCGAGGCGCAGAAGGTCTCGAACAGGGCGCTGATGTAGATCTCCGCATTCCAGGCGCAGACCACGGCCAGGGCACCCGCCAGGATGAAGGACAGCACGAACAGCAGCCGTCCGTGCTTGCCGAATACCCCGGAGAGCAGCCCGGAGAAGGAATAGGCCATGGCGTAGAAAGGCGCGCCCACGTGGCTGATATCCATGGCCAGGCCCAGCACCGTCCCTACGGCGGCGCCGGTGAGCATGCCTCCCTTCATGGCGGAGGTCATCACCAGCAGCAGCGCCAGAAAGCGCCCGATGGATACGGTGTCGAAGATCACGATCCGGGAAAAAGCCATCAGGGCGCAGGCGGCCAGGATCATCACCGAGACGCTGTGCCGCAGCTCGGCGGTCTCGGTGCTCCGCGGCTCGTCCGCCAGCGCCGCGCGGAAGAAGTAGGCGCCGCCAAAGGCCAGCACGGACTCCAGAAACAGACCGGCCGCCAGGGGCGCGCCGTCTGCCGGCAGGTAGAAGCTGCCCAGAAGCCCGGTCATCAGCATGATGAGCCCGGCGGCGGTGGGCATGAAATACTCCGCCCTGGAAAAGCGAAGCTCGTGGAACACGAAGGATACCGTATAGGCCAGCACCGCCGCGGCGATGTAGCGGATGCCCCATTCCAGACCACCGCCCAGCAGGTAGCCCAGGGAGGCGCCCAGCAGCGCCGAGACCCCGGCAAGACCCGATCCGGCGCTGGCCACCATCGCCACGCCGAAGGGCGCCTTGTCCGTGAGGACCCGTGCGCTGGACATGATGAACCCTAGCGCGAGAAAAATGCCGCAGCGTGCAGCCGTCAGAAACCGTCTGGCAAATTGCCCGCTCTCCGCCGCGGAGCGGATCGCGGCCAGTCGTTTTTGCCCTCCAATTGCCATGTGCGCAGCCTCCGAAGAAAGTTTACATAAGATAAGATTATTATAATTATGTAATTCCCAGAAGACTGTCGCTTGGCGCTGTAAATTCCATGGTTTTTGCAGGGAGAAGACAGGAAAAAACAGAGGTGTTCTCGGTTGGGCGCTTTGCCGCACTGCTGTAAAAAACAGGGAGCCAGTAGACATAATCCGATTTTTTGGACGGCCAGGAATCTGCTGTCTAAACAAGGTTTTTCCGTGGGACAAAGAAATTTTAGCATTTTGCACCAAAAAGGACTGGATGTACAATTTTTTAGTGTTTATCTTGCATATTTTATTCGCTTATGTTAAAATGACAACGATAGTTTATCATGCATTTTTTGCGCATTTCATTAGGGGGGAAGCTCATGGAGAATAAGGCCAAGATCATCACCGTCGCCGGCAAAGGCGGTGTGGGCAAGACGTCGATCTGCGCATCCATCGTCAGGCTTCTTGTGGAAGAATTTCCGGACAAGAAGATTCTGGCAATCGACGCCGACCCTGCCGTGGGGTTGTCTGTGGCTCTTGGCGTGGATGTGAAACTGACGCTGGACGATATTCGTACAAGCATCGTCGACAGTGTGGAAAATGGCGAGACCCGGGAGGCCTTGGAGCTTCTCAGTGAGGCGCGCTTCAAGATTTTTGACGCGCTGGTGGAGATGCCCGGCTTCGCGTTTCTGGCCATCGGCAGACCGGAGGCCTCCGGCTGCTACTGCAAGGTCAATTCCTATCTGAAAGAAGTGATCGGCATTCTGGCCAACAGCTTCGATTACGTGGTGATCGACGGCGAGGCCGGGATCGAGCAGATCCAGCGGCGCGTGATGGAAAAGGTCACGCACCTGCTGCTCATCACCGATCAGAGCAAGAAGGGCGGACAGGTGATCGGCACTATCAAGAATGTGGCCGACGAGCTGATCGCCTACGACCGGATCGGCGCCATCATCAACCGGGTGACCAATCCGGAGCTTGTGGACCTGATGCAGGTCCCCGGTGTGGAGATCCTCACCGCCATCCCCGCGGACAGTACCTTTGCCGCCAATGAGATCCGCGGCAAGAGCGTCCTGGAGCTGTCTGCGGATTCCGCAATGCTCAAAGGAGTGCGCCAGGCGCTCCAGAAAATAGAAATACTTTGAAAAGAAGAGGTGTAACATTTGAAAGATCTTAAGCATCTGATCTACTTTGAAAACCTGCTTGAGAACGCCGACAACGAGCTGATCGAAAAGGAGAAGAAGGCAGGCGGTATTTGCCTGGGCTATACCTGCTTCCACATCCCTGAGGTCCTGCTCAATGTGGACAACTGCTTCTCGACCAGGCTTCGCGCACCCAACACCGGCTCCATCGACATCGCCACCTACTACATGTCCAACTACACCTGCGAGTACGCCCGTGCTCTGCTGGAGCGCGCCATTGAAGGCGGCTATCAGTATCTGGACGCCCTCATTGGTGTGGACGCATGTTCTATGATGAACCGGTCCATGGAGCACTTTGAGATCCTGGAAGTCAACAAGAATCCCCACTTCTTCGTGACCCACTGCGACATGCCCTTCAAGATCACCGACTACACCATCGCCGGCTATGTCAGACAGATGCGTGTCCACGTGCTGGATCGGCTGACCAAGGAATTCGGCGTGGATACCTCCGACGCCGCTATCCGCAAGGCCGTGGAGGAGCACAACGAGGTCTGCAAGATCATTTCCGAGATCAGCAAGATGCGCAAGCGCAAGAATCCCATCATCACCGGTTATGAGTTCCATGTGCTGAACCTGGTGACCTATGTATGTCCCAAGGCCCAGATCCTGCCTTACCTGCGGGAGACCCTGGAGGAGCTGAAGACCCGCCGGCCCGACCGCAAGAACCCCTACCGTGCCCGCGTGGCCGTCGTCGGCTCCGAGATCGACGATCCCAACCTGACCAAGCTCATCGAGGGCTCCGGCGCTCTGGTAGTGTCCGACCGCTACTGCTTCGGCTCCACGCCCGGCCGCGAGGTCATCGAGCTCAATGATGAGGAAGATGTGCTGACCCAGATCTGCCGTCACTACATGGAGGTTTCCGAGTGCGCCCGTTACATCTCCGATGAGAAGGTGCTGCAGCGCCGTGAGACTTCCGACCGCCTGGCCAAGGAGTTCGGCGCCGAGGGCATCATCTATGAGCAGATGAAGTACTGCGACTACTGGGGCTTTGAGCGTGCCCTGGTCAGCCACATCATGCATGATGAGTACGGCTGGCCCGTCCTCTCCGTCGACCGTCTGTATAACAACGGCAATTCCGGCCAGCTGCGTACCCGTGTGCAGGCCTTCGTGGAATCGCTGGAGATCAAGCGCATCCATAAAGAGGAGGGTAATCAATAATGGCGAAGATTCAATATCCCAATTCTAAATTCTGGAAAGCCAAAGACAATATCAACTGGAAAAAGCAGGGCGAGAACCTGAAAGAAGTGGTTGGCATCTTTGGCGAAATGCTGAAGGAGACCGATTGGCAGGCCTTCGGCCAGGGTGTTGTGGACGGCTGCAAAGCCGACGTGGAGCGCGTGAAGGGCGAGTACAAGGACTTCATGGCGCTGGACAACGCCGAGAAGCTGGACCGCGTGCTCAACGGTGAGCGCAGCCTGGGCCGCCTGTACCGCAAGGGCGCCATGGCCACGGTCCGCCGTGAGTGGCGCGGCATCAAGGACACCGCTTATGACTTCTATGAGTGGGCGCGCATGTGGGGCATGCTGCTGGGCACCTTCTCCAAGGACCTGATCCCCGCCATGAACAGTGCGCTGTGGTATCGCTGGATGATTTCCTATTTCTGCTGCCACGGCTTCATGGATAAGAACATCCTGGGTCTGCGCGGCTCCAACCTGCGCATGAGCCATGAGGTCACCTATCAGATCTTCCGCTACGTGGCGGAGAACCTGGTGTTCCTCTCCAAGGCCGACCGCAAGAACGGCAACAGCGACGAGCTCAACAAGATGCTCTTCACCTTCGACGAGATGACCATGGGCCAGATTGCCTGCGGCTTCCCCGACCTGCTGAGCATTCCGCACCAGCTGCTGCCCATGTTCCTGGTCTCTGAGATCGACCAGCTGGTCTGCATCCCCTACATCGACGCGGTAGAGTCCTACGGCCTGCCCTCCGACACCTGCCCGGTGCCGTCTTCCGAGTGCGGCGCGCTGGTCATCGACGCCCTGCCCGATATGGGCTCTCTGTTCATCTCCAGCTCCATGCCCTGCGACGGCTCCACTATGGCCTCTTCCTACTTCTCCCGCCGCTTCCCCAATATCCCCGTGTTCCATCTCTGCTTCCCCGTCCGTTATCTGGATGACGAGAACACTGTGCAGATGGCCGCGGAGGACATCAAGGCCTGCATCAAGGCTATTGAGGATGCCACCGGCGCCAAGTGGAATTGGGACCACTACTTTGAGTGCATGAAGCGCTTCAACCAGGAGACGGATCTGGAGCTGCAGAAGTGGGAGATCAACAAGTCCGCCCGCCCGCAGTTCATCGGACCCAGCTATGAGCTGTTCCGCAAGTGGAACTACGAGATGGACGGCGGCAGCGATCCGCGTGTCCTGCCCTCCATGCAGAAGGTCAATAAGCTCCTCATGAAGGCTTATGAGAATGGCGAGACCGCATGGCCCGAGCGCAAGATGAGGTACCGCGGCATCGTGTGGTCCTGCCCGGCCCACTACTATGCCAACTTCTCCAACTGGCTGGCCAACTGCTGGGGCATCGACATCCTGGTGGAGATGGAGTCTCTGAACTTCACCAAGCACCTGGAGACCGAGGACAAGGAAGAAGCTCTGCGCGACCTGGCCCGTCTGTACGAGCGCATGGTCATGCGCCGTCACACCAACGGCGGTTACCAGAACGTGGTCGACGAGTGCTGGCGTCAGGTGGAAGCCTGGAATGCGCCTCTGGTCATCATGTACCAGAACGTGGCCTGCAAGAACATGGCTACAGTCCAGGGCCTGCTGGACGAGCAGGGCCGTCAGCGCGGTTACGACCTGATCTGGGTCGAGCACGACCTGATGGATCCGCGTACCGTTTCCCGTCGCACCATGCGCGACAAGGTCAACGAGTACATGCGTACCGTCAAGCATGCCGAGCCTGGTGATCCGACCCTGGTCGAGTTCGAAGACGAAGTCTGCATGTGATGCATTGAGAGGGCCCGCCTCTCAATGCGGGCCTCTGATCTTATTCAAAAAAATATAATAAATTAGAGGAGAAATTATAAATGAAGTATTTCGGCGGATGCGACGTAGGTTCCACCTACACGAAAGCAGTCATTCTGGATGAAACCGGCAAGATCGTGGCTGACACCACCATCATGAGCAAGATCAACTCCGAGGAGAGCGCCATCGCGGCTATGGCCGTCGTGTGTTCCAAGGCGGGCCTGAAGGACTCCAAGGAGCTGGCGTACCTGATCGGCACGGGCTACGGCCGCAACAAGGTCCCCTTTGCTGACGAGAACATTTCCGAGATCAGCTGCCACGCCATGGGC
>JAFUES010000031.1 GCA_017470325.1 Oscillospiraceae bacterium
ACCTGTATCTTGCGGCATAAAAAACCGCAAATTCCGGTCGGATGCCTTAGCAGCCAACCGGAATCTGCGGTTGCCACAGCGCCGCAGCGCTGTGAACTTTCTTTTAATTATTTCACTGTCTTCTTGACGGGGTGCAGTTCAGCGCGCCGGAGCCTTTGCTATTATGCGTCTAAAAACTAAAACCTCACCACGTCATTTGTCCAGCAGCTTTTTCAGGCGGAGCAGCGCCCGCTTGGACAGCACCCGGGGGCCCTGCACGGCCAGGACCAGGGCGGTATAGGCCCGGTAGGCCGGGTCCTCCACGCGGCCGGGCTTCCCGTCCCGAACAAAGGTGGTCATGACGCCCAGCACGTCCGCCTCGGCCACGGTCTCGGTCCCGATGGCGTTGTCGCCCCGGCAGACATAGCCCGCCGCCCGGACCCGGATCACCCGGTGGAGCACGTAGTTTCCCCGGTGGCGAAAGAGCACCACGTCCCCCACGCGGCAGCGGCCAGGGCCCTTCTTCGTCACGGTGAACAGGTCCCGGCCCTGGCGCAGCAGGGGCTCCATGCTGGTCCCCTTGTTGGTATAGGTCAGCGTGCCGTGCAGGTCCAGCTGCCGCTCAAAGCTCAGGGGCTCATTCATCCAGCGCACCCACGGACCGCAGCGCCTCCAGCGCCTTCTTCACGTCCCGGGCCAGCACCTCCGCCGGGGCGTCGTAGCGCGCCTCCATGGCGGCCAGCAGCTCCGCCTCGGTGGTGTCCCGCTCCAGCAGGGACAGCAGCTCCCCCAGAGTGGCGTTGCCCTTCACGATGCCCGCAAAGGCGGCGCTGCCCGCGGGCACCAGCAGGGCCTCCCGCCCGGCGCTGTGGACGATGAATTCCTCTTTCAGCTTCATGGCGTTTCCTCCTTGCTCATGGTCTCATAGGCCAGCCGCGCCGCCTCCGGCGCCATGTTGCAGCCCAGGCGGTAAAAGCGCAATCGGGCGCAGAGCCCGTCCAGCAGTTCCAAAGTCCGCCGCAGGGCCGCCGGGTCCGCCGGGCGGTAGACCTGGGCCAGCAGCAGGGGCCAGACCTCCGCCCCGGACAGGGGCGCGATGACGTTTTCCGCCGCCTGCTCCAGAAAGCAGACGGCCCGCAGGGGGGCGGCGATGTTCTCCCCCAGGCGGTGCTTGCCGTTCCAGGGGGTGCCGTAGACGGTGACGCCCTCCGGCCCCAGGCGCAGCAGGGGCTTGTCGTCGTTGATCATGCGCACCCGCGCGCCCAAAAGCTCCCGCCAGAGGCGGGCGTGGGTGCTCTTGCCGGTGCCGCTGGGGGCGGTGAACAGGTAGCCGAGGCCGTCGACTTCCAGGGCGGAGCCGTGGAGCAGCAGCCCGCCACGGGCGGGCATGGCCTCGGCGATCTGCCGGTAGACGGCCAGGGTCTCCAGATAGGCGTCGCTGTACCCGGCGGCGCCGTCCATGGTCCGCTCCCGTGCGATGTCCGCCGCCGCGACGCGCACCCTCAGCTCCGGCGCGCCCTCTGTGCGGTAATCCCGGCACAGGTCCTGGACCTGGGCGTGCAGGGAGACGATCTCGATATTCGTTTCCGCGATGCGGTACAGGCCGGTCATGGGCAGCCCTCCGATCCTTCCAGGCTCGCCGGGGATCGACGGATCCCGTCTCTTATTATAGGCGGCGCGGCGCGGCTTTGTCAATCGCCGGGGGCAAACAGAAGGGACCGGCGCGCAAGTGCGCGCCGGTCCTTGTTGCTGCTGTTGACGGTTAGGTTATACTTCATCAAATGTGTAGTACTTGCCACCTTCGCCGAGGTGCCATAAGACACCCCTTTCATCAATAAAGCGAGGGGACCCCTGATCCTCTCCGTCCGGCGTTAACTGATGCGTCTCGGTTACCGGATCCACGCCGAGACCATATACAAACTGTCCTTCCGTCCAAGGCGTCTCGTCGCCGTCGTCGGTGTTGTCGTTGTCCGTTCCGGTGTCGTCCGTAGTGGTGGTGTCGTTAGTGGTGGTCTCTTCTTTGGTCGCGGTATCTTCCTTCGCAGTGGTCGTATCTTCCTTGGTGGCCGTCTGTTCCGTGGTCGTGGTCGTATCCTCCTTGGCGGGCGTGGTCTCGGCCGCGTCCGAGGTGGTGATGATATCCGCCGCGCCGAAGCGGATGATCTCCAGCGTCAGTTCTTCATAACGTTCTTTCATGGGGCCTCCTCCTTTATGTGGAAAAAGTTTGGAAATCCTTGGATTTAGCCCCATTATATATATATATATAAATTGTCAAGAACGGCGGCGCGGGTTTTCCGTTTTTAGTTTTAAGTTTTAAGAAAAAAAGCACCGAATCCGTCATCACAAACCAGTGATCGTGTCATCGCTTCGCGATGACGGAAACGGGTTTTTGTCAATCGCGACCCTCATACATTTACAAGTCTACGGACAAAACACCGCCGATATGACGGTTAAATTTCCGCCAAATCAAAGAAAAATATTTCGCCAAATCGCAGATTTTCCTTGAATATGACACCCGCATACGTTATAGTATAGTTATCCTGTGAGATGGGGGGATATGAATGGCAAGCTATATGCCGAGAGTGATCGACGAGACCATTGCAAATCGTCTGAGAAATAAGGGCGCGATCTTGGTGGAAGGAGCAAAATGGTGCGGAAAGACCACAACTTGTGAGCAGCACGCCGCCAGTATTTTATATATGAGCGATCCTGACCGGAGAAATCAAAATCTCCAATTGGCGGATATCAGCCCCCGCTCCCTTTTAGTTGGCGAGGCACCGCGCCTGATCGACGAATGGCAGATAGCCCCCAAACTGTGGGACGCGGTGCGGTTTGAGGTGGATCACAGGGAGGGCTTCGGGCATTTCCTGTTGACTGGTTCCGCTGTGCCTGCGGAAATGGAACAAGTACATCATACGGGAACGGGACGCTTTGCCTGGATCAAGATGCGGCCTATGAGCCTGTACGAGTCGGGAGAGTCCTCTGGCGCAGTCAGCCTCGGCGCGCTGTTTTCCCCCGACAAGGATCCGATCTTTACCGAAAATAGGGCGACGCTGGAGGATATTACGTTTCTTATCTGTCGCGGGGGATGGCCGCAGGCGACCTTCCTGGAAGGGAAAGACGCACTGATACAGTCCTTCGACTACCTGGACGCTGTCGTAAAGTCCGATATCAGCCGCGTGGACGGTGTCTCCCGCAACGAAACCCGTGCGCGGCTCTTGATGCGCTCTCTGGCGCGGCATCAGGGGACCCAGGCGCCAAACACCACGATCTGTGAGGATATCAATGTCAGCGACGATATGGAGCTGAGCAAGGATACCGTGGTTTCCTATACGAACGCGCTGAAAAAAATTTTCGTAATTGAGGATTGCCCGGCATGGAGCCCGAACTTACGCTCCAAAACAGCGATCCGCACGACTGACACACGCTATTTTGTCGATCCCTCTATCGCTACCGCTGCGCTGGGCGTTGGCCCTGGCGACCTGCTGAACGATCTGGCGACCTGCGGCCTGTTCTTTGAAACACTTTGTATGCGTGACCTGCGCGTGTATACTGAGGCATTGGACGGCAGCGTGTATCATTTCCGCACGAAGGAAGGACTTGAGTGTGACGCCGTCATCCACCTGCGCAACGGGAGCTACGGACTTGTAGAGGTCAAGCTCGGCGGTGATAAGCTCATTGAGGAGGGCGCGCATACGTTGAAGACCGTCGCCGATAAGATCGATACGAAAAAAATGAAAGAGCCTGCCTTTCTGATGGTCCTGACCGGTACTTCGCCCTATGCCTACAGACGCAAGGACGGCGTGTATGTCGTACCGATCACGGCTTTAAAGAATTAGCAGTCAGAAGAACGAGGCGACAGGAAACAAGGACCGGCGCGCAAGTGCGCGCCGGTCAGACTGTAGACAAAGTACCCATAGAAAGTGCTTTCGCACTCCCTATGGGTACTTTGTCTACAGTCTGAAAGCCGGTCACTGACCGGCTTTCAGAGATCGCGCTTCATTTCCATCAGATAGAAGGACTTGCCGTCCACCGCGCGCATGGTGGCGAGGATGCCGTCCAGGTGGTCGTACTCGTGCTGCAGCAGCTCGGACAGGTCGCCCTCCAGGGCCATCTCCCGGGCCTGGCCCTGCTCGTCCGTGTAATGGATGACGGCGCGCCTGTAGCGCTCCACCCGGACCAGCAGCCCGGGGAAGGACATGCAGTCGTCCAGCAGGGTGTACTTCTCCCCGTCGGGAAAGGTCAGACTGGGGTTGACGAACACATAGGGCTTATTGGTGTACATGTACAGCAGGCGGCGCTGCACCCCGATCTGGGGCGCGGCGATGGCCCGGCCCGCGCCGTGGACGCGGCGGTACTCCATCAGGGTGTCGTGCAGGTCCTCCACCCAGCCGGGCAGGGAGGGCAGGTCCTCCTCCGTTACCGGCGGACTGATCTCGTAGAGCTGGGGATTCCCCAAGGTCAGGATCTCACGGATCATGGCGCGTCCTCCTTCTTCTTGCGGAAGATCAACAGCTTGCTGATCACATAGTTCAAAACAACCACCACCACCTGGGCGATCAGCTTGATGAGCATGTCGTTGCAGTGGAGCAAAGTGACGAACACGAACAGCAGCAGCTCCTCCACCCCCAGGGTGGCGAGCCGCCCCACGTAGAAGGACACGAACTGCCGCAGCGCCTCCCCCCGGCTGCGGGGCTGTGCCTCAAAGACCCACTTGGCGTTGGTGAAGTAGGCAAAGGTCACCGCGCAGATCCAGCTGACCACATTGGCGATCAGGGTGTTGAGCCCCAGGGGGTGCCCGGCCAGCCAGAAGGTGACCAGGCTCACCACCGTGGTCAGGCCGCCGAAGATCAGATACAGCAGCACTTCCTTGTATTTCAGGCACAGGGCCTTGATCTTGTCGATCATTCCGCCGTCTCCTCTCTGCCGCAGATCCGGGACACGATGTAGCGGGGACGGCCCTTGATCTCCTCATAGATCCGCGCCACGTAGAAGCCGATGATGCCCAGGCTGATCATGATCAGGGAGCTGGCGATCAGCAGCAGCAGGATCACCGTGGTGAAGCCGCCCAGAGCGTTGCCCAGGATCTTCTGCACCAGGGCCTCCACCCCGAAGACCACCGCGATGACCAGCATCACCACGCCCAGAATGGTGATGATGTGCAGCGGCGCGGAGGAGAAGGAGCCGATGTTGTTGATGGCGTATTTGATCAGGGAGCGGGTGGACCACTTGCTCTCCCCGGCCACCCGGTCCCGGACCCGGTAGCTGACCTCCGCCTTCTTGAAGCCCACCCAGAAGGACAGGGCCCGGAAGAAGACGTTGCGCTCCGGCATCTGGTTGAGGGTGTCCACCACCTTGCGGTCCAGGAGCTTGAAGTCCGAGGAGGAGGCCATGTCCATGCCGGTGGCCTTGCTGATCAGACGGTAGAAGCTGTTGGCTGCGAAGCGGTGCATGGCGCTCTCGGTGCCGCGGTCCTCCTTGATGCCCTCCACCACCTCATAGCCCTGCTCCCAGAGCCGGTACATCTCCACCAGCTTCTCGGGCGGGTGCTGCAGGTCGCAGTCCAGGATGGCCACGCAGTCGCCCCGGGCCTGTTCCAGCCCGGCGAACATGGCGGCCTCCTTGCCGAAGTTGCGGCTGAAGTGCACGCCCACCACGCGGCTGTTTTCTTGGGACACCCGCTGGATCTCCGCCCAGGTCTGGTCCCGGGAGCCGTCGTCCACGAACAGCAGCTCATGGTCGATGGCGGCCTCGTCCAGGATGCGGCCGATGGTATCAGCCGCCAGGGCGATCATTTTTTCCTCGTTGTAGGCGGGAAGGATCACAGATAACATAGGAAACTCCTCTCTGATTCGCGGAGCGGATTTATTTCGTCAGCAGATAGGTGCGGGACAGGCCGTTGGCGTAGAGCAGGGCGGCATCCGTGTAGTCGGTGCTGGCCAGAAGCTCCGGCACCATGACCTCCGGGTCAAAGCCGCTGGACCAGAAGACGCTGATGTCGATATACACCACGCACTCGTCCGCATCTGCGGCCTCCAGATAGCGGTCCAGCGCCGGGGAATCCGGGTCGCCGGTGAAGAACACGTCGTCAAAATACAGCAGCTGGATCAGGTCCTGGGTCACCGGCGGGAAATAGTTGTCCGTCATGTAGACGCAGGGGTCGGACCCGTGGGCCTCCGCCAGGGCGTTGTACTCCGGGTACTCCGGGTACAGGTACTGGGGCGGGCTGTAGTGGGCGATGTGGGTGGCGAAGGCCAGGATCGCCAGGAAGGCTGCAGCCTTCCAGACCGGGGCGCGCCGGAAATCCCCCAGGCTCTCCTCCAGCAGGTACAGCAGGAAGCTGACCGCCGTCACCAGGATGGGGGCCAGGTTGTACACATAGCGCTGGTCCAGCACCGGGGACAGCAGGGAGGCCAGCACGAAGGTGGGCAGCGTGGGCAGCAGGATCACCAGCCAGGGGGCGATGCGCAGCTTGCCCGCCTTGCCCGCGGCCCGGAGCTTTTTCAGGCAAACCAGCACCGCCGCGGCACAGACCAGGCCCACCAGGATGGCGGCCTTGATCCCGTGGCGCATGTCGCTGAAATAGTAGCGCAGGCGCTCGCCGTACTGGGAGGCGTCCCGCAGGTTGTCCACGGCGTTGCCGCCGGAGACCAGCTTGTCCGCAAAGAGCTGATCCAGGCAGGCCGGGAAGGCCAGCAGCAGGCAGCCCACGCCCAGAAAGGCGAACAGAGCGAAGAGCCCCAGGGACTTGTACTCCTTTTTGAGCAGGGCCCAGAACACATAGGCCGCGCACAGGAAAAAGGCGTAAAATACGAAGTAATACTGGGTCATCAGCCCCAGGAAGATGGTCAGGCCGATGAGGGGGTACCAGCAAAAGCGCCGCTCCTGCATGAGCTTTGCCACCAGCAGGGCCAGCAGCACCGTGAAGGCGGTCATCAGCACGTACATGCGGATCATCAGCATAGTGCTCAGCCCCATAACGCTCAGCCCGTAGAGCCCCGCCGCGGCGGCGGCGCTCAGGCGGCTGCCGCCCAGCACACGCACCAGGCGGTACAGCAGCAGCAGGCAGGCCATGTAGATGAGATAATCCAGCACCAGGCCGGTCCACTTGCTGAACACGTTGGGGGTGAAGGAGGAGGCAATGTTGAAGAGCCAATAGTACAGCGGCGGGTGCACGTCGGCCGCCTGGTTGTAGACCACCGAGCCGAAGTCAAAGCCCTCGCCCGGGTCCACCACCAGATAGCTGAGCAGATCCTGCCTGGTCAGCACCGTGTCCACGAAGCTGTCTCCGCCGCCGATGTTGGTCACATAGGGGGCGTAGTGGCTGTTGGACAGGCCGTAGGTGTAGATCTCGTCGATGAACATGCCGGACTTGCGCACGGAAAACAGCAGGCAGACGGCGCTGACCAGGATCAGCACCAGCAGCAGCGCGCCGTATCGTTCCAAAGCCTTTTTCATGTCCAGCCTCCACAGCAGATAATCTTACAAAATATCATTATAAGCCAAAACGCCCCGTTTCGCAACAGCTTTTGCCGCGCTTTCTCAAAACCGGAAGCGGGCGTAGGTGATGAAGCGCCGGGCGGCGGGGGAGGCTGCGTCCAGGGACGGCAGGGCGATGCCCACCTCTACCGACTGCTCCGGCTCCAGGGGCAGCACCGCGCCGCCGCAGGGCCGACCCTCCAGCAGCAGGGCGTTGACCAGAGTCACGCCCAGACCCGCCTCCACCATGGACACGGCGGCGCCGTCGTCGGCGCAGGTGTAGCAGGTGTTGGGATGCACGCCGTTTTGCAGAAAGCAGCGGGAGTTGTCCGTCTCGGTGCCGGGGCGGATCTCAATGAAGGAGTCCGCGCCGAAGCGGCGCAGGGGATAGGCCGCGTCCCCGGCGCAGGGGTGCGAAGGGGGCAGCACCGCCACCAGCGGGTCCTGCCGCAGGCCGATCCACTCAAAGCTGCCGCTGCGGCGGCTGATGATGCACAGGTCCACCCGGCCCTCCTCCACGGCCCGGGCCAGCTCCGAGCTGCTGCCGCCCAGCAGGTCCACCCGGATGCCCGGGTGGTCCCGGCAGAAGTCCGCGGCCAGCTGGGCCAGGGTCCGGTAGTACACGCCGTAGGAGCTGCCGATGGTCAGGCGGCCCGCCTCCAGGCCCCGGATGGCGGCGGCCTGCTGGCGGTACTGGTCCTCCGCCTGGAGCAGGCGGCGCATCTGGGGCAGCAGCTCCCGGCACTCCGCCGTGGGCGTCACGCCCCAGCGGCTGCGGCGCAGCAGGGCAAAGCCCGTCTCCTCCTCCAGGGCGGCCAGCATGCGGCTGAGCCCGGAGGGGGTGTAGCGCAGCTTCTCCGCCGCGGCAGAGAGGGACCCCGCCTCGATGATCTCCATCAAAACCTTGATTTTTTCGGTATCCATAGACTGCCTCCCGGTCTTTACTTTTCCCTGGGCTTATGATACATTGAACAGCGGAAAGGGGGCTGCTCATGGGGGCGAACGCTGTCAAAACCGGCACCGGCCGGCGCTATATTGATCTGGATGCGGTCAGGATCATCGCGATCCTGCTGGCGCTTTTTGTCCACAGCGGCGGCAGGGGTTGTTACCGCTTCCTGGATGTGAGTGGTTCCTGGACCTATTGGCCCCACCTGGCCAACGCGATCTTCTCCTGCGCGGCGGTGCCGCTGTTCTTCATGGCCTCCGGCGCGCTGCTGCTGGACCGGGAGGAGAGCTATCGCGGGGTGCTGCGCCGCTTCCTGCGCTTTCTCGCGGTGCTGCTGCTGGCCTCGGCCCTGCAGTATCTGTGGCAGTTCCGGGGCGATCTGCAGCGGGTGTATCTGGACTACTACCTGCGGACAGTGTACGCCTCCTACATGACGGACGGCTACTGGTATCTGTACAGCTACCTGGGCTATCTGCTGGTATTGCCCCTGCTGCGCCGCCTGGCTCGGACCATGACGGATCGGGACTTCCTGTATCTGCTTCTGGTCTATGCCGGGCTGAAGCTGCTGGAGGTGCCGGTGCTGCTGCACTGGCAGGGCGAGCTGACGCTGAACCCCTCCCTGCAGGTCTTCACCGCCGGGGACTATGTGTTCTATCCGCTGATGGGCTATTATTTCCACTGCCGCGCGGATCTGTCGCGGGTGCGCGGGCGTCCCTTCGGCTGCCTGCTGCTGGCCAGCCTGGCGGCCCTGGCGCTCAGCTGTCTGCTGGTGTGGTACGCCTACCGGGTGGGCGCGCCAGAGCCGGGGATCTATTACCGCAGCTTTCTGTATCTGGTGGTCTTCACCGTGTTTTGCGGCATGCAGTTGCTGTTTGCCCGTGGAGGGGCCGGGCCAAAGCTTGCCCGGATCCTGCGGGAGCTGTCCGGCTGCTGCTTCGGGATCTATCTGTTCGAGGACTTTTTCATGGCGGCCGCGGAGCCGGTCTACCGGGGAGCAAAACCCGTGATCGGCGTGCTGCCGGCCTGCTGGCTGTGGCTGGCCGTCACCTTCCTGCTGGGCGGCGCCTGCGTGTGGCTGCTTCGCAAGATCCCCGGAGTGAACAAGCTGATCTGAACCCATCGTGCAGGCGCGAAAGCGCCTGCGCTTTTTAGCCTATCTTTGAGAAATAATCAAAGGAAACTTTCTAAAGTTTCGCTTTACGCAAGGATACAACGGGTTTATACTTTTGTCAAGATTTGGAACACGCGAAAGGCGGTGCGGACGGATGAAGCAGAGATCGGCGGAGATCCTTCTGGGCTCGGTGATCGTGGCCAGGGCTACGTCCCTGTTGTTTTCCAAGCTCAGCATGCGCAGCTTGGAGCCCTTCAACCTGACGGGGCTGCGCTTCACGCTGGCCTTTGCGGTGCTGCTGCTCCTGTTCTGGCGGAAGCTGAAGGGCGTCCGCCCGGTCACTATCCTCCGGGGCTTTGCCCTGGGCGCGGCCTTCTTCGCGACTATCGCGGCGGAGCTCTACGGCCTGCGGGCCACGGACTCCTCCACCACCTCGTTCCTGGAAAACACGGCCATCGTCTGGGTGCCGCTGATGGAGGCGGTGATCCACCGCAGCCGTCTCCGGGGCCGGACCCTGGGCAGCGCCCTGGTGACCCTGCTGGGCGTTGGCCTGCTGACCCTGGGCAAGAGCGGCTTCCGCCTGGGCTACGGCGAGCTGCTGTGCCTGCTGGCGGCCCTGCTCTACGCCACCGCCATCCTGCTGACCGCCCGCTTCTCCCGGGAAGACGACCCGCTGGTGCTGGGCATTCTGCAGGTGGGCTTCATCGGCCTGCTGGGTCTGGCCGCCTCCTTCCTGTTGGAGACGCCCCGCATGCCCCAGAGCGGCGGCGAGTGGGGCATGATCCTGATGCTGGCCCTGGTGTGCAGCTGCTTCGGCTTCACCCTGCAGCCGGTGGCCCAGCGCTATGTGAGCGCCGAGCGGGCGGGCACCTTCTGCGCCCTGAACCCGCTGACGGCGGCCATCCTGGGGACGGTGTTCCTCCACGAGCGGCTGGGGTTCTGGGGCCTGGCCGGCGCGGCGCTGATCCTCACCGGGATCCTGATCCAGTCCCTGGGCGAGCGGCAGAAGGCGCCGAGACTGGCCAAGGCGTGAGCTGAAAGATGGATATAACGAATGCGATCCGGCAGCTGGTCGGATCGCATTCGTTTTGCTTGGGAGCGATTGCTTTTTGCGCGTTTCTGTGATACGCTGACAAAAAATTCTGCACGCCCGGCGGAAACGCAAAGCCGCCCCGGGCAGAGAAAAGGAATGGCGAGCTATGAGTACTATCGGTATTTTAGGCGCGGGGACCTGGGGCGTCGCCCTGGCCAGGATGCTGTCCAACTGCGGGCATGAGGTGACGGTGTGGTCCAGGAACGCCGCCGAGCTCCACAGCATGGAGACCACCCGGCGGCATAAGAATCTGCCGGATGCGGTGATCCCCGACGAGACGGCGTTTACCGGGGAGATCGGGAACGCCTGCAGGGGCAAGGACCTGGTCCTGTTCGCGGTGCCCTCCAAGGGCGTGCGGATGACCGCCCGGGCGGCCGCGCCCTATCTGTCGGACGGGCAGATCCTTGTGGATGTGGCGAAGGGTCTGGAGCCGGATACGCTGCTGACCATGACCCGGGTGATCCGGTCCGAGCTGGCGGCCGCCGGTAAGCCGGATATCAAAATCGTGGCCCTCTCCGGGCCGACCCACGCGGAAGAAGTGGCCCGGGACCTGCCCACCACGATCATCTCCGCCAGCGAGGACCAGAACGCCGCGGAGACCGTTCAGGATGTGTTCATGAATTCCTGCATGCGCGTCTACACCAACCGGGACGTGGAGGGCGTGGAGCTGTGCGGCGCGGTGAAAAACATCATCGCCCTGGCCGCGGGCATCTCCGCGGGGCTGGGCTTTGGCGATAACGCAAAGGCCGCGCTCATCACCCGGGGCATGACGGAGATCCGCCGCCTGGGTCTGGCCATGGGCTGCCAGGAGGAGACCTTTTCGGGCCTTGCGGGGATCGGGGATCTTATCGTTACGGCCACCAGTCAGCACAGCCGGAACAACCGCTGCGGCTTTTTGATCGGCCAGGGACTGCGCCCGGAGGACGCGGTGCGGCAGATCGGCATGGTGGTGGAAGGGATCTACGCGCTGGCGGCGACGGTGCAGCTGGCGGAAAAGTACGACGTCGAGATGCCGATCGTGCAGGCGGTGGACCGCGTCGTCAACCATGGGGCCGATCCGCGGACGGAGGTCGTCGCGCTGATGACCCGGGACAAAAAATCGGAATAGGCGGCCCCGCGAGTGTGGACGAGAAGCGGCAAGCGCGAAGATCGGACAATACGGAAACAATTGCATGGTTTGGATAAAAACGGTACCCGGCGTTCCGGGTACCGTTTTTTGGTATTTTCCCTGTAAAATGATTGCGTTTCCGATGCGGGCATGCTAAACTGAAGCTGCCACACAAACCGAATATTTTACGATTCGTAGGGAATCATTTTTACCTCGGTAAAAATGCATTCTCCAACTTTGCGTTCCCTACGGTCGTAAAGGTTTGTGTGGCAGCAAGCGGAGCTCTGCATTTTTCGTGCGCAGCTTCGGCTGCGCACTTTTTTGTTGGGGGAAAGGAGACCTATATGGATGGTTTAATAGGAGCTTTATTTATTACAATCATTATATATGGATGTTTCCCTTTGTTGTTTGCCGAGTTGTATAAGAAGAGAATATCAAGAAAAAAATATCGGAGACTGTGTTTCGGAATTAATTTTCTTGTCATGCTTGTGTTTCTTGTACTTCGTTCCTTTACCGGGATTAATGGCAGCACTACAGGAGGCCCATATTTGATCTGGACACCCATTATGATTTCACTTGGTGCTAAACGATTAAAAGATCGAGCGTTGCTTGATGAACAGGATGAGAATTCTGATGACGATTCAGAACAAGATGAACCTGGAGCGATAAAGAACCCCGATACTTGTGTTGAAATAGAGGCACCAAACACGAGAACCGCTACTAAGGTTATAAAGACAGGTATAGCAGATTCAAATTCAAAAGAATTGAGCATCCCACAAGTGAAGTTTTGTCGGATCTGTGGGAAACCGTTACCTGCCGGGAGCAAATTCTGTACGGAGTGCGGGACAGAAGTGATCGCCAGTTTTCCGAAAGAACCGGAGACAATCACACTTGAAAGCATTCCTGTTCGAAGTTCTCCCGAGAAAGCAATAAGAGAACCAATACCGTTGGTACTTCCTACAGAAGAAATGGACGCGACTTTGCGGCGAGCATTTCTGTTTCTGGAGGATGCCGAATGGGAGAAGGCGGACAGCTATTTTGAGCGTGTGTTGGATGCTGAGCCGGAGAACGCATACGCATATCTGGGTAAAACGATGCTGGACCGAAAAGCGGAAACATTGGAACAGTTGGCAGACAGACTTGCGGATGGCGAGCGCGGTAAAAACTATACGAAGGCCGAGCGGTTTGCAGGGCCCAAGCTGAAGCAGCTGTTGGCTGCACTTGAAAGCTATGAAGGCAGTAAAGGAGAAAGCGTATGATCTGCCAACATTGTCAACAGACGATCCCGGATGACAGCAAGTTTTGTCCGTTTTGTGGGCAGACGACCAAAGCGGAACCCGCGCAGAAAACGGTGGAAGTGAAGGAGCCGAAAAAGGAGAAGCGCTCCAAATCCAAAATAAAAATAATTCTGTTTTCTTTGCTGGGTGTGGTCATCGTTTTGGTGGGCGTCTACTTAGGAACATATTTCGCCGCCAGAAGCAAAGCGCAGGCAGGGGATTTTACGTCGGCACACAAACTGTTGCTGCTCCCGGCTGTGACAGAACTGCATGATCCGAAACTTAACTTTTTTATTTCCGCGGGAGAAATGTTTGAAAAAGGCGATTGCATTGAAGCGTATAAAGCATTTGAGAGCTTGGAAAAAGCAGATTACTTAAACGCAGCAGATAAAAGACATGACATAAAAAAACAAATATACGAAGAAGGAATAAAACTGTATAGACAAGAGGATATCAAAATCAATGCGATTCGCTACTTCAGCACGATTGCTCCTTATCTCAGGAGCGATGACTATTTAACCCTGGCCAAACGAAATGATTATTATGCAATACGTAAATTAATTGGATTTGAAGATGCGAATCAGGTGCTTTTGAAATTCTTCCCATTTGAATTTTTAACAGGGGAATGGAAAACCCGTGATGAAAAGTACTATTTTTCCATAAATGAGCATGGCACAACCAATTATAATCTTCCGCATTTGACTATGGAGCACTCTTCTTATGACATGGCAGATGGCATATTCTTTCTCTATAAGCAAGATATTGATGCCATAACAAAGGTGCTGGGTAATTATGAACGCATAAACGTATTTTATTTCTACATTGTCGACGCGGACACAATCAACATTTATTGCTATAAGGACAGAAGCACGTACACACTATACCGGCAATAAAAAACAGCAGCGGCGGGAACGTGGTGTTCCCGCCGCTGCTGTTCTATTTGTCGCTACAGCTTTACCGTGAATTCGATCTCATCGCCGGACATGGCGGCGCCGATCTCACCCTTGTGCAGGCGGACAATGGCCTCTGCCGCCGACAGGCCGATGCCGTAGCCGCCGCCCTGCTGGGTGCGGGCGCTGTCGGCACGGTAGAAGCGGTCGAAGATCCGTTCCGTGTCCACCGGCTGCTCCACGGTATTTCGCAGGCGGAGCAACGCCTTGTCCTCCTGGGTCAGGGACAGCGCCACCCGGCCGCCCCGGGGGCAGTACTTGACGGCATTGTCCAGCAGGATGGACAGCAGCTGACCCAGCTGCTGGCGGTTGGCCTGGACCGTGACGCCCTCCAGGACGTCCGTGTCCACCGTCAGCTCCTTCAGCGCCGCGCTCTCCCGGAACATGTCCAGACTGGAGACCGCCAGGGCGGACAGGTCCACCGCCTCCAGCTGAGGCGGGGCGCTGCTCTCGTCCATGCGGGCCAGAGTCAGCAGGTTCTGGGTCAGACCGCTGAGCCGCTGGACCTGGCTGCGGATGTTGCGGCTGTACTTGCTCTCGCCGCCCATCAGCTCCATGGCCTCCACATTGGCCTGGATGATGGCCAGGGGCGTTTTCAGCTCATGGCCCGCGTCGGTGACGAACTGGCGCTGGCGCTGCATGTTTTCCGCGATGGGGCGGATGGCCCGGCGGCTCAGCGCCCAGACCAGCACCAGCATGGCGCCCCAGGCCAGTATCCCGGCCAGGGCCGACAGGGCGGCGGTGCGGCGCACCGAACGCAGCTGCTGGCTCACGTCCAGAAAGACGTAGGCGCGACAGCCGTCCGCGGGCTCCACGAACTGGTATTTCAGATCGCCGATGCGGCCGAAGCCCCGGCTGTCGGCGGCGGCCTGCATGGCCAGGGCCGCGGCCTCGTCCTCGTCCACGGAGGAGATACGGCGCAGGTCCACGCTCTGCACCTGGTCCTCGCTGTCCAGCCGGACCACGAAGTACAGGGCGGACATGCGGCTGTCCTCGGTCAGCGGTTCCCGGAAGAAGCCGCCCCGCTCCTCCCGCCGAAAAGACGGCGCCTGACCGTCGAACTCCCCGTCGAAGCGGGGGACGGGACCGAAGCCCTCCTGCATGGCCAGGGCGGTCAGCAGCTGGTCACTCTGCCGGGCCTGGGTCAGGGCGTTGAAGAGGTTCACCGCCCCCAGCACCACCGCCAGCAGAACGGTGACGGCGATCATGGCCGTGACCACGAATTTCTTTTGCAGCGTCTTGCTCATGCCTCTCCCTCCGGCGCGGTCAGCGTATAGCCCACGCCCCGGCGGGCCTTGATCTCCACCGTGGAGCCCAGGGCCGTCAGCCGCTTGCGCAGGTAGGAGATGTACACCCACACCACGCCGATGTCTGCGTCCGTGTCATAGCCCCAGACCTTGGTGAGCATGTCCTCGGTGGACAGGCAGATGCCCCGGTTGAGCATCAGCAGCTCCATGAGCTTATATTCCAGCCTGGGCAGAACGACCGAGCTCTCGCCGCAACTGAGCTCCGCGCTCTGCTGGTTCAGCGTCAGGTCGCCGCAGCGCAGCAGATTGGGGGTGAACTCCTCCCGCCGGCGCAGCATGGCCCGCACCCGGGCCAGCAGCTCGCCCATGGCGAAGGGCTTGGGCAGATAGTCGTCCGCACCCAGGTCCAGACCCTCGATTCGGTCTTCCACCTCGGCCTTGGCCGTCAGCAGCAGCACCGGGGTGCGGCAGCCCTCCTGCCGCAGCTGGCGCAGCACCTCAAAGCCGGAGAGCTTGGGCATCATCACGTCCAGGATGATGCCGTCGTACTGCTCGGCGCGGGCGTAGGCCAGGGCGTCGGCCCCGTCGTAGACCGGGTCCACGCTGTATTTATGATAGCGCAGGATATCGGTGACGGCCTCGGACATGGCCGGTTCGTCCTCCGCGTACAAGAGCTTCATGGGATCACCTCCGCAGGGTACAGTATAAACCGGATAGCTTAGTTTGAGCTTAGAAAGAAACAGGGGATGCATTTCGCATCCCCTGTGCGCGGCGGCTTACTGCTCGCGGGTGGCCAGGTATTCCTGGATCTGGGCCATGACGGCGTCGGCGTCCAGGCCGTGGACGATGCAGGCTTCCTCCAGGCTCTCGCCGATGGAGGAGGGGCAGCCCACACAGTGCATGCCGCACTGCATCAGGATATAGGCGATGCCCATATCATATTCCAGCATCTGACCCATGGTGGTCTCTTTCGTGATTTCCATATGCTCAACTCCTGTATGGTGGTTTCAAAGACGCGCATATTATACACCCGGATTCAAAGCGCGTCAATCGTTTCGGCGGGCGGGAAAAATGTCCGAATTGAAAACTTTCTCCATTTTCCTGCTGGGTTGATAATATCAAAGCATTTTTGTGCCATATATCGTCGAATATGGCAGAATCATAAGATATTATAGCCAGAGAAAAAGTATACATTTTGGCTATTTTTACCATATTGTCAAAATGCGGCGTACATGATAAGATTGATTTAATTTAGTAAAGTCTATTTGTGCGCAACTTTCGCGGTAAGCGGGGTCCCGGAGAGGGGAAGGGAAACATCATGTATCTGACCAAGAACGAACTGGAAATCATGGACGTGCTGTGGAGAGAGGGCCGCGCTCTGAGCCGCGGGGAGATCCTGTCTCTGTCGGGGGAAAAGACCTGGATGGACAGTTCGGTCCATATCCTGCTCAACAGCATGCTGAAAAAGGGGGCCATCCGCGAGGCGGGTTTCATGAAATGCGGCAAGACCTGCGGTCGGGTGTATGAGGCCGCGCTCAGCTGCGCCCAGTATCATGTGAGCACACTGGCCTCGACCACTGCGGTGCCCAGCCTGTCGGAGCTGCTGACGGCCTATGTGGAGCAGGAGCATCCCACACTGGCGGCCCTGGCCGCGGCGGAGAAGATCCTGAAAGCGGAGAAGACGAAGCTGAAACAGACCAAGCAATAAAGGACCAGAGGAAGGCAAGAGGGTGCTGCGGCGCCCTCTTTTTTTGCCCGTCGCCGTTGCTTCCCGGGTCCTTCCATGATACAATATAAAAGATACCGGACAGGCGCTGCGGCCCTTGCCCGGCACGGATCTGCCCGGAAGGGGGAGTTTTCCATGTTCAGTGTTACGGCTGTGATCCTGTCCACGGCCCTGTTTTTGGCCATGGTACTGAATCTGGCGATGAAACCCAAATACTCGGCCCGGCTCACCACCGTCTGCATGGTGGTCGCGCTGGTCGGCGGCCTAGCGATCTACGGGGCGGGTTATGCCCAGCGCACGGAGAGCCTGGCGCTGACCATGATCCGCACGCCCTTTGCCGTGACCAGGATGTTCGTGGGCGTCAACGATCTGTCCTCCGTGGACGGGACGACCTTTGTGCGCGGCCAGGGGGGCCTGGTGTTCTTCTGGCTGATCCACCTGCTGGCCTTCTACTCCATGGCCAGCGCCGCCATGATCACCATCGGCGCGGAGGCGCTGCGTTATCTGCGGCTGCTGCTGTCCCGGCGGGGAGAGCTGACGCTCATCTACGGCATCAATGACCGGAGCATCGACCTGGGCAAGGAATGCCTGGAGGAAAACGGCGGGGCCGTGATCCTGGTGGCGGAGGATGTGGCCGGCGCCAAGATTACGGAGATGAACAATTTGGGCATGTCGGTGCTGACCGGCGACGCGGCGGTCAACTGCGAGGATCGGGTGCTGCGCGCCCTGCGCATCGGGAAGCGGAAGCTCAGCGTCTTCGCCCTGGAAGAGCAGGAGGACAGCAATCTGGTCTTTGCTCTGAAACTGAAGGACGCGCTGGAGCGCTTCGGCGCCGCGCCGGAGAACACCCGGCTGACCCTGCCCGGCGCGGAGGAGATCATCACCTCCATGCTGCAGGTCTCCCCGGAGCAGTACGGCTTCGGCTATGTGCAGGTCTTCGACGCGCCCACCCTGGCGGCCCGGGCGCTGCTGCGCACCTGCCCGCCCTGGGACTTTGTCAGCTTCGGGCCGGACGGCCGGGCGCAGGAGGATTTTGAATGCGCCATCGTGGGCTTCGGCCGCCTGGGCCAGGCGGTGCTCAAGCAGCTGGTCATGAACGGCCAGTATGTGGGCGGCAGCTTCCACGCCACGGTCTTCGCGCTGGACTGCGAGGCGGAATCCGGCTATCTGTTCCACGACTGCCCGGGGCTTTTGAATCACTATGACATCAAATGCGTATCCGCCGACGGGCGGAGCGCCGCGTTCTATTCCTATCTGACGGAGCATCTGGCCACGCTGAAGATGATCGCCGTCTGCACCGGCAACGACGCGACGAACCAGGAGATCGCCAACGAGCTGATGCTGTTTCTGAAACGCCGCCGGGCCGAGCGGATCTGCGTGGTCCGCTGCGGCAAGCAGTTGCTGCGGTATCAGGAGTCGGTGGTCAGCCCCATCGTGGAGACCGGCGTCTACACCTTGACTTCGCTCTCTGCGGAGCGGGCGGACCGGGAGGCGATCCTGCTCAACGCCGTGTATGACGATTCCGACAAGAGCAACTGGGAGAAATGGGTGGCCTGTGACAGCTTCAGCAAGATGTCCTCCCGGGCCTCGGCGGACTTTGCCCTGGCGCTGATCAAGGCCTCCGGCGCCAAGGCGGAGGAGATCCTGGCGGGGAACTGGCAGCCGGACGAGGCCATGCGGCAGGTGCTGGGCGAGATGGAGCATCTGCGCTGGTGCGCCTTCCACTACGCCATGGGCTACCTGCCCATGGGGAAGGAGCGCTGGGAGGCCAACGCGGCGGAATTCACCCGCTGCCGGGAGCAGGACATCCCCTGCCGCATCCGGCTGAGCAAAAACGCGGATGAGCGGCTGCACGCCTGCCTGATCCCCTGGGACAGCCTGGACGAGCTGTCCGCACGGGAGAGCGCCGTGACCGGCCGCCCGGTGGATTACAAGCGGACCGACATCAACAACGTGCTGGCCCTGCCCCAGATCCTGAATGCGTCACAGCCAAAGAAAAAATAAACGTCAAAAAAGACAATAAGAAAACGGAGCGGAAAACCGCTCCGTTTCCTTATATGGTTGAGGACAAAATGAAAAAGATGAAAAACTGTTACTTGCAAGTCTTATGATACCCACAAGATGTTTCGGAAACAACACAGATTTTGTTTCATAATTGTTAAATCAATAATTTTCCGAAAATAGTTTTAGTCGAAGCTGAGATTCCAGACACAATTTTCCGGCAGGGCGCCGTTCTCAGCTGCGATGTAGGGCTCGCCCGCGGGGTCCGGCGTAAAGAGCAGGGCCCGCGCCGCACCCAGCTGGGCTGCCAGAGAGGCGGCCAAAGCCAAACGGTCCGTGCCCTCCGGGCACAGCAGCTCCCGCACCAGGCAGACGTCCCCGTCCAGATAGGCCGCGGCCACGCCGTCACCCACGGCGTAGAAGCCGCCGCCGTAACATTTGCATAGACTGTGCTGGTACAACAGCGCCGCGTCGCCCAGACGGATGTGGGGGAGATCCTCCAGCATCCGTTCCCGCCAGAAGCGGTAGTCCGTGGGGCTCAGCTCCATGCAAAGCTCCAGGGCCGCGGCGGAGACGGAGTCCCTCCGGCGGCGCAGGGCGCAGCCCAGGGAGAGGATCTTCTCATACCAGGCAAAGAGTGAGGGCTCCGCCGGTTGGGTGGAGAAAAACGCGCAGCCCAGTTCTCTGGCCGTATCCGCACAGGCGCGGCTCAATGCAGCGCCGATGCCGCAGCCCCGGGCCTCCGGCTTGACCGCCACGGCGTAGAGATAGCCGCAGGGCTGTTTCTCCCGCCCGGGCGCGATCAGCTCCAGGCCGGTGACGGCATAGGCCGCGCCCAGGAGCGCGCCGTCCCGCTCCGCCAGCAGACCGACGCCCATGCCGGACAGCAGGCGGAAGAACTCCCCGATCAGCCGCTCGCTGTCGCCAAAGGTCTCCGCCCAGAGGCGTGTCAGCTCCGGCACGTCGGCGCGGGTGGTCTTTCGAAGGGTGAAGTCAGCCATCGATCTCCCTCGCAATGTATTTTTCCAGCAGGTACTCGGGCTTGTAGCTGAGCTTGGAGCGGCGCAGGGACTCAAAGCCCATGTCGTCCTCCCGGTTCATATAGCGCAGCTCCGGGTGGCGCTGCAGCAGCATCCGCGTCAGCTCCCGGCAGACCATGGGGTAGGCGCCGTTCATGCTGATCTCCGCCTTCTCAAAGTGCACATCGAAGGTGTCGCGGCTGCACATCTCCCCCAGGGAGAAGCCTACCACCTTGCCGCCCGCGTAGAGGACGCCGCCCTCCAGGCCCAGGCGCTCGAAGGCGGCGAAGGCGCGGATGATGGCGTCGTGCTCGTTGCTGACGCTCTTGTCCAGCCGCTCGGTGTTCTCCTCCGTCCACACGTCCAGCATGTCCAGGCAGCTGGGGATCAGCTCACGGGTCAGGGGCACAAAGGCCCAGTCGTTCTCCGCCTCAAAGCGGTTGCAGTGGTTTTTCTTGCCGTGGAGGGCCTTGCCCGCGTAGGTGGCCAGGCGCTCCGCCTGGTAGATATAGTCGAAGTTCTTGGTCTCCGGCTCGAAGGAGAAGCGGCCGGGGAATTCCGTCTCCAGCTGCTCCCTGTGCGCCGCGGTGACGCCACGGAGCATGAAGGGCGTGCCCTTGTACACGGCGTATTCCTTCAGCGCCTCGATGGCCGGGGCCAGGGGCCCGCTGCCGATGGGGAAGACGAAGACGGGCTTGCCCTCGTAGCGTAGCTTGGTGAGCATCCGGTCCCCGAAGCGGCAGACCAGCTGCCGGTAGTGCTTGTCCCAGATGTAGATGTTGCCGAAATTGTAGTCAGCGCTGGGGCTGTTCTCCGCCAGCACGATCTCGTCCACCCATTCCTTGTCGCAGAGGGTGACGGTTTTAAATTGAATCATCGTATAGTTCGGTGCTGTGACAGACAGCCCGGATCTCCTTTCGCAGTTCTCTCAGATCCATAAAGGCCTCGGGTCGCTTGCCGGGATCCCGCAGCAGGGCGGAGGGGTGATAGGTGGCCATGATGGGGATCTCCCCGTAGCGGAACCACTGGCCGTGCTGCCGGGTGATGCGGAAGTCCCGGTCGATCAGGGCCTGGGCGGAGATGCGCCCCAGACACACGATGACCTTGGGCTGAATCAGGGTGATCTGCCGCTCCAGCCAGGGCAGGCAGGCGGCCTGCTCCTCCGGCTGCGGGTCCCGATTCCGGGGCGGGCGGCACTTGACGATGTTGGCGATGTAGACCTTGGTCCGATCCAGACCGATGATGGCCATCATGGTGTCCAGCAGCTTCCCCGCGGGGCCCACAAAGGGCTCGCCCCGCAGGTCTTCCTGCTCGCCGGGGCCTTCGCCGATGAACATCACCTCCGCGTCCTCCCAACCCACGCCGAAGACCAGATTGGTCCGGGTCTCCCACAGGGGACAGGCGCGGCAGGCGCCGCATTCGCTTTTCAGTTGTTCCCAGGTATCAGGCATGGCGTTTCCTCGATCATTCTTCATCATGACTGGCCAACAGCAGCAGAGGCTCGCGGCGGTTGTTGGCCGGGTATTCCATCACATAGTCCAGCAGGAAGTTGAGCATGTCGCCCAGCTCCCGGCCCTTGAAGCCCAGGGCTGCCAGATCATCCCCGGTGACGGCCAGGTGCCGCAGGGAAAAGCACTCCCCGCTTTTGAGCACCGCGTGCAGGTTTTTGTAGTTGTCTCCGCCCCAAAGGGCGTCGGCGCAGCGGGCCGCACAGCTGACGGTGTCCACCCCGTAGCGGCGCAGCAGCTTCTTCCAGCCCAGGGCCGTGTCGGGCGGGGGGCTGCGCAGCAGCCGCACCGCGTCCGCGCAGGCGCGGATCGTGCGCTTATCCAGCCGCAGCGACGTGAGAAAAGCCTCCGTGGAGGGGATGCAGCCGCAAGGCTCCAGCACCGCGCAGAGAGCCGCCCAGCGCTCCGCCCGGCGGCGGGGCAGCTTCCCCAGCGCCTCCAGCCCCGCCGAGGCGGGCAGGTGGCACTGCAGATAGGTATCCAGCAGCCCCAGGTCGCTCATGCTGAAAAAGGTCTCCGGCGCGCCGCTGAGCAGGGTTTTCTCCAGCTCGTCCCGCACCCGTTCCGCCGCCAGATAAGCGGCCAGTGGGGCCTTCTCCCGGATGGCGTCCAGGGTGATCAGGTCGATATCGAAGCCCAGCTTTGCGGAAAAGCGCAGGGCACGCAGCATCCGCAGGGCGTCCTCCTCGAAGCGCTCTGCCGGGACGCCCACGCAGCGGATCAGCCGCCGCTGAATGTCCGCCACGCCACCGTAGGGGTCGGCGAGCACGCCTTCTGCAGACAGGGCGATGGCGTTCATGGTGAAGTCCCGCCGGGCCAGGTCCGCCGCCAGGTCGCCCACAAAGCTGACCATGTCCGGCCGCCGGTGATCGGCGTAGCCGCCCTCGGTGCGGAAGGTGGTCACCTCCACCTGCTTGGAGCCGATCACCACCGTGACGGTGCCGTGCTGCACCCCGGTGGGCCGGGATCCGGGGAACAGGGCCAGAACTTCCTCCGGCAGGGCGCCGGTGCACACGTCCCAGTCATGGGGGCGCACCCCCAGCAGCATGTCCCGCACGCAGCCGCCAACCAAATAGGCGGGGTAGCCCCGGCCCAACAGGGTGACCAGGACCTGACGCACATATTTTGGCGGCCGGATCTGAGACATGGCGGCTTCTCCTTGCAAAGCGCGCAGCTTCCCAAGGGAACCCCCTTGCAAAGATGCGGCGCTTCGATTATAATATCTTCGTTATGCTTCCATATTAACATTTCGGCACAGCCACATCAACAACAAACGGTTAACAATTTTCCGGGCGGAGCCTCCGCCCCATTGTGGAGTTTCTTTTATGATCGATTTTGCCAACTATCTCTCCCCCGGCCGCAAGGGCCATCTGGTGGGGATCGGCGGCGTGTCCATGTCGTCCCTGGCCGAGGTGCTGGTGGGCATGGGCATCACCGTCACCGGCTCCGACGTGAACGAGAGCGGGAACGTCCGCGCCTTGCGGGACAAGGGCATCCCCGTCGCCATCGGCCACCGGGCCGAAAACGTGGCGGAGGACGTGGACTTTCTGGTCCGCACCGCCGCCGCTCACGACGATAACCCCGAGATCATCAGCGCCCGGGAGCGGGGCATCCCCGTCTTTGAACGCACCGAGGCCTGGGGCGCCATCTCCCGGGACTACAGCAACGCCCTGTGCATTTCCGGCACCCACGGGAAGACCACCACCACCTCCATGTGTACCCACATCCTCATGGCGGCGGACCGGGACCCTACCGTGATGATCGGCGGCACCCTGCCCCTGCTGAAGGCCGGGCACCGGGTGGGCCGGGGCAACACCATCGTCATGGAGGCCTGCGAGTACTATAACTCCTTCCTGTCCTTCCATCCCACGGTGGCGGTGATCCTGAACATCGAGGCGGACCATCTGGACTTCTTCAAGGACCTGCGGGACGTGGAGCACTCCTTCCGGCTCTTTGCCGAGCGGGTGCCCGAGCACGGCACCGTGGTGGCCAACGCCGACGACAAAAATACCATGGAGACCCTGGCGGGCATCGACCGGAAGATGATCACCTTCGGCCTGGGGCCCAATTCGGACGTGTATGCGGAGAACATCCGCTTCATCGGCGCCACCTCCAGCTTCGACATCATGTATAAGGGGCAGCTGTTCACCGACGTGACGCTGAACGTGCCGGGCATCCACAATGTGAAAAACGCCCTGGCCGCCACCGCCGCCTCCATCTGTCTGGGCATCCGGCCCAACCAGGTCAAGTACGGCCTGGCGGGCTTCAACGGCGCGGGCCGCCGCTTCGAGTTCAAGGGCAAGTTCAACGGCGCGGACGTGTACGACGATTATGCCCACCATCCCGGCGAGCTGAAGGTGCTGCTGGACACGGTGGAGACGCTGAACTATCAGCGCACGGTGCTGATCTTCCAGCCCCACACCTATTCCCGCACCGCCGCCCTGTTTGAGGATTTCGTGCAGCAGCTGGGCCGGCCCGACGTGCTGCTGCTGGCGGAGATCTTCGCCGCCCGGGAGCAGAACACCATCGGCATCTCCTCGGCGGATCTGGCCGAAAAGGTGGACGGCGCCTTGTTCTATCCGGACTTTGAGCAGCTGGAGGAGGCCTTGCGGCACATCGCGCGGCCCGGCGACATCGTGCTCACCGTAGGCGCGGGCGACGTGTACAGGATCGGCGAGGATCTGGTCGGGAAAGAGTTTTGAGTTTTGAGATTCGAGAATCGAGCGCGGCGGTGAGTTTCACCGCCGCAAATTTTTTTGAAAGCTTTTGGGGCGCTGGCGCATATACGGAGTGAAAGGGCTTTCAAGGAGATAATACGAAGATGGACAGAGAACGCTTTGCCCGCTGCGCGGAGGACTATATCGACATGATCTTCCGCGTGGCCTACAGCTATACAAAGAACAGCGCGGACGCGGAGGACGTGTGCCAGGATACGCTGCTGCAGCTCTATAGGACGGACACGGACTTTCAGAGCGAGGAGCACATCAAACGCTGGCTGATCCGGGTGGCGGTGAACCAGTGTAGGATGCTGTTCCGCTCCCCCTGGCGCCGGGTGGAGTCCATCGAGACCTACGCCGGGACCCTGGGCTTTGAGCGGGAGGACCACAGCGAGCTCTTCGCCGCGGTGATGGCACTGGACCGAAAGTACCGTCTGCCGCTGTATCTGTATTACTATGAGGGCTACTCCACCGCGGAGGTGGGGAAGCTGCTGGGCCTGCCGGAGAAGACCGTGAGCACCCGGCTGCACCGGGCCCGGGCCAGACTGAAGACTGCGCTGACAGAGGAGGGATGAGCATGACCGTACGAGATCGCTATCGGGAGACCTTCTCCCATCTGCATGCCTCCCCGGAGACCCTGCAGCAGGTCCTGCGAATGACGGAGGAAAACGGCGACCACAGGCTGCACGCACGCAGCGCCGGGCGGCGCATTGCCTCCCTGGCCCTGGCGGCGGCGCTGCTGATCGCCCTGGGTGTCACCGCATACGCTGTGGGCATGTCCATCCACAAAAAGCGGCAGGAGGCTCTGCGTCAAAGTCTGGGCATACAGGACGCCCCGGCCTATGTGGAATATGAGACGGACGCTTCGGAAAGCGGGCCGGACGACGGCGCGCCCACGATCACCCTGCTGTCCGCCCTGCGGGAGGGGGAGTACCAACGGGTATTCCTGGACGTGGGGCCGGTGGCAAGGGAGGAACTGGCCTACGACACCTATGACAAGGGCAATCTGCACTTCGTCTACTCCATCGACGGCGGCGTCACCTGGGAGCCTGCGCCTTATTATGTGAGCAATGAGGAATACCCGGAGGAGGACATGGACGTATATACCAGTTATTATGATGAGGCGATCCGCGTGCCGAAGGCGGAGGCGATCACCCGCCGCATCCGGGAGGAGAGCTACGACGCCGAGAGCCGGACCGTGCCCATCATCTGCGGCTTCTACACCGAGGGGCTGGGGGAGAGCGTGGAGATCCGGGTGGCGCTCACCGACGACCTGCCCGCTCTGTTCGAAAACCGGGACGCGGAGACCTGCGGACAGTATTTGCTGCGGGACTACGGCAGCCTGCTCTTTACCCTTACGGAAGCGGACCGACGATTGGTGCTGTTCCCGGAGCCGGTGTGCATCACCTGGGAGGAGACGGGGACAGAGTACCAGATCCGCGGCATAGAGCTGGACAGCGGCCGGGCGGAGCTGCTGATGGACTGCCCGGACATCCACCCCCTATTCGACAAGCCGGAGAATGAAACCGACGAGGCCTTCCACGCCCGCTTCGAGGCGCAGCTGCGCTGGGCCGAATTTACCGACGGGCTCTGGCGGGAGACCGCCCTGACCCTGGAGGACGGCAGTACGCTTGCCTTCCGGGGCTGCGTGGACTTCGTACAGGAGGAGGGGGACAGCATCCGTCTGTGCAGCCTGTACCCGGGTCAGGTGATCGACGTGAGCCGGGTGACGGCCATCACCATCCGGGGCGAGACCATAGAATTGAATTGAAGTACGATTCCCGGGGCTGAGCACCCCGGGAATCTTTTTTGCAAAAGTCTGTGACCGATGGGGAAAAATGTTGTATATATAAGTGAGGGACCTCAGTCAAGCAAAGGAGGACGCCTATGAACGATTCGGAAATCGTAGAGCTGTACTGGCAGCGGTCGGAGCGGGCCATCCCGGAGACCGATAAGAAATACGGCAGCTACTGCCACCATATCGCCTATAACATCTGCGGCAGCCCGGAGGACGCGGAGGAGTGCGTTAACGACACCTGGCTGCAGGCCTGGAATCGCATGCCCGACGCCCGGCCCGGGGCCCTGCCGCCCTTCCTGGGTGCCATTGTGCGCAGCACCGCCATCAACCGATTCCGGGCCGCCCGGCGGCAGAAGCGGGGCGGGGGACAGACGACCTTGGCCCTGGACGAGCTCTCCGAGTGCGTCCCCGCCCCGGGCGGCGTGGAGCAGGCGGTGGAGGCCGCTCAGCTGCGGCAGGCCATCGACGGCTTCCTGGGCGGCCTGGGTGAGACGGAACGGAAGATCTTCGTGGCACGCTACTGGTTTCTGGCTCCCATCGGGGAGATCGCCGGGAAGCTGGGCTGCAGCGAAGGCAAGGTCAAGACCAGCCTGTACCGGACGCGGGGCAAGCTGCGTGCATTTTTAAAGGAGGCGGAGCTATGCTGAATGCGAATCTGCTGCTGGACGCCCTGGGCGGCATCCGGCAGGACTATATCACAGAGGCGGCCGGGCTGCTGGGCTACGGGCAGCCGCGGCAGAAGAGGAACCATAAGAACATCTGGCGTACGGCGTTGATCGCCGCGGCGATCACGGCGCTGCTGGGCGTCACCGCCTACGCGGCGGCGTCCATCCATCAGCAGCGGCAGCAGGAGCTGAAGGCCGACCTGCAGATCGCGGAGAACCATGTGTCCGACTATGTGCAGCCGGAGCCTGGACAGACGGCGGCGGCCGGTGAGCTGGGGATCACGCTGCTTTCCGTGCAGCCCAGCAACGACGGCTTTGTGCGCTTTTACGTGGACGTGTACCCGGTGCCGGAGGACTATGTGCGCGACGGCGTCACCGGCGGCGCGGCGGTGGAGAGCGGGGAGAACTGGGATCTGCGCAGCGTCAACTATTTCACCACTCTGGACAACGAGAGCTGGCGGGAGGCCTTCATCCATACCCGGGACTGGGACTTTGCCGAGGCGGACGAGGTGACCGTCACGGATGAAAACGGCAACAGCTGGCAGCAGCCTACGGCGGCGGCCATCCAGAAAAAGCAGCTGGAGCAGGGCTATGACCCAGAGACCCGGACTCTGACCCTGGAATGCCTCTTCAATCGCGAGGAGCTGCCCGCAAACGCTAAGGAGGCACGGGTGCACATCATCTGCGCGGAGTATCTGGCCAACATCGACGCCCAGGGGATCGAGACGGAAAACGACGTGGGTCCGCTGATCGACTTCGGCACGGTCACGGTGCCCCTGGCGGAGAGCGCGGTGCGTACTGTGTATTTCACCGAGCCCAGGGAATTTTCTGTGGACGGGCAGTTCGGCCCGGTGACCGGGCGCTTCGTGGGCGCGGAGCTGAACGCCGACGGCGTGGTGTGGCTCTACGAGGTAGACGGCAGCTACAGCGTTGAGGATATGATCGTCCTCACCGACAGCTACGAGGCGGACGCGGTGCTGGAGCTGGCCGACGGAACGACCAAGCCGGTTTCCGTATCCGTGCGCAGCGAGACCGGACCGGTGCTGCGAAACTACTGCGGCATCCCGGGCACGGTGGATATCGACGCCGTGGTGGCCATCACCGCCGGCGGCGTGCATTTTGAGCTGAAGGAGTAAAGCAAAACGGGAAAAGCCCCGGAGCGGTATGCCGCTTCGGGGCTTTGTTGACAAGACCGGGAAGAACAAGTAAAATGTGTACACGATCAACAGCGGCGCGGCATCGGGAAGAGACCGCGCCGGGCATGATTTCCTGTATGAGGGATCGACATATGAAAGAAATCCGATATGCGCTGCGGCGTTTCGCCAAGTGGAGCACGATCCATCTGGTCCTGGCGCCCTATTATAAGCTCTGCTGCCTCCGCCCGGTCCAGCCCGGGCTGGCAGTGCTTGCGGACGGACACCAGGACACGATGCCCTACTCCATGACCGCCATCAGCGAGCGCCTGAAACAGAAGCCCGGCGTGCAGGTGGTGGAGTTTTTTCACGATTACTCCTTCTGCGGCGCGGCAAAGGGACTGGGCATCATGCTCCGCTTCATCCCCCTGTATGCGCGGGCGCAGTTCGTGTTCATCTGCGATTACTTTGTGCCCACCGCCTGCGGGAAGCGCCGGGGGACCACGCTGATCCAGCTGTGGCATTCCGGCGGCCTGATGAAGAAGCTGGGCCTGGATTCCCCTGAGGATTCCAAGGGCTTTGTGCCGGGGATGTATGCCTATACAGACGTGTTCACCGCCTCCTCCGCTCTGGTGTCCGACGTGCTGTCCGGGGCCATCGGCCTGCCGCGGGAACGCTTTTCCGAGGCAGGCGTTACCCGTATGGATCTGCTCTACGATGCGGAGCGCACACGGGAGATCCGCCGCCGCTTTGAGACAGCCCACCCGGAGCTTGCCGGAAAAAGGCTGATCCTATGGACGCCCACCTTCCGCGGGAACGTGCAGGACGCATATCTGATCGGGGCGGAGGAGATCCTGCGCCTCCAGAAGGAAGTACCGGAGGACTATGCCGTCCTCATCAAGACCCACCGTTTCGCCAACCGGCCGGAGCTCAACTCCGTGCCCGACTTTTCCTCCGACGAGCTGCTTACCCTGGCGGACGCCATGATCACCGATTACTCTTCGATCTACTTCGATTATCTCTATTTCCGCAAGCCCATCATCCTGTTTGCCCCAGACCTGGACGACTATGACCGGAGCCGCGGCCTGTACATCGATTACCGGCAGGTCCCCGGCCGCCTGGCCTTGGATTATGAGCAGCTGTACCGGGCGGTGACGGAGATGGACCTCTGGGCGGACGACGGCTACCGCCGCCGTCTGGACGCGCTGTGGGAGGAACAGATGGATTACTGCGACGGGCACAGCTGCGAGAAGCTGATGCGGCAGCTGGGATTGGATTGAGGCTATGGAACAGACGGTCTATCAACAGAATATGGCGGATTTTCGCCGGGAATGGGTGGTCCTCGCCGCCAAAGAGACGCCGGCGCTCGCAGGCACAGTTTCCTTTGCATCCCCCTATCCGGAGCTGAATGAGGCCGCCGCGGCCTTGTTTGCCCAAAAGGGGGCGCAGGGAAAGGACCGGGCGGCGGCCCTGGGGATCTGGCTGGATGTCCCGGCGGCGGAGATCGACCCGGCGGGCTGCGGCGCTTCCCTGGCGGTGTATACCCGGGAACCGGCGGAGGCGGAGCGGGGCTGCGCGTCCTGTGTGCTCCAGACGCCGCCGCTGTGCGGCGCGGGGCTGGGGGAGGACTGCGGCGTCAACGCGGCGCTTCTGGCCGGCAGCAAGATGGCCGCTATCCATGTGATCGACCTGCTGAGGCTGCTTGTCCGCTTTGCCGCGGCGCCCTGTAAGGGCGTCTTTACGGCCCGAGAAGGCGGGGACGGCGCCTTCGCATACAGCCCGGTGTTTTCAAAAGAGGAGATCGCACACACCCTGCGCCTGCTGGCGGAACACCCGGACCGGCGCTATTACGACGACACGGCCTACGAGGGAAGACTGGCGCAGCTGCACAAGCTGCAGATGAAGCTGCTGTTGGAGATCGACCGGGTGTGCCGGGAGAACGGGATCCTGTACTTCAACGCGGGCGGCAGCCTGCTGGGCTCCATCCGGGACCAGGGATTCATCCCCTGGGACGACGATATCGACATCTGTATGGACCGGCCCAATTATGAGCGCCTGTGCGCCGTGGCGCCCACCGCCTTCGGGGAGGATTTTTTTTACCAGACCTATGAGACCGATCCCTCTTACTGCAGCCCCTTCGGCAAGCTGCGGCTCAAGGGCACCCGTTTCACCACGCCCTTCTCCAGCCGCTTTGAGGAGATGCACAATGAGATCTTTATCGATATCTTCGTCCACGATTCCGCGCCGCGCCCGCCGCTGCTGTACAAGGCGCATATCTTCCTGACGCTGCTGGCCCGGTCCATGGTCTTTCACAAATGGGAGGGGACGCCCATGCACTTTTACGGCCGCTTCAAGCTGCTGTGCAAAGTCATGACCGGGGTGATCCGGCACCGCTCCATGGATCAGCTCAAGCATTTTGAACACCGGGTCCTGACCCTGTGGAACAAGCGGGATACCGGCTTTTTGTACGATGGGATGGGCAGTCATCTGCGAAACGGCATCTTCCCCGCATCGCTGCTGAGCAGCGCGGTGGACATGCCCTTTGAGGGGCGGATGCTCCCGGTCATGGCGGGCTACGACGCCTATCTCCGCTTTCTGTACGGCGATTACATGGAGTGGCCGCTGCCTTATCAGCGGGCCGTCCATCACGAAAACGTGGAGTTTTCTTTCGGCCCCTATGCGGATCAGGTGTAAGCCGGGTGCTGTTGCGGAAAGCCGTTCGGCCAAAACAAAGGAAACAAGCTCCGAGCTGCGCTCAGGCGCGGCGCGGAGCTTGTCCGCTCCCGGGGGAAATCGTTGACAAGACCCGTAAGAAAGGCTACAATGTTAGAGGAATAAAACGGTTTGGGAGTGTTCTTGACAGCGCATTCCCCGCCAACGAGAAACAAACGAGGTGCGTTATGAAAGCAGCGGTTTTATACGGCGATTATGACCTGCGCTATGAGGACTTCCCCGAGCCGGAGATCCGGCCGGGCTGCGTCAAGGTCCGGGTGTGCGCCTGCGGTGTCTGCGGCTCGGATATCCCCCGCATCACGGCGGGCGGCGCGCACTATTATCCCATCGTCCTGGGCCATGAGTTCTCCGGCTTCGTGACGGAGGTGGGCGAGGAGGTCACGTCCCTGCAGACCGGCGACCATGTGGCCGCTATCCCGCTGATCCCCTGCATGAAGTGCCGGGACTGCCAGCAGGGCAATTACTCCCAGTGCAAGCACTATACCTTCATCGGTTCCCGCATCCAGGGCGGCTACGCGGACTATGTGGTCCTGCCCGAGCAGAACGCACTGAAGATCGATCCCGCGATCCCCTTTGAGCAGGGGGCCCTGTTCGAGCCCTCCACCGTGGCCCTCCACGGGATCCGCCGCACCAACTATCAGGGCGGCAAGACGGTGGCGGTCCTGGGCGGCGGCACCATCGGCCTGTTCACGTTCCAGTGGGCGAAGATCCTGGGGGCGAAGACCGTGGTGGTCTTCGGCCGCAGCAAGCAGCATCTGGCTGTGGCGGAGCGCCTGGGGGCGGACGCGGTGATCAGCACCCTGGACGAGGACTTTATGGAGCAGGCCCTGGCCTGGACCGACGGGGTGGGCTTTGACTATGTGTTCGAGGCCGCCGGGACGCCGGTGACCATGCGCCTGGCCTTTGAGCTGGCGGCCAACCATTCGGACGTGTGCATGATCGGCACCCCGGTGGGGGAGCTGACCTTCTCCCAGCGGGAATGGGAACTGCTCAACCGCAAGGAATTCCGCCTGACCGGCTCCTGGATGTCCGGCAGCGCGCCCTATCCCGGCGAGGAGTGGCGGCTGACCGCCGAGTGCTTTGCCAACGGTAAGCTCAAATACGATCCGGCGGTGTTCCACTGCCAGATCCCCCTGCGGGATACGGAGCAGATCGTCTCCGTGCTGCGGGAGCGGTCCAAGATCAAGGGCCGCGTGCTCCTGCTCAATCCTGTGAGAGAAGAAGAATAAAGGAAGAAAGACGATATGAACGCAATGCTCCTGATGATGGGCGGCACTGGCACCCGCTTCGGCAAGGACCGGCCCAAGCAGTACACCCTGATCGACGACAGACCCCTGTTCTCCTACATTGTGGAAAAGGCGGACAAGACCGCCTGCATCGACCGGCTGGTGGTGGTGTCCCACGCCGACTGGCTGGACTACGCCCAAGAGTGGTGTGAGAAGTTCGTCAAGCGTATCCCCTTTGACGTGGTGGCCGGCGGCGAGAACCGCTCCGGCTCCGTGCTCAACGGCCTTACCCGGCTGGGGCGCTATGCCAAACGGGACGACGTGGTGCTGATCCATGACGCCACCCACCCCTATCTGGACCCGGAGGGGGTGGGAAAGGTGGTGGAGGCGGTGCAGGAATATGGCGGCGCCACCATGGCCAGCCGGAACTATGACACCGTGTACCGCACCGACGAGCAGGGCTTCCTGGAGAAGGTGGAGCCCAGAGAGCAGATCGTGGCCGGCGCCTCGCCGGAGGCCTTCCGCTTCGGGGATATCTATGACATCTATCGCAATGCCAGCGCCGAGGAGCTGGCCAGCATGACCTCCGCTGGCGCCATCGCCCTGTCCCACAACATCCCCATGAAGGTGATCGGCACGCCGGTGCTGAACCTGAAGATCACCTATGAGCACGATCTGGATCTGTTTCTCAAGCTGATCCACGGCTATTTTTTTGATTAACAATATAGAAAAGGAAGGTAACGCAAGATGTTGAATCCCTTAAAGGAAATGGTCGTCAAAAGACAAAATGGCATTTTTTCGGGCATCCCTTCGTTTTGCTGCGCCAACAAGATCGTCATTGAAGCCATCCTCAGCCAGGCCCAGCGCTTCGGCGACACGCCGCTGATCGAGGCCACCTCCAATCAGGTCAACCAGGAGGGCGGCTACATGGCCATGACCCCCCAGGATTTTACGGACTATGTGTACAAGATTGCCGACAAGCTGGGCATCGCCCGGGAAAAGATCTTCCTGGGCGGCGACCATATGGGCCCCCTGCCCTGGGTGGATCTGCCCGCGGCGGAGGCCATGGAGCGTGCCAAGGTGCTGGTCTCCCTGTGCGTCAAGGCCGGGTACAAGAAGATCCATTTGGACACCAGCATGCGCCTGGGAGACGACTCCCGCACCGAGCGCCTGTCCGACGAGGTGATCGCTGAGCGGGGTGCCATCCTCTACAAGGTCTGCGAGGAGACCTATCAGGAGATGAAGAAAGAAAACCCGGAGGAGATGCACCCGGTGTTCGTCATCGGCAGCGAGGTCCCGGTGCCCGGCGGCATCAACGAGGATGAGGCCGAGGGCATGGAACTGACCAAGCCCGGCGACTTTGAGCGGACTCTCCTGGCCTATAAGAAGAAATTCCACGAACTGGGGCTGGACAGCGCCTGGGAGCACATCATCGCCGTGGTGGTGCAGCCCGGTGTGGAATTCGGCGACGACACCATCCACCACTATAACCGCGCCGACGCGGCGGAGCTTTGCAACACCCTGAAAAAGTATCCGGATATCGTGTTCGAGGGGCACTCCACCGACTATCAGTCTCCTGCTGCGCTCAAGCAGATGGTGGAGGACGGCATCGCCGTCATCAAGGTCGGTCCGGCTCTGACCTTTGCTCTGCGGGAGGGACTCTTCGCCCTGACGATGATCGAGGAGGAACTGATCGAAAACGACAGCCAGCGCTCCCACTTCCGCGAGGTGCTGGAGCATGAGATGGTCACGGAGCCCAAGAGCTGGGAGAAGTACTACACCGGCAGCGACAAGGAGAAGGCCATCAAGCGCAAATACAGCTTCTCTGACCGCAGCCGCTATTACATGTCCCGCCCCGCCGTGGAGGACGCCCGTCGGAAGCTCTTCGAGAACATCGACAATCTGGACATCCCCATGAGCATGCTCAAGCAGTACATGCCCCTGCAGTACATCAAGGTCCGCGACGGCAAGCTGAGCATGAAGGCCCGGGAGTTGGTCAAGGACAATGTGGTCACTCTGGTGGAGGACTACAACTACGCGGTCAAGTACAACTACATGATCAGCGGCATTTTCGTGCGCTGATATGCGCAGGGTGCTGAGAATGAGCAACCCTGGAAACCATCCAAGGGACTTCGCTTGATGATGCCTTCCCATATCAATCAAAAAACGGCTTGGATCACCATGGGGCTTCATGGATCAAGCCGTTTTTTCTGCTGCGTTTCCGGTTTGTAACGGATTTGACTGCCCAGCCAGTATTATAGGCATTTTTAAGATTCCCGAGCAAGCGCAAGCACACAGTTTACAGTCAAGGGAGGACTTGACAATGGAGATGTTTCTCTTCTATCAAGGTCTTTTTGCTTTTTTTTGCAACATCGCCGTTGCAAAGCGGAAGCAAAAAATTACAAAAAGTACTTGTAATATGAAGAAGGAATTGCTATAATATGGGCAGCGTTAATTTCTGTGATCTCGAAACAGGGCAAAAACGGAGCAAGCTCTGCTCTCTTCCCTGCCATCGTGTATCAACATAAAGGAGGAAAGAAATGAAAACCATGAGACCTGGCAAGAGAATACTTGCCTTGGTGCTGTGCATCATGCTGTTTGCCAGCCTGCTGCCCGGCACGGCCTTCGCAGCCGGCACCGCGTATTATGAAAACGGCGACTATCATTTTTACACCCTTGCCCAGCTGCAAACTGAAGTCAACAAGGTGAAGTCGACGCGGGACAAACTCTCCGCAGTTTACGAGGGGACCGGTGCTTTTCAGATCACGTCGTCCGTGACTACGCCGGCCAAATTCCAGCTGTATCTGACGGCTGAGGAAATTGTCATTCCCAGCGGCGTCACGCTGACGCTGAACAACGATTGGACCAATGTGGGCGGCATCAAGAGGGTGACGGTCAACGGTACGCTGGTCAACAACTCCAGCCTTTCCAGCGACAACCTCGTTTTCACCGTTAACGGTGCGATGACGAACAACGCCCCCATCGTCTGCAGAACGCTGGAGATCAAGGGCAGTGGCAGCGTGATCAACAACAGCACGATCGAATGCGCCAATCTTACCGGCAAGAACAAGCTCACCGATAACTCCGGCGCGAGCGTTGCGGTCGTCAGAGATGCTACCAGCGCGGCGACGGTGGAGGAGATGATCGAGGACGCTGCGGCTGAGACCCGTTCCGATATCACCTACAGGATCGATCTTCTTACGGGCGTCACCCTCAGCAAGTCTCTGACGATCCCCACGCAGATGACGATCCGGGTCGGAACCGATCCCAACAACTTCGCGACGCTGACTCTGGGCGGAGGAACCACCATCGTCAACCAGGGCGAGCTCAAGGTCGTTTCCGCAGGTTCCAAGATCTCCATCCAGGGCACTCTCGTCAACCAGGGTCTGGTTTATACCGCTCAGGGCGGCAAGATCGAACTGGGTGGCGGTACCTATCAGGAGAGCAGCTACGGCCGTCTCCAGGTGCAGTTGCCTTATGACTCCGACGACAGCAAGTACTACAGCGAAGCCGACTCCTATCTGAGCGGCTTTGATCTGAGCCTGTTCAACCACACTGCCAGCCACGGCAACCATTTCTACCGTCTGAAGACCCAGTCCAAGGAAAACGGATGGATGAAGATCGGTTCCGACTGGTACTACATCAAGGACGGCAAGATGCTCACCAATGCCTGGGCGAAGGATTCCACCGGTTGGTGCTACCTTGGCGCGGACGGCAAGATGGTGAAGAATGCCTGGGCGAAGGATTCCGGCGGTTGGTGCTACCTGAAGGCCGACGGGCACCTGGCAACCTCCCAGTGGGTCGCTTACAAGGGTGATTGGTACTACATTGACGGTGCCGGCCACATGGTCACCGGCTGGAAGAAGGTTGACAATAAGCAGTATTACTTCAAGGATTCCGGCGTGATGGCGACCGGTTGGACGAAGGTCAGCGGCAGCTGGTACTTCTTCAGGTCTTCCGGCGTGATGGCGACCAATTCCTGGCAGAAGGATTCCAAGGGCTGGTGCTATGTGGGCGCGGACGGCAAGATGCTCACCAGCGCCTGGCAGCAGGATTCTTCCGGCTGGTGCTACATCAAGTCCAGCGGACGCATTGCAGTCAGCGAGTGGGTCAAGGTAGACGGCAAGTGGTATTACTTCAATGCCAACGGCCACATGCTCAAGGGCTGGCAGAAGGTCAATGACAAGTGGTACTATCTGGACAAATCCGGCGCAATGCAGACCGGCTGGCTGAAGGACGGCGGCAAGTGGTACTATCTGCAGGATTCCGGCGCGATGAAGACCGGCTGGCTGAAGGACAACGGCAAGTGGTACTACCTCGACAGCTCCGGCGTCATGGTCACCGGCAGCAAGACCATCAACGGCAAGACCTACACCTTCAGTGGATCTGGTGTGTGCCAGAATCCCTGAGTGAAGCGCGACGCTCCTTAAATGAAACAGGGCGTTGTCTCAAAATAGCAAAAGATGCTATTGAGAGGCAACGCCTCTTTCGTTTGGAGGCGGATGTGGAAAGAGTGCGCTGAAAAGGCCTGCAAGAAGGTAAAAATGTGGAAAACCATCCAGAGAGTGCCGCAAACAGGC
>JAFUES010000032.1 GCA_017470325.1 Oscillospiraceae bacterium
CTGTTTGCGGCACTCTCTGGATGGTTTTCCACATTTTTACCTTCTTGCAGGCCTTTTCAGCGCACTCTTTCCACATCCGCCTCCAAACGAAAGAGGCGTTGCCTCTCAATAGCATCTTTTGCTATTTTGAGACAACGCCTTCCGTTACGATTATGCTTTGTTGTCTTACAGCTTGGAGACGATCTTCGCCGCGCGGCGGCCGAAGGTCATGGTGCGGCCGCAGGCCAGACCGGTGAACAGGTTGGGATAGTTGTTGGCGAAGAAGCCGCCGGTGCAGTCGCCAGTGGCGTACAAGCCCTCGATGGGTGTGCCGTCCTCGCGGATGACCTGCATATCGGTGTTGATGCGGCAGCCGTTGAGAGTGGTCAGATGCCAGGCGCAGGTGCGGATGCCGTAGTACGGGGCGGTATCCACCGGGGTCATACGGTGGGGGCTCTTGCCGTAGTCCTCGTCCACGCCCTTCTTGCACAGCTCATTGTAGCGCTCCACGGTGGCCACAAAGTCATCCACAGGCAGATTCAGCTTCTCGGCCAGCTCCTGCAGGGTATCGGCCTTCTGCAGATAGCCCATCTCGAGATGAGAGTTTTCACCCTCAATCATCTGTGCCCAAACACTGTCGTAATCCCGGTTGGACTCGGCGCCGTTGTCGAAGGGGAACAGGCGGCAGCAGCCGACCTCATCGAACTGCTCGCAGTACTGCTTGTTGTTGGCGTCGAAGATGTCCACATAGGTGTGGTTGGGCTGCATGTACATGGAGTGCAGCATAAACTCATAGGGGCCGGACTCGTTGCAGAAGCGCTTACCGTTCAGGTTGACCTTCAGGAAGGGCTGCTCGCCGAACCAGTACCACTTGCCGTTGGTCTGGTAGCCGGCGGTCTCAGTGGGCAGGACGGAGCAGCGGTTGAACATCATGGAGGCATGGGTGGGATCCAGCTCAGCACCGGCCCACATCATGGCCTTGATGCCAGAGCCGTCGGCAGTGGAGCCGATGGGCACGTTGGCCTTCATCTTCATGGTCATGGGCTGCAGGGCCAGCATCATGTCGGTGTTGGTGGCGTAGCCGCCGGTAGCCATGATGACGCCCTTGGAGGCCTTGATGCGGATATAGTGCTGGTCGTTCTGGTCCTGGGCGATGATGCCGGTGACCTTGCCGTTGGCATCCATATCCAGTTTCACCAGGGCGGTAGACAGTCTCCACTCCACGCCGTGCGCGTCGCAGTAATCCTGGAAGGTGGAGCTGGTGGTGACGCCCTTCTCGTTGCCCTGGGCGGTCTTGTGGGGGCTGTGGCCCGTGGCGTAGGCCTTGTCGCGCTCGGGGAACTTCTGATCGCCGATGCCACCCTCCAGGCTCATATACCAGTCGCCGGTGGACTCCATCAGGTCGGTCAGCCAATCCACCAGCTCGGCGGAATTTTCGATCCACACCTTGATCAGATCGCTGTCCACATAGCCGCTGGCATAGCGGACGAGCTCCTGCAGGGCCTGGATTTTGTCGATCTTGAATTCAGGGAAGTCCTTAAAGGCTTCCAGCTGCAGCTTGGAGTCGATGGCGCCGATATCCTCACGGATGCCGGTGGGGGTCTCACGCTTCTCCACAACCAGAACCTTCGCGCCTTCCTCCGCGGCGCTCATGGCGGTGATCCAGCCGCCGGTGCCGCAGCCGACCACCATGACCTCGGTGCTCAGTTCTTCGGTGATGTCGCCCTCAGCGATCTCGGGAGCCTCGCCCAGCCAGTCGGAACCGCCGGTCTTCTCTTCCTTGGCGCTGAGAACTACTTCCTTACCGGAGGCCTGGGAGATGCAGTCCGCCGCTGCCTTGCGGATGGCATCGCTGGTGACGGTGGCGCCGGACACGGCGTCCACATCCGCGGTCTGTCCGGTCAGGATCGCCAGCTCCATTTCGGAGCCGATAGCGCCGCCGATCTCCGGAGTCTCGCCGGAGACGTCGATCTGCACGTCGGTGATGCTGGTCTCGTCAAAGGTCATGGTGACCTTCACGTCGCTGCCGATACCCTTGGCGCTGGAGCTGTAGGTGCCGGGGGTGTAGATAGCCGCCCCGCCGGATGCTGCCTGGGCTGCTGCCACGGCAGCGGCCTTCTCCGCAGCGGCCGCTTCGGCGGCCTTGCTGTTCTGGAGCACATAGTCGCCGCAGCCGGGCAGTACGCCCATAGCCGCCACGCCTACCGCGCCCGCCGCGACACCTTTGATAAAGTCTCTGCGGCTGATTTCTTTCTTTGCCATTTGCCTCTCTCCTTTTATCGTTTTCATTTTTTATTGACTGATTCAGGCGGCCCGGCCGGTCAAAGACCGACTGTACCGTAGGGATTTCAATTTGCTCCCGCAAGCTCTGCAGCCTGCTCTTTCTTTTTGCGTCCTACCAGGCGGCTGAGTGCGATGCTGATCTCATACAGGGCCAGCATGGGGATGGCCACCATGATCTGGGACACCACGTCCGGCGGGGTGATGATCGCCGCAAGGACAAAGATCAGCACGATCATGACCTTCCGCCCTTTCTGCAGCCACTCCGCCTTGATGAGACCCAGGCCTGTCAGCAGCACGGAGATCACCGGCAGCTCGAACACCAGGCCGAAGATCACGAACACCGTCAGCAGAAAGCTCACATATTGGTCAATGCTGATGGAGGCGGACACATCCACCTGAAAAGTGAACTGGATCAGAAAGCGCAGCATAAAGGGCAGGCTGATGAAGCGGGCAAAGGCCACGCCCAGGCAGAAGCAGAGGGTGCCCGCGATCAGCGCCGCCAGCACGAAAAAGCGCTCCCGCTTGCTGAGGCCGGGACTGCAAAAGGCGTAGGCGTGGTAGGCGATCACCGGAAAGGCCACGATCACCCCCGCCAGCAGCGCCACGTTCAGATACACCAACAGCAGCTCCTGGGGCGCGATGTAGACGAACACATAGTCGTAAGCCTGGCCCAGATCGGTCAGCCCGGTCACCAGCTGGGGAGCAAAACTCAGGCATACGCCGAAGCCCACCAGCAGCACCAGCACGCAGATCAACACCCGGTTGCGCAGCTCCCGCAGGTGGCCGGACAGGCTCATACTCCCGTCCGGATTTACCTCCGCCTTACGTTTGGCTTTAGTCCTTGTCTTCATCCGAGGCCTTGCTCGTCTTTTCCTTCTCTTCCTTGGCTTCCTCGTCTTCCATGCCGTCCTTGAAGCTCTTGACACTCTTGCCGAACATTTTGGTCAGCTTGGGGATCTGAGTCGGTCCGAATACGATGATGACGACGATCAGGATAATGATCAGTTCCTGGGTTCCGAATCTCATGGCTGTTCTCCTCCGTTATTGTCAGATATCGCTTCCTCCCGGGGCGCTTTCGCCTCCGGTCTTGGTTCCGTGTTTTCCTCCGGCGTGGGGTCTGCTTCCTCCGCGGCCGCTTCCGGCTCCTCTGCAGGGCTCTCCGCTCCGGCTTCCGTCTGTACCGTCTGTTCCGTCTCCGGCTTCTTTTCTTCCTTCTTGGGCTTGCCGATGTTCTTCAGGTCGGTCTCCACGCCCTTGATGTTCTGACGCAGGTCCTTGTCCAGCTCCTCCAGGGGCTCCAGCGCCTCCCGCAGGGGCTTCTGCGCCTCCTCCAGCGGGTCGATCACGCTATCCCGGATCTCCTGGGTCACGTCCGAAGAGGCCTTGCGGAATTCCCGCATGGCGTTGCCGAACTTCCGGGCATACTGGGGCAGCTTGTCCGGTCCGATGACCAGCAGGGCCACCACAAAAATGACCAGCAGTTCCAATGCTCCGATCTTCATGGGCCTCTCCTTTCCCCAGCACAAACGATAACCTGCCGTATACTACAATCTACAGCATTATGATATTATATAATACAGGAAACTGTTTTTTTCGTCAATAGTCATGAGGAATTCTAATGTCTGTTTAACGCAAAAAAAGGCCGCGAATGCGGCCTTTTGGCATTTCAGTTGTTTCAGTTGGCTTTGGTCTCGCAGTAGATGCAGCGGTAAACCTTGTTCTCCCGGTCTGTCAGCTTAAACACATGCTTGAGCTCCTGCTCCACGGTGGTGATGCAGCGGGGGTTCTTACAGAAGATCACGTTGGTCAGCAGCAGCGGCATATCAATGCTGCGTTTTTCCACCAGCTTCCCGTCCCGGATCACGTTCACGATGACTCCGGGGTCCACATAGCCGATCACATCGAAGTTCACCGGGATATCCGCGTCGATCTTGATGATGTCCTTGCGGCCCTGCTTCTTGCTGACCACGTTTTTGATAATGGCTACAGAGCAGTCCAGCTTCTCCAGGCCCAGCAGATCGTAGAGCTGCATGCCCTTGCCGGCGGTGATGTGGTCCAGCACGATGCCGTTTTGGATGGCGTCTATGTTCATAGTCTTCCGGCCTCCTTCAAAAGCTTCAGGATCAAGGCCATGCGCATGTACTTGCCGTAGAGCACCTGCTTGAAATAGCAGGCCCGGGGATCGTCGTCCACCGCCACGCTGATCTCATTGACGCGGGGCAGCGGATGCATGATGCACAAATCCTCCTTGGCGTTTCTCAGCTTCTCCGGGGTGAGGATGTAGCTGTCCTTCAATCGCAGATAATCCTCCTCGTTGAAAAAGCGCTCCCGCTGGACACGGGTCATGTACAGGATATCCAGCTCGGGCATGGCGCCCTCCAGGTCCGTGGTCTGCACATAGGGGATACCCTGAGCAGCCAGCACATCCTTCTTCACATAGCTGGGCAGCTTCAGCTCCTCCGGGGAGATGAGCACCACCTTGGTCCCCGGATAACGGGACATGGCGTTGATGAGGGAATGGACCGTGCGGCCGAACTTCAGGTCGCCGCAAAAGCCCAGGGTCAGATTTTCAAAGCCGCCCTTCTCCCGGTAAATGGTCAACAGGTCCGCCAGGGTCTGGGTGGGGTGGTTGTGTCCGCCGTCACCGGCGTTGATCACCGGGATCGAGGCATTCATGGCCGCCACCAGCGGCGCGCCCTCCTTGGGGTGGCGCATGGCGATGATATCCGCGTAGCAGCTGATGACCTTGGCCGTGTCGGCCACGCTCTCCCCCTTTGCGGCGGAGGAGCTGGCGGCCTCGGAAAAGCCGATCACGTTGCCGCCCAGCTCGTACATAGCCGCCTCGAAGCTGAGGCGGGTACGAGTCGAGGGCTCAAAGAACAGAGTGGCCAGCTTCTTGCCGCGGCAGCGCTCGCTGTAGGCGGCGGGGTCAGCGATGATGTCGTTTGCGGTGTCGATCAGCTCCTGCAGCTCCTCCACGGAGAAGTCCAGCACGTCGATCATGCTTCTCATACTCTGCCCTCCCCGATCCAGCTCTCGTCCGCAGGGTTTGCCCGGAAGGCCAGCAGCCGCTCCACATCCTCGGGGCGGATATAACCTTCTTCGGCGGCTACCCGGGCGATCACGTCAAAATTGGTCAGGGAGTGGTTCTCCACCCCGGCCTCTGCCAGGCGGTCCAGTCCCTTCTGCATGCCGTAGGTGAAGATGCTGACCACGCCCAGGACCTGGGCCCCGGCCTCCCGCAGCACGTTCACCACCTCGATAACGCTGCCGCCGGTGGAGATCAGATCCTCTACGACCACCACCTTCTGGCCCGGCTCCAGCCGGCCCTCGATCTGGTTCTTGCGGCCGTGGTCCTTGGCGCCGGAGCGCACATAGCCCATGGGCAGGTTCAGCATATGGGCCGTGATGGCCGCGTGGGCGATGCCCGCTGTTGAGGTGCCCATGAGCACCTCGGCCTCCGGGTAATACTCCCGTACCAGGTTAGCGAGCCCCGTCTCCACATCCAGGCGCACCTGGGGTGCGGTCAGGGTCAGACGGTTGTCGCAATACACCGGGCTCTTGATGCCGCTGGCCCAGGTGAAGGGCTCGTCCGGGCGGAAGAATACCGCCTGGATCCGAAGCAGATCCTTTGCAATGATGGTACTGTTCATCCCAAAAACTCCTTTACACATCTTCTGTAGGCGGCCACAGGGTCCGCCGCCTGGGTGATGGGTCGTCCCACCACGATATAATCCGAGCCCAGCTCTCGGGCCCGCGCCGGCGTGGTGACCCGTTTCTGGTCCCCCGCGTCGCCGTCGGCAAAGCGCACCCCCGGCGTCGCGGTCAGGAAGGCCGCACCGCAGCGACCGTGGACCTTGCCGGCCTCCAGGGGAGAGCAGACTACGCCGTCCAGCCCCGCGGCGGCGGCATTGGCCGCATAGGAGAGTACCGTCTCCTCCAGGCTCTCGCCGATCAGCAGCTCCCGCTGCATGGTCTCTTCATCGGTGGAGGTCAGCTGGGTCACGGCCAGCAGCAGCGGACGGCTGCCATCCGGTCGGGTCAGGCCCTTCAGGGCCGCCTCCATCATGCGTTTGGTACCCGCCGCGTGGACGTTCACCAGATCCACGTCCAGGGCGGACAGCACCCGCATAGCCTTCTCCACGGTGTTGGGGATGTCGTGCAGCTTCAGATCCAAGAAGATCTTATGCCCTCTGGCCTTGATCTGCCGCACGATCTCCGGCCCTTCGGCATAATAAAGCTCCATGCCGATCTTCGCAAAGGGCTTCTCCTCCGTGAAGCGGTCCAGGAAGGTAAAGGTCTCTGCCGCACTGTTAAAGTCACAGGCAACGATCACATCTTTAGCCATGGGCACCTCCAATGATGTCTCTCAGATTTTCGATCCCGTATTTGTCCATGACCCTGGGCAGGTCCTGGATGATGTCCCGGCAGGCCGTGGGCCGCACCAGATTGGCCGCGCCCACCTGGACTGCCGCAGCACCGGCCAGAATCATCTCGATCACGTCCTCCGCACAGCTGACGCCGCCAAGGCCGATCACCGGGATCCCTACCGCCTGGGACACCTGCCACACCATCCGCAGGGCCACCGGGAACACCGCCGGGCCGGACAGGCCGCCGGTGGTGTTGGCCAGCATAGGCTTGCGCTCCTTTAAATCGATACGCATGGCCATGAGGGTATTGATGAGGCTGATGCCGTCCGCACCCGCGTCCTCGCAGGCTTTGGCCACAGATACGATATCTGTCACATTGGGGGACAGCTTCAGGATCACCGGCTTATGGGTGACGGCTTTGACAGCCCGAGTCACCTCCGCCGCGGCGCAGGGGTCGGTGCCGAAGCTCATGCCGCCGCCATGGACATTGGGGCAGCTGACGTTGACCTCCAGCCAGCCCACCTGCTCCTGCGAGTCCAGCCTGCGGCAGACCTCCGCGTATTCCTCCACAGAAAAGCCGCTGACATTGGCCATCACCGGCTTGTGGAACACCTGCTTCAAGCGGGGCAATTCCCGGGAAATGACTGCGTCCACACCGGGGTTCTGCAGGCCCACCGCGTTGAGCATGCCGCCCGGGCAGTCCGCGATCCGGGGCAAGGGATTGCCGTCTCTGGCCTCCAATGTAGTCCCCTTAAAGGAGAAGGTCCCGAGACAGTTGATGTCGTAGATCTCCGCGAACTCATAGCCGTAGCCGAAGGTCCCGGAGGCGGCGATCACCGGATTGTCCAGCTCGATGCCGCAGAGCTTTACAGCAAGTCTTTCCACAGCAGCTCCTCCTTTCGGAACACCGGTCCGTCCTTGCAGACCCGCTTGCCGCCGGAGACGGTCTCCACCCGGCAGCCCATGCAGGCGCCGAAGCCGCATCCCATGCGCACCGCCAGACTCAGCTGCCCGCCAGTTTTGGCACGCTCACACACAGCGTGCATCATGGCCTTGGGGCCGCAGGTATAGAAATAGCTGCAGGGCCGGTCCATGGCGGCGGTCACAAAGCCCGGCAGGCCGTAGGATCCGTCCTCGGTGCAGATGGTGACCTCCGCGCCCAGGGCGCGAAATTCCTCTTCATAAAGCACATCCGCCCCGGTGGCAAAGCCCAGGATCACCGAGACCGCCTTCCCCTGGGCCCGCAGCTTTTTAGCCAGGCCGTACATGGGCGAGGCCCCGGTACCGCCGGCGATCAGCAGGGGCGCATCCCCGGCAGGCCTCAGGTCAAAGGTGTTGCCCAGGCCAGTCAGCAGGTCCAGCTGGGTGCCCGCGGGCAGCTCGCGCAGCTGCTCGGTGCCCCGGCCCACCATCTCATACAGCAGGGTCAGGCAGTCCCCCTCCACATCGCAGACCGACAGGGGGCGGCGCAGGAACAGGCCCTCCAGCTTCAGGTCCACGAACTGGCCGGGCCCCTCGATGGCGGAGGTATCCCCCCGCAGGCGAAGGCGGGAAACCTTCGCCGTCAGGGGCATATTCTCTATGATGGTAAACAGTTCTTGCTTCATGGTGCTCAGGAGTCGATGGTGGAAACGGTGATGGTGGTCTCCTCCAGCACGTCCAGCAGGACCCGCACCGTGTCCAGAGAGGTGAAGATGTTCACGTTGTTCTCAGTGGCGCAGCGGCGGATCACGGCGCCGTCTTCCAGGTGGACGGCGGAGTGGATGGCGCGGGTGTTGATGATGTAGCTGACGTAGCCCGCCCGGATGGAGTCCAGGATCTCCTCGCTGCCCTCGCTGATCTTTTTGCGGATGCGAGTGCGGATGCCATGCTCTTTCAGGAAATTGGCGGTACCGGAGGTGGCCTCGATGTTGAAGCCCATGTCGTAGAAGCGGCGCACCAGCGGCAGCGCCTCCTCCCGATCCTCCCGCGCTACCGTGACGAACAGCGTGCCGTAGTTCTGCAGCCGCATGCCGGAGGCCTGGAGGGCCTTGTACATGGCGCGGCTGAGCTTATCGTCATAGCCGATGGCCTCGCCGGTGGACTTCATCTCCGGGCTCAGGTAGGCATCCAGGCCCTTGATCTTGTTGAAGGAGAAAACGGGGACCTTCACATAGTGGCGCTTCTTCTCCGGCGGGTACAGGTCGAAGATGCCCTGCTCCTTCAAACTCTTGCCCAGGATGACCTCGGTGGCGATATCTGCCAGGGAGTAGCCGGTGGACTTGGACAGGAAAGGCACCGTCCGGGAAGAACGGGGGTTGACCTCGATGATATAGACGTTTTCGTCCTTGTCCACGATAAACTGGATGTTGTACAGGCCGATGATGCCGATGCCCAGGCCCAGCTTCTTGGCATACTGCAGGATGATACCCTTGACCTTGTCAGAGATGGAGAAGGCCGGGTAGACGCTGATGGAGTCGCCGGAGTGGACGCCGGTGCGCTCTACCAGCTCCATGATGCCGGGGACGAACACGTCCCGTCCATCGCAGATGGCATCTACTTCCACTTCCTTGCCCAGGATATATTTGTCCACCAGGACCGGCTTGTCGGCGTCGATCTCCACAGCGGTCTTCAGATAATGGCGCAGCATGTCCTCGTTGGCCACGATCTCCATGGCCCGGCCGCCCAGCACGAAGCTGGGACGCACCAGCACGGGGTAGCCGATCTCCTCTGCGGCCTTGACACCGTCTTCGATGTTGGTGACGGCCGTGCCTCTGGGCTGGGGGATGTCCAGATCCATAAGGATCTTCTCAAAGCTGTCCCGGTTCTCCGCCCGCTCGATAGCGGCGCAGTCGGTGCCGATGATCTTCACGCCCCGATCCATCAGCGGCTGGGCCAGGTTGATGGCGGTCTGGCCACCCAGAGAGGCGATGACACCCTCGGGCTGCTCGAAGTCCACCACCGCCATCACATCCTCTGGCGTCAGGGGCTCGAAATACAGCTTGTCGCCGGTGGTGTAGTCGGTGGAGACGGTCTCGGGGTTGTTGTTGATGATGATGGCCTCATAGCCGTTGCGCTTGATGGTCTGCACTGCGTGGACCGTGGAGTAGTCAAACTCCACCCCCTGGCCGATACGGATGGGGCCGGCGCCCAAGACCAGGATCTTTTTCTTGTCCGTCAAGCGGGATTCGTTCTCACCGGAGTAGGAGGAATAGAGATAAGCGATATAAGCGCCGGTGTGCAGGGTGTCCACCATGCGGAAGATGGGCAGGATGCCCGCCATCTTGCGCTTGTTGTAGACCTCGATCTCCTGCAGGTTCCAGAGCCGGGCGATATAAGGATCGGAGAAGCCCATCTTCTTGGCCTGGCGCAGGGTCTCCACATCGTTGACTTTAGCCTTCAGCTGGTTTTCCATATCCACGATCTTCTTGTAGGATTCCAGGAACAGCTCGGTGATCATGGTCACCTCATGGAGCTTTTCCACGGACACGCCCCGGCGCAGCAGTTCAACGATGGCAAACACATTGTCGTCCCTAAACTCGCTGATATAGTCCAGCAGCTCCTCATTGCTCTTGTCGTCGAACTTGGCCATGTGCAGATGGCTGACACCGATCTCCAGGGAGCGCACGGATTTCAGGATGCATTCCTCCAGATTGGCGCCGATGCCCATAACCTCGCCGGTGGCCTTCATCTGGGTACCCAGGGTATTGGGAGCGCCGGCAAACTTGTCAAAGGGGAAGCGGGGAAACTTGGCCACAATGTAGTCCAGGCTGGGCTCAATGGCAGCGGTGCCGCCGGCCACCGGGATCTCCTCCAGGGCCATGCCCAGGGCGATCTTGGCCGTGACCCGGGCGATGGGGTAGCCGCTGGCCTTGGAGGCCAGAGCCGAGGACCGGGAGACCCGGGGGTTGACCTCGATCAGATAATACTCGCTGCTGTTGGGATTGAGCGCGAACTGCACGTTGCAGCCGCCCTCGATCTTCAGCTCCTTGATGATCTTTATGGCACTGTCATTGAGCATCTTCAGGTCGTGGTCATTCAGAGACAGGATGGGGGCCACCACGATAGAGTCGCCGGTATGCACGCCCACCGGGTCCACATTTTCCATGCCGCAGATGGTGATGGCGTGGTCGTTGGAGTCGCGCATGACCTCGAATTCGATCTCCTTATAGCCCTTGACGCTCTTTTCCACCAGCACCTGATGGACAGGTGAGAGCTTGAAGGCGTTGATGCCGATCTCTACCAGCTCGTTCTCGTCGTTGGCAAAGCCGCCGCCGGTGCCGCCCAGGGTGAAGGCCGGGCGCAGCACCACGGGATAGCCGATCTCCGCTGCCGCTTTCTTGGCCTGCTCCAGATCGTAGGTGATCTCCGAGGGGATGACCGGCTCGCCAATGGACTGGCACATCTCCTTGAAGAGCTCTCTGTCCTCGGCCCGCTCGATGCTGCGGCTGCTGGTGCCCAGCAGCTCCACGCCGCACTCCCGCAGGATGCCCTTGCGCTCCAGCAGCATGGCCATGTTCAGACCCGTCTGGCCGCCGATGCCGGGGACGATGGCGTCCGGCCGCTCATAGCGGAGGATCTTGGCGATATATTCCAGGGTCAGCGGCTCCATATACACCTTGTCCGCGATGGAGGTGTCCGTCATGATGGTGGCGGGGTTGGAGTTGACCAGCACCACCTCGTAGCCCTCTTCCTTCAGGGCCAGGCAGGCCTGGGTGCCCGCGTAATCGAATTCCGCCGCCTGCCCGATGACGATGGGGCCGGAGCCGATGATGAGAACTTTCTTGATGTCTGTACGCTTTGCCATGTCTTATTCCTCCATTGCAGCTTGATAGACGATGTTTCCATTGTATACGGTGAGCAGGCATCTGCCGCTCACCCACCGCCCGGCGAAGGGCGTCGCTCTCCCCTTGGACAGGAAGTCCGCGGGGTCGATCTCATATTCCGCATCCAGATCCCACACGGAGAAGTCGTTGCCAAGGGGGATCCGGAAGCGCACTCTGGGCTTTTCTGTCAACAGCCCGACCAACTGTTCCAAACGCAGCACGCCTTTTTTCACCAGCTCGGTGTACAGCAGCGGGAAGGCCGTCTCCAGGCCCACGATCCCGAAGGCGCTGCCCGCCAGGCCCTTAGCCTTTTCTTCCGCGCTGTGTGGCGCGTGGTCCGTGGCGATCATGTCGATGGTCCCGTCACAGACGCCCTCCAGCAGGGCCTCCCGGTCCGCCCGCGAGCGCAGGGGCGGGTTCATCTTGAACCAGCCGTCCTCCCGCAGGTCGTTTTCGTCCAGCAGCAGGTAATGGGGACCGGTCTCGCAGCTCACGTCCACGCCGCTCTTCTTGGCGTCCCGGATCAGGGCCACGCTCTCTTTGGTGGAGATGTGGCACACATGATAGCCGCAGCCCGTCTCATCCGCCAGCTTCAGGTCCCGCTCGATCTGCCGCCACTCGCTCTCGCTGCAGATGCCCTTATGCCCGTGGGCCGCGGCGTAGGCCCCGTCGTGGATATAGCCGCCCCGGAGCAGGGAGTTGTCCTCGCAGTGGGCCACAATCAATTTGCCCAGCGCTTTCGCCCTCTGCATGGCCTCGCGCATCTGCTGGCGCGACTGCACCCCGTGGCCGTCGTCGGAGAAGGCGACCACCTGTCCGGCCAGCGCCTCCATATCTGAGAGGGTCTCGCCCCTCTCCCCTTTGGTGATGGCCGCATAGGGGTAGACGCCGATGCAGGCGTCCCGCCGGATGATCTCCAGTTGAGGCTCCAGAGTCTCCGGGCTGTCCGGCACCGGGTTCAGATTCGGCATGGGGCAGACCGCTGTGTAGCCGCCATGGGCGGCCGCCCGACAGCCGCTGGCAATGGTCTCCTTATAAGAAAAACCCGGCTCACGAAAGTGCACATGCACATCGCAAAAGCCGGGAAAAAGCGTATACCGTTTGGAATTGAAAAAAGCGGCGATCGCGTCCGCGCTCTGAACAGAAAACACGTCCGCACCGCTGCCGAGCTTCTGGGTCTTATCGAATACCGTCATACACGCCGCCTCCCAACAAAAAAACCTTGCCATCGGCAAGGCGGAACATACGAAGGTACACAGTTCCCCAACCGCCGTAGCGGGCAGGGACCTGCCTTTGTTGCATCTTGCCGATCTCTCTGAATCGTCTTAAAGATTGTAATTATTATAGCCGCGCCCCACATTCTTTGTCAATGTACATTTCCACCAAAATCGAAGGCCGTTTCCCGGCCCATCCCCGGTTGACCGCCCAACAAAAGGATGGTATAGTATGGACAGATATCTACAAGATCTTGTATGGTTCCGGGAGGATCCTGTCATGTACGAGCATTTGAAGCAAGGCTTCCGGCAGGCGTTTGGAACAGACGCCGCCTATCTCTTTTCCGCCCCGGGCCGCACGGAGTTGGGCGGCAACCACACGGACCACCAGCTGGGACGGGTCCTGGCTGCGGCCGTCAGTGTGGACACCACCGCCGCCGTAGCATTAAACGGCAGCGGCACGGTTCGGGTCCTCAGCGAGGGTTATCCCCTCTGCACCGTCGACCTGGACGATCTGGCCAAGCATCCGGAGGAGGTAGGGACCACTGCCGCTCTAATCCGCGGCATCCTCTCCGGCATCACCGACCGGGGCGGCAGCGTCCCCGGCTTTGACGCCTATGTGACATCCCGGGTGCTGCCGGGCAGCGGGCTCTCTTCTTCCGCGGCCTTTGAGGTGCTGATCGGTACCATCGCCAACCATCTGTCCGGCTGCGGCCTGACCCCCTTGCAGATCGCCCAGCTGGGCCAGCTTGCGGAGAACGTGTACTTCGATAAGCCCTGCGGCCTGATGGACCAGGCGGCCTGCGCCATCGGCGGCGTCATCACCATCGACTTTGCGGACAAAGATGCCCCCCGGGTGGAGCACATGGATCTGGATCTGGCCGCTGTGGGCCACGCTCTGTGCATCATTGACAGCGGTGCGGACCACGCGGATCTGACCGCCGAGTATGCGGCCATTCCCGGGGAACTGGGGGCCGTGTCCCGGGTCTTCGGGCAGGAGCATCTGCGTCAGGTGGACGAGGCGGAATTCTACCGCCGTCTGCCGGAGGTCCGCAGGGCCGCCGGCGACCGGGCTGTCCTCCGGGCTGTCCACATTTTTGAGGACAACCGTCGAGTCACACAACAGGTACAGGCATTGAAGGAAGGCTCCTTCGACCGTTTCCTGGAGTTGGCCAAGGCCTCCGGGCGCTCCTCCTGGATGTATCTCCAGAATGTGGTCCCAGCAGGCTATAAAGAGCATCAGGATCTGGCCGTGGCGCTGGCCCTGGCGGAAAAACTGCTGGACGGCCGGGGGGCCTTCCGGGTCCAGGGCGGCGGCTTTGCCGGCACCATCCAGGCCTTTGTGCCTCTGAATATGTTGGAGGACTTCCGCTCAGGGATCGAAAATATCTTTGGCCCAGGCAGCTGTCACGTTTTGAATATCCGTCCCGAAGGCGGCATTTTGGTGGAGGAACTATGAGAGCAACGCTTGACACTTTGATCGCCTACGGCCTGGAAAAAGGCCTGATCCAGCCCGGAGATGAGACCTATGTGTTCAACCATCTTCTGGAGATCCTGCAGCTGGACGAAGCGGATGCGGAGGAAGCAGTGTACTCCGGTCAGTCGCTGGCTGAACTTCTGGACGCGCTGACGGACGACGCGGTGCGCCGCGGCCTGCTAGATGACAACATCACCGCCCGGGATCTGTTCGACACCAGGCTCATGGGGGCGCTGACCCCCTGGCCCCACGAGGTGCGGCGGCATTTTGAAGGACTGCGGAAGCAGGATCCCATGGCCGCCACGGACTGGTATTACCGCTTCAGCTGCGACACCAATTATATTCGGCGGGATAGGATCGCCAGAGACATCAAATGGGTCTACCGCTGCGAATACGGCGATCTGGACATCACCATCAACCTGTCCAAGCCGGAGAAGGACCCACGGGCCATCGCGGCGGCACGGCTGGCGCCCCAGGCGGGCTACCCTAAATGCCAGCTCTGCGCTGAGAACGAGGGCTATGCCGGGCGCATGAACCATCCCGCCCGGCAGAACCATCGAGTCCTGCCCCTGACCATTGCGGGCAGTCCCTGGTTCTGGCAGTACTCCCCCTATGTGTACTATAACGAGCACTGCATCGTCTTCAATGCCCAGCACACCCCAATGAAGATCGACCGCAGCGCCTTTCGCAAGCTCTTTGATTTTGTGGGCCAGTATCCACACTACTTTGTGGGTTCCAACGCGGACCTGCCTATTGTGGGCGGCTCTATCCTGAGCCACGATCACTTCCAGGGCGGGCACTACGAATTTGCCATGGCCAAGGCCCCGGCGGAGACCCCGCTGCGCTTTGTCGGCTATGAGGATATCGATGCGGCCATTGTCAAGTGGCCCATGTCCGTTATCCGCCTGACCGGGCCGGACAGTGAGCGCATCGTGGAGCTGGCAGACAAGATCCTGGGCTGCTGGCGGGTCTACACGGATGAGAGCGTTACCATCTACGCTGAGACCGAGGGCGTTCCCCACAACACCATCACCCCCATCGCCAGACGTCGGGGCGCGGATTACCAGCTGGATCTGGTGCTGCGCAACAACCTGACCACGGAGGAATATCCTCTGGGTCTGTTCCATCCCCACCAGGAGCTGCACCATATCAAAAAGGAGAACATTGGTCTCATTGAGGTCATGGGTCTGGCGGTGCTCCCCTCCCGGCTGAAAACAGAGCTGGCGGAGTTGAAAGCAGCCATGCTTGACCGCACCGATCTGCGCAGCAGCGAGCAGCTTGCCCCACATGCCGACTGGGCCGAGGAGATCCTGCGCCGTCGGGACTTCAACGCGGAGAATGCCGAGGAGGTCCTGCGGCAGGAGGTGGGCGCGGTGTTCCTGCGTGTGTTGGAGGATGCCGGCGTATACAAGCGCAATGCCGCAGGGCAGGCTGCCTTCCTGCGCTTCATAGACGCAGTCAACGCGCTGTGATATCGGTCTGTTGACATAATGTAATTTACATAATACGGATTACATAATTTACTTAACATAATAAAAATCCCTCTCCGATTGGAGTGGGATTTTTACATGATTCGCTTGTTGAAGGAAAGTCCGAAAAGCGTAACGAATTACCGCCCTCTGTCATCGGCCTCTTTGACCAGGGCCTCCGCCTCTTTCAGACTGATTCCCTGTTCCCGGGCGATCCGGGCCAGATCCTCATACTCGGCCTTTTCCCGGCATACGCCCCAGCCCTCGGCCCGCTTGACGCGCACCGGACCATAGACGGTCTCCACCGTCCGCTGGCTGCGCTGCAGGGTATAGCGGTCACAGACATATTCCCGCACCCCCAGGGTGCTGGTATTATGAAACAGGCACTGGAGCATATCCTCCCGCTGTGCCTCCCGGCACATGCAGGTTAACATAATTCCAGGCCGGTTCTTCTTCATACCGATGTGAGTGGTATAGGCGTCCAGGGCCCCCCGGGCCATCAGCTCCTCCTGGACAAAGCCCAGGGCCTCCGGCGTCATATCGTCCAAGTTGCATACCAGCTCCAGAACACGGTCCTGCCGCTGTCCGGTCTCGCCCAGCAGCACGCGCAGGGCGTTGGCTGTCTCAAAATCCTTGGTGCCCAGGCCATAGCCGCTCTTTTCCACCCGCAGGGCAGGCATGGGGCCAAAGTCCTGTACGAAGTGGGCCAGCAGCGCAGCGCCAGTTGGGGTGCACAGCTCTCCCTGGATCTGGCCGCTGTACATGGGGATACCGTGCAGCAATAGCTCTGTGGCCGGGGCCGGAACCGGCATCAGGCCGTGGGCGCACCGCACCGTCCCACTGCCCACATGCACCGGGGAGGCCAGCACCTTCTCCGGCGCCAGCTCCTCTATCAGCAGGCAGACACCCAGTATATCCGCCAGCGCGTCCAGACTGCCCAGCTCGTGGAGATGAATGTTCTCCACGGGGCGGCCGTGGACCTGGCTTTCGGCTCGGGCAATACGCTCATAGACCGCCCGCGTATTCCGCCGCACCGCTTCCGGTACCGGCAGCGCGTCGATCTTTGCGTAGATCTCCTGAATATTGGTGTGGGGATGATGATGGCCGTGCTCGCGGCCTTCCTCTTCCCCGTCGATGACCACATGCACATGGGTCCCGCTGATGCCCCGCTTGACCGCATGCTCCGCCGTGACCGTCACGTTCTCCGGCAGGGCGGCATTGAGCCGTTGGAGAAAGCCCTCCGGGTCCGGGTGCAGCGCCAGCAGCGCCGCCATCAGCATGTCGCCGGCAGCGCCCATGCTGCAGTCGATATAGATCGTTCTCACAGGCTCTTCACCCTCCCCTCCGGGTCGATCCGGACCTGGTCGAACCAGGCCGACATCTGTGCTATGATCTGCTCCTGCGCCTGCTGCGCCGCCGGCAGCTGCTCCGCCGTAAACTGCAGCAGGGCCGTGTCCCCCACTGTGCGCACACGGAAATCGGAAAAGCCCAGACGGAACAGGCAGCCCTCCGCCGCCTCGATCTTCCCCAGGCGCTCCTCCGTGATCTCCTCGCCTGTGCACACCCGGGTGGCCAGGCAGGCATAGGCGGGCTTATCCCAGGTGAACAGCCCCGCCTCCCGGGACAGGCGGCGGATCTCCGGCTTGGTCAGGCCGCAGATCCGAAGCGGCGACTGGATGCCCAGCTCCTTAAGTGCCCGCATGCCGGGCCGATCCCCGGCCTCGTCGCTGGCGTTGGTGCCGTCCAGCAGCAGAGAAAAACCGTCCGCCTCCGCGGCGGCGATTATGGTTGACATAATATTGTTCTTGCAATGGTAGCAGCGGTCCGGGCCGTTGCGCCGCACCGCTTCCACGCACAGAGCGTCCTGGCGCAGCACACGGGGCTCCACCCCTAGCAGTTCGCACAGACGCATGGCGTCCCGGAATTCAAACTCCGGCTGAAACTGGGTCTTCACATAGTAGGGCCGAAGCTCCGCCCCGCACTGCAGACCGGCGTACAGCAGATAGGCCGAATCCACGCCGCCGGAAAAAGCCAGCGCGGCCTTGGGATGCTGCGCGAAATATTCTTTCAAGGTCATCTCAGTCCAGATGATTGATCATGCTGGCCATGTAGCCCGCGCCGAAGCCGTTGTCGATGTTCACCACGGAGACGCCGCTGGCGCAGGAGTTGAGCATGCTCAGCAGGGCTGCCACACCGCCCAGAGACGCGCCATAGCCCACGCTGGTGGGCACGGCGATCACGGGGCAGTCGGCCAAGCCGCCGATGACGCTGGGCAGAGCCCCCTCCATCCCGGCCACGGCCACGATGACACGGGCGCTCATGATCTCCTCCATATGGCTCAGGAGCCGATGGATGCCGGACACACCCACGTCATAAAGCCGAACCACCTGATTACCCAGGGCCTCGGCGGTGATCGCCGCCTCCTCGGCCACGGGAATGTCGCTGGTGCCGCCGGTGGCCACCACCACCTTTCCCTTGCCGCTGGGCGCGGGCAGGCTGCCGATGATGCCGGTGTGGGCCAGTTCGTTATATTGCAGCGGAAGCTCCGCTCCCACAAAAGCGGCGGTGTCCGCATCGATGCGGGTCACCAGCACCGTCTCCTGTCCGCTTGCAAGCATGGTTTTGGCAATGCCCAGGATGTGCTCCCTGGTCTTGCCGGCGCCATAAATGACCTCCGGCACGCCCTGGCGCAATCCCCGGTGCATGTCCACCTTGGCATACTCGTCCACTTCCTGGATGGGCTGCATCTTCAGCTTCAGCACCGCGTCCTCCACGCTGGTCTCGCCATTGGCCACCTGCTGGAGCAGCGCGGTGATCCCCTGTTTATCCATTGACTTCCTCCACTACACAGACCTGATCGCCGGGCTTGGCACTGCCTTCCTCCAGGACGATCACAAAGATCCCTTCCCGGGGCATGACGCAGTCCCCCGCCTGCTGGCGGATGGCACAGTCTGCATGACATTCCTTGCCGATCTGGGTGACCTGGCACAGGGCGGAGCCCACCTTCAGCTTGGTCCCTACCGGGAGCTTGAAGACCTGCAGTCCCTCCACCAAAACGTTCTCCGCAAAGGCGCCGGGAAACAGCTTGATGGTGATCTTCTCCTGCAGACGGTCCACACTGTCCTGTCCCAGCAGGCTCACCTGCCGGTGCCAGTCCCCCGCGTGGGCGTCGCCCGGGATGCCCTGGTGGGGCACCAGACGGATCTCCTCCACAGGGTGCTTCTGCTGGCCCTTTTTCTCACTGATGCAAACAGCCTTGATCACACCGGTCTGATTCATGTCTCTTCTCCTCTCTGAAAATCTCCGTGCACGCCGCCCGACTTGGACAACAGCCGGATATCACTGATGACCATATCCTTTTGTACCGCTTTGCACATGTCGTATACCGTCAGCGCCGCGGTGCTCACCGCCGTCAGCGCCTCCATCTCCACGCCGGTGCGTCCGTCGCAGCGGACTTCCGCCCGGATCTCCACCGACAGCCGCTCCTCGCACAGCGACAGCTCCAGATCGATCCCCTGGATCAAAATGGGGTGGCACATGGGGATCAGGTCCGGCGTGCGCTTGGCACCCATGACGCCGGCCACCTGAGCCACGGTGAGTACGTCGCCCTTTTTCATGCCGCCGCTTCGGATCAGGTCAAAGGTCTTGCGGTTGACCAGCACCCGCCCCGCCGCTACGGCCGTACGGACTGTCTCTGGCTTCTCGCCCACATCCACCATTTTGGCCCGGCCCTGTTCATTGAAATGGGTAAAATCCTCCGCCATTGCCTCAGCCTCCGATCTGGTTCATGTTCCGCCCCGCGTGGCTGCGGCTGGTGGCGGACAGCTCTCCATGCCACTTGGGCTTGCCCAGGATCGCGGCTTCGAACTGCCGCCGCATCCCTTCGTAGTCCAGGCCCTTGATATCATACTCATCCGAGGCGTGCAGACAGGGCTTCAGCTTGCCGTCCGCCGTCAAGCGCAGGCGGTTGCACTCTGCACAGAAATGGGCGCTTACCGGGCTGATGAGTCCGATATTGCCCTGCGCACCGGGCAGACGGTAAAGGCGCGCCACACCGCCGTCCTGCTCCACCTTCTCCGCCTCCGGCAGCTTGTCCAGCGCCGCGGTATAGGGGATGAAGGCCTCCGGCCCGAAATCGCCGCTGTCGTACATGGGCATCAGCTCGATAAAGCGCAGATCCACCGGATAGCGGCGTGTCAGCTCCGCCAGGGCAGGGATCTCATCGTCGTTGAAGCCGCCGATCAGCACCGCGTTGAGCTTGATCTTTTCAAAGCCCGCATCCAGGGCGGCCTCAAGACCGGCCATAGCCTGGTCCAGGGTACCCACCCGGGAGATGTAGGCGTACTTCTGCGCGTCCAGAGTGTCCAAACTCATATTGATCCGGCTGACCCCCGCCTGCCGCAGGGGCTTTGCCAGTTGGGGCAGCAGGATGCCGTTAGTGGTGATACACACCTCGCGGATGCCCTCCACCGCCGCGGCCTGCTCACAGATGGAGACGATGTTCTTTTTCACCAACGGCTCACCGCCGGTGACGCGCAGCTTGCGGATCCCCAGAGAGGCCGCCGCTTTCACAGCGAGGATCATCTCCTCCTCGCTGAGCATGTTCTCATGACACTTTTTCTCAATTCCCTCCACCGGCATGCAGTAACGGCAGCGCAGATTGCAAAGCTCCGTAACAGACATGCGCAGATAGGTGATGGTCCTGCCATAGCGGTCCTGCATGGTATTCCTCCGATCCGGGGTCGCGTTTTGCATTGTGCCGTCTGTTGAAAAAAGGAAACAATACGGCACTTTAGCTTATTGAATGCCATTATAATACATTCTCTGCATTTCTGCAATCCCGACAGGACTATTGAATTTTCCTCTTTTTCAAGTATAATAAATACCGTTATACCATATCGACCGAAGGAGACGCCTATGAAAGCCATCGTCAGCGTATTTGCCCGGGACGCCAAGGGCATCACCGCCTATGTGACCGCCCTGCTGGCGGAACGTGAGATCAACATCCTGGATATCAGCCAGACCCTGATGCAGGAATACTTCGCCATGATCATGCTGGTGGATCTGGCCGACTGCCCCCTCCCCTTCGATCAGCTCTCTCAGGAGCTGAAGGACAAGGGCGCGGAGCGCGCACTGGATATCCACATCCAGCGGCAGGATATCTTTGAAGCCATGCACAGGATCTGAGGAGCGGCTATGAGTTATCTGATCAACAGCAGTGAGATCCTGCAGACCATTGAAATGATCGACCAGCAACATCTGGACGTGCGCACCGTAACCATGGGCATCAGCCTGCTGGACTGCGCCGACCGGGACATCCGGGTCTGCGCTGACAGAGTCTATGAAAAGATCTGCCGGAAGGCGGAAAAGCTGGTGGAGACCGGCTGCGCCATCGAGCGGGAGTTCGGTATCCCCATCGTCAACAAGCGGGTCTCGGTCAGTCCCATCTCCCTGGTGGCGGCCAGCTGCCAGGCGGAGGACTACACTCCCCTGGCTCTGACTCTGGATAAGGCGGCCAAGACCGTAGGCGTCAACTTCATCGGCGGCTTCTCCGCTCTGGCCCACAAGGGCTTCACCGAGAGCGACTTGCGCCTGATCCACTCCCTGCCCAGGGCCCTGACGGAGACCGAGTTGGTCTGCGGCAGTGTGAACGTGGCCTCCACAAAGGCGGGCATCAATATGGACGCAGTGGCCCTCATGGGCCGGATCATCCGCCAGACGGCGGATATCGACCCCATGGGCTGCGCAAAGCTTGTGGTCTTTGCCAACGCCGTGGAGGACAACCCCTTCATGGCCGGCGCCTTCCACGGCGTGGGCGAGCCGGAGTGCGTCATCAATGTGGGTGTCTCCGGGCCCGGTGTGGTGGCCCACGCTCTAAAGGACTGCAAGGGTCAGCCCTTTGACGTGGTAGCTGAGACCATCAAGCGCACCGCCTTCAAGATCACCCGCATGGGCCAGCTGGTGGCTCAGGAGGCCTCGCACCGTTTGGGTGTCCCCTTCGGTGTGGTAGACCTGTCCCTGGCCCCTACCCCCGCCATTGGCGACAGTGTGGCGGAGATTCTGGAGATCATGGGCCTGGAGCAATGCGGCACCCACGGCACCACCGCCGCCTTGGCCCTGCTCAACGACGCGGTGAAAAAGGGCGGCGTCATGGCCTCCTCCCATGTGGGCGGCCTGTCCGGAGCTTTTATCCCGGTGTCTGAGGACGCGGGCATGATCGCCGCTGTGGAGGCGGGTTCCCTGTCTATCGACAAGCTGGAGGCTATGACCTGTGTCTGCTCCGTGGGCCTGGACATGATCGCTGTGCCGGGCGATACCCCGGCTGAGACCATCTCCGCCATGATCGCGGACGAGGCGGCCATCGGCATGATCAACAACAAGACCACCGCCGTGCGTGTGATCCCCGCCACCGGGAAGAGTGTGGGCGAGCGGATCGACTTCGGCGGTCTGCTGGGCAGCGCCCCTGTGATGCCCCTGCATCAAGGCTCGGCCGCGGAATTCGTGCAACGCGGCGGCCGCATCCCCGCCCCGCTGCACAGCCTGAAAAACTGATCAAACATAGGTGAAGCCGCCGGTCCATATTGGAACCGGCGGCTCTGCTTTATCCTGTGTGCTTACCACAGTTTGCCCTTTTCCATGGCGTCCTCGCTGATTTCCCAACCACGGTCCAGCAGCCAGTAGGTCACCGGATCGTCGTCAATGGGCTCGCCTTCCTCGATGGGCACATCGGGCTTGAGGTTGCGGATTTTGATCCGTGTCTCATAGGCGCGCAGCTCCTTCACAGTGAAGGGCAGGCCCAGCTCCGCCGCGATGGGCAGCAGCACCGCCTCGGCCACAGCTTCCCGGATCTCCAGGCTCCCGGGATACAGGGCCTCTTCCGCCAACACCCGCTGCCGCAGCTGTTCATCCGCCCGGTAAAGTTCAAAGAATTTTTCAACGTTTTCGATCATGATATCTCTCCTTCATGGGGTCCTTTGCCCTTACTTTAGCATAATTGCGCAAAATGTCAACGCCCGGACGTAGTACATTCGGTAAGGCCGTCTCTTGCAAATTGCCGGAAAACTGCCTATAATCTCCACGAAGCCCGCAAAAGGGCGAAAGGACACGCAATATGAAGCTTTTGCTGAACAATCTGCATCATTATCTGCGCCTCTGGGGCCTCTACTGCAAGGGTCTGGGCAAATGGCTGCTGGTCTCCGGGATCACCGGTCTGCTCTGCGGCGTACTGGGTTCCGCCTTCCATGTGGGCGTGGAGGAATCTACCGTCTTCCGTATGGCCCATCCCTGGGTGCTGTACACACTGCCGGCGGCGGGCCTGCTGGTGGTGGCCATTTATAAGTTCACCCGCGCCGAGGGTCAGAGCACCAACAACATCATCGACGAGGTGCAGTCCGGTCAGGGGATCTCGCTGGCCCTGCTGCCCGCGATCTTTTTTTCCACCATCGTGACCCACCTGGCCGGCGGCTCAGCGGGCCGCGAGGGCGCTGCCCTGCAGATGGGCGGGGCCATCGGCTTCAACACCGGACGGCTGCTGCGCCTGGACGACAAGGATCTGCGCACGGCCACACTGACCGGCATGGCTGCCTTCTTTTCCGCCCTGTTCGGCACGCCTTTGGCGGCCACCATCTTTGCCATGGCGGTGGTCAGCGTGGGGCTGCTGTACCACGCAGCCTTCATCCCCTGCTTTGTGGCCTCCCTGACGGCCTATGGCATCTCCCTGCTGTTGGGGGTGGCCCCCACCCGCTTCGCGGTGCTGGCCCCGGCGGTCAGCGTGGGGATGCTGCTGCGGGTGGCAGTGCTGGCAGCGCTGGCTGCCATGGTCTCCGTACTGTTCTGCGCCACGCTGCACACGGCCGAGCATCTGTTCCAGCGCTTTTTCCGAAATCCCTGGCTGCGGGCCTTCTGCGGCGGTGCGCTGCTGCTGGTGCTGACGCTGCTGCTGCGCACCACAGACTATAACGGCGCAGGCATGGCCCTGATCACAGCCGCTGTGGAGGAGGGGCAGGCAAAGCCTCTGGCCTTTTTGCTGAAGATCCTGTTCACCGCCATCACCCTGGGCGCCGGTTTCAAGGGCGGCGAGGTGGTACCCTCCTTCTTTGTGGGCGCCGCCTTCGGCTGCGTGGCAGGTCCCCTGCTGGGGATCCCCGCCGGTTTTGCCGCCGCCATCGGCCTGGTGTCCGTATTCTGCGGCGCGGTAAACTGCCCCATCGCCTCCATGTTCCTGTCAGTGGAGCTTTTCGGCGCAGGGGGCCTTCTGTACTTTGCCCTGGCCTGCGGGCTCAGCTATGTACTCTCCGGCTACAGTGGGATCTATTCCAGCCAGCGTATCCTCTACGACAAGCTGAAGGCCCAGTACATCGATGTGCGCACCAATGCCCATGAGGAAGGCGAACATACGGAGATGGAACAGAAATACAGTTGATCTCCTTAAAAAATTATGTAAACTGAATTATGTTAAGCAACAAGGCAGTAAGCATTATGCTTACCGCCTTGTTGCTTGTCGGTCCGTATTATTTTTTCGTTTTGGCGTTCTCGCTGTACTTTTCGTAGAGGATCTTCGCCTGGGACCCGATGTAGCCGTAGCCGCTGCTGGAACCGTCATACAACAGACCGATCCGCGCCCCGGCCAGAGCCGGGTCCTTGATGGTCTGCAGCTCCTTCCATAGGTCCTCATAGCCCTTCATGCTCTCTACAGCAAACGCACACTGCATCTCCGCGTCGGAAATCGAGGTGCCCCATTCCTGGGCGAAATCATAGAACTGATCCAGGAGCTTGGCGCCATACCACATGCTGAGCCCGTAGCCGCCGATGGCATAGTGGACCTTTTCGATAAACAGATCCTTGGTGGAGCCGTCGGCCAGGCCGGCGTCGATGGTATTGGTGAAATCCGTCGCCTGGTCATACCAGGAATTCTTGAGTACCGTGGCCCAGTGGGCGGTAGCGTCGGAGCGATAAAAACTCTCCCGCCAAAACATGGCCAGGATCCCCGCTGTGATGGTATCCGAGGGGGAGTATTTGCTGAGCGTATCCCACAGATACTGCTCTGACTCCTCACTCTTATACTTCGTCACTACAAAGTCCTTTTCCTCCTGCTCATCGTTCGCTTCCTCTTCCGAGGCTGCAATGTCCTCCTCTTCATCCTGCGGCGCATCGTCCCGGATTTCCGCCGGTTCTGCATCCGCGCCGCTGCTCTCCGCCGCCAGGGCCGCGCCGGTCCCGGAAAGCACCAGCGTGACCAGCAGAAGCACCGCGGTGAAGGTTTTGGTCTTCTTGTTTTTCATATTGATCTCCCGCCCTTTAACGGGCTGTTCCGTGGTTGAGAGCGCTACTGTCGAACACTCAACCACTGTGCCGGTACCTGCTGATACAGCGTATGCAGGGCCTCCTTTCCTGGTGTGCAAAACCGCAGGCCGGCAGATGATTATTCATTTTTATTTACCCCGCAAACGCAAGTTGGCCCCAATTGTACCATATTTTTGCGTAAATTGCAACACCCTTGTCCCACTAACGCTCCACCATCGTGAATACTCCGCATTTTCGGTGAATATATTCCCTCTTTCGCATGGGGTAAATCGTCCAAAAAATGAAGGCGGACGGGAGCCGAAGGCCCTCGTCCGCCGATGCTTATTTTGTTGTTCAGTCCTTGTTTTCCACCTGGCACAGCAGCCAGCGAAATCCGCCGCTTGGGATGGGGAAAGCCTTCTTGGGCAGCGTCTCGCCGGTCCATAGATCGTGGAATTCTCCCGGCTCATCGATGGCAATCCAGCATTCCCACTCGCCGAAATTGAACAGAGCCACCAACTTCTCCCCCTGGTAATAGCGTCCAATGCCCAACACGCCGTTGTTGCCGGTGTTGACCAGCCAGGTATCGGCCGCGGCATCAAAGGCCCGGTGAGCGCGCCACAGCTGCTCCATCCTGCGAATGGATGCGAACAGCTGCCCCTCGGGCGTATTTGGGTCACCGCGCTTTTCGGCGGCCTGCCAGTTCATATCGCCCCGGTGGAGCCAGCGGCTGTCCTCCGCCTTCAGGGGATCGCTGTGGTAAGCGTAATCGTTCTCCTGGGCGATCTCGTCCCCGCTGTAGAGCACAGGGATGCCGCTGATGGTGAACATGTAGGCGTGCAGCATGACGTCCAGGCGCACGGCCCATTTGAGCTTCTCCGCATCCTGCTCATAGCGGGCGCTTTCCACGCCGCAGAGGGACGCGGTCGTGCCGCACAGGCGGGCGTCCCCCAGGCGGGGATCGTCGTTGTACAGCTCGCCCCGGGCGGGGCTGCCCGGCCATTTGCCGGTGAGATAGTCGTTGAGGAATCTTTTGTGAGACACCTCGCCCATACCGAACTGGCCCAAAAAGCCATAGTCCAGGCCCCAACCGATGTCGTCATGACAGCGGAGATAATTGAGGAAACTATACTCTCTGGGTAGGGCAAAGACCTGGCGCAGCTGATGCTGCAGCAGGCGCACGTCCTTGGTGGCCACAGTATGCCAGGTGCTGGCCATGGTGGTCACGTTATAGAGCAGATGGCATTCCGGTTTTTCCACAGTTCCGAAGTAGGGTGCCACCTTGGAGGGCTCCATGACCACCTCTCCCAACAGCAGGGCGCCGGGGCAGACGATCTCACACACCATGCGCATCATGCGCACCAGGCTATGCACCTGGGGCAGGTTGCGGCAGTTGGTACCCAGCTCTTTCCAGATGTAGGGCACTGCGTCCAGCCGGATCACGTCTACCCCCTGGTTGCAGAGATAGAGCATGTTCTCGGTCATGTCGTTGAAAACCACGGGATTGGCGTAGTTCAGATCCCACTGATAGGGGTAGAAGGTGGTCATGACCACCTTACCCGCCTCCGGGCACCAGGTGAAATTACCCGGCGCGGTGGTGGGAAAGACCTGGGGTACAGTACGCTCATATTCTTGGGGTATCGTCCAGTCGTCAAAGAAGAAGAAGCGATCCTGATATTCCCGCTCTCCGGCCCGGGCACGGCGAGCCCACTCATGGTCCTCGCTGGTGTGGTTCATCACAAAGTCCAGACACAGGGCGATCCCCCGCTCATGGCAGTCCGCCGCCAGCGCGGCCAGATCCTCCATGGTGCCCAGTTCCGGCTGGACCTTGCGGAAATCCGATACCGCATAGCCCCCGTCGCTGCGCCCCTCCGGGCTCTCCAGCAAGGGCATCAGGTGCAGATAATTGACCCCGCATTCCTGGATGTAATCCAGCTTCTCAGACACACCGCGGAGGTTCCCGGCGAAGGCGCTGACATACATGAGCATGCCGGTCAGATCATGGCCCTTGTACCAGTTCGGTTCCTGCTCCCGCTGCAGGTCCAGAGCCCGCAGGCTCTCGTCCCGCTCCTGCCACATACGGCAGAGCATTTCCGTAAAATAGGTGTAGGCCGCCTCATCGCCCCGGTAGAGTTCCATATACAGCCAGCGCAATTCCTCCTCGTGGCGCTCAAAGCGCCGACGGAACGCGTCGTCCCATGTCCTCTTATCCATTGCTCAGCCTCCGCAATCTCCTGTGATCTTGTATATCATTATACGGGATACGCCTGCGCAAATCAAGAGCCGCAGCGCGGACCGGGGACGAAAACTTGACATGGATCGACCTGCCATATTATAATTTATGTGTTATCGTGTGTTGAAGGAAGTGTTACGATGGCCGGACATCTGGTGCCTCTGCCGCCCTATGAGGGCAGCGATCCCTATGTATTTGTCAGCTATTCCCACAACAACAAGCAGGAGGTCTGCGACGTCATCGCCCAACTGCAGAAGGACGGCTTTCACGTCTGGTACGATGAAGGGGTCAAGCCCGGCACCAAATGGTCCAAGAATGTGGCGGATCATCTGCAGAACTGCAGCTATTTCATCGCCATGATCAGTGGGGATTATCTGGCTTCCTCCAACTGTCTGGATGAGCTGGAGTTTGCCAGGGATGCAGAGTTCCCCCGGACGCTGGTATACCTGACCCGGACGCCCCTGCCGCCGGAGCTGAAGCTGCGGCATAACCGCAATTTTGCCGTACAGAAGTACCGCATGTCGGACCGGGAGTTTATCAGCAAGCTGTATACCGCCGAGGGTCTGTCCCTCTGCCGGGGCAGTGGCCCGCAGAAGGTCCGCAAGGAGCATAACTGGGCCGCTACGCTGACGCTGCTGGTTTTTCTGGCAGCCCTCGTATTTGCCGTGTGGAAGCTGCAGCCGGATCTGCTCCAGCGCATCGCCCGCGCAGCTCGGAGTTTCTCTTTCCGGGATTTCTGGCACAGGCTGGTCCAGATGCGCGCCTCCTTATAGCGATACATACTTACAAGGACGGGAGCCACGGCTCCCGTCCTTTTTCATATCCCCTCTCCCCCACTCATATACATGGAGCAAAGAGAGTGCAGGGAGTGGTGTGAGTGCGTACCGATATCGACCAACGAGCCTGTGATCTGGCCGTCTACATCATCGAAAACCAAGCCACCGTCCGTGCTGCCGCCAACCAGTTCGGCATCTCCAAAAGCACGGTCCACAAGGATCTGACTGAGCGACTGCCCAGGCTGAACCAGGGGCTGTACCGGCAGGTCCGGCAGCTGCTGGACCTAAACAAGGCGGAGCGGCATATCCGCGGCGGTCTCGCCACCAGACGAAAATACAAAGGAGAATGAAGAATGCAGGGAAAGCTTTCCCTGCATTCTTCACTCTGCCACACATTATTTTCCGCAATATATATTGAATCCGCGACCATGATATGGTATTTTTATCCTATAGCACAATATTTTCCATTGCCAGGTATTCACGCGATGCCTGATTGGCCAAGCATCGTGCTCCTCACAAACATTTGAAACGAATCCAAGCGTGTACAAAGGAGATGAAGGCGTCTGTGTTCATCCGCAGCAAGAAAACGTCGTTTCTCGCGTGCCTCTGTCTGCTTGCTGTCTTCACGCTTCTATTATGCGCATGCGGAAGAAAAGCGACGGACCCTCAGCCCTCCCCCGCCTGGGAGCCCTGTGAGCCCGCATTCTCCCTGGAAGCCGGCAGCTGCGAGGATGGCGCCCTGCTTTCTCTCGCCGCACCGGCGGAATATTCTGTTTTCTATACCACAGACTGCTCCCTGCCCTCCGCAGAATCGATCCCATACCAGGAGCCATCCCGCTTTCGCGCCCCACCCCCAGCCCGGACGATCTGTCAGCGCCAGCCCACGCAGCGCTTCAGTTCACTGACAACGCAGCGCATATCCTGCAGGATCCAACGCTGCCTGAGGCTGTGGTCATTCGCGCCTTGGCTGTCGCTCCGGACGGGACACAGGGCCCTGTTGTGACCAGGAGCTATTTCCCAGGGCTCGACCTGGCGGAGCATTATCACGGTGTGATGGTCCTGTCGCTCGTCACCGACGCCAGGAATTTGCTGGACTATGACACCGGCATCCTTGTCAAAGGAAGGATATGGGATGCCTGGGCGGCATCGGCAAGTCAGCAGGAATTGACTGACCCGGAAAGTCGTTGGCATCCTGTCGCCAATTTTTCCCAGAGCGGTGAAGCCTGGGAGTGTCCGGCTTCCCTGGAACTTTTTGACGGCACATGCACACTTACGCTTCAGGAGAATATCGGGATTCGCGTCCACGGAGGCGCTTCCCGCAACTATTCGCAGAAATCCCTCTCCCTTTTCTTCCGGGGCAGGTACGGTGTCGACAGGCTGTCGTATCCGCTGCTTCCCGCCGCCGTCGATCAAAACGGCGAGGCCATCACCGTTTACAAATCCTTTCTGCTGCGCAACGGCGGCAATGATCGGGAGTACCTGAAATTCAAGGACGCCATGCTGCAGGAGCTGTTGTCTGAGCGCCGGTTCGCCCACCAGGCAGCCCGGCCCGCCATTTTGTTTCTGAACGGGGAATACTGGGGGATTTGCACAATGTGTGAGAAATACGGGAGCACCTATCTGGAAACGCATTATCCGGGGATCGACCGGGACAATGTGGTCCTTATCAAGGACGGGAAACTGGACGAGGGCCGCCCCGGTGATCTGGCGCTGTATGAGGAGCTCATGGGCTTTGCGGAAGAGGATCTGACCTTCCCCGCCGTCTGGCGGAATTTCAAGTCCCTTATGGACGTGGAGAGCATGGCGGAGTATTTTGCGGCGGAGATCTATATGGGCAATGCCAATTGGGAAGGACAGCACAACATCCGGCTATGGCGCACGCGGGTGCCGCAAAACGCCAATGAATACGATGATGGCCGATGGCGTTTTCTTCTCTATGACACGGAATACTCCTCGGGACTCTACGGGCAGCAGGCCACCAGTGCCCCGTATGACAGCTTTTCCGCCGCGCTGTCGGCCCACCCGCTCTTTGCGGCCGCCATACAAAACCCGGAGTTTCAGTCGCTGTTTTACGACGCCATCCAGTCGATCGGTCGGGAGGATCTCTCCCCTGCGCGAGTTGATGCGGCGCTGGAAGAATACAGTGCCCAATGGCAGCCCTTCATGGCCGAATACTATCTGCGCTTCGGCGATACCGGTTGGGCATGGAACTCCAACATCGACAGGATCCACACGTTCTTCTCGGAACGTTATGATGCGATCCTTGCTCACATCGACACCGCCCTTCCGACGCTGTCTGCCGCCGGATAAAGCCGCCGTGTTATCGGTAATACAAAAATCTCCCGGCCTCGGCCGGGAGATCTTTATGTTGCTGTATAGGATACCCTTTTGCGAACAGGGGGGGGCGACGACTCATTGTAAGCCGAAAAGGTCCCGGGTATAGACCTTCTCCGCAGCCCGGTCCAGGCAGGGATCATAGCGGTTAGCCAGGATCACATCGCTCTCTTCGAGAAAGCGCTCCAGATCATTCACAAGTCTCCCGCCGTACATTCCATCGCCCGACTGCATTGGTTCGTAAATGATCAGTTCCACATTCTTTTCCCGCAGCTGCTTCATGATATCCTGCACGGCGGCCTCACGGAAATTGTCGCTGCCGGACTTCATCAGCATGCGGTAAATGCCAATGACCGGAACCGTCTCTGTCCCGCGGCCCCGCAGTGCCGCGGCTGCCTGCGCCTTCGCCAGTACCTGCCCCGCAATGTAGGCCTTGCGCGTCTGGTTGGCTTCCACCACGGCTTGCGCCAATCGCCCGGGTATGGTGGAAAATTCGGCCGCCAGCTGCTTGCTGTCCTTAGGCAGGCAGTAGCCTCCGTAGCCAAAACTCGGATTGTTATAGCCGGAGCCGATACGCGGATCCAGGCATACTCCTTCGACGATCCGACGTGTCTCCATGCCCTTTTCCACAGCGAAGGTGTCCAGTTCATTGAAGAACGCCACCCGCAGGGCCAGATATGTATTGGAAAAGAGCTTGACCGCCTCGGCCTCTTCGAAGTCCATGAAAAGCGTGTCTATTTCTTCTTTGAGTGCACCCTCCCGCAGCATGGTCGACAGCCGCTCTGCAGCGGCTGTCAGCGCCGCATCCTGCAGGTCGGTCCCCATGATGATCCGGCTGGGATACAGATTATCGTAAAGGGCGCTCCCCTCCCGGAGGAATTCTGGGCTGAAGAGAATATTGTGACTTCCGGTCGTCTCACGGATGCTCCGCGTATATCCCACAGGTACCGTGGACTTGATGACGACATACGCCTCCGGGTTTACCCGGCAGGCCTCTTCGATGACCTGGTCGGCGATCGTGGTGTCGAATCGCCTCTGCTCCGGATCATAATTGGTGGGAACGGCCACAAGGATATACTCCGCCTCCCGAAGAGCGGCCGCTCTGTCTGTCACCGCTGTCAGATCAAGCGTCTTTTTCGTCAGATAGTTTTCGATCTCCGCGTCGCGGATGGGTGAGACGCAGGCGTTGATCGCGTCGGCTTTCGCCGGGGTCGTCGTGACCACGGTCACCCTGTTGTGCTGTGCAAGCAGGACGGCCAAGGAAAGGCCCACATATCCTGCGCCTATAACGGTAATGTTCATAAAACCTTCTTTGGGGAACCCAAGCATGACCGCATCCCCGAGCGGCGCTCCCCCGCCGCCAGTTCAGATCCGATACGGTCTGTGGGCCGGGCCGGGCAGCCAATTAAAGATTGAAAATGGAAGATATATAGTTTATAATGTATCTCAACCAAAATAGATGGTAAGTTCTTACAGCCGAGTTGTATTCTATCATATTTTTTCTTTTTTATCAACCAAAAACGGAGGGGCGCTGCTCTTTTCTTTGTTTTCCGTCAGGCGGACCGCTCCGATTGCCGCGGCGCATTCTGATATCTCCGGCTGCGGGAGAAGCAACAGAGGGAGTCTATGGACATCCGGGAGATCCAACTGGTAGAACTGGATATGCTGAAGGCCTTTTCCGCTCTTTGTGAGCGGCACGGCCTGCGATACACGATATACTGCGGGACCCTCCTGGGGGCTGTCCGGCACGGCGGCTTTATTCCCTGGGACGACGACGTGGACGTGGCCATGCCCCTGCCGGATTACCGGCGTTTCCTCACGCTCGCTCATGAGCTTCCGGATCGCTTTCATGTGCAGGCGCTGGACAATACCCGCGAATATCATTTCCTGTATGCAAAGATCTGCGCAGACGGCACGACCTTTATGCCCCCGGACATGGCGGGCCTGGACATTCATTGGGGCATCTCACTGGATATTTACCCCTTTATCGGCGCCGCCCGGGACCCGCGTCTTGAAGAGCTCCAGAGAAAGCTGCTGAAGATGGCAAGATATCTGCGAAGCGCTGACTGGCACCGCTTCAGACCGGGAAAACACCCACGGGTCGAACCTCTCCTGATCGCGACCCCTTTTCCGATCCGGCGGGTGCTCAGCGATCTGTTGTTGCGGATCGCCATGCGCGACCCGGACAAAAGCGAGCGGATCGGCACTTTGGACGCCGTACCCTTCTCCGGGAAATTCTCCCGGGAGGAATGGCAAAAAATGATCCGCCTCCCCTTTGAGGATACGGATTTTCCGGCGCCGGCCCAGTTTGACCCCATTCTCCGGCGCATGTACGGCGACTACCGGCAGCTGCCGCCGGAGAAAGACCGGCACGGCCATTCCGACGACACGCAGGAATACCTAATCGATACGAAACGAGACTACAGATTGTACCAACAGGATCTGAAAAGCCATGAAAACAGTCATCACATTCGGGGTCTTTGACCTCTATCACGAGGGGCATGCCAAGCTTCTGGAGCGGGCAAAGGCCCTTGGCGACCGGTTGATCGTGGGCGTGACCACCGACCAGTACGCCTATCAGAGGGGAAAGTTCTGCACAGTGGATCCGCTGGAAAAGCGGATGGAAGCCGTCAGGGCCTGTCCCTATGTGGATCAGGTGATCGTGGAGGACCACGACGGTCAGAAGGTGGAGGATATTCTTCGCTACCGGGCGGACATTTTCGCCATTGGGGACGACTGGCTTGGGAAGTTTGATTTCCTGGAATCTCTTTGTCAAGTGGTCTATCTCCCTCGCACGCCGGAGGTGTCGTCCTCTCTGCTGCGCTTTCGGAAATACCCCTATCTGCCCATGGGCCTGATCGGCTGCGGCCGGATCGCAGAGCGCTTCCTGCGGGAGGTCGGCTATGTGCGGGAGATTCAGGTCCCCTGTGTATACCACCCCAGACCGGACTCCTCTCTGAGTCTGCAGCGTTTTCTTGCCGCGCACACGGGGATCGCCAAGGTCCGGACGCTGGAAAAGCTGTTCGATCAGACGGAAGCCGTCTACATCGCCTCGCCCCATGAGACCCACTATACCTATGCCAAGGCTGCGCTGGATGCCGGCAAGCATGTACTCTGCGAAAAGCCCTTGGCCTTTTCCCGCGTGGAGGCGGAAGAGCTTTTTCTACTGGCTCAGCGCAAGGGTCTGGTGTTGATGGAGGCGATCAAGACCGCCTACTGTCCGGGTTTTGTTCGGCTGTGTTCTCTCGTGAAAAGCGGCCTGATCGGAAAGGTCGTGGAGGTAAACAGCTGCTTTACCCGACTGACGCCGCAGGGCTGCCGGGAATGGAACGATCTTCGCTATGGCGGCAGCTTTACGGAGTTTGGCAGCTATGTGATGCTGCCGATCGTCAAGCTGCTGGGCACGAAGGACCTGGAATTCACATTCCGGTCTGTGCGGGCAGAGTCCGGCTTGGACAGCTTTACCCGTTTGGATGTGGCCTGCGGGGATATGATGGCCAGCGGCCGCTGCGGTCTGGGCGCCAAATCCGAGGGCCAGCTTATCATTACCGGGACCCAGGGCTATGCCCTCGTTGAGGCGCCCTGGTGGAAAACGCAATCTTTTGAATTGCGATACGAAGATCCCCAGCGGAGAAAGCGCTTCAGCGCTGATTTTGAAGGCGACGGCCTTCGCTATGAGATCGGAGATTTCATGTACCGCGTACAGGGTCATCCGGGGCGGGAATTCAAGCTGACGCCGGAGGAGTCTGTCTGCATGGCCGGGATCTTCGAGGCCTTTCTGCAGCAGCGATGAAAGACGAAAGGCCGGTGGACCGGCTGTTTGATGATCCGATCCTGGAATGGGATCTGGCTGTGGACCCGAAGTCCGGGCTGCTGCTGCCGCAGCCGGGCAGTCTGGTGAATATCCTGCCCATCCCTGTCGTCGCCGGAGCTTGCGTGCGGCTGAAACGACAGGATCTCCGGTGCGGACTGTTCTGCTATTCGCGGGAGATCCCCGGGGACTTGATCCACACATATACCTATCAGCCGGAATCCAATTGGACGAGCTTCCGCCCTGACCGGTCGGGAGCCGACTGGGATGGGACTTCCCGAACCTTGCCCTGTGACAGCTGTCTCCGTGTGGTGTTCAGCGGACTGGGCCGGACAGAGGAAGCGATCCATCTCCGGGATCTGATCGAGCTTCTGCCCGGTGCTGCTCCGGCTGCGGAGGAGCAGCCGGCCTGGCTCCGAACGGAGGTCGAAAAAACGGCAGCCCGGGCAAAGGACATCCGTCGGGCCGGAGATCTGACGCTGTTTCTTTTGGCGGACACCCACGACACCCTTGGCGGGATCTGGCCGGACACCCGGAGGAGTCTGGAATCCATGGCCGGACAGCTGCCGCCGGATGGGATCGTTCACCTGGGAGACTTTGTAGACGGCCTGCTGCCTGCAGCCTATACCAGGCTGTTCGTTCAGCGGCAGCTTCAACAGCTGCGTGCGATCTGCGGCAAGCTGTACTGCTGTATCGGAAATCACGACTGGAACACCTTCCGCGGCAACCCGGAGCGGTTTTATGAACGGGACTGTGCCGAGCTGTACCTTGGCCGTCAAGAGTCCCGATATTATATCAATTTGCCGGAACACAAGCTGCGGATGTTTTTTTTGGACTCCTTTGATCCGGACAGAAAGGAGCGATATGGCTTCTCGTTCCGGGAGGCGCTGTGGTTTGCCCATTCCCTCAAAAGCACCCCCAAAGGCTATCAAATCCTGGTATTCTCCCATGTGACGCCGCTGGCTTCACTCCATGTTTGGAGCAAACGGATCCGAAACGGAGAACTCATGCTCAGACTTCTGGAGCAAACGCAGCGCCGCCGGCCCGCTTCTGTGCTTGCCTGGATCCACGGGCACAACCACGCAGATCAGATCGACAGGAGCCGGAGCTTCCCGATCTTGGGGATCGGCTGCGCGAAGCTGGAGGATTTTTCGGAACACAAGCCTTCGGGCTCTGTGACCTACGCCCGCGAGCCCGGCACATCCTTGCAGGAGCTTTGGGACATACTGTTGGTCCACCCGGAGGGCGGTGGACTGGATCTGATCCGCTTCGGTGCGGGGGAAGATCGCCACGTAGAGACGGAGAATCACCATGATCACCATTGAGGGAGAGCAGCTGCGCAGACTGCAGCTGACAGAACTGGAATTGCTGCGGGAGGTGGATCGGATCTGTCGCCTGTGCGGGATCCACTATACCATCATCGCCGGCACCATGCTGGGCGCGGTGCGCCACGGAGGGTTCATCCCCTGGGACGACGACGCTGACGTGGCCATGCTGCGCAGCGAATATCTTCGATTTCGGGACGCTTGCCGTCAGGAACTGGACACAAGCCGTTTCTATTTTCAAGATCATGTCTGCACGCCCGGTTATCGCTGGGGTTACGGTAAGCTGCGGCGAAAGGACAGCCTGTTCCTTCGGAAGGATCAGGAGAACATGCCCTATGAACAGGGCGTTTTTATCGATATTTTCCCGCTGGACCCGGTGCCGGATCGCCTCGCGGCGCGGGCCATCGTCAATTTTCAGTGCTTTTGCGTGCGCAAAGCATTGTGGGCTCGGGTCGGCAAAGGGGCTGACCGGAGCCTGGTCAAGCGAGCGGTCTACCGTTGGCTTGACCGCATTCCGGAGCATACGATCCTGTCTGTTTATGAACATCTGATCCGCCAGGCGAACAAGAGAGATTCCGAATGGGTCCGGATCTTGATGTTTCCCACGCCGAACCGGCAATACGGCTACCGTCGGCGCTGGTATGCCGGCGCTGAGCCGATCGTCTTTGAGGGCTGTGTATTCCCCGGTGTAAAGGACGCGGACGAATACTTGCGTTTTAAATTTGGGACCTATTGGGAGCTGCCTCCCGTGAAAGCGCGGAAAACGCATCCTGTCTCTGCTTTCCGCCTGCCGGAGTGAGCGGCTGGGTCCCCGGGAAAGAGGGCAGTCATGCGGACAGAAGAATTGCTGCGGGAACTGCATAGAAGGGAGATCGTTGTGTTCGGCACGGGTTTCGTGGCGGAGCGCTTTTGGTTGGCGCTGGAGCGGACACAGGCCGCAGACCAGGTCTCCTTTTTCATGACCACCGCACAAGTACCGACGGGAACGACCTTTCACGGCCGTCCGGTCTGCCGGCCGGAGGAACGCTCCCTGGATGCGGATAGTCTGTTTTGTCTGGCGGTCCATGAGTCTCTGTTGCCGGAGCTGGAAGCTCTTCTGCCCGGACAGCTGATGGACCGTGGGATCTGGATTTATCCGAATCTCTGGGAGTTGCTGTGCGGGCCGGCACTGGGGACCGGCATTATGCTGTCCCGCCGGAAGCTGCTGACTCGACAGGATCCCGGCTGCAACTGGATCACTGTTCGGTACGCCGCTATCCGGGACCTGCTGCGTCAGGACCCCGGCGCTGCGGCAAGCGCTGACCGTTACCGCCGGGCCATGGCTGTTCATTGCGGCCCGGCGACCGCCGAAAAGCGGTTTCGGGCCTTGGAACGACTGGCCCGCTCTGTGCAGGAGCGGGGCCTGGATCCGGACCGGCCTCTGATCGTGGACACCCATGGCCACATCCTGGACGGGCTGCATCGCTTTGCCGCAGCCTGTGCGCTCAGGATCGAAGATATCCCCTGTACGATCCTCCCTGTCAGCGAAGTGTTTGCACAGATCCTGGACGACAAAAACCGTCTGCCGGACCAGGTGCTGCGGGAGAGCGGTTTTTCCGAAAGGGATATGGAGTGGATCCGCCTTGCCAAAGCGGAGCTGATCGAAAGCGGCAAAGGAGGGGTACAAATTGGATAACGCGCGAAACGACCCGGAGATCAGCGTGATCCTTCCGGTATTCAATGTGGAAGCGTATTTGGATATCTGCATGGAATCTTTGGTGAAGCAGAGCTTCGCAGATTTTGAGATCCTGCTGATCAACGACGGCTCTACCGACGGCTCTGCCGCAAAGTGTCGGCAGTGGCAGGCAAAGGACCCGCGGGTCGTTTTTATCGACAAGGAAAACGAAGGCGTCGCAGCCACCAGAAATCTTGGACTGCGGCTGGCCAAAGGCACCTATATCGCCTTTGTGGACCCGGACGATTGGGTAGATCTTCGCTACCTGGAAAAGCTGCGTCAGAAGCTGTTGGAGACCGGCGCCGACCTGGTGGAATGCGATCTGTGGCGATATGACAACCGCACCGGAAAGCAGATCTATCGGAGCTGCTACGGGAGGATGGGCCGCCCCTATACCTTGAAAGAGCACATGAAATATGGGCCGACGGCCTCGTATAAGATCCTGTCCCGCCGAGCGCTCTGGCTTGAGCACGGCGTGCACATGCCCAGCGTGTCCTTTGAGTCTCCTGCCGTGTATTCACTGATGCTGGCTCTGAGCGGCCGTGTAGAAAGCGTGCGGGAACCGCTCTATTATTACCGCCGGTTTCGGGAAAACTCCCTGATCGAGACCGGATATGCCAACCGTGACGGCAGCGCCAACAACACCCTCGCCATAGAGGCGATGCAGTTTCTGCTGGATGAGTTCAAGCGCTGCGGCCTGTATGAGACTTACCGGGACACGCTGGAGGGCGTAGTCAAATATCGTTTGAGCGATATCCTCGCCACACAGTTTCACCGCAAGCCGCAGGCAGACTACCTGGAACTGGTTCGGCAATACCGGCAGTTCCTGGATCGGGCTTTCCCGGAAGGCCATAACGAGGTATATCTGACCTGGGGCGGCTATAATCTGAACCGGATCCTGAGCCATATGAATTGGCTGCACGACCCATACTGCCGCTTCAATTTCTCCAGCATGGCCGCCGTGGGCGGCGCCGGTCTCCGGGAGCACCGGGAGATCGATCACAAAAACCGATATCGGAAACTGATGCTGGAACGGGAACATGAGGGAAGTGTCTGGCGTATCGCTGAACAGATGCAGCCAAAGTTTTTGTTCTTGGACCTCATGGAGGAGCGTTTCGATTTGGTGGAGCAGGACGGCCGCATCCGGACCCGCAGCGACGCCTATCTGGGCAGTCCCACGGAGTTGGCCGCCGGTGGTCGTGTAATCGCCCTCGGCAGCGAAGAGCACCGTTTGCTCTGGGAAGCCGGCGCGCGCGCCTTTTTTCAGCGGCTGCGGCTGCTTGTTCCCGGGATCCGTGTGGTGATCCTGGAAAACTACCTTTGTGAGCGATGCGGCGACCTGGCGGGAACGGAAGCTTTTCCGGAGTTGGATGAAATTCGCCGGACAAACCGGGAATTGGAGCAGGCCTACGCTTTTTTGCGTTTGCTCTGTCCCGACGCGCTGTGGATCCGAACTGCGCAGGAGCCGCTGTATTTTACCGACAGAAACTATGAATATGGCGCGATCCCTTCGCACCTGAATGAGATTGCAAACCAGCAGATCGCAGAGCGGATCGAAGCTCTGCTGACAAGAGAAAGGGAAGATTGATCATGGTCCACGTTTCCATCGTGATCCCGGTATACAATGTGGAGGCCTGGCTCCCGGCCTGTCTGGACAGTGTGTTGGGCCAGACGCTGCGAGAACTGGAAGTCATCTGCATCGACGACGCCTCGCCGGACGGCTGTCCGGCGATCCTGGACGACTATGCCCGGCGGGATCCACGGGTCCGGGTGATCCATCTGCCGGAGAACCATCAGCAGGGCTACGGGCGCAACCGGGGCTTGGAGGCCGCGCAGGGGAAGTACGTGTATTTTCTGGATTCCGACGACATGATCACCCCCGACGCCATGGAAAAGCTCTTCACACTGGCCGAGCGGGATCGGCTGGACGGGATCTTCTTCGACTCCCAGGTGCTGTTTGAAAGTGAGGAGTTGGCAAAAAAGAATGCCAACTATCCGGACCGGCGCCACGGAAGCTACGAGGACAAGGTGTACACCGGGCAGGCGCTGTTCGACGCTTTTATAGAGCAACAGGAGTGGACCTGCTATGTGCAGCGGCAGTTTTGGAATCGGGATTTCATCCTGCGCAACGACGTTTGGTTCCCGGAATCGACCGAGCATGAGGATGAATTCTTCCCCTTTAAGGCCCTGCTGCTGGCCCAGCGGGCCCGCTATGTGCCGGAGCTCTTTTTTATCCGCCGGTATCGGGAAAACTCCGTCATGACCCGCCCCGCTCACCCCAAAGATTTTCACGGATATTTCATCAATTACTGTCGGATGATCGATTTTGTAGAGTCTGCGGGGCTCAAAAGCCGCTCCATCGATCTCAACATTGTCCACATGTATGAGCGGATGCTTCGTTTTTATCCTCTGTTCGCAGCGCAGCAGGATCCGGATGCCTGGTTTCAGACCGAAGCAGAAAAGGCCCGCTATCGATTCTTTGATTACTCCCAAAAAGCAAAAATCTACTATGAGGAAAAGCTTCGGGCTTTTGATGTTGTGATTCCGAAGACCTGTCAAATCTGGATCTATGGGGCTGGCATCATTGGGAAACGGGCTTTTGAAACGATGGTAAATAACGGCTATCTCGTGCAGGGGTTTCTTGTCACAAGCAAAGCGGGAAATCCCGACATCCTGCTGGGCCGGGAAGTTTTGCCGATCTCAGATGTGACGCTAGACGAGAACAGTGTCGTCGTAATCGCCGTATCCTCTGGATATCACGATGAAATGCGCACAGTGGCGGAGGAAAAGGGTTGGCGCTACTGTTTCTATCCAAATGGAAGATGAGATTTCATGACAGAACTTGAATATGTAATTTCAAATTTTGAAACTCGCTTCTCCCGGTTCAAGGGGAGACGGATCGTACTGCACGGCTCACGGGAATATGCGCAAGCAATCATTGAGCATTTCGACCCGGAATACCATTTTATCGGTGTCATGAGCCGGGACCCTATCGATGGTTCTGACTTCCATGGCTTGCCTGTGCTGCGGGAAGAAGATATTCCCGCATTGGATATCGATTTGATTCTCTTGACTGAGCGTGTGAGGTACGCCGAAGCGGTCTATGCCTTCATCTATACAGCATGTGAGCAGGCTGGGATTCTGCTTTATGATATGTATGGGCTTGACGAAATCAATCTCCATCGGGATATTTTTTCCTGCAGGCCACAGAATTTGGAGGCTTGGAAAACCATCTGCGCGACATACGACTTGGTCGCATTCGAAGTAATGGATACACTCCTGCATCGTAATTTTCTGTCTGGGGAATTCTTTCTGCGCAAGCCTTTTGACGCTTTGATCCCCTGGCTGCAAGAAAAGAATATCTTGGTGAAGTTTAGCCTGCGAAAATCCTTTTCGGAAGATCTGCAGGTAAAGCAGCTCGACAGTTTGGCTCTCTGTCGGGATTTGGACAGCCACATTATCCGCCGCAACGGAGAGGACTTATCTTTCCGCGTGCTGCGGGAGGAGCATCCGGGCAAGAAAATCCTGTATATCGGCTCGGGCTTGGTTAACGAGTGCATTCTCCCAAGATACTACGGGATCGATACGTATCGCTTCTCTATCTCTTTCGACAGTCTTGCCCCGGTAGGCGGCAAAAGTTCGAAAATCTACGCCTTTGATGCAGGGAGACGGATTGCGATCCAGAGGGAAATCCGAAACAGCAAAACCGTGTCTTTTGACATATTTGACACCCTTTTGGTACGAAAAACGCTTTTTCCAAAGGACGTCTTTGCTCTGACTGAACTCCGAGGCAAGGCGGCTGGTTATCCGGCAGACGGATTTGCCCTTCTTCGGGAAGAGGCGGAGCGGGACAGCGCAGGCGGCAGCATGGATCAGATTTATGCCATTCTTTGCAGCAGGAGCGGCTGGGACACTGCCCTTTGTGAAAAGATGCGCCAGCTGGAATTGGAGGTCGAGCGTACGGTCCTGCTGCCGCGAACCGAAATCGTGCAGCTGCTCGATTATGCCTTGGCGCAGGGCAAGCGGGTCGTTCTGACCAGTGACATGTACATGTCCGAACCCGTGATATGCGAGCTGTTGGAGGAGAAAGGTATTCGAGGCTTTGACCGGATCTTCGTTTCTTGCGATTGGGGGAAACGCAAACAGACTGGTCTGTTCGACACACTGAGAGAATTCGGATGCGCTGAACCCATCCTGCACATCGGGGACGACTTCCATGCCGACGGTATGGCCGCCGAGCAGGCCGGGCTTCACCCGGAAATCCTCCCCTCGCCACTGGCCATGGCCGTAGGCTGGGGATGGGAAGACTGTATATCGGCGGCAGGCACCTTGGTGGAGCGGTGCCTTTTGGGCTCTGTGATCGCTGAAATATTCCGGGATCCATTTCAAAACCCGGATCTGCAGGAGCGCCCGCGGGAAGACCAATTGCATCGCTTCGCGGTTGGTGTATTGGCCCCCCTTGTTGTGGGTTACCTGTGCTGGCTAATTACGCAGCTTCGAAGCGCCTCTTATGACGGAGTGCTGTTCCTAGCCAGAGACGGATACCTGCCCATGCGTATCTATCAGAAGCTATGTCGCCGTCTTTCCCTACCAAGTCCAGTTTATTTTTACGCGAACCGCCATTCTTCGTTTCTATGCGTGGCGGATCTCCCGGGTACCGTGGACTACGTGGCTGCCATGGGGGAGAAAGCGGGTTTTTCAAGAGAGGAGATCCTGAAAAAAATATACCATCTGGATGCAGATAAGATTCGACCTCCGCAGCCTGGAGAGACGACGTGCGCATATCTTCTTCGACATATGCCGGAGATTTCTATTGTCGCCGCTGCCGCCAAAACCAATTATCGTACCTATGCAGACCTTTGTGGTCTTCGGGAAGGTGGTTTTTACGCCATATGTGACGGCTTCTCCGTCGGGCGGACCCAGTCATTTTTGGAGCATGCGCTCCCATGCTGTCTGCGTGGTTTCAACTTGGGAAGATACCGAGCTGATGTTGGGCTTGACGCAGACATCGCGTTCTATTTTCTGGAGGAAAATGCCGGGGTCCTAAACAATTTCATTGAAATAGAAAGCTTTCTTCTCTCACCGGAACCATCTTTAGATATGATCGACGGTCAGGGAAATCCCGTGTTTCAGGCTGAGCATCGAAGCCCAGAGGAACTGTCAGAGGTTCAGTTTGTTCTGGCAGATGCCGAGCGTTCCGCTCTGCAGTTCTTTGAAACATTTTACCGGGACAAGGAGAATATTTCCCCCCTTCTTACAGAGCGGATCTTTGCTGCAGATGGTTGTCATTGGGTACAGCATGCAGCTTTTGACGATTGGGCGCAGGTCGCCATTGAAACAAGACCTTGGGTCACAGCTGACCGGGAGCAAAAATCACAGGAGCAATAACTATGGCAGAGCAAAGAACCGAACAAGTTCATAACCTGCGCCGGGCGCTTCTGAACTGGTACCCTTTTACCCGAGGAGAAAACGCCCTGCTCTGCGGAGACGACACAGAGATCCTCGTCCCCCTGTTGACGCCCTGGTTTGATCGGGTAGAGCAGGCGGAGGTCTCGGAGCTTGCCCGTCCGCTGCCAGATGAGACGCGGCGCTTCGATCTGATCGTCGCGGTAGACCTGGTCGAGACGCAGGCAGACGTGCCGGCAATACTGCGTTCGCTGGCGGGCCGGCTCTCCGCGGACGGCACGCTGCTGCTGGGCTTTCGAAACCGCTTTGGGCTGAAATACCTTTGCGGTGGCGTAGATGCCCTGACGCAGACGCCTTTTGATGCTGTCCTGCCCATGACCGGCAAGAGCCTGCCTCGTTTTTATGCCCGGGAAGAGATGCGGCAACTGCTTGAGGCCGCAGGCTTTGCCGCGCCGCGCTGGTATTATCCCATGCCGGATGCGGACTTTGTGCAGGCGGTCTATACCGACGATCTTCTGCCGAGTGGCAGCATCCGGGATCGGGTGTTCCCCTACGATCCGTACCGCAGCCCCATCGTGGCGGCTGAGGCCGATCTGTATGACGATGTGGCCCGGGAGGGCGTCCTCCCCCACACAGCCAATTATTATCTGGCCGAATGCCGCTTGCCGGGAGCCGCCTCGCCGCGCCGCCAGGTCGTCTATGCGGCGCTGTCTACGGACCGGGGTCCGGAAAGGGGCTTCACCACGATCCTCTATGCGGACGGCACAGCGGAAAAGACCGTGCTTGATCCCAAGGGTCTGCCCGCGCTGCGGGATCTCTATTCCAATCTGGAAGCTCTGTGTGCCCGGGGAATCCCCACGGTGGAACAAACGCTTCTGGAGGATCGGATCCGCATGCCGCTGGTGCGGGAGGAAGCCTCCCTGCATTACCTGGCCCGGCAGCTCCGGGGAAACCCAGAGGCCTTCCTGGACGTGTTCTCTCAGATTCGGGAGGATGTCCTGCTTTCCTCGGAGGAAGGGGCTTTATCCGATGCGGAGGCCCTGGAAATCTGGGGCGCGCCGGCAGCGCGGCTGGGGCCGATCCTTAAGCGCGCCTATATTGACATGATCCCCTACAATGCTTTCTGGACGGGCGAGCGGCTCCGCTACTATGACCAGGAATTCGCGGTGGAAAACTGCCCTGTCCGCTATGTCCTGTTCCGCGCCTTGCGCTATACCTGGCTCCATCTGCCGCAGGCGGAAGGGGTTTTGCCCCTGAAACAGATGAAGAAGCGGTTTGGGCTGGAAGATCTGTGGGACGGATTCCAGGCGCGTGAGGATCTTTTTGTTCGCGAGAATCGGCGCCAGAAAGAACTGGGCCAGCTGTATGCCTGGGCGCAGATCGATCGAAAAGCGATCCGGAAGCGGCGGGAACTCTTGGCGCAGGAGGATCCGGCCGCTCGGGAGGCTGTGCTTCTGCAGCGTGTCCACGCTGTGCAGCTTGGCCTGCTGAAAGAATTCGATCGGGTATGCCGGGCCAACGGCCTGCGCTATTTTGCCGTCCACGGGACCCTGCTGGGTGCCGTACGGCACGGAGGCTTTATCCCCTGGGATGACGACATCGATCTTGCCATGCCGCGGGAGGACTATGACCGCTTTTCCGCCTTGGCGGAAAAAGAGCTGAAAGAGGGCTTCTTTTTCCAGACGCCGGAGAGCGATCCCTCCTGCTTTTACGGCGGCTACGGTAAGCTGCGCGATAGCCGCAGTGCGGCGCTGGAGCCCCAGAATCGGGGACGCTCCTGCCATCAGGGCATCTGGATCGATGTGTTCCCTCTGGACTGTGTTCCCGAAAGGGCGGAGCAAAGAGCCCATCTGCAGAAAAAGCTCCGCTTCATTCAGCGTCTTCTGTTCGCCAAGTCCTATCCCATTCGAACGGGGATGCTGGCAGATGTGGGAGATTGTAAAATCAGCGCCTATTATGTGTTGCGGAAGTGTTTTCGGCGCCGCGACCTGCTCAAAGCGCTCCACCGGCTCTGCGCCGCCCGGCCACAAACCGGGTTGCGGAGCATTCTCGCCTGTTACTATGGGAATGGCGCGGTAAACAAGAATCTGTTTCCGGAAGCCGATTGTTCCGATCTGGTGGAGCTGCCCTTTGAAGGCATGCGGATCTCCGTACCGGCCAACTATGACAGTTGGTTGCGGCAGCGTTACGGCGCCAATTACATGACCCCGCCGTCCATGGAGAAACGCTATCGGCACGATCGGGTTGAATTTCATCCGGATACTCCTTACTCCGCGTTATAGGAGCAGACGGCACACCGATGGAGAAAAGGAGGAATCTTATGGGATTCGAAGCCAAAAAGCCTTATCCTGTGGGCCTGCTGATGGGTGTTTTCGACCTTTTTCATGTGGGGCACTTGCGACTGATCCGCCGCGCGAAGGCAGAGTGTGACTTTCTGCGGGTAGGTGTGCTCAGCGACGAGCTGGTCAAAAAATATAAGAACACCTACCCCGCGATCCCGCAGGCAGAACGCATGGAGATCCTGTCCGCCATCCGTGAGGTGGATGAAGTAGTCCCCATCGATGATGACCCATCACGGCTCTTGGAATGGAAGCGCCGTCCTTTTGACTGCTTCTTTTCCGGGGACGATTATGCGGACAATCCCTATTGGCAGTGGGAAAAAGAAGAGCTTCGGAAGTTGGGGGCGGACATCGTCTTCTTCCCCTACACAAAGGAACAGAGTTCCACGAAGATCAAAAAGAAAATCGGACTGGGAGGGACCCCATGACACATTGTATCCTTGTCACAGGCGGCGCGGGCTTTATTGGTTCTCACCTCTGCCGGAGGCTGTTATCCGAGGGGAATCGGGTGATCTGCCTGGACAACCTCTATACCGGCGCTATGGAAAACATTGCGGATCTGATGGAAAACCCGGACTTCCGCTTTACCGAACTGGACGTGACAGAGCCTTTCTCCTTTGATGTGGATCAGATCTACAACCTGGCCTGCCCGGCCAGCCCCGAGCATTATCAGCGCGACCCTATCAAGACTGCTATGACCAATGTGCTGGGCGCCGTCCATTGCTTGGAACTGGCCTGCCGGCAGAAGGCGACGGTCCTCCTCTCCAGCACCAGCGAGGTTTATGGCGAGCCGCTGGTCCACCCGCAGGCCGAAGACTACCGGGGAAACGTCAATCCCATCGGTATTCGCTCCTGCTACGATGAGGGCAAGCGCATGGCGGAAACACTGTTCTTCGACTATCACAGACAGCGCGGGGCGGATATCCGAGTTGTGCGGATCTTCAACACTTACGGTCCTCAGATGCTTCTCAACGATGGCCGCGTGGTGTCCAACCTGATCACTCAAGCGCTGTCCGGCCGGGATCTGACGATTTATGGCGACGGGCTGCAGACGCGCAGCTTCTGCTATGTGAGCGATACGGTGGACGCTCTGATCCGCATGGTCAACACACCGGACATCACAGGCCCCGTAAACGTAGGCAACCCTCAGGAAATGACCGTCCTGGAGATCGCACAGATGATCCTGAAGGAGACGGGTTCCCCGTCGAAGCTGGTGTTCTGCCCTCTGCCTCAGGACGATCCCTCACGCCGCAAGCCGGACATCACGCGGGCGAAGACACTCCTGGGCTGGCAGCCGAACGTCATGCTGGAGGAAGGGCTGAAACAGACAGTTGCCGACTTCCGGCTTCGTATGGGGACCGGCGAATGACGACTATGCCCCACATCTTTCGCTGATCCGTATGCGAGAGACGTCCTGTGCCGAGTCAAATCTCTCATACACTCCCCATATCAGTCCATTTCACATATGCTCACACCGTGTCTGTTTGGAACCAAAAAGAATGCAGGGAAAGCTTTCCCTGCATTCTTTTTCCATTTGCTTTAAAGGAACCGGTCCATCCGGCGGTAAACATCTTCCAGGCGCTGTTCCATTTTTCGGCGCTCGCCCCGCAGATCGGCCCAGAGTTCCTGGTAGTTGTTGTACATCTCCTCGTAGTTGCCACGCAGCTCCGCGCGCAGCTCGCTGCGGATGGCCTCTCCGGTCTCTCGCTGACGGCCCCGCAGGTCCATGAGCGCTGAGATCCGGTGGAAGTATTTATCGGTCAGTTTGTCATGCTCGGGATAATAACCCCGGTGGTAATTATCGATCACGGCGCCGTAGCGCTCATAGGCGTGCTTGACCGCGGTCTCCCAGGAGATATAGATGCTCTGCTGGGCGCGGTCTCCCACCCGGCGCATGGCCTCCGGCACGGTCATCAGTTCCCGGAGCTTCGCCGCCATGGAGGTCGCGTTTTCCTCGATCAGGAAGCCACTTTCCCCGTCGGTCACGTCCTCTGCCGCACAGCTGCCCTCCACCAGAACGCTGGCCAGGGCGCAGGCCGCGGCCTCCCGGACTACCAGCCCGTTGGTGTCGAAGGTGGAGGGAAACAGGAACAGGTCCGCCCGGCAATACCAGGCCCGGATCCGGTTGCGGTCATGGATGGGCTCGGAAAACAGGACCTTCCCCGCCAGCCCCAGGGACTCGGCATAGGCCGTCACCTCATCCTTATCGTTGCCGCCGCCCACAAAGACCATGCGGAAGTCTCTTCCTTCCCGGTCCAGCTCCGCCAGAGCGTCCAGGATGATGCGCAGGCCCTTGTACCACATCATGCGTCCCACGAACAGAAACACCGGCAGCCCGGCAGGCAGGTCGAAGCCCGCCGTCACCTCATCGATCAGCACCTGGTCCACACGGCCTTGGGGAAAGTCCACCCCATTGGGCATGACGCTGTAGGGCCCGGTGTATCCCAGCTTGCGCAGGTTCTCCCCCGCGCCGTTGCTGACGGTCCAGACCTCATCGCAGGCGGAGATGTTTTCCACCAGGATCCTCGCCGCCTCCTCCCGCAGGAGCTTACTGCGGATGGCGTTGGCGATATCGATGTCAAACTTGGTGTGGTAGGTGAACACCACCGGCACCTGGATCCGGTCCCGCAGGGCCCGGGCCAGCATGGTGGAGGTGATGGGGCAATGGCTGTGGATGATATCGAAGTCCGCGTTCTCCGCCTGACGCATCAGCTCCGGGGAGAAGGGCAGGCCCGCCCGGTAGCCCACCAGCTTGGTCATGTCCACGCTGGGGTAGCGAAGCACCGGGAAAGCAAAGACACTGTCGTCCGCCTCCGGGTAATAGGGCGTGATCACCGTGGCGTGGCCCAGCTCACGGCTGATGATATCCGCGTAGTTGGTGACGGCGTTGGCCACGCCGTCGATAGCCGGCGGGAAGGAATCATTGATCAGGCAAACATTCAGTTTCTCCATAAGGGCCTCCGAACTTCATTTGATCCAATTGCCTCTATTATACCCGATCCCGGCGCATTTTCAAGTGAAAGCCCTGTCCCCTGCCGGAATACAATGGCCCGCATACCGCGTCACATTCGCGGTATGCGGGCTCTCTGTTTTATTTAAGGAATTCGCTCATTCCTCGATCAGGGATTCTGGCAGACGCCGGAGCCGTTGAAGGTGTAGGTCTTGCCGCCGATGGTCCTGCTGCCGGTGACCATGACGCCGGAGCTGTCAAGATAATACCACTTGCCGTTTTCCTTCAGCCAACCGGTCTTCATCGCACCGGAGCCGTCGAGATAGTACCACTTGCCGCCGTCCTTCAGCCAACCGGTCTTCATGGCACCGGAGCTATCGAGATAGTACCATTTGCCGCCGTCCTTCAGCCAGCCGGTCTTCATGGCGCCGGAGCTCTGCAGATAGTACCACTTGCCACTGATCATCTGCCAGCCGGTGGTCATGTAACCGGAGGAATCCATGTAATACCACTTGCCGCCGTCCTTGATCCACTGGCTGACGGCCATACGCCCGTCGGACTTCAGGTAGCACCAGCCCCTGGAATCCTTTTTCCAGGTGTTGGTGACCATCTTGCCGTCGGAACCCAGGTAGCACCAGCCCGCGGAATCCTTGGCCCAGCTGTCAGCGGCCATAGCGCCGGAATTCTGGAAGAAATACCAGGTGCCGCCGATCTTCTGCCAGCCGGTGACCATGTAGCCGGAGGCGTTCAGGTAGTACCACTTGCCATTGTCCTTGACCCACTGGCTGACGGCCATGCTCCCGTCAGTCTTCACGTAGCACCAACCGCCGGAGTCTTTCACCCAACCCTTTGTCGTGGGGTGATAAGTCGTCGCCAAACCTGTGGTGTTGTACTGGCTGGCATTGCTGCCCGCCACCGCCTGAACCGTATAGCTGTACTTGGTCTCGAACCTGACGTCGGTATCTGTAAAGCCGGTACCGGTAACGCCGGTCTTGTACTTGGTCCAGGATTGGGCCGTACCGACCTTGCGGTAGATGGTATAGGATTGCGCCCCGGTGACAGCCTTCCAATTCACCGACACGCCTTGAGCAGTGTTGGTCACGCCGGAAAGCGCAGGCGCCGCAAGCGTCAGCCGGGCGATGGTCTTATGGGTCCGGCTGATCTCCTCACCGCATACGGAGCAATAGACAACTTCATCATAGCTCCCGGCAGCGGTATAGGAAGCAGGCACTTCTTTCTCACGCACGGCCCTGGCGGGCGTGTGTGTGCTTAACTTCTCAACTGTCTTATGCTCGCGGCTCAGTTCCTCGCCGCAGGCTGTGCAATAGACCACTTCATCGTAGCTGCCTTCCGCCGCGCATGTAGCTGCCACTTCGTTCTCGTGTACCGCTGCGCCGGGGGTGTGGCCAAGCGCCGCAACCGCTTTTGCCTCTCGGCTCAATTCCTCGCCGCAGACGCTGCAGTATACGACCTCGTCATAACTGCCGTCCTCCGTGCAAGTTGCCGCCAATTCGTTCTCGTGTACCGCCGCGCCGGGGGTGTGTTCAAATCCGACTTCATCGCAGGTAACATACTGAATCTCCGCATTTTCCAAAGGGGCATTATTGCTTCCAATGGAGATTTGGCTCCAACTATTTTCGTTACCAACATAATATACTGTCGCCAAACTGCTACAGCCAACGAACGCATATGCGCCGATAATGGTCACACTTGAAGGAATTGTCATGCTCGTCAGATTGTTGCAGCTATTGAATGTATAGTCACTGATGCTGGTCACACTTGAAGGAATCGTCACGCTCGTCAGTTCACTGCAGCCGGAAAATGCTTCGTCCCCGATGCTCGTCACGTTCGCCGGGACCTCAATACTCGCCAAGCCACTACAGCCGGCAAATGCTCCGTCCCCAATGCTCGTCACGCTCGCCGGAATCTCAATGCTTGTCAAACCGCTGCAGCCGTAAAAAGCTTCAGGCGGGATAGCCGTGGTCCAACCGAACTCATAATTGGCACCGCTGCCTATTGGTCCCGCGCTCGTCAGTCCGCTACAGCCAGAAAAGGGACGTCTCCCAATACTTGTCACGTTCGCTGGGATCTCAATGCTCGTCAAGCCACTGCAACCGACAAATGCTATATCCCCGATGCTCGTCAAACCATCCGGGATCTCGATGCTCGTCAAGTCGCTGCAGCCGTAGAAGGCGTAGTCCCCAACACTTGTTACGCCATTTTCGATCACAACAGTCTGTACGCTGTTGCGGTTGCTGTACCAAGGCATAGTGTTGTAACTATAATTCGCCATCGCCCCGCTGCCGCTGATGGTCAGTACGCCCTCACTGGTGAGTACCCATGTCGGGTTATCGCCGCTTGCGCCGCACTCGCCGGAGGCCAGCACCACCTCATCTGTTCCATACTGCCAATTGGCATTATATAGGGGGTCGTTCTCGTTCGAAGACCAGCGTTCGCTCTGGATAGCCAGGTTTTTGGCCGCTTCCGTCCCACCGTAAGATACATCGGTCAATCCGCTGCAGTCGGAAAAGACACTACTTCCGATGCTCGTCACACTCGCTGGAATTTTTACACTCGTTAGGTTGGTGCAATTATAAAAGGCAAAGCTGTCAATTTGCGTAACGCCTTCTTCAATAATTACTTCAGTTAGATTGGTGCAGTTATTAAAAGCATAGCCCGTGATTGTCGTCACATTTTCTGGGATCGTAATGCTTTTCAATCCAGTGCAGTTGGAAAAGGCATAGCTCTCAATGCTTGTTACGCTCGATGGAATTGTTACACTCGTTAGGCTGGTGCAATTACAAAAGGCAAAGCTGTCAATTTGCGTAACGCCTTCTTCAATAATTACTTCAGTTAAGCTTGTGCAGTGATTAAAAGTAAATTCCTTGATTGTCGTTACATTCTCTGGGATTGTTACGCTTTTCAATCCAGTGCACTCGGTAAAGGCAGTACTCCCGATGCTCATCACATTGTCCGGGATTGTGATGCTTTTCAATCCAGTGCATCCGGCAAAGGCAATACTCCCGATGCTCGTTACACTCGCCGGGATCGTGATACTCATCAGACCGCTGCAGCTGCTAAAGGCGCGGTCCCCGATATTCGTTACGCCATTCTCGATCACAACAGACTTGACACTGCTGCGGTTGCCGCTCCAAGGCATAGTGCTGCTCAAAGGCCCATAGTTAGTAGTGTTGGTACTGTAATTCGCCATGGCACCCGTGCCGCTGATGGTCAGAGTGCCGTCAGACGTGAGGGTCCATGTCAAATTGTCGCCGCTTGCGCCGCACTCGCCGGAGGCCAGCACCACCTCATCTGTTCCATACTGCCAAGTGGCATTATATAGAGGGTCGTTCCCGTACGAAGACCAGCGCTGGCTCTGGATAGCCAGGTTTTTGGCCGCTTCCGTCCCGCCGTAAGATACATCGGTCAAACGGCTACAGCCAGAAAAGGCATAGTTCTCGATGCTCGTCACACTCGCAGGGATCGTGACACTTTTCAATCCAGTGCAGTCTGAAAAGGCACTACTCCCGATACTCGTCAAGCCCGCCGGAATCTTGATGCTCGTCAGGCGGCTACAATTGGAAAAGGCCCCGTCCCCGATGCTTGACACGCTGTCTGGAATCGTAACGCTCATTAAACTGCTGCACCTACGAAAAGCTTCCTCTTCAATGCTCTCAACTGTATCTGGAATTGTGATACTTTCCAAAGCAGTACAGCAGTCGAATGTCCGAACATCAATCGTTTTTATGCCATCAGGAATTGTAAAACTCGTAAAAGCGCATCCTTCAAAAGCATATTTCCCTATGCTTGTTATGCCAGTGGGCATAATGATATTTGTCAACCCACATCCGCTGAAGGCTCCGTCTGGAATGCTCGTCGTCCAGCCAAATTCATAATCACTGCCACTATCAATAGGGCCTGCACTTGTCAACCCAATACAATCATCAAACACATTCGTTCCAATGCTTGTCACACTGGCCGGTACCTTGATACTTGTAAGATTCCTACAGCAAAAGAAGGAGCTATTCCCGATATTTGTTATACCCGAAGCGATCAGCACTGTTTTTAAGCTGTCTCGATAACTCCGCCAAGGGGTAGGATTGTCATTCAAGTCATAATCCATCATGGCCCCTGTGCCGCTGATGGTCAGGGTTCCGTCATCCGTGAGCGTCCAGGTCAGATTGTCGCCGTTTGCCCCGCACTCGCCGGAGGCGATGATGTTCGTCTCGTTCAGCAGCATGCCGGTGCTTCCGAACTGGTATTCCTTTCCGTCAATGGTCATCGTGCTGGTGGCCAGAACGCCGTCACCGGTGGCATAGGACAGATATTCGGTAGTGGTTTCCTCGCCGGTGCTGGGATTGGTATGGCTCACCACGTTGTGGATCCACTTGTTGGTGACCAGTGTCCCATCCGGATAATAGATCCCGGTAAGGCTGCCGTTTTCATACCGATATTCCAATTCGTTGGACTGCAAGGGATCGTCATAGGTCCCGGTGCCGGTTATCGCGGCAGTGACGACATGCAGCTCGGCACTGAGCAGCGGATCGTTGTTCGTCCCGATCGTGATCTGATCCCACTGCGCCTGTGTCCCCTCGTAATGTACATCAGACAGATTGCTGCAGCTATAGAACGCCCCCTCCTCGATGCTTATCACACTCTCCGGGATCGTGACACTGGTCAGGCCTCTGCAGCCAGTGAACGCGCCCTCATCGATGCTTGTCACGTTGTCCGGGATCTCGATCTCTGTCAAGCCGATGCAGTTCGTGAACGCATTAAACCCAATGCTGGTCACGTCATCCGGGATCGTGATGCTCTGCAGACTGCTGCAGTTCATGAACGTCCCTCCCCCGATAACGGTCACACCAGCCGGGATCGTAATGTTGGTCAAGCCGCTGCAGCCATAGAACGCGCCTCCCCCGATACTGGTCACGCCATCCGGGATCGCAATGCTTGTCAAGCCGCTGCAGTTCCAGAACGCATTAGGTCTGATGCTCGTCACAGTCTCCGGGATCGTGATACTGGTCAAGCCACTGCAGCCATAGAACGCACTATTGCCGATACTGGTCACGCCATTTTCGATCACTACAGTCCGGATGCTTTCAAGGGAGCTATGCCAGGGCATGGAATCAATGCTGTAATCCGCCATGGCTCCGCTGCCGCTGATAGTCAGGGTACCTTCGTCATCCAGCGTCCAGGTCAGATTGTCCCCCTGTGCGCCGCACTCACCGGAGGCGACGGAGTTTGCACTGGTCACCGCCTTGGGTGCGGCCTTGACCTGCCGGGACGCCGCTTTCGGCGTAACCACAGCTGCCTGTGCAGCCTGCAGCGCCACCGGGACCTCCACCGGCTCAGCGGCAGCTTCCACGGTCAGCTCCGTCTCCTCCACGGTCGCAAAGCCCTCACAGACCGCCGTGTAGAAATATACGCCGGGCAGCAGGCGATAGCTGCCGTCTTCCTCGGCGTCGATCTCCTGCTTGTCGCCGTTTTCCTCTTTCGTATAGACGGTGACTTCCGCATCCTTCGGCGTCAGCACAAAGCGCAGGATGACCGCCTGGGTCTCCTGTGTGGTCGATGTTGTCAGTGTCTCCGGCTGGGTCGGCGTCTCCGGTTCAGTCGGGGCTTCCAGCTCGGTCGGCGTCTCCGGCGCGGTCGGTGCTTCCGGCTCGGTCGGCGTTTCCGGCACGGTCGGCGTCTCCGGTTCAGTCGGGGTCTCCGGCTCGGTCGGAGCTTCCGGCACGGTCGGCGTCTCGTTGTCAGAAGAAGCGCGCTCTTCTCCGCTTCCGCTTTCCGCGAGCGCTTCGATGTCGCTTTCTTCTTCCTCCACGACTGGCTCCGTCTGGGTCGTGTCAGACTCAGAAGATACGGGTTCCGCGGGCGTTTCCGACACGGTCTCCACCTGCTGCGTATCCTGCTGCTCATCCTCCGGCGCCGCGTCCTCCGCCGCCAGGGCGGAAACGGGCAGCATGGTGACAAACATCAGCACGCACAAAAGTAGGGCCATCAGGCGTTTTCTGATCTTCATAGCTCCAACCTCCTGTAACAAACCGCGCCGCCAAAACCGCACGGTGAAAAAGCATTTTCTCTATTATTTTATTATAGCACGCCAGCCGGTGCAAAACAAGAAAAAGCCGGATAAAAAAGGAAAAAACAGAGCGTGCAAAGCACGCTCTGTCTCTCGCTTGTTGGGTTTTCAGATTTCAGGCCTTGGCGGCTTCCATACCGGCGTACAGGGCGGCCTTGTTGCCGTCCAGGAACTTCATCTTCTTCGGCCCAAGCTCCAGCTTGATGGCCTCGATCATCTTGTCGGTCTCCACGCCGTCCACGTCCGCGCCCATCATAGAACCCAGGATCGCAACGTTTGCGCCCTTGGGGTTCTTGACTTCCTCGGCGATTTTGTTGGCGTCGCAATAGACCACGCGGATGTCGTCACGCACGGCCTTTCGGTCGATGATGGAGCTGTTGACGACCAGCAGTCCGCCCGGCTTCACCTTGGGCTCGAACTTGTCCAGAGAGGGCAGGTTCATAGCGACGATCACATCGGCCTGGTCCACCAGGGGGGAGCCGACCTCTTCATCGCTGACGGTGACGGAGCAGTTGGCGGTGCCGCCGCGCATCTCAGGGCCGTAGGAGGGCAGCCAGGAAACATGCTTGCCTTCCAGCATATAGGCCATGGCAACGAACTTGCCGATCAGCAGCATACCCTGGCCGCCGAAGCCGGCAAAAATGTACTGTTTCATCATGATTATTCAGCCCCCTTATCTTTCTTCACACCCAGAGGATAGTAGGGGATCATGTTCTCTTCCAGCCAGGTCATGGCTTCCACAGGGCTCAGGCCCCAGTTGGTGGGGCAGGTGGACAGAACTTCGATCAGGCAGAAGCCCTTACCATCCAGCTGATACTGGAATGCCTTCTTGATAGCCTTCTTGGTCTTGAGAATGTTGGCGTTGTTGTTGACCGCGCAGCGCTCGATGTAGTAGGCGCCGGGGATCTCGGAAAGCATCTCGGAGATCTTGATGGGCGCGCCGCACCAGGCCTCGTCACGGCCGTTGGGAGAAGTGGTGGTCTTCTGGCCGACCAAGGTGGTGGGGGCCATCTGACCGCCGGTCATACCGTAAATGGCGTTGTTGACAAAGATGGTGACGAACTTCTCGCCGCGGTGGGCGGCGTGTACGATCTCAGCGGTGCCGATGGAGGCCAGGTCGCCGTCGCCCTGATAGGTGAAGACCAGGGTGCCGGGACGGGCGCGCTTGGCGCCGGTGGCCACTGCGGGAGCGCGGCCGTGGGCGGCCTCGTACATGTCGCAGTTGAAGTAGTCATATGCGAAAACGGAGCAGCCGACAGGGGCGACGCCCATGACGTTGCCGGCTTCCAGCTTGCCTTCCTGGATCAGCTCGTCGATGGATTCCGCCACCAGGCGGTGGATGATGCCGTGGTTGCAGCCGGGGCAATAATGGAACTGCTTGTCAGTCAGCAGTTTGGTTCTTTCAAATACGACAGACATTTACTTGCCCTCCTTCATAGCGAGGATCTCGCTCTTGATCTCGTCCGTGGTCGGGAACTGGCTGCCGAAGTGACCGAAGAAACGGATGGGCTTGGCGCCTTCCAGACCCAGTTTTACGTCTTCCAGCATCTGGCCTTCGTTGACCTCAACGTCCAGAACGCCCTTGATCTGGTCGCGACAGATGGTCTCACGCATGGCGTCATAGGGGAAGGGCCACACGGAGATGGGACGGAACAGACCCACCTTCACGCCCTGCTCACGCAGCTCGTCGATAGCGGTCTTGGCGATACGGGCTACCGTGCCGAAGGCGGTGATGATGAACTCGGCGTCCTCGGTCTTGTAGTTCTCCCAGATCTGCTCGTTGGCCTTGGCCTCTTTGTAGATGGCCTGCAGGTGCTCGTTGTGGACGGACAGGGACTCGGTGTCAATGTAGATGGAGTTGATGACGCCGCGCTTGGCGGGATCATCGCCGGGCTTCCAGCCGGTGCAGGCCCAGGGCTTCTTCTCCGGGTCGACCTTGTAGTCCACCATCTCGGGCATCTCAACAGGCTCCATCATCTGGGCGATGATGCCGTCAGCCAGGAACAGCACGGGCATGCGGTACTTCTCCGCCTTCTCGAAGGCGAACATCATGATGTCGATAGCTTCCTGGACAGAGGAGGGAGCATAGGTCAGCAGGTGATAGTCACCATTGCCGCCGCCCTTGACGCCCTGGAAATAGTCGGCCTGAGAGGCCTGGATGTTGCCCAGACCGGGGCCGCCGCGCATGACGTTCAGGATCACGCAGGGCAGCTGCGCGCCGGCGCAGTAGGAAATGCCCTCCTGCTTCAGGCTGACGCCGGGGCTGGAAGAAGAGGTGATAACGCGGGCGCCGGTACCGGCTGCGCCGTACACCATGTTGATGGCCGCGACTTCGCTCTCGGCCTGGAGGAAGCAGCCTCCGACCTCGGGCATACGGGCGGACATGTATTCGGGGATCTCAGTCTGCGGGGTAATCGGATAGCCAAAGAAGAAACGAGCGCCGGCACGAATCGCAGCCTCCGCGATCGCTTCGCTACCCTTCATAAGAGTCAGTGCCATTTTTCAATTCCTCCTTATCTTTCTACCGTGATCGCCACGTCAGGGCAGGTCCTTGCGCAGGACGCACAGGCGATGCACGCCTCCGGTACGACTACCTCCGCGGGGTGGTAGCCCTTTGCGTTGAGCTTGGTCTTGGAAAGGGCGAGTACATCCTTGGGACATGCTCTGACGCACAAGCCGCAGCCCTTGCAGACAAGCTCATTGATTGTCACCTTTGCCATGTTTCTACCTCTTTTCTGTTATAGTTTTCTAATATCGCTCATTTTAAAACCGCATTACGCGGGGACTCACAGATATTCCAGCTGCTGGGGACGCTTCTCGCCCAGGCTGTTGATCCAGCTGTTCCAGTCGCGCTTCATGTAGATATCGATGGGCAGCGGCTGACCGATGTACTTGGGGTCGTGCCCCTCGGCCAGAAACTGCTCCAAAAGCGCGGCCTTGCCGGAGGTAAATTTCACCGGGACGCCGGTGCGCTGGGAGACCTCTTTGATCATCTCATAGCCGTCCCGCAACTCGTCCGGGCCGGTCATTTCCGCCAGATTCGTGTTGTTGATCATACCGGTGAGCTTCAGGCGGGAGTGGATCTCCATCTCCTCCTGCAGGTGGATGATCTTTTCCACCGTGCCGGACAGGGGCCTGCGGATGTTCACTACGTTCAGGACCTCCAGAGAACCTGGCTCCAGATCTACGAAATCCTGGTGATAGCGGCCCAGGGCCGTGGAACCGGTGGAATCGCCGCCAACGTCGAAGATGACCGTCTCCCAGTCCATGGCGAAAGCGGAAGCCACCTCGGCGGGCAGGGACAGGGTCTCGATGCCGGAATTGGCAAAGTTAGGGGAGACAAGACGGATCTCCTTCATGCGGGTCATATTCCCCCGCTCGGTCACGCGGAAATAGGTGTTGACCATATCCAGGTCCAGCAGCTCCGTGCGCTCGCCGCGCTCGGCCGCTTTGAACGCAAAATTCAGCGCCAACTCACTTTTGCCGCTGCCGTAGTTGCCGATCAAGACGTAAACCTTTTTCATAAGAACGCCCCTGATGTAGATTTGCAGAACCAAATCTGCTCCGTTTATCATTTTATCATTGTGTCTGTTGTGCGTCAATGAACAAGTTGCATATATTTTTCTTTTCTTTAGCAGCAAAATGACGGTGCTTTCAAAAAAGTGATTTTGATCAAGTGCAAAATTTTAGATTTTTATAAAATTTTGCACGATTCCATTCCCTACCGATATAATAGGAAAAGGTGCAGCCCGCAAACACGGTCTGCACCTGTCTTATTCATCCTGTATTTTGCCGTTGGAAACCAGTACGGTACACTCGTTGTCTGCAACCGAGGCCACGCCGTCGCCCACCAGGACGCGGACTGCCTCGCCGCTCTCCAGCGTGCAGCGCAGGATCCCCTTCTCCACCGCGCAAAGCATGGGCGCGTGCCGCGCCAGGATGCCCACAGAGCCGAAGGGTGTCGGAAGGTTTACATAACTTACTGGTTCGTCAAACACAGTTTCCTCTGACGTGACCACGCTGAGCCGAAACAAAGACTCCATAGTCGCACCTCTCAATAGCTGCCGCGCTTGGCGATCACTTCATCGATGCCGCCGCACATCAGGAAGGCCTGCTCCGGCAGATCGTCTACGTCGCCGCCCAGGATCGCCTGGAAGCCCCTGATGGTCTCCTGCAGGGGTACATAGCGCCCCTCCATACCGGTGAAGTTTTCCGCCACGTGGAAGGGCTGGGACAAGAAGCGCTGAATCTTCCGGGCCCGGTTGACCGTGGTGCGGTCCTCCGCCCCCAATTCGTCCATGCCCAGCACCGCGATGATATCCTGCAGCTGCCTATATTTCTCCAATACTGCCTGCACCGCGCGGGCGGTCTCATAGTGGTCCTTGCCCAGGGTGGCCGGCTCCAGAATACGGGAGGTGGACTCCAGCGGGTCTACCGCGGGATAGATGCCCAACTCCGCGATGGAGCGGGACAGCACAGTGGTTGCATCCAGATGGGCAAAAGTCGTGGCCGGGGCCGGGTCGGTCAGGTCGTCTGCAGGCACATAGATGGCCTGAACAGAGGTGACCGAGCCGTTTCTCGTGGAGGTGATACGCTCCTGCAGATCGCCCATTTCGGTGGCAAGCGTGGGCTGGTATCCCACCGCCGATGGCATACGCCCCAGCAGAGCGGAGACCTCAGAGCCCGCCTGGGTGAAACGGAAGATGTTGTCGATGAACAGCAGCACGTCCTGGCCGCTGGCATCACGGAAGTTTTCCGCAATGGTCAGACCGGACAGGGGCACCCGCAGACGGGCGCCGGGGGGCTCGTTCATCTGGCCGAAGACCAGCGCCGTCTTGTTGATGACGCCGCTCTCGTTCATCTCGTTCCAGAGGTCATTGCCCTCACGGCTGCGCTCCCCAACGCCGGCAAACACGGAATAGCCGCCGTGCTCGTAGGCGATGTTGCGAATCAGCTCCATAATCAGCACCGTCTTGCCCACACCGGCGCCGCCGAACAGGCCGATCTTGCCGCCGCGGGAATAGGGTGCCAGCAGGTCCACCACCTTGATGCCGGTCTCCAGCAGCTCCGTGGCGGGCAGGATCTCCGTAAAGCTGGGAGCCTTGCGGTGAATGGGCAGCCGCGGCGCCTCCACCGGGCCCTTGCCGTCGATGGGCTCGCCGATCACATTGAACATGCGGCCCAGGGTGGCCTCGCCCACGGGCATGGTGATGGAGCCGCCGGTGTCCCGGGCCTCGCAGCCCCGGGAGATGCCGTCGGTGGAGGACAACGCGATGCAGCGCACGTCGCCGCCGCCGATCTGCTGCACCACCTCCAGAACCACCTTCCGGTCCTCCAGCTGGATCTCTATGGCGTTGTACAGCTCCGGCAGGGCACCCTCGGGAAAATGGATGTCCACCACCGGGCCGATCACGCGTTTTACGATCGCTTTTTCCATGGTCTTTCCTCCTGTGGAGCTAACGGGCGTCGTTCAGCGCCGCCGCGCCGCCCACGATCTCGGAGATCTCCGTGGTGATGGCGGACTGGCGGGCGTGGTTCAGCTCCAGGGTCAGTTCTTCGATCAGTTCCTCCGTGTTGTCCGCTGCGGCGCTCATGGCCGTCATGCGGGCGGAGTGCTCGCCTGCGCGCGCCTCCAGCAGCACGGAGTGTACCGTATTGTCCAGATACATCTGCAGCAGCTTCTCCAGGAGGGAATCCCGGTCTGGCTCGAACAGGTAACGGCTGCCCTCCCCTCTCCCCTTTTCCAGGGAAATGGGCAGCAGCTGCTTGCTGCAGGGGACCTGCTGCAAAACAGATTTATAATGCTGATATACCAGGCGGATCTCATCGGCCTTGCCGCTGAGATAAATCTCCCGCAGGCAGGCGGCCAGTGTCTGGGCCTCCGCGGCCGTGGGCGTATCGCTGATCTCCACAGTCCGCTCCACGGTCAAGCCGGTGCCGGGCAGCAGGTCCTTCCCCCAGCGGCCGCAGACCACCAGGAAGCAGTCCCGCCCGTCACTGTGGGCCAGCTCCTCCTGATAGCGCAGCAGCGTGTGGTTATAAGCGCCGCAGAGCCCCCGGTTGCCCAGGACCAGTACATAGCACACAGTCCTTGTCTCCTTGTGGGGACGCAGCAGCGGATGGTCCAGCTCCTGTGCGCCGGAGCACACCTCAGCCAGCATTTTCTCACAGCGCTCGGCAAACTCCCCCTGAGCGCCGAAGGCCGACTGGGTCCGGCGCAGCTTGGAGGCCGCCACCATTTTCATGGATTTGGTGATCTGCCGTGTATTCTCGACACTTTTGATCCGCTTATGGATCTTGCGAAGATTTGCCATTCAATCACCTGCTTTTCAGCGGGCTTATTCAAAGCTCTCTTTGAAATCTCCGATCAGTCCGCGCAGCCTGTTCAGCTGCTCGGCGTTCAGCTTGGCGCCGGACAGGATCGCCTTACGCAGCTGGGGATAGCGCTCGTTCACATAGGGCAGCAGTTCTTCCTCAAAGCGGCCGATGTCCTTCAACGCCACGGAATCGGCAAAGCCCTCGTTCACCGCGAAGATGGCGATCACCTGATCGGCGGCCGTCATGGGTGCGTACTGGCCCTGCTTGAGCAGTTCCGTCATCCGGTCGCCTCGGTGGAGCGTGGCCTGGGTGGCCTTGTCCAGGTCGGAGCCGAACTGGGCGAAGGCCGCCAGTTCCCGGTACTGTGCCAGGTCCATACGCAGGCGGCCCGCCACCTGCTTCATAGCCCCCAGCTGGGCGGAGCCGCCCACGCGGGACACCGACAGACCCACGTTCACCGCCGGGCGTACGCCGGAGTTGAACAGGTCCGTCTCCAGGAAGATCTGACCGTCGGTGATGGAGATCACATTGGTGGGGATGTAGGCCGAAATGTCGCCGGCCTGGGTCTCGATGATGGGCAGGGCGGTCATGCTGCCGCCGCCGGCCTCCTCGCTGAGCCGGGCGGCCCGCTCCAGAAGACGGGAGTGCAGATAGAACACGTCGCCGGGATAGGCCTCCCGCCCGGGTGGGCGGTGCAGCAGCAGAGAGATCTCACGGTAAGCCACCGCCTGCTTGCTCAAATCATCATAGATGATGAGCACATCCCTGCCTTGATACATGAAGTATTCGCCCATGGCGCAGCCCGCGTAGGGCGCGATATACAGCATGGGCGCAGACTCGGAAGCGCTGGCGCAGACCACGATGGTGTAGTCCATGGCGTCATGCTGCCGCAGCTTGTCCACCACGCCGGCCACCGTAGACTCCTTCTGCCCGATGGCCACGTAGATGCAGATCATGTCCTTGCCCTTTTGGTTGATGATGGTGTCCAGGGCGATGGCGGTCTTGCCGGTCTGCCGGTCGCCGATGATCAGCTCGCGCTGTCCGCGGCCGATGGGCACCAGGGCGTCGATGGCCTTGATGCCGGTCTGCATGGGCACCGACACGCTTTTCCGGTCGATGACACCAGGGGCCGGGCTCTCGATGGCCCGGGTGTGGGTGGCGTGCAGCTCGCCTTCCCCGTCCAGAGGCTGGCCCAGAGCGTTGACCACGCGGCCGATCAGCTCTTCGCCTACCGGCACTTCGATGATACGTCCGGTGCGGCGGACCGGCTGGCCCTCCTGCACCCGCTCATAATTGCCCAGCATGACCACACCCGCGTTGTCCTTCTCCAGGTCCATGACCATACCGCGCACGCCGCCCTCGAATTCGATCAGCTCGCCGGCCATGGCGTCAGACACGCCGGAGATCCGGCAGATGCCGTCGGACACGCTGATGACAGTACCGGTCTGATACACGTCCGGGTCCCGGCTCACAGTCTGCAGCTGCTGGCGCAGGGCCTCGATCAGGTCCTGATCCACGTTGTCCGCCGAGGCTACATTTTGCTGTGTGCGGCGCAGCAAGCCCGCGACGCTGCCGTCATACACGGTATCGCCCACCTTCAGGCAGGCGCCGCCGATCAGGCTTTCATCCTGCAGGGCCTTTACCGTGATCTGCTCCGCGCCCGGTTCCTCTCCGGCCTCAGCCAGCGCACGGCTCACGGCGCCGCGGACACGCTCCAGACTTTCCTCGCCCGGGGCTTCCGCCGCGCGCAGCTCCACCGCCACGCTGCCCTTCTCCCGAAAGGCAGCCAGATCGCCTTTGGTGATGTACAGCTCCCGCTCCGCCCGGGCGATCAACTTTTCGGTCAGGGCAGCGCGGTCCGCGGTATATTCAGGCCGCGCGATCAGTTCCGCCGCGGCCGTCACGATCTCCGCCGCGGCTGTATGGTTCATCTCACTGCGCGCCGCGCGGCGCAGCAGCTGAGTTTCTTTTTCGGTCTCACCGGCAATATGGGCCGCAGAACGCCGATCCGTCTCAACCGCGCTGCGGTCGCCGGCCTCCGCCGCCGTCCGAGCGGCATCAAGAATCTCCGCGCGCTCCCGCTCGCCTGCGGCGTTGGCGTCATTGATCCCATCCAGCAGCTTGCCCGCGTTTTCCGACGCGGCAGCTGACCGCTCCAGATCACCCTTGATCTGGTCCTGCCGGCCGCCCAGCATCTTCGGAACGAGCTTCTTGCCGATGAAAAACAGAACGCCTGCCAGGATGGCGAAGTTCAGCAGTCCATAAAAAATATTCCACCCGCTCATATCCCGGTCATCCCTCCTTCCTGCAGCATACTGTCATCCCTCACTCGTCGTCAAGCAGCCGCTCGGCCAGCAGCTCCGCAAGCTCTGGCCGCGCCTGACTGAGCCGATCCCGCTCGTCCTCACAGCGGGCTGTCAGCTCCGCTTGGGCCTGTTGCCGGGCCTTTCCGGCGGCTTCCCGGGCCTGGGACAGCGTTTCTTCCCGGCGCTGCCGTGCAGCCTCCCCGGCGGTGTTCAGGATGCGCTTTGCCTCCTCGCGGCTGGCCGTCTTTTCATCGGCAAGCCGTTGGTCATTTTCCTGCACCTGCGCCTGGGCGCTGCGCTCAGCCTCCAGTCCCGCGTCCACACGGGCCTGCCGCGCCGCCATAAAGCGGAGGATCGGCGTATAGAGAAAGCGTTTGAGCAGGAACATAAGCAGGAAGAAATTGATGATCGTCCATATAAGCTCTGAAAGATTGATGCTGATCATGGACAGTCTCCTCCCGTTTCTCTCTCGTTCAGATCTTCGACACCAGCATAAAGGCGATCAGCAGGCCGTAGATCGTCAGGGCCTCCATCAGGCCCAGGGAGAGAATCAGCGTGGAGCGGATATCACCGGCCGCCTCCGGCTGACGGGCGATGGCATCCATGGCCTTGGAGGCGGTAAGCCCCTGGCCAATAGCCGGGCCGATGGTGCTCAGGGCGATAGCGAGCGCAGCCGCGATGGCGATAATTCCAGAAGATGTCATGATGGTTTCCTCCTAAAGTTATGTTTTTACGGATCGTATTTTATTCTTCTTCCACCGCTTCCGACACATAGATCGAAAGCAGCATAGTAAATACCAATGCCTGGATCAGGCAGAACAGCAGGCTCAGCACCTGCATGACCAGGGGGACCAGAATGGGAAAGATGTTATACAGGTTCTCCGTCACCGACTCTTCCCCGTACAGGTTGCCGAACAGACGCAGCGCCAGCGAGAAGGGGCGCACGAACTGCTCGATGATCACCAGGAAGAACAGCGGAAGCGGCATGGCCTTGAACACATGCTTGAAGTACTTGCCGGCCCCCTTCTCCCTCACACCGATCACATGGATGGTGAAGAAGGCGACGACGGCCAGACCCGCGGTCACAGACAGGCTGGCAGTTGGCACGTGGAAGCCGTCCAGATGTCCCGCGCCGGGCAGCAGACCGGAGTAGTTGCTCACAATAATGAAAATGAAAAAGGTGGCAAAGATTGGGAAATACTTCTCTGCATATTTCTTGCCCAGCGTCCCGGTATAATAGCTCTGCAGCTTGCTCACCGCCATCTCCGCCAGGTTCTGCAGCGGCCCCGGAACCTCCTTCAGGTTGCGGGTGGCGAGCCAGGACAGCAGCGTCAGCACCAGGATGATGCCCCACATGGTGGTGACGGTGCCCGTCACTTCCAGCGGCCCGATACTGAACAGCACATTTGCGGTCTCTTCCATAGGATCACCCCAATCTGTGAATTGGAATCTGATAGTGTTTGACACTTTGTATCATTTGGTCTGTTAATAAATTTATACTACACCTTTTTCGCCGTAAAAGAAAGCCCCCTTTTTCCCAAAATAGAACATTCGCGCGGTTCTGACCGGGTTTTGCACAAAGCGGCAAAAACGTGCAAGCTGTGTTAAGGCAAAAAATAAGCCCCGTCCTATTGGCGAGACTTATTTGGTGGTAATATCCATAGACCAAAACACACGAAATCCATGTCGGTACTGCATGGGGCGGGTTTGGGAGGGGCTTGGTTATTCCCTCCCAATAATTGAGCGAAGCGGATTATTGTGGCGGACTCGCCCGCCTGCGGGCGGGCCGGGTCGCGGCTCTGACCTGCCACCGGCAGGTCATTCACTCCCGCTCCCTTCGAGTCCGCGCAGGGGCTATACCAAATACAAGAGCCACCGCATAGAGCGGTGGCTCTTGTATTTGGTGGAGAGTGGCGGACTCGAACCGTCGACCTTCCGCGTGTGAGGCGGACGCTCTAACCAGCTGAGCTAACCCTCCGAAGCTTTTATATGATAGCACATGCCTTTACAGATTTCAAGAACTATTTTTCAGTTTTACGAAAAAAAGCAAAAACCCACTGAAAAAGTGGTTGACATTTTGGTAACTGTCTGTTAGAATTCGATATGCTGTTCAAGCAACAGATGGCGGCATAGCTCAGTTGGCTAGAGCATGCGGTTCATACCCGCAGTGTCCCCGGTTCGAATCCAGGTGCCGCTACCAAAAGAAAGGCGCAGCATTTTTACTGCGCCTTTTATTTGGCCCGTTGGTCAAGTGGTTAAGACACCGCCCTTTCACGGCGGTAACATGGGTTCGAGTCCCGTACGGGTCACCAAAATAAGACAGTCCGCTATTTGCGGGCTGTCTTATTTTATATCCCCCTGCTCTCGCCCAATCTGCCCAGCATCTCCCAGGCATAGGCGTCCTTCTTTCGGTCCTCCGGACTCAGATCCTTGTATTCCACCATCAGCGGGTGGCGGCGCAGAGCGTTATCCCGCACCGGCGCATATTGCCAGTTGTACATCTGATAAAAGCGCAGCCAGCGCCTGTGTTCCATCTCCTGCAGCAGATCCGCCTGCTCCTGCCGCAGCTCGATAAAGCGGGCATAGGCCCGGTGGCAGTCGTCGTCGCTCAGCTCCGTGAGACCGTCGTCCCCCAGGAGGTAGCGGGCCTTGACGATCAGATGGTCCGCCGCCGCGATGTTGGACTGGCGCAGGAAGGGGCTCAGATCCCGCCAGGCAGTGGGCTGCGCGGCCCCCTCGTTGTAGATGTCGTTCATCAGGACCGCCCGGCGATTAAGTTCGTCCTTCATCACGAACTCCGGCGTGAAGCTATCCGCCAAACCGCCAAAGCTGTCGATCCCCGGGACCGGTTCTGTCAGGTACACATGTACATGAGCCGTGCTCACGTACCAGCTTTTCAGTCGCTCGTATACGCTGTGGTTTTCCGCTTCCCCGTCACCGCAGATCAGGATCCGATCCGCCTGCTGCAAAAGAGTGCGGGCCTCCGTCCAATCCTCCATATGGAAACAAAGGCTGTCCTCCGCCTCGTTCTCTCCGCTCAGGGCCTTCATGATCTCCGGGTGCAGGGTGGAAAAAGTAGAATCCGCGCCAAAGACATGGTAACGGATGGTCCTGCCCTTTTCCAGCACATTGGTCAGCAGCGCCCGCTCCAGCAGCGCAGTCCCTACGGTGCCGCCGCCGATGAAGACCACGGTCCGCTCCCCTGCGGTCAGAGGATGGGCCTTCCAGTAGCTGCGGCTCATGACCTCGGTGGGGCTGAACAGCTGCAGCTCCGGCGGCAGCTGCTCGGCTGCCAGATCCGCCATACAGTAGCTGTCGATCCCCGCCTTCGCGCTTGCCAGGGCGCGGTTGTAATTGTCCCAGGGCTCCGCGCCCATATAAAAGAACGCCAATCCCTTATCGCCGCCCTTGAGACGCAGCAGCAGGGGCAAATCAAATTCTGTCCGCACAACGCCGCTGCCGCTCACCCGCTTCTCCTCCCCCTCAGGGAAGATCAGCAGGCAGCCTGGCTCCTCCTTTTGCAGCGCCGCTGCCAGCGCCGCTGCCTCCGGACTCTCCGCCGAGAAGGCATACCACTTTTTTCTTCTTCCCTGGCGCAGGCGCTGCCGCGGGAGAAAGGCCCCGCTGATCAGATGCAGGCCAACGCCGATCAGCGCGGTCAGGATGCCCACGCTGCACAGGGCGAACACGGTCCCCAGTATCCGCCCCAGGGGCGTGACCGGGGACAGGTCCCCATAGCCCACTGTGGTCATGGTGACCAGAGAGTACCAGATCGCATCGCCGAAGCTGCGGATGCTGGCGTCCGGCGCCGTCGACTCCGCCGCCAGCAGCAGCAGGAGCAGCACCAGATACACCGCGAGTGCGGACAATACCAGCTTGACAGATTTTTTCATAAGATCAGCCCATACTTTTCCGCCAGCGGCAGCAGCGCCTCCTCGGGCAGGCCGCCCTCGTACAGAGCCCTGCCCTGGTACAGGCGCAGCGCCTGCTCCAGCAGCTGTGCGTCCTCACACCGCAGGCACAGGGGCTTGCTGATCAGATACTGGCAGTCGGCGAAGTTGTCCAGCTCCCCCGCTGCGCGCAACTGGATCGTCACCACAGGCTCGTCCTCCTCCATGGCGTCCTCCAGTCGCTCCTCCAGGTCCGCGTCGCAGGGGAGCGCCGCCCCGACAGCGATGGCCGGATCCAGGAAGAACAGCTCTTTCTCCGTGGCGCAGGGCAGAAGCTCTGCGTATTGCGGCGCGGGTCTCTGCATAGCAAGCTCGGCCGTCCCCGCCTTCAGGGCCGCCACATGGCCGGTTTCCGTACCGCAGCAGCCGCCGAAGATCTCTACGCCGGCCGCCGCCATTTCCTTCAGATACGCCGTGAATTCCTCCGGCGGGCAGTCATACACGGACTTGCCGTCCCTGACCTCCGGCATGCCGGCGTTGGGCTTTGCGATCAGCGGCACCCGGGCGATCTCATGCAGACGCTTGAGCTGCTGCGCCATCTCCGCCGGACCCACTGAGCAGTTGAGGCCGAAGGCGTCCACGCCCATACCCTGCATGATCTGCAGCACCGCCGCCACGTCGGAGCCGGTGAGGGTCCGACCGTTTTCATCACAAGTGAAAGTGACGAAAACCGGCTTGCGGCTGACGCTCTTGACCGCCAGCACCGCCGCCCGGGCCTCCGCCACGGTCATCATGGTCTCGATCACGAACAGATCTACCCCGGCCTTTTCCAGGGCCGCAGCCTGCTCGGTATAGATCTCAACCAGTTCTTCAAAGCCGGTATCTCCCAGGGGATAGAGGAACAGACCGGTGGGGGCCATATCTCCCGCCACCCAGGCCTTACCATCCACCGCCGCCCGGGACAGGGCCGCCAGGCGGCAATTGTAATCCTCCACCTGGTTGAAAATGCCGTGGGCCTCCAGCTTGGTGCGGTTGGCCCCGAAGGTGGGCGAATAGACCACGTTGCTGCCGGCGGCCACATAGCCCCGCTGGATCTCCTGAATGGCCGCAGGGTGGGCCAGGGTCCAGCGCTCGGTACAGTCGCTGCCGTCGAAGCCGCGCTTCTGCAGTTCGGTGCCGGTGGCGCCGTCCAGGATCAAGGGAAAGTTCAGTTCCATTCTTCGTCGTCCTCCTCGTAAAACAGCATTTGCTCCGGGTACTCCCGGTTAAAGTCCGGATCGCCGGACAGCTCCAGATAACGGCAGCTTCGCCGGATCTCACGCAACGTGCCCCGCTTGGTCTCATCCAGCAGTGCCAACCGCGCCCCCGCCAGGGAGGCGTTGCCCAGCAGCACCGTTTTTCCCGCCAAGGCCTCCGGCAGCATGCCGATAGCCGCGGCGCTTTTCGCGTCCATGTAGGTGCCGAAGCCTCCGGCCAGGTACAGCCGGTCCAGGTCCTCCACACGAAGGCCCGCCTTCTTCAGCAGCACTGAGATCCCGGCGGCCACCGCCGCCTTGGCCAGCTGCAGCTGGCGCACATCGCCCGCCGTCAGGTAGACGCTGTGATCCGCCGTCAGGTAGAAGATCCCATTGCCGTTATCATCCTCACCCAGCCAGCGCTCATAGCCCTCTGGCGCCTCGTCAGGTCCCTGCAGCAGCCCATAGGCGCTGATGATCCGCCGCCGGGTCAAAACGGCCAGCAGATCGATCAATCCGGAGCCGCACAGACCCCGGGGCGTACCACCGCCGATCACCTCCAGCTCCGGCTCCTCACCGTCCCAGCGCACATGGCTGACGGCGCCGTCAGTACCCGCCATGCCGCAGGCGATGCCTGCCCCCTCAAAGGCGGGACCGGAAGCCACGGCGCAGCAGAGGAAGCCCTCCGCTCCGCCCAGGGCCATTTCGCCGTTGGTGCCGATATCCAGGAACAGGGATCGCTCCGGGCGTGCGTACAGGCCGCTGGACAGCAGCCCTGCGGTGATATCGCCGCCCACGTAGCCCGCCACGCAAGGGGCATAGCGCAGGCCGCCCTCGTCTTGATGATCCTCCGCAAACAGGGTCTGCGGCGTAAAGGGCGCCAGGGCGATGCTCCGGGCGTCCAGCCCTGCGAACAGATGCTGCATCACCGTATTGCCCGCCACAAAAGTCTCTTTCACATCTTCGGGCCCGCAACCCAGGTCCTTCAGCAGTTCCCGGAGCTGGCCCCGGATGGCGGTCTGCAGGGTCTGCAGCCCCTCCGGGTGGTCCATGCAGTACTGGATCCGGGTGATCACATCCGCCCCGTAGGGCGCCTGGACGTTCCAGGTGCTGCGCAGCCCCCGACTGCTGCCGTCGGCCAGGTCCAGCAGCTCCAGAACCACTGTGGTGGTGCCCAGGTCCACCGCCGCGCCCAGACCCTCCCGGCCCGGGGTGACAGACGCGATACCGCCGTCAGCCGCGGTGAGGATGGCGCCGCCGTCCTGCTCCTGAAACGACACGGTGCAGGCTTCCGCGGCGACAGTCCGGCAAGCCAGGACCTGCCGCTCCCCCGCCGCATCCCGCAGGGTCACAAGGCACTTGCCGCATTTACCCTGTCCGCCGCAGGGGGCGGCGATTTGAAAGCCCTCCTGCCGCAGCATATCCAGCAGCGTCTGGCCATCCAGGCTCTCCGCCGGGACCTGCCGACGCTCTGTTTCGATGAGAATCTGTGCCATATTCTTCCATGAATGCCCGTTGACACCGGGCGCTTCCTTCGATATAATGTCGGATAAACCTACTGTTTTTCTATCTTATCGGTACCGGCAATTTTTGTCAAGGAGGCAGACGCATGGCAGACCTGGTAAAACTGGCTCTGGATGTGGGTTTTTCCCATGCCGCGCTGCTGGATGCCTCTACGCTCCAAGCCCTGCCGGAGGTGCGCGACATGTGTGCCAGCGGCCGCTGCCAGCGCTATGGAAAGAGCTGGAGCTGTCCGCCCGCTTGCGGCAGCATCGAAGAGACCTCTGCGCGGATGGCTGCTTACAGCGGCGGCGTGCTGGTGCAGACTACCGCCCAGCTGGAGGACGACTTTGACGCCGAGTCCATGGCTGCTGCCCAAAAGCTGCACAAGGAGCATTTCTTTACCCTGGCCCGGCAGGTCCGCCTGCTCCATCCGGGCTGCCTGCCTCTGACCGCCGGCTCCTGCACAATCTGTCGGACCTGCACCTACCCGGACAGGCCCTGCCGCTTTCCCAACAAGATGCTCTCCTCCATGGAGGCCTATGGGCTGCTGGTCAGCCAGGTGTGCAAGGACGCAGGGCTGCCCTATTATTACGGGCCTAAAACTTTGACCTACAGCTCCTGTATTCTGATATAAAGTGAGGTACTCACCATGACGCCGAAAGAAATATTTCTGGAATTGCTCAAGCCCGACGGCAAACCCGAACGGCAGCTGAAACAGTATGAGGCCCTGCATCTGGTGCTCACCGACCCCATCAACGGTTACCTGCGCGGCAACCGGGTCAAGGGCAGCGTCAGCAAGGACCGCTGGGGCACCACCATCCTCTTTCCGGAGGATGCCCCAGGCGCCACGCCCCATATCACCGCCGCGGACAAGGTCTGTCCGGATGTGACCCATTGGCGGGACTATGTCCACGCCCCGGACCTGATCGCCAACTGCAGCGAAGGCTGGGAGGCCTGCGCCCGTCAGGCCCGCGAGATCGCCGGGGACCAGAGGCTGGTCTGCGGCTTTATGGGCACCGGCATCTTTGAGCAGACCCACTTTCTGATGGGCTTTGAGGATACCCTCACCGGCTTCTACGAGCACCCGGATGAGATGCACGAGCTGATCGAGTACATCACCGAGTACCGCCTACAGTATGTGAAGCTGCTGATCGAGAACCTGCGGCCCGACGCCATCTTCTCCCACGACGACTGGGGCGCCAAGGAAGCCCTGTTCATGAAGCCCGAGATGTGGCGGGAGTTTTATAAGGAGCCCTACCGCCGCTTCTACGGCTATATCCGCGACCAGGGCGTCATCGCCATCCACCATGCGGACTCCTACCTGGCCCCCATTGTGGAGGACATGATCGAGGTGGGCATCCAGGTCTGGCAGGGCACCCTGCCGGAGAACGACATCCCCGCCCTGCAGAAGCAGCTGAAGGGCCGTATGGTCCTGATGGGCGGCATCGGCGCCGCCATCGACCGGCCCGACTCCACCGAGGAGGAGATCCGGCCCTATGTGCGCCAGGCGCTGCAGACCTACTGCCCCGGCGGGCATTACATCCCCTGCATCACCTACGGCATCATGGGCACCGTGTTCAAGCACGTGGACCCCTTCATCGACGACGAGATCGACAAGTATAACGCGGGCCTGCATATGCCTGTTGAGGATCTGCCGGCCGTACCCCACAGGCAGCGGGCAAAGCCCGTGGAGACCGGTGCCCCCCAAGTGGAGGCCGCCGTGTCCGACGCGGTGCTGACCGACATGGGTGAGGCGCTCTGCCGTGGGCAGAAAAAGAAGGTGGCCGCCCTGTGCCAGAAGGCCCTGGACAGTGGGATCGAAGCCCAGAGCATCGTCACTCTGGGACTGATGCCCGGCATGAACAAGCTGGGCGAGGACTTCTCCGCGGGCCGGGCCTTTGTCCCCGAGATGCTGATGGCCGCCCGCTGCATGAACGCCGCCATGGAGCTGCTCAAGCCCCACCTGGTGGGCGCGGCCGCCGCGTCCGCCGGCCGCGTCTGCCTGGGTACCGTGCGGGGCGATCTGCACGACATCGGCAAGAACCTGGTGAAGATCATGATGGAGGGCGCCGGACTGGAGGTCGTGGACCTGGGCGTGGATGTGGCGCCGGAGGACTTCGTGCGCACCGCCATTGAACAAAACTGCGGTCTGATCGCCTGCTCCTCCCTGCTGACCACCGCCATGAACGAGATGCGCAGCGTGGTCCGCCTGGCCGACGAGGCCGGGATCCGGGACAAGGTAAAGATCATGGTTGGCGGCGCGCCCATCAGCCAGAGCTTCTGTGATGAGATCGGGGCCGACGCCTATACCGACGACGCCGCCACTGCCGCGAGAGTGGCCATCGGCCTGCTGAGCGCGTAAGCAAATATCGAACAACAAAGCACCGCTGGGATCCGGTCGGATCCTGCATCTGGTAAGATGAAAGTAGACACTGAAAAAGTGCCTACTTTCATTTTTTGTTGTAGAATAAGAAACAGGAAAGGAGTGAGGAAATGAGTAAAAAAGGAGTCGCACGCAGAAGATGGAGCAAAGAAGAAAAGTTAA
>JAFUES010000005.1 GCA_017470325.1 Oscillospiraceae bacterium
CTGCTTCCGATGGCCCCATGGCTCAGACCAAGGAGCACCTGCTGCTGGCCCGTCAGGTTAACGTTCCTTCCGTTCTGGTCTTCCTGAACAAGTGCGACCAGGTCGACGACGAGGAGCTGCTGGAGCGGGTTGAGATGGAAGTTCGCGAGCTGCTTGACTTCTACGGCTTCCCTGGCGACGACACCCCCATCATCCGCGGCTCTGCTCTGAACGCTCTGGTCTGCGAGTCCAACGATCCCAACGCCCCCGAGTATGCCTGCATCAAGGAGCTCATGGACGCTGTCGACACCTGGATCCCCACTCCCGACCGTAAGGCTGATCTGCCCTTCCTGATGCCCATCGAGGACGTGTTCACCATCTCTGGTCGTGGCACCGTCGTTACCGGCCGTGTTGAGCGTGGCCGCGTGAAGATCGGCGACAAGGTCGAGATCGTTGGTTTGAAGGACGAGTCCACCGAGACCACCGTTACTGGCACCGAGATGTTCCACAAGACCCTCGAGTATGCCGAGGCTGGCGACAATGTCGGCTGCCTGCTGCGTGGTATCGACAAGAAGTCCGTTGAGCGTGGCCAGGTCCTGGCTGCTCCCAAGAGCATCCACCCCCACACCAAGTTCAAGGGCCAGGTTTACGTCCTGTCCAAGGAAGAAGGCGGCCGTCACACCCCGTTCTTCAACAACTATCGTCCCCAGTTCTATTTCCGTACCACCGACGTGACCGGCGTCATCTCCCTGCCCGAAGGCGTTGAGATGTGCATGCCCGGCGACAACGTCGACATGGACGTTGAACTGATCACCCCCATCGCCATCGAGAACGGCCTTCGCTTCGCTATCCGTGAAGGCGGCCGTACCGTCGGCTCCGGTGTCGTCATCGGTATCAACGAGTAATTTTCCCCCTTTTGAAGCAAAAGGCCATGGCATCTGCCATGGCCTTTTTTTACGCATTTTTCCTGAATGTGTACTTTTTCTTAATTCTCAAAAACTTCTTGTCATGGCCTGCCGCTTATGGTAAAATACCTGCTGTATGTAGAGTGCGATAGTATGCTCTGCTGCAAAAACATTGACTGCGAAGGTGTTTCTGTGTTTAAGAAAAAAGATACAATTGAAGAAACGGAAATGACGCCGGAAGCGCTCGAAAAGGAAAAAAAGCGCAAAAAGCGCCGTGTTCGCTGGTATAAAGTGCGCCGTGTGATCGACCGGATCTTCGGCTTCGGTGTGGTCACAGTCATCGTGGGCGGCCTTGCGGCACTGGGCCTTTGGTACATATTGATGAAGGGTCCGTCCCCCACGCTGCGTGATACCTGGGCCATGACCCTGCTGGAGACAAGGCGCTTTACCTGGACGCCCAATATCTTCCTTTCGGAGGATGAGGTGCAGGAGATCCGCTCCCGGACCCGCAGACATGTGGAGGATGAATTTGACGCCTCCCTGATTACTATCGTGGAGCAGCCGGTCGATGACGACGGCGCTCCCAAGCCGGACGCCTACGGCGTGATCGACGAGGACGGCGACGGCATCGTTCTGGAGAAGATCAAAGGCAACGGCTTTGTGGGTTATCTGATCACCATCTATGACCCCAAGCGTGTGTTCGTAGGCATGCCTGACGGCTATGGCGGGGCCGGTATGATCCTGGATGATATGGTCGCCAAGTACGATGCCCTGGGCGGCATCAATGCGGGTGGCTTCGTCGATGAGGGCGGCGGCGGCAGCGGTGGTCTGCCGGACGGCCTGACCATCATCGATGGCGTCTATTGGAACGAAGGCTACGGCGGCGACAGCTTTGTGGGCTTTGACGACAAGGGCATCCTGCATGTGGGCTATTACAGCAGCGATGATGCGGCGCAGCTGAACATCGTCAACGGCGTCAGCTTCTATCCCATCTTGATCATCAACGGGAAGATCGTGGACGACGATATGCTGGTCAGCGGCGTCAATCCCCGCACGGCTATCGGTCAGCGTGCCGACGGCGCGGTGCTGATGCTCTGCATCGACGGCCGTCAGGTGCACAGCATCGGCGGGACCTACCTGGATGCGGCGCAGGTTCTGTACGATCACGGCGCAATCAACGCCTGCAACCTGGATGGCGGCTCCTCCTCCGTTATGTACTATAACGGCGGCTATGTGAACAGCCCCTCCTCTGCCAGCGGTATTTCCCGCTACCTGCCCAACGCATTCCTGTTTAAGTGATTGTGAGGTCATTGTATGGCTAGAAGAAGAAAAAAAACCGGCTCGGTTTTATACACGATCGTTCTGATGCTCTATACATTGGTGCTGATCGTTGCCGCCTGCTATGGCCTTACGCTGGTCTGGAACTATGCGGAAAACTATGAGAAGGCACGGCCGGACAATACCATGAACGCGTATATCGACAACCTGAGCCGCAATCTTTGGAATGAGAGCGTGGCGGAGACCATCGCTTCCATGCCCCATGAGGTGCAGACGGATGAAGAATGCGAGCAGTTGGTCAAGGCCATGCTCAACGACGAGCTCAGTTATTCCCGTCTGCCCGGTGGTTCCGACAGCGATTCTCAGGTCAGCTATAACCTTTTGTGCGGCGGGAACGTCTTCGGGAAGGTGACTTTGATCCGGGATCCCAATGTGGAGACCAAGAAGTCTTCCATCAATATCCCGCTGATCGGGGATGTGCTTTCCGAGCAGGCCCCCTGGATCGTCAGCGAGGAGGAATTCGATTTTAACGGACTGTATTCCTCGGTGTCTATTACAGTGCCGGAGGCGTACTCGGTGAGCCTCAACGGGGTGAAGCTGGGCGAGGAGTATATCGTCGAACGGGACATCCCCTATGACGTGCTGAAGGATTATTACATGCAGTATCCCGCGCTGCCCAAGAAAGTCACCTATCAATTTGACAATGTGTTTGGCCATCTGACGCCTGTCGTCTACAACGAAAAGGGCGAGGAGACGGTCATCGACGAAACAAAAGACGACTCTCAGTTTATCAAGCCTGTTGACGAGGCGATCATGGGACGCCTGAGCGATTTCGCCGTGGAGTTTGCGGACGCCTATCTGGGCTTCAGTGCCGGTGTGGCAGAGCCCATGTATGCCTATTCCAAGCTGATGCCTTACATCACCATCGGCGGCGATCTGGATCTGCGTTTGAAGCAGGCTATGGACGGCGTGGGAACCTGGGGCCATACCACTTCCTACCGCTTTGAGTCCGGACAGCTCAATCGCGCCACTGACGTGGGCGACGGTTACTATATCCTGGAGGTCAGCGCCATCACGGTCACTACCTTCCCCAACCATGGTGAGAACGGTGTGGTCACAGACAACAACGGTCTGACCGTGATCGTGCATGACACGGCCGGTGAGATCCGCGCCGTAGCCGTGGAGCGCTATGATGCAGATGAGGCCTGAAATGACAGAAATGAAATGCCAGAAGGAAGTGGCCATCGTGCTGCCGTCCCTGGACCCGGATGAGAAGTTCAGCCGGGTGGTGGAAGGCTTGGTGGAAAGTGGTTTTACGCACATTGTCATCGTAGATGACGGCAGTGATGCCGCCCATCAGATTTGGTTTGACAAGGCGGCGGCGTATCCGCAGTGCACGGTGATCCATCATGGCGTCAACAAGGGCAAGGGCCGGGCGCTGAAAACGGCGTTTCGGCATGTGCTGGAGCAATTGCCTGAGGTAAAGGGCGTCATCACCATCGACGGCGATGGGCAGCACTTGACGGAGGATATCCTCGCCTGCGGCAGGCGAATGCTGGCCGAGGGCGATAAGGTGGTCCTGGGGTGCCGGGACTTTGATCAGCCCGGCGTTCCGCCCCGCAGTGTGGCCGGCAACAAGACCACCTCCCGGATGTTTCGCGTTTTCTATGGGATCAAGCTTTCCGATACCCAGACCGGACTTCGTGCCATTCCCCGCGCATGCCTGAAGCGGTTCTGCGAGATCGCAGGCGAACGTTTTGAATATGAGACCAATATGCTGCTGCAAATGAAGCATATGGGTATCCGGTTTTTGGAGCAGCCTATTGCGACGGTCTACGACCCGGAGGACTACAGCTCGCACTATGATGCGGTGAAAGATTCCTGGAAGATTTTCAAGATCATGTTCAAGGGCCTGTTCAAGCGGAGCTGAGGAATGAAGAAACTGAAACAACCGCTCTTGTACACGCTCAGCGCACTTAGCTCTGTGGTGGTAGACCTTGGACTGTTTTATCTCCTGCGCCTGCTCCTGGGCGGCGTGCTGGGGGCCTTTGCAGAATCGGTCTGCACGGTGGGCGCCAGGGTGGTGTCGTCTTTCTACAACTTCAACATGAATAACCGCATGGTGTTTCAAAACAAGGGCTCCTATGGAAAAGCCATGCTGCGATATTACTGCCTGGCCCTGCCGCAGCTTGCCGCCTCGGCCTTGCTGCTGACATTGTTCGTCCGCCTCTTGGGCGTCACGACCGCCCAGGGCTCCACAGTTGTAAAGCTTGTGGTGGACAGCTGCCTGTTCGTAGCCAGCTTCTTTATCCAGAAGTTCTGGGTCTTTGCTCAAAAGAACAAATGAAAAATCGGCTCAACAGATCGTTGAGCCGATTTTTCATTTCAGCTTTGCAGAGTCAAAAAGGAGGGGACCGGTGTGATGCGAACCTTCTCACAGGGGATCGAGCTCTCACCGTCCAGCGCCCACACCAGGTCCGGCGGGTTTTCCGCCAGGATCTCCCGTCCCTGGGTCAGAACGATAAAGGGGCTGGAATAGTCCTGGGTCAGCAGCCCGCGAACAATGAGATCCAGATCCAGGAGCGTTTTGGGTACTTTGATCAGCAATACTTCAAAAATCCCGTCACAGGTATCGACCAGGGTGGCGGGCAGTTCCAGGGTCCCGGCGATGGAGGTGGAATTACAGACGGCGCCGAAGAGATAATCATCCTCGTAGACTGTACCGTCCACGGTCATTTTCACATGCAGAGGCTTGATCTTGGACAGGTCCTTGATCCCGTCGAGGATGTAAGCCGTATGGCCCAGCACATTTTTCAGGTTCTGGTCCGTTGTGTAGGATAGCCAGGAAAAAGCGCCGAAAGCGGCAACATAGGAAAAATACTGATCTCCGAACAGGCCGATATCATATCGTTTTTGTTCCCCTGAAGCCGCCTGCCTGGCGGCGGTCAGAATGTCCGTGGAGAGAGCGCGGGAGACAGCAAAATCGTTGGTGCTGCCGCAGGGAATATAGCCGATGGGTACCCGGACCTGTCCCTGTGCAAGACCGGTGATGGTCTCATTTAAGGTGCCGTCACCGCCGGTACAGCAGATCAAGTCAAAGCCGCCGCCCAGATCACGGGCATAGTCCACGGCTTCTCCCCGCCTGGAAGTCACCACTGTGGTGACCAGATAACCGGCGTTCATAAAGATCCGGATGATTTGTGGGATATAGCGCAGGACTATCCTTTTGCCGGAGACCGGGTTGATGATCAGCAGGGCGCGCCGGCTAAGCGGTGAAGACGAACGTTCCTGTTGCATAATGACTCCTGAGAATCACATGAGGCCTGCAATATACAGGCACAGATAAGCGGTGGGGATGGAAAACAAAAGACTGTCGGCCCGGTCGAACATACCGCCGTGGCCCGGAATCAGATTGCTGAAGTCCTTGACGCCGATCATGCGTTTGATCAGCGACTCTGCCAAATCTCCGATCTGGCCCAGGGTAGAGGCCAGCAGCGCCGTGATGACGAACACCGGCAAAGAATACTCCGGGAAGATGGGGAGCAGGTACAGGATGACCCCGGCAACAACGGAAGCCAACGCGCCGCACAGGCAGCCTTCGATGGTCTTGTTGGGGCTGACCAGAGGCGCCAGCTTGTGCTTGCCGAAGCGCATACCGCCGAACAGGGCAAAGCTGTCACAGCTCCAGGTGGCAATAGCGGCGATCACCAGCGAGGGCAGCCAGATGCTGCTGACACTGATGGCCATGAGAAGACCAAACAGGAAACAGGGATAGGAGAGGCCAGCCAGCGTATAGAGAGCGCCGCTGCCGGAGACCTTTTTATGCAGGATACCGGAGAACAAGGCCAGATAAATGCCGCCGGCCATGCAGGAGATATAAGCGATCACGCCGGCGTGGAACAGCGTAAGTACAGCCTGGATGGCGATGTAAACATACATCACCCAGGCGCAGCAATATACATTCAGCTTTTCCACATTCCGGCTGAACTCATAGGCACAGAGGATACCGGCTACGGCAAAAAACAGGACCCTGGTCACATAGGACGCAAAAACGCAGATCAAAACGATGGCGATCAGAATCACTGCCGAGATCACACGCTTTTTCAAAAAAATGCCCCTCTCTTTTTTGGTTATGGGGTAACTAGTATTTTTTAATCTTTTATTAAGATACCATATTTTTGCGGCCTCCTCAATATGCAAGCTCGTATTTTTGTAACAGTTTCCGTTAAGAAAGAGCTTTTCCAAGCACAGGAGATCGTTTTTTTTCCGCTATTGTGGACGGATAAAAGCTGTGCTATGATATAGAAAAAAACAACGCGAAGGAGAATACGCGATGTACACAGAGCGAAAGATATGGCTTGCCCAATCCGATAAAGAACTGTTTCTGCTCCCGGCCATGGCTAACCGCCACGGACTGATCGCCGGGGCCACCGGTACCGGCAAGACCGTTACCATGAAGGTGCTGGCGGAGTCGTTTTCCGATATGGGCGTGCCGGTATTCCTGTCCGATGTAAAGGGGGATCTGAGCGGCATGTGCCGTCCCGGGGAAAACAGCGACGAACTGCGTGCCCGGCTGGACCGACTTGGGATCCGGGACTTTCCGCTGCAGGACTATCCGACCCGCTTCTGGGATATCTTCGGGGAAAAAGGGCATCCGGTGCGCGTGACTGTTTCGGAAATGGGCCCCATGCTCCTGGGCCGCCTGCTGGGACTGACGGAGGTCCAGACCGGCGTGTTGAACATCGTGTTCCGGGCGGCGGACGACAACGGCTTGCTGCTCTTGGATCTGAAGGATCTGCGGGCCATGCTGCAGTATGTGGGGGAGAACCGGGCGGAGTACACCCTCATGTACGGCAACGTCTCGACTGCCAGTGTGGGCGCCATCCAGCGGGCCCTGCTGCGCTTTGAGGAAGAGGGAGGCGAGCAAGTGTTCGGTGAGCCGGAGCTGGATTTCAGAGACTGGATGCGCACAGGGCCCGAGGGCCGCGGCTACATCAACATCCTCAACAGTCAGCGCCTGATTCAGAGCCCCACCGTATACGCCACATTTCTGCTGTGGATGCTGACAGAGCTTTTTGAAAAGCTGCCGGAGGTGGGTGATCTGGACAAGCCCCGGATGATTTTCTTCTTTGACGAGGCCCATCTGCTCTTTACTGACGCGCCCAAGGCCCTGGTCCAGAAGATCGTCCAGGTGGTCAAGCTGATCCGTTCCAAGGGCGTCGGCGTGTACTTTGTCACCCAGAGTGCCTCCGACATTCCGGACGAGGTACTGGCGCAGCTTTCCAACCGGGTGCAGCATGCCCTGCGGGCCTATACGCCGGCTGAGCAGAAGACGGTCCGCGCGGCGGCCAAGGCTTTCCGCGTAAACTCCGCTTTCAGCACGGAACAGGCCATCACAGAGCTGGGCGTGGGCGAGGCGCTGGTGAGCTTTCTGGACGAAGAAGGTGTCCCCTCAGTGGTGGAGCGGGCTTATATTTTACCGCCCCAGAGCTTGATCGGACCCGCCGATGAACGGGAAGTTCTCAATCTGATCAAACAGGATGAATTCGAACTGAAATACCGGGAGAGTATCGACCGGGAGTCCGCCTATGAGATCCTGGTCAAGGCCAATGCGGAGTTGGCCCGCCGCCGCCAGGAGGAGGCCGAGGCGGCCGCTGCGGAAAAACAGCGGGCCAAGGATGAAGCTGCCGCGGCCAAGGCGGCGGAGCGGGAGGCGGCTCGGGAAGCAAAGGAAGCTGCCCGAGAGGCGGAGAGAAAGAAAAAAGTGGTACAGCAGGCGGCCAACCGGGCGGCCAATTCCGTGGTCACAGCGGTGAGCCACAACGTGGTCAACTCTGTGACCGGCGGCAAGACCACCAGCATGTCCACCATCGCCAAGCGGGCAGCGTCCAGCGCCATCAGCTCGGTGATGCGCTCCGGTACCAGTTCCATCATCCGCGGCATCTTTGGCAGCATGAAATAAAGCTTGACAATAGGAAAAGAACCGAATCGACCGATCCGGTTCTTTTTTTCGGTGTGCCGGGCATGGCACAGTTCTTACGGGTGAGAGTCCCGTCACGGGTATTTACCGCCAAGTGTAGCGAACCGCAAGTCGACGACAGTAATGACGGCGAGGGAGGAAGCGGTGTAGCGAAGCCGAGGAGCCTACGA
>JAFUES010000033.1 GCA_017470325.1 Oscillospiraceae bacterium
GCACCGCCGCTGTCCCGGGTCATGGTGAAGATCACCGCGACCATGATCACCAGCAGCACGCCCTTGGGGATCCGCGCGCCCATGGCGGTGTAGGCCTTGGGGTCCTTCAAAAAGTCCACGATCTCGGCCAGCTCTTCCTTTTCCTCGTCGCAGCCGGCCACGTCGGCAAAGGTCTTTTTGTTCTTCTCCTCACTGCCCAGACGGGTGCGGGCCTTGCTGAACTTGGCAACGCCGCCGGCACCGCCGCCCATGCGATTCATCATCACATACCACAGCACCATGGCGCCGCCCATCAACAGCAGATAGGGCAGGATGCTGGCCCACCAGGGCACCACGAAGCCCTCGTTGTAGTCGTATTCCTCGATGACGCCGGACTCGTACTGATCCCAGATCATCTCCCCGAAGTCCTCATAGAACAGGGAGAAGCTGTACAGGTCGTAGGTCATCTCCTCCGTGGGGTTCTCCGCGTCATCCGTGCGTACCCGCAGGATAATGGTGTTGCCCTCGGTCTTGAAAGACTGCACCTTTTCGTTCTTGAACAGGTCCACCAGGTCGGAATAGTTTTCCACCTCGGCACCGCCGCTGTCCCGGGTCATGGTGAAGATCACCGCGACCATGATCACCAGCAGCAGAACGTAAAAGCCCAGATCTCTTGCTCGGTTGCGTTGGGGTTTCAAGTAATGTTCACATCCTTACGTCGCAGGAAGCTCGCTCCACTCCGCTTCCGCCGGGGACGGCGAAAGCTGCGTATCCGCTCCCTCCCTGCTCCTTTTCAAAACCGATCCCATTTCATTGGGTTTCGGTTTTGTTATTTTCTCATTTCTTTGGCAAAGCCGCTTTTCTCAAAACTCGATTCTCAAAACTCAAATCTCGTTCACTCGTAGATCTCCGGCTTGAGTACGCCGATATAGGGCAGGTTCCGGTAACGCTCGTTGTAGTCCAGGCCATAGCCCACTACAAAGGCGTCCGGCACCTCAAAGCCGGAGTAGTCCGCGTAGATGTCCGCCTTGCGCCGGGCGGGCTTATCCATCAGGGTGGCCACCGCGATGGACGCGGGCTTGCGCACCTGCAGATAGTTTTTCAGATAATTGAGCGTTACACCGGAGTCCAGGATATCCTCTACCAAGATGATATGCCTGCCGCCGATGTCCTCGCTCAGGTCCTTGTTGATCTTCACGGCGCCGGTGGAATTGGTGCCGCTGTAGGAGGAGACGGCCATGAAATCCATGGAACAGTTGATGGTCACATGCCGCATCAGGTCCGCCATGAAGATGAAGCAGCCCTTCAAAACCCCCACGAAAATGGGATCCTTGCCCGCATAGTCCGTCGAGATCTGCGCGCCGATGCGCGCCACATGCCGCTCCAATTCCTCCTGGGTGACCAGCACCCGCTCAATGGCACTCTCCATACTCTGCCTCCCCGTCCTCTGTCTTCTCTATCCAGATCTGCAGCACCCGGTCCCCAGGTGCGGGAACGCTTCGCTCCGCCTGGGCCAGACCGAAGACCGCCAGGATCCCCTCCTCGTCCCGCAGGACCAGGGTCCTCTCGCGCTGTGCCCGGGTCATGCCCGCCTCGGTGAACAGGGCTTTCAGGCTCTTGCTGCAGCCCCGGCCCGCCACGCGCAGCCGGTCCCCCGGCCTGCGGCCGGTGCAAATCAGTCTACCACATATATTCGCATATTTGAAGCTGTAAGTTTTGAACAAGCCGTGAATTTCTTCGTAATGTTCCGTAAACATTGTGTGCAATCGAATTCCCAGCTCCGGGATCGCCAGGGTCTCCCCCGGCGTCAGCTCCCGCTCCGGGATCGCAGCGCTATCCTCCGGAGAAAACCACAGCCGTCCCTGCTCCCGCCGCAGCCGCGCGCCGGGCAGGTCCAACATGGCCCGCTCCGTCCCCCGGCACAGGGCCAGGGCCGCGTCCACATGCTTCTGCTCCAGCGTCTCCGGGCACAGCGCACGCAGCACACGGGACGCGATCGCCGGATGCAGGGCAGCCAGCGCGTCCAGCGGCAGGCTCTCCCCGTCGAAATGCGCCTCGACAAAGTCCGCCGCCAGGGCCTGCAGGCAATCCTCATCCTGCCGCAGCAGGGCCGCCGTGCGGCCAACCGCCGCCGCGAAGGCGGGGTTCAGTTCCCGCAGCACCGGTGTGACATGGTGGCGCAGGAGATTGCGGGCGTAGGCGTCGCTGCCGTTGCTGCTGTCCTCCACATGGGGGACGCCGTTTTTTTTCAGATAATCCTCGATCTCCGCCCGGGTGCAGCTCAGCAGCGGCCGGACGAGCTTCCCCCGGACAGGCGGGATGCCGCCAAGCCCGGCGGTGCCGCTGCCCCGGCACAGGTGCAGCAGCAGGGTCTCGGCGTTGTCGTCGGCGTTGTGGGCGGTGGCGATCCGATCACAGCCCAGCTGCTCAGCCGTCCGCTCCAGGAAGGCGTAGCGCAGCTCTCTGGCCGCCGCCTCGATCCCCTGCCCGGCCGCCGCCGCGTGGGTCTTCACGTCGCCGTGCTCCACCACGCAGGGGATGCCCTGCGACCCGCACCAGTCGGCGACGAAGGCCGCGTCCCGCAGGGCTTCTCCTCCCCGCAGGCCGTGCTCGTAGTGGGCGGCATAGACTTCGATCCCCAGCTCCGCCCGCCTGCTCCACAGCAGGTGCAGCAGACACATGGAGTCCGCCCCGCCGGACACGGCGCAGAGCACCCGGCTGCCCGCCGGCAGCAGCGAAAGCTCAGGCGTCATCGTAGCGCCGCTCCACAGACTGGAAGGAGGTGTACTCCGGCAGCCAGGCCAGCTCCACCGTTCCCGTGGAGCCCTTGCGGTTTTTCAGCACGATGGCCTCTGCCAGATTGGGATTTTCACATTCTTTGTTATAGTAGCCCTCACGGTACAGGCCGATGACCACGTCCGCGTCCTGCTCGATGGCGCCGGATTCACGCAGGTCGGAGAGCATGGGCCGCTTCTCCTGCCGGGTCTCGCTGGCACGGGACAGCTGGCTCAGGCACACCACCGGCACGTTCAGCTCCTTGGCCATGATCTTCATCATACGGCTGATGTCGCTGACCGCCTGGGTGCGGCTCTCGTTAGACCAGCTGTGGCCGCTGCCCGCCGACTGCATCAGCTGCAGGTAGTCGATAACCACCAGGTCCAGCTTGTTGAGTCTGCGGCACTGGGCATTCATATCGGACACCGTCAGGGTGGGGTTGTCGTCGATGCGGATATCGGTGGCGCTAATGGTCTGGGCCGCGTCGGAAATGTCCCGCCACTGCTGCTCGGTCAGCTGGCCGGTCAGCAGGTTCTGGGAAGGCACCAGCGCCGCCCGGGACAGGAAGCGGGACACCAGCTGCTCCCGGGACATTTCCAGGGAGAAGATGGCCACCGTCTTGCCCAAATTCATGGCCGCGTGCAGGGCGATGTTCAGAGCAATGCTGGTCTTGCCCATGCCGGGCCGGGCGGCGATCAGCACGAACTCACCCTTGTTCAGGCCCAGGATCATCCGGTCCAGATCCGGCAGACCCGTGGACAGGCCGGGGATCCGGCTGCCGGAGGCCGCCGCCTCGTTCATGTTGTCGATCACGTTCTGCATCACCGAAGCAATCGGCATCAGGCCGCCCACGGACCGGCCCTGGCGCAGGGCGTAGATCTTCCGCTCCGCCGCCTCCAGCATGGCGTCAGCCTCGCCGGCGCCCTCGTAGACCATGGTGTTGATCTCGTCCGCGGTCTCGCCCAGACGGCGCAGCAGCGCCCGGTCCCGCACGATGGCCGCGTATTCCAGGACGTTGGCCGCAGTGGGCGTCTGGCGCATGACCTCCGCCACATACTCCGGGCAGTTGTCCTGATACACGCCCCGGACCTTCATCTGGTCCAGGACCGTCACCGGGTCGATGGTCTGCCCATAAGAGAACATGGTGTAGACCGTCTCATAGATATCCCGGTTGAGCTTGCTGTAAAACTCATCCGCCTTCAGCTGCTCCAGGACCTCCGGCACGCAGTTGGGGTCGATCAGAATAGACCCTATGACCGCCTGTTCCGCCTGCGCGGACTGGGGTATTTTTCTGCCCAGAAGCTCGTCCATGATGAAACCTCTCTAACGCTCTTTTACTTCTCCTCGACCACCAGCACGTTGATGTTGCCGCTGATCTCATAGCCCAGCTTGGCCTTGACGGTGTAGCTGCCGAAGGACTTGATGGGCTCGGCCTGGACGATCTTGTTCTTCTCGATGTCCATGTCGAACTGCTCCTTGAGGGCCTTGCTGATGGCCTCGGAGGTGACGGCGCCGAAGAGCTTGCCATTGCTGCCCGCCTTGGCCCGCACGGTCACCTGCACGGCGCCCAGCTGCTTGGCGTAAGCCTCGGCCTGGGCCTTCTCCTTGGCGATCTGGGCGGCCTTGGCCTTCTCCTTCAGCTTCAGGGCGTTGAGATTGTCGGCCGTGGCCTCGGTAGCCAGGCCCCGGGGGATCAGATAGTTGCGGGCATAACCCTGGGAGACCTCTTTCATCTCGCCCTTTTTGCCCTGGCCCTTTACGTCGGTATTGAAAATGACTTTCATGTTCGTATTCTCCTTCCTATGTTCCTGCCGCGGCCTTCTCAGGCCTGGCCCAGATATTCGTCGATGGCGCCGCGGACCTTCTCCACCGCCTCGCCCACGGTGGTGTCGGCCAGTTGGGCCGCCGCCGCGCTGCGGTTGCCGCCGCCGCCCAGCTTCTCCATGAGGATCTGCACGTTCAGCTCGCCGATGGACCGGGCGGAGATCTGCACTCCGCCCTGCCCGTCGGGCACAATGACCACCGAGGCGTCCACGCCGGAGATGTTCAGCAGCTCGTCCGCCGCCTTGGCCGCGGTGACGCGCTCCTGGGTCTCCTCCGTGGCGGCGATGGCCACCTGCCGGTACTGCTCGGCCAGCTGCAGGATCTTGTAGCGGGCTACGGTCCTGTCCATATCGGTCTGGAACAGCTTCTTGACCTCCGTGGTATCCGCGCCCGCCCGGCGCAGCCAGGCCGCCGCGTCAAAGGTACGCTCGCCGGTGCGCAGGGAAAAGCTCTTGGTGTCCAGCACGATGCCGGAGAGCATGGCCTCCGCCTCGCAGCGCAGCACATCCGCCGGCTCCGCCACCTCCTGCAGGATCTCCGTCAGCAGCTCGCAGGCGGAGGAGGCGTAGGGCTCAATAAAGCCCAGGGCCGCGTTGTGGATATAAGTTGCGGCCACCCGGTGATGGTCGATGACGGCCACCCGGTTGCAGGCGTCCAGCAGATCCGGATCCTCTACCTGCTCGGGCCGGTTGGTGTCCACGACCACCAGCAGGGTCCGTCCGTCGGCGGCCAGCATGGCCTCCTGGGGCGTCAGAAAAGTGTCCTTGTATTCCGGCTCCCGCTTCATCCGCTCCAGCAGCTGCCCCACGGCGTTCAGCGTGGGGTGGATGACGATGCTGCACTTCACGCCGCATTTTCTCGCCAGACAGCAGACGCCCACCGCGGCGCCCAGCGCGTCCAGGTCGGCCATCTTGTGGCCCATGACCAGAACCTTGGAGGAATCCCGCACCAGCTCCGCCAGGGTATTGGCCATGACCCGGGAGCGGACCTTGGTACGCTTTTCCACCTCGCTGCCCCGGCCGCCGAAGAACTCAAAGCTGAGCCGGTTCTTGATAACCGTCTGGTCGCCGCCCCGGGACAGGGCCAGCTCCGTGGCCATATCCGCAAACTGCAGCCCCTCGCCGAAGCTGGCGGCGTCCTCGCCCAGGCCGATGCTGATGGAGGCCTCGATGCCGTTGGGGTTCTTTACCCGGTGCATCTCCTCCACCAGACGGAAGCGGTCCTGCTTCATCTGGCCCAGGCTCTGCTTGTCCACCATCAGCAGGAAGCGGTCCCTGTCGTAGCGGCGGATAATGCCGTTGTAGCCGCCCACCCACTGGCTGAGCATCTCCTCGATGGAGTCGCGCATCTCGTTTTTCACGCGCTCCGGCTGGTTGCGGGCCAGCTCCTCCAGATTGTCGATGACGATGATGCCCGGCACCGGGCGGGAATTTTCATATTTCTGGCGGATATCGTCATACTCTGTAATATCCACCCAATAGGTGATGCCCATGAAGGCGCTGTCGTCCTCGCTCTTTTCCGAGCGGATCAGATTGCCGTGGAGCTGATACTTTCTGCCGTCCACCTCCAGCAGCGTGGGATATTGGGTCTTCCCCTCCAGCAGCCACTTGCCGGAGAACTGGGGCACCATGTCCGTGATGCTGGCGTCCAGCCGGGTGCCGGTGGCGCCGCACATCTGGAAGAACATATCGTTGCCCCAGACGATGGTGGAGTCATCCAGCCGGAACACGGCGATGGGCAGGGGGAAGTTCATCAGGGTGTTGTTCTTGGCGTTTTCCGTGTCGTAGGTGACAGACTCGATATAGGCGGCCAGCTGCCGTTCCTTGATGCGCCGGGCGATCAGCGTATAGACCACCAGCACCACGATCACCGCACCCTCGGCCGCGGCAAGGTAGTACATTCGGAAGTACAGCGTAGCCAGGGCAAAGAACACCATGAACAGCAGATGGATGCCCACCCCCGGCTCCGAAAGCCGTTTGAGATTCTTGTTGGATTTCACCGGCGCACCTCCCCGTAAGTTGAGATACTGATACAAGAATATATTATATCAAATCTATTTTCTCTTTACAACAAATAATTTACTCCCAGAGACAAATAATAACAGCGCAGCGCGGCCTATGTGCGCCGCGGAGTCGAGGAAGGGAGGGATCCTGTGAAAGCGGTCATCATGGCCGGCGGCCAGGGCACACGCCTGAAGGCCGTCACCGGCGAGCGGCCCAAGCCCCTGGTGCCCCTGTTGGGCAGGCCCCTGATGGAACATATCCTGCTTCTGCTGCGAAAGCACGGCTTTACGGACGTCTGCGCGGCGGTCCGCTACCGGGCGGAGGACATCATAGACTGCTTCGGCGACGGCAGCCGCCTGGGCCTGCAGCTGCAGTACCGGGTGGAGGGCCGGCCCCTGGGCACCGCCGGGAGCGTGAAAAACTGCGCGGACTTCATCGGGGAGGAGGACGTGCTGGTGATCAGCGGCGACGCCGCCTGCGACTTTGACCTGTCGCAGCTGCTGCAGCGCCACCGGGAGAGCCGGGCCGCCGTGACCCTGGCCCTGTACCGGAACCCGGAGCCCCTGCGCTACGGCCTCACCGTCACCGGGGACGACGGCCGGGTGCGGGCCTTCATCGAAAAGCCCGGCTGGGGCCGGGTGGTGACGGACCTGGTGAACACCGGGATCTATGTCCTCTCCCCGGAGGCCCTGGCCTGCATCCCGGCAGACAGGGAATTCGACTTCGCCAAAGACCTGTTTCCCCTGCTGCTCAAGCAGGACCGGCTGCTGCTGGGCGTGCCCATGGAGGGCTACTGGTGCGACGTGGGCACGCCGCTGTCCTACTACCGCTGCTGCGTGGACGCCCTGGAGGGGCGGCTGGCCCTGCCGGTGCCGGAGGCCTTTCGTCCCGCCGCCGCAACCGACGAGCCTGCCGACACCGAAGCGGCAACGGCCCGGCTGGAATGCGCCTGCCGCAGCCGTGCGGAGCTGATGGGCGCCCTGTCCCGCTGTATGCTGGAAATGAACGCGGACTACAGCGACGGCATCCGCCTGGACGGCGACAGCTACAAGCTGCATATCGCGCCGCTGGCCCAGCGCTCGGCCATCCGCATCGATGTGGACGCGCCCGACGCGGAATTTGCCCGGGAATTGGCCATTTCCGCCCGGGATCTTGTCCGTGCTCTCGAGGAAGATCCGCAGCCTCCACAAATTTGAGAGCTGAAAACCGAGAGGGTCAGTTGCCTGCCGCCCTTGTCGGATAATAATAAATCTTATACTTTTTTAAAAAACTTGTTTCCTTGATTTCTTAGTGCTATACTTGAATCGGCCGAACAGCGGAGATCCCGCAGTCGGCTTCAAGCTTGTTTTGAGGATGAGAGGGTAAACATGAGAAAAAGAAAGTTGTCTGTACTTTGCATACTCCTGATCTGTCTCCTGCTGCTCGGCGGCTGCGGCTTGCGCAAGCAGGCGGAGGGCCTGACCGTATCGCCCACGCCCGCCGCCACCGCCGCACCTGCGTCCGAGACTGCGATGCCCGAGGCTTCCGCTGATGTTCCGGCGGTGATCGTCCCCGAGACTACTCCCGTACCGGAAGCCTCTCCCGCGCCTGTTACCACCTCTGCGCCGGAGCCTGCGCCCGCACCTGTCACCACCCCCGTGCCTGAGGACGCACCGGCGCCTGTCACCACCCCCGCGCCGGAGGCCACGCCCACGCCCGCACCTGCACAGACGCCTGCCCAAAGCAATCTGCCCCGCGTGACCAAAAGCCCCACGGATGAAAAGGTGATCGTGGGCGGCTCCTGCTGGTTCGTGGCCAAGTATGAAAACGCCATCTGGGCGGAGTGGCATTTCGTCAGCCCCGACGGCAGCCGGGATCTGGACTACACCCAGGCGGCCAAGGAGTTTCCCAAACTGACGATCGACAAGGGCTTTGCCAGCACCATGCAGCTGCAGAACATCCCGGAAGCGCTGAATGGTTGGAAAGTCTATTGCCGCTTCAGCAACAACAGCGGCGCTGTCACGACGGATTCGGCGAAAATCACGGTCACCGGCTCCTCCGCGGACGGCGCTCCGAAGGTCACCAAGAATCCCACAGGTGAGACCGTTAAGGCTGGGGAGAGCGCCTACTTCGTAGCCAGGCACGAGGACGCCATCTGGGCGGTCTGGCACTTTGTCAGCCCCGATGACAGCAGGGACCTGGACTACACCCAGGCGGCCAAGGAATTCAGCTCCCTGCAGATCGTAAACGGCGATCAAGGTACCATGCAGTTGAAGAACATCCCCGTTGATCTGAATGGATGGAAGGTCTACTGCGCCTTCCGCAACAATGTGGGCACCACCAACACCGGCTCGGCGACCATTACCGTCAGCGGCGGCAAGTCCGGTGGAACCCAGGCAGCGGCAGCGACCGCCGCCTTCGATTACACCGGCACCTATGTGGAGCAGCTCGCGCAGCGCGGGACCATGAAGATCACCGGCAGTCCGGATCTGTATAAGGTCAACGTGGACTGGTCCGGCAGCTATAAGGAGCACGCCAACTGGACCTTCAGCGGCAAATTCAGCGACACGGGCGTCCTCTCTTATACGGACTGCGTCATGACCGTGGTAGACAGAGAGGCGAATACATCCCAGGTCAAATACACCGGCGGCCACGGCAAGCTGGTCTATGTGGACGGCAGCAACGAGGGCGTCTCCTGGACTTACGACAACGGCGAGACCGGAGAAGACACCAGCTTTTTCTATAAGAACTGAGTGCCTGTTCCCCCTTCATATGTAATACTCGGTATCACTTGCCAAACGACCCGCTTTGATGATAATATCAAAGCGGGATCTTTCTTTTATGGAGGTAAACGATATGGATATGGAAAAAACCATCCGTCAGCTGAAGCTGCGGGGCTTTGCCGTACAGCATTTTGCCACCGGCGCGGAGGCCGCAGACTATCTGTGCGGCCAGATCCGGGACACCACCGTGGGCATCGGCGGCAGCAAGACCGCAGAGCAGCTGGGCCTGTATGAGAAGCTCAGCGAGCACAACACCGTGTACTGGCACTGGAAGACGCCCGGCTGGGAGACCCTGGAGAACGCCAACCACGCCGCCGTCTACATCACCAGCGCCAACGCCATGACCGAGGACGGGCAGCTGCTGAACATCGACGGCCGGGGCAACCGGCTGGCGGGCCAGGTCTTCGGCCGGAAGAAGGTCTACTATGTGGTGGGCAGCAACAAGATCTGTCCCGATTTTGATTCCGCTCTGGACCGGGCCCACAACACCGCCGCGGTGACCAATTGCAAGCGCTTCCCCAACAAGCCCCCCTGCCAGATCGACGAGAAGTGCCACGACTGCCGCAGCGCGGACCGGATCTGTCGGGCCCTGCTGGTCACCTGGATGCCCATGATGGACATGGAGACGGAAGTCATTTTGATCGACGAGGAATACGGATATTAACAAAGGAGGACAAAGCATGATCAGACGCAACGATGAAAAGAACGTCGAAGTCAAGAAGATGTTCGACGGCGACGGAGAGGTCATTCTCAACCACATCCTCAACACCCGGGAGGAGATGTACGACAAGGGCCGCGTATTCGCCCATGTGGTGATCCGCCCCGGCTGCTCCATCGGCAACCATGTGCACCATGGCGATGGGGAGACCTATTATGTGCTCAAGGGGCATGGGGAGTATAACGACAACGGCGTCACCGTGACTGTGGGTCCCGGGGACGTGACCTTCGTGGACGCGGAGCAGGAGCACGGCATGCGCTGCATCGGCGATGAACCTCTGGAGATGATCGCCCTGGTGCTGTTCAAGTAAAGGGCCCGTCCGCAAAAAGACCGACAGGAAAGCCGGAGAACGCTTTCCTGTCGGTCTTTTTTGTTCCGCCCCGGCCGTCCCTTTTCATTTCCCCTGTTGTAAGTGCGCCGGAAATGTTGTAAAATCATGCTGAACCTGACAAAATGGGGTGTCTGCGTATGGAAGCTGTCACAATGAGCGGTCTGCTGAAGGCAGACGAAGAAAAACTCCGCAGCGAACTGAAGGCCGATGCGCTCTACGATAAAGACCGGAAGCAGAGCGCTGTCCGTCTGGATGAGGCTTTCAGCAAGATCCTGCTGCGCTACAACGCCGCCTGTACCGACGATCCCATGCGGCAGGCCCTTGCCGACTGCCAGACCGCCGCGGTGCGGGACATGCTGGCACTGCTCACGGCGGGCACCGCCCAGAAGGAGATCTCCAAGCGGCGCTTTCGCACCGGCGCTTTGATCACCTTGCTGCTGGCCGTCATCTTCGGTCTAGTCGCCGCCCTGCTGATCAAGGAATACTATCTGGTCGGCTGTGCCCTGGTAGCCGCCGCGGCTCTCTGTGCCTTTCTGGCCGGGCGGCTCTGGTATGGGGAACGGGAGGTCCGCGTCCGCGCGGGGCTGGACCCGGAGGTGGTCTGGCGGACCTTGAAGAAGACCGCCGAGACCGTGGACCGGAAGGCCGCCGAATTCCTGGATCTCTCCAAGGGCTGGCAGCAGGAGGCTGTGGAAGCCGTGAGCGCAGACGGGCCCGCTCTGGACGGGGAGAGTCTGAAGCTGGTGGGCGATCTGTTGGAGGCCCTCTATGCCGAGAACGGGGACTACGCCCTCCGCCAGCTGCGGCAGCTGCTGCCCTGGCTGCGCCGTCAGGGGATCGAGGTCGTCAACTACAGCGCGGACAGCGCCGAGCTCTTTGAGCTGCTGCCCACCAAAAAGGCCGCCGCCACCCAGCGGCCGGCCCTGGTCTCCGACGGAAAGCTCCTGCTGGTCGGCCGCGCCACCGAGCATATCGACGGCTGATCCGGCCGTTCCATTTCTGTATTATGAATCTGAATCTCCCGAAGGGAGGCATCCGCAATGCAATACTGGGGCTTTGACCTGGGGGATGGCGAAAGCACCCTGGCTCGCGTCAGCAGCGAGGGAAAAAGCTATCCCGACATCATCGAAGTCGAAGGCAACAAAGTGATCATCACCGTCTGGGCCATCATGCGGGACGGGGAGATCCGCATCGGCGACAGGGCCGCCCGCTCCGCCGCCGCGGCCGTGCGCAGCGCCGCGCGCTTCAAGCGGCGCTTCCTGAACGCCCAGTCCGACAGCGCCGCGCTGATCCGCGACTTTTCCGCCCGGGTCTTTGAGTCCCTGCGGGGCAGCGGGGACCTGGTGGGCGGAGAAAAGAGCAACAGCGTCTATGTGGGCTGCCCCGCCGGCTGGAATGCCGAGGCGCGGGAGCGCTATCAGCGCATTTTTGAGACCATCGGCTTTCCCACGCCCCACGTGGTGTCCGAATCCCGGGCGGTCATGGTGGGGGCGATCCAGTCCAACTCCGTGCGGGACTATGTGGACCTACGCTCCAAAACCGTGCTGGTGGTGGACATCGGCTCCTCCACCACGGACTTTGCCTACATCAACAAGGGCAAGGAGGCCGAGATCCGCACCGGCGGCGAGGTCGCCCTGGGCGGCGGCGTCATGGATGAGGTGCTGCTGAACGCCTGCGTGGACCGCTCCCCCAAGGCCGCCGCGCTGCGGAAGGTGCTAGCGGAGAGTGAGAGCTGGCAGGTAGACTGCGAGCTCCACGCCCGCCATCTGAAGGAGCGCTACTACTCCATGCCCGCCGAGGAACGCGGCCAGCAGGAATGCGTGGAATCCCTGCTCATCACCTATGACGAGCCGCTGATCCTGGATCTGCGCATGGACGCCGAAATGTCCCGCCTGCTGACGGACACCCCCTGTCCACAGCTGGGCGGCAAGTCCTTCAAGTCCGTTTTTTGCGCGGGCCTGCGGGAGGTCCGGGACAGCATCGGCGTGGAGCAGCCGGAGCTGCTGTTTCTCACCGGCGGCGTCTCCCGTATGGAGGAGATCCGCAGCTGGTGCCAGAAGGTCTTCCCTGACGCCGTCATCTATACCGACCGGGAGCCGGAATTCAGCGTCGCCCGGGGTCTGGCCTGGTGCGGACGCATCGACGACGAGCTTCAGCGCTTCCGGGCGGAGGTGGACGAGCTCATCTCCTCCAACACCGTGGAGGCGCTGGTGTCCGGCCGTCTGAACGATCTCTACCGCAGCGCGCTGGATCAGCTGCTGGACCCGCTGCTGGACCATGCCGTCAAGCCCGTGCTGCTGGACTGGAAAAGCGGGAAGATCCGGCGTCTGTGCGACATGGAGTCCACCCTGCAGGAGCGCATCAAGGTCTATCTCTACTCGGAGGAGGCCAGGCAGAGCCTGCACCAGCCGGTGACCGACTGGCTGCTGAGCGTCTCGGAGGAGCTGGAGCAGTACACCTCGGAGATCTGCCGCCGCTATCACGTGCCGGAGCGCTCTCTGGGGATCTCCTCGGCCCTCACCGCCAGCGACTTCCGCCTGCTGGAAAAGCTGGAGGCCAAGGACGTTCTGGCCGGCGACACGCTGACCTGGACGGCAGTGTTCGTGGAGTCCATCATCTCCATCCTGATCGCCATGCTCTGCGGCGGCAGCGGCGTGGTCCTGGTGGCCGAAGGGCCCGTCGGCATGCTCATCGGCTTCCTGCTGTCCTTCCTGGTGCTGATGGTCAGCCACGCCATGGGGAAAAAGGCCATCGACGAAAAGTTGATGACCGCGGATCTTCCGCTCTCGATCCGCCGTCTGGCCCTGGCCAACGCCCTCCCCCATCTGGAGGCGCCCAGCCTGGGCATCGCGGACACGGTCAAAAAGGCTGCGTCCGGAAAGCTCTTTTCCCAGCCGGAGGACGCCGACAAAGCGAAGAAGCGCCACCTGCTCCCCCGCTTCCGCTGGGGCGAAGGGGACGGCATCTCCGAGCGGCGCATGCAGGCCATCCGCACCCGCATCCGCGCCAATTACGACAAGCTGCTCAGCAGCGCCGACAACGAGGAGCTGCTCTCCCTGAACAGCCGCATGAGCCGGGACATCTCCGAGCAGATCGAATCGCGGCTGAAGGAGCTGGCCGAGCAGGTGGAGATCCCCCTGTAAACGGTAACAACAATATACGCCAACAGCCGGCCCCCCTGGCGGGAGTCGGCTGTTGGTTTTTTCGTTTATTGCTGTTCGCTGATGTAGAGATTGGCCTTGCTCTGGATGAGACGGGCCACCTCTTCCGCGGACTTCTGCCCGGCGAAGTAGGCCTCCGCTTCGGTTTTGATGATGCCGAAGATGGCGCTGTTCATATCCACCGGCTTGGTGGCGCTCTCGATCAGCTCCATGAGCTTGTCCGCCTGCTCCCGGGTCATGGCCCAGAGCTCGAACTCCATCACCGCGCCGCCGCCCACGCTCAGACCCATCCCGCCCTTGGAGGTGGGGATCCGCTGGCCGTTGGCGTCCAGGATGTAATGGCCTTCCGCGTCCTTTTCGTACTCCACCTCCATGGCCTTGTCCATGGCTGTCTGAAAGGCCGCCCGGTTCAGGGGCAGGCCGATCTCCGTGCCGTATTTCTCCTGATAGCTCTGGGTGAAGAAGTCCCGCAGGAAAGCCCAGCCCGCCTCCTTGTCGGCACAGGAGGCGCTCATGGCATAACCGCTGGTGGGATAGAGGATGTTGCCGGTGCCGCTGAGGGTGGGAAAGCCGATATAGGTGGATTTGCCGCGGAAATACTGATCGTTGTATACCGCGTCGTCCATGCTGAAAAGGCTGGTGAACACCAGCAGCTGCCGCCCCTCGGCGATTCGGCTCATATCCGAGCCATCCTCGTCGTAGGCCATCTGCTCCAGCTTGGGAAACTGTTTGCTGAACTGCAGCAGCCGGAGAAAGCCCTCGCTTTCAAAGTCGCATTTCCCCGCGCCCCAGTCCACGAAATCGTCCAGGGACAGATAGGTGCACATTTCCAAAATGTTGTCCCGGCCCACCTCCGGGCCCAGGGCCGTGCAGCCCTCGGGCAAGGCGGCCATAACCGCGTCGAACTCGTCATAGGTCCAGCCTGGGGTATCGCCCACCACGTCGCTGGGGCCCATCAGCGTGAGGACGGAGAAGCCGGGCGAGACCTGGCAGAGCCTGCCGCCCACCTCCATGCTGTGAAGCACGTTTTCAAAGAAGTCGCCGCGGCTCAGCTCGCTGTCGGCGTCGATGTAGGGATACAGGTCCTCCAGCAGGCCCTTGGCCGCCAGCTGGGCATAGGGCAGGCTGTCCAGACTCAACAGGTCCGGCACGTTCCCGGCCATGATCTCGGTGCTCAGCTTCTGCAATCCGGCCTCGTAGTCGTCGCCGCTCACAAAGTCCGAATAGTCCCGCAGCTGGATGCGCACCCGGTCCTGGCTGCGGTTGAAGCGCAGCACCGCGTCGCTGACGCTCTCCGGGTACAAGGTCCCCAGGGTCAGGATCTGCCGTTCCGCTATCGTGTCCCGGTTCACCTTTTGCAGCGTCACCCGCTGCGGGGCCTCCCCCTGCGCCGCGCTCACCGCCATGATCTGCCCGGTCTCGTCCATCTCGGCGTACCGCAGCTCATTGACCGACAGGTCGCAGGCCAGCCAGTCCAGCACCTCCGCGGCCTCCTGCGCCGCCAGGTCGTAGCCGTAGAGCCGGGTGCCGTCGGTGTAGTAAAAATCAAAGTCCCCGGTGCCGGTCATCAGCTTCTCCCCGAAGCCTTCCAGGTCCGTCAGCTTTTCCAGCTCGCCGGTCCCGGAGTCCACGGTCAGCATCTGCATGCCCTTGTCCCAGGTCTCCAGGGCCGCGCGTCCGTCCTTGAGCCGCACCATATCGTAGATCCAGCTGCCCGCCGTGTCCACCCGCTGCAGCAGCGTGCCCTCCTGGGTGAAGATCCAGATGGCCTGGTCGTCGGTGGCATACAGGTTCCCGTCGCCGTCCAGGATGGCGTTATAGAAGTTCAGATAGGCCCCGCCGTTATCCACCGCCAAGGGATGGCTCTCCAGTCCCCGGCCCTCCGCGTCAAGCCGCCGCAGGGTAAAGGTATAGCGGTTCTCCACATGCTCCCAGTAGTCGTCGGAGCCCTCCGGCAGGTCCTCCGTCCCGGTGTACCAGTTTTCTCTCTGGCATTCCACGGCCAGCAGGCCGCCGTCGGGCAGAGGAAACAGCCGCTCCAAGCCGGTGGACGCACTGTAGTTTTTTCGCCCCTCGCTGTCCTCGAGCGCTGGCAGGGGCGCATAGTCCAGCACTTGGGCTTTGCCCTCCGGTCCGAGCCTGTACAGCCGCCAACCCATCACATCGTACTGGCCCTCATACTCCAGGCTTTTTCCCTCGGGGATCTCGCCCTCCGCCACCTTCTCACAGGCGGCGGCGTAGACAGCGTCCTCCCCGATAGCCCAGAGGGCCGGCTCCACGCCCTCGGGGAAGGTCATGGGGCTGAAGGCGGAGGCGTAGACCTCCTCCGGCTCAGCCGCCAGGCTCTCCCCCGAGAGCTCCGTTTTTTCGCCGCCGCAGCCGGACAGCAGGCCCAGGCACAGGGCCGCCGCCAGCAAGACGGAAACGCGTTTTCTCATGGATCGTTTATTCTCCTAAAAATGAAAATCTGAAAATTAAAAACTGTCGAAGAGCAGCGTCACCTTGAACAGGTCCCCGTCCACGGTCAGGTCCATCCGGCCGCCCTGCAGCTGGGTCAGGCTCCGTGCGATGGAGAGCCCCAGGCCGCTGCCCTCGGTGCTGCGGGCGCTGTCGCCCCGCACGAAGCGCTCCATCAGCTCCTCGCCGCTGACGTTCAGCTGGCTGCGGGAGATGTTGCGGAAGGTGACCTCCGCCTTGCCCGCCTGCCGGGCCAGGCTCAGATAGACCCGCGTCCCCGGCTGGGCGTATTTCAGGGCGTTGCCCATCAGGTTGTCGAAGATGCGCCACATGTGCCGCCCGTCGGCCAGGATAGTCACCGGCTCCTCCGGCCGGGAGAGCACCAGCTCCAGCCCGGCGGCGGTCAGCCGCTCGCCGTATTCCCCCGCCGTCTGGTCCAGCAGCACCCCCAGCTCACAGGGCTCCTTGTCCACAGGCAGGTTCCCGGTGGAGGCCTTGCTGGCCTCGATCAGATCGTCGATCAGCTTCTTGAGCCTGGCCGACTGCCGGGACAGCACCTGCACATACTCCCGCACCTTCTCGTTCTCCGGCTCCTCCTTTTCCAGCAGGTCCACATAGTTGACGATGGAGGTCAGCGGGGTCTTGATATCGTGGGACACATTGGTGATCAGCTCCGTGCGGAAGCGCTCAGACTTCATACGCTCCGCCACGGCGGCGTTGAGGCCGTCGCGGATGTGGTTCAGGTCGTTGGCGTGGTCCGCCAGCTCCCAGACGAGATAACGGGTATCCACCACATACGCCTCATTCCCCGCGGCGATCTCCTTGGCCCCCAGGCGCAGCCGTCGGAAGCTGAGGATCAGGTAAAAGGCCAGGGCCGTCAGCAGCAGATGCTCCAGCAGCCAGAGCACGAACTCCTCGGGATAGACCCCGAACAGGCTCATCACCAGGAACTCCGCCGCCCAGGCTGCGGCGATGATCAGCGCCCACTTGCGGATCATGGGCAGGCTATGCAGCAGGGCGATAAGGCCCTTTCCTCCCAGCCGCAACCATTTCCAGCACCAGGCCAGGAAGCGGTAGATCAGGCAGCTTTTCAGCGCGCCGCCCAGCTTCACCCGGGTGGCAAGGCTCATGCACCAGAGCAGGAACAGCAGGCCCGCCGCCAGCAGCAGAAAACCGCCGATGATGATCTCCCCGCCGTTGAAGCTGACCACCTCTGCCATGGCCACCAGGGCCAGGCTCACGCCGGTGATGACGATGACCGTCAGCAGGTCAAAGGGGAGCTTGTCCACAAAATTGGGCGTGATGGCGTCGCTGTCGTCCCGGTGTCCGGCGGCGGAGCACAGGAAGATGAACAGCAGTACCCCCAGCAGCAGGCTTACAGCCGCCGCGGCGTAGACGGCGTAGCGCAGGCTATAGCCCCAGTCGTAGAGCCGCAGGGCGTGCTGGATCTCATCCTGCACCGTCAGCTCCTCCGGGATGTAGCCGTCGATGTGCCAGGTCCTCAGCTGCACGCCCGGGTCCGCCTGCTCCCAGACGATCACGCCCGTCTCCTCCTCGAAGACGATGTCGGCGTCATGGTCACGCACCTGCATGGTAGGCGCGGGCGTGGGCGTGACCTGGGGCTGCAGAGTGGGTTCGGGTGCGGCTTCAATCTCCTGATAGCGGGCATAGTCCCAGCCCACATGGGCCAGGAAGCCGCTGCCGTCGTAGTTGGTATACAGCAGCTCGCCCTCCGGATCATAAATGGCAAAGCGGAAATTCTCGTGGGCGTAGACCGAATCCGCATCGTCGCCCCATTCCAGGACCCGCTCCGCCGCCCGCGTGGTCCGGTCCCGGCAGAGATTGGTCAGCATGTTCTGGCGGGCGCTGTCGTAGCCGCCGGAGTAGGCCCCCAGCTCATGGAGGACCAATGCCCCCACCACCGAGGCCGTGAAGGCCAGCACCAGCAGGCACAGCAGCACGATGGCCGTGATCTTGGCGGCCAGACTGCCGCGGAGTTTTTTCATGTCATTTCCCCCTCTCCAGCTTATAGCCCTGGCCCCAGACCGCCTTCACATAGCGGGGCTGAGCCGGGTCGATCTCGATCTTTTCCCGCAGATGCCGGATGTGCACCGCCACGGTGCTCTCCGCGCCGTAGGGTTCGCCGTTCCAGACCCGGCGGTACAGCTCCCGGGGTGAAAACACCTGTCCCGGGTGTTCCAGCAGCAGCTTCAGGATCTCATACTCCGTGGGGGTCAGACTCACGGCCTCCCCGTCCACGGTCACTTCCTTGCTCCTGTCGTCCAGCGTGAGACCGCCAATGGTCAGCAGGTCCTCCCGCTTGGCGCTGCCGCCCAGCTGCATGTAGCGGCGCAGCTGGGAGCGGACCCGGGCCAGCAGCTCCACCGGGTTGAAGGGCTTGGTCACATAGTCGTCGGCGCCCACATTCAGGCCCAGGACCTTGTCGGTGTCCTCGCCCTTGGCGGTCAGCAGGATCACCGGCACATTGCTGCGCTGCCGCAGTTCATTCATGGCGCTGATCCCGTCCAGCTCCGGCATCATGATATCCAGCAGCACCAGGTGGATCTCTTCCCGCTCCAGCACCGCCAGAGCCTCCCGCCCATCGTAGGCGGCGAAGGTCCGGTAGCCCTCGGCCCGCAGATAGATCTCCAGGGCGGAGACGATATCTCTCTCGTCGTCGCAAATGAGAATGTTGTACATGTCCTCACCTCTCTCATGTTTCGGCTTCATTGTACGCCGACGCCTCTTAAGAACCAAGGGGGTAAATTCTTAAGAATTGTTAAAGATGTCTCCCATTATAAAACACCGAAAAAAGCGAAAGCGTCTCACAAAAAATCCCGGCAAAGCCCAACGAAGTGGCTTTGCCGGGAAAAGGAAAAACAACACAGCCGGTCGATATAGCCGTGCTCGCGCGGCTATATGACCTCGCTGTGTTGTTCTGACGTCATTCGTCCAGCTTCAGCACTGCCAAAAAGGCCTCCGTGGGGATCTGCACCGTGCCCAGCTGGCGCATCTTCTTTTTGCCCTCCTTCTGCTTTTCCAGCAGCTTCTTCTTGCGGGTGATGTCGCCGCCGTAGCACTTGGCCAGCACGTCCTTGCGCAGGGCCTTGACGGTCTCCCGGGCGATGATCTTGCCGCCGATGGCCGCCTGGATGGGCACCTCGAACAGCTGCCGGGGGATGTTCTCCTTGAGCTTTTCGCAGAGCTTGCGGGCCCGGGGATAGGCCTTGTCCCGGTGGGCGATGAAGCTGAGGGCGTCCACCTGATCGCCGTTCAAGAGCATGTCCACCTTCACCAGGTCGCTGCTCTTGTACTCGGAGAACTCATAGTCCAGGGAGGCGTAGCCCTTGGTGCGGGCCTTGAGGGTGTCGAAGAAATCGTAGATGATCTCATTGAGGGGCATCTCGTAGTGCAGCTCCACCAGACGGGTGTCCAGGTACTGCATGTTCTTGTACTCGCCCCGCCGGTCCTGGCACAGGGGCATGATGTTACCCACATACTCGTTGGGGGTGATGATGGACACCTTCACATAGGGCTCGTAGGCCTCGGCGATGGAGGCCACGTCCGGGTAGTTGTGGGGATTGTCCACCATGACGGTGCTGCCGTCGGTCTTGATGACCTTGTAGATGACCGAGGGCAGGGTGGTCACCAGCTCCAGGTCGAACTCCCGCTCCAGCCGCTCCTGGATGATCTCCATGTGGAGCATGCCCAGAAAGCCGCAGCGGAAGCCGAAGCCTAGCGCCACCGAGCTCTCCGGCTCGTAGCTGAGGGAGGCGTCGTTGAGCTTCAGCTTGTCCAGCGCGTCCCGCAGATCCGGGTACTTGGAGCCGTCCTCGGTATAGATGCCGCAGTAGACCATGGGCCGGGCCGGGCGGTAGCCGGGCAGGGGCGTGGCTGTGGGCCTGCCCGCCTCGGTGACGGTATCGCCCACCTGGGTGTCGGCCACATTCTTGATGCTGGCGGTAAAGTAGCCCACATCGCCGGCGGCCAGCTCCTCGCAGGGGTCCAGGCCGATGGGCCGCAGATGGCCCACCTCCAGCACCTTGTAGCGGGCGCCGGTGGACATGAGCAGCACCTCGGTGTCCTTGCGGATGCGCCCGTCGATCATGCGCATGAAGACGATGACGCCCCGGTAATTGTCATACTGGCTGTCGAAGATCAGCGCCTTCAAAGGCGCGTCCGGATCCCCGGCAGGGGCGGGGACGTTGGCCACGATATCGTCCAGCACCGCGTCGATGTTGATGCCCGCCTTGGCGCTGATCTCCGGCGCGTCCTGGGCCGGGATACCGATGATCTCCTCGATCTCGTCCTTGACCCGCTGGGGCTCCGCCGCCGGCAGGTCGATCTTGTTGATGACCGGCAGGATCTCCAGGTCGTTGTCCAGGGCCAGATAGGTATTGGACAGGGTCTGGGCCTCCACGCCCTGGCTGGCGTCCACCACCAGCACCGCGCCCTCGCAGGCGGCCAGGGAGCGGCTGACCTCGTAGTTGAAGTCCACATGCCCCGGGGTGTCGATCAGGTTCAGGGTATAGTCCTCCCCGTCGGCGGCCTGGTAGCTGAGACCCACGGCCCGAGCCTTGATGGTGATGCCCCGCTCCTTTTCCAGATCCATATTGTCCAGGATCTGGTCCTCCATGATCCGCTGCTCCACCGCGCCGCACTTCTCAATGAGCCGGTCGGACAGGGTGGACTTGCCGTGGTCGATATGGGCGATGATGGAAAAGTTCCGGATATGCTGTTGGTCAATCATGTCTGTTCACCGCCGATCTCGTTCAGGGCGTTCTCCGCCTGGTCCAGGATCCCGCGCAGCTGCGCCAGAAAGGCCCTGGAATCCCTGATGCTCACATCTCCCGGGTGGGTCGAGCGGCACAGCAGATAGTCCGCCGTCACCTCGTAATAGTCGCAGGCCCGGCAGACAAAGCTCAGCCCCGGCTCCCGCGCGCCGGTCTCGTAATGGCTCAGCAGAGCCTGACTGATCCCCAGGTCCGCCGCCGCCTGCCGCTGGCTCAGACTGCGGCCCCGGCGCAGGGCGGACAGGGTCTCATGAAAACTCCGTTCCATAGCTTCACACTCCATTTTGATAACATTCAGTATTATAGCGGCGAACCGGCCCTTTGTAAACAGAAAATCTGCGATAATTCTTGAAAAATGGTCCCTGGAGTGTTACAGTATATCTGTTGTATCCGTAATAACTTTATGGAGGTTTTTTACATGTTTGAAAATCTGGTTGAAATTCTGAAAGCCAATCCCCGCAAGATCGTCTATACCGAGGGTCCCGACGCCCGCATCCTGGAATCCGCCGCCCGCCTGAAGAAGGACGGCTTCCTGACCCCCGTGCTGGTGGGCAATGTGGAAGAGGTCAAGGCCGCGGCTGCCAAGGGCGGCTTCGACATCGAGGGCCTGGAGATCATCGACCCCGCCACCTATGAGCGGATGGACGAGATGGTCGATGAGATGGTGGCTCTGCGCAAGGGCAAGATCAGCCCCGAGGAAGCCCGCCAGACCCTGAGCCAGGGCAACTACTTCGGCACCATGCTGGTGAAGATGGGCGTGGCTGACGCGCTGCTGGGCGGCGCCACCTACTCCACCGCTGACACGGTCCGTCCCGCGCTGCAGCTGGTCAAGACCAAGCCCGGCGCCAACCTGGTGTCCTCCTGCTTCATTCTGACCCGGGGCGACGAGATGATCTGCATGGGCGACTGCGCCATCAACATCGACTATCAGGATAAGGTGGACAAGGAGGGCAATGTGACCCTGTCCGCCGCCGCGCAGCTGGCCGAGGTGGCCATCGAGACCGCCAAGACCGCCAAGGTCTTTGGCATCGACCCGAAGGTCGCCATGCTCAGCTACTCCACCAAGGGCTCCGGCAAGGGTGCCAACGTGGACCTGGTGCGCAACGCCACCGCCATCGTCAAGGAGAAGGATCCCGAACTGGCTGTGGACGGCGAGATGCAGTTCGACGCCGCCGTGTCCCCCACCGTAGGTCAGCTGAAGTTCCCCGGCAGCCCGGTGGCCGGCTATGCCAACACCTTCATCTTCCCGGAGATCCAGTCCGGCAACATCGGCTATAAGATCGCCCAGCGCCTGGGCGGCTTCGCGGCCTTCGGCCCCATCCTGCAGGGTCTGAACGCCCCCATCAACGACCTGAGCCGCGGCTGCAACGCGGAGGAAGTCTACCTGATGTCCATCATCACCGCGGCGCTCGCTTGACGTCAGAAGAAGCCTGATCCATTCCGCTTCCCCGGTTTCCGAAGGAGCCGGGAAAGCTCCATATCCTCAGTCTCCTTCTTCCTTTTCCAATCAGACCCGCTTCGCTGGGCTCTGATTGGATACAAAAGAGTGCGGTTTTAAGTTTTTAGTTTTTAGAATAGCAAGCCCCTGCGGGGATCGTTTCCGCAGGGGCTTGCTTTATCGTTTGTCCTGGAAAAAGGCTTTCAGCAGGGCGGCGCAGTCCTCCGCCAACACACCGCCGTAGACGGCGGGGCGGTGGCCGTAGCGCTCCTGGAACAGATCGATCACGCTGCCGCAGGAGCCGGACTGGGCCTCCCGGGCGCCGAAGACCAGGGTGGGGACCCGGGCATTGATGATGGCGCCGGTGCACATGGGGCAGGGCTCCAGCGTCACAAAGAGGCTGCAGCCCTCCAGCCGCCAGGTCCCCAGGGCGGCACAGGCCTGCCGGATGGCCTCCACCTCCGCGTGGGCGGTGGCGTCGGCGTTCTCCTCCCGGCGGTTGCGGCCCCGGCCGATGATCGCGCCGTCGGGTCCGGCGACTACGCAGCCCACAGGGACCTCTCCGGCCTCCGCAGCCTCCCGGGCCAAAATCAGCGCTTCAAGCATATAGTCTTCCCGTTCCATACCGCTCTCCTTAAAAAGGACGGCTGCCGCGTGGCAGCCGCCCTCTCGAATCTCAAAACGCAAATCTCAAAACTGTTCTCAGGCCTTCGGGGTGCCGTCGGGATTGAACAGCGGCAGCGGGGCCAGGACGATGATATCGTCCCGCTTGGCGGCGTCGCCCTCGGCCAGGACGGCCATCTTGCCGGCAATGATGCCGCCGGCCTGGGTGACCAGCTCTTCCATGGCGCGCAGGGACTCGCCGGTGGAAATCACGTCGTCCAGGATCAGCATCCGCTTGCCGCGGATCTTCTCGGCGTCGGCGGTGTCGATGACCAGCTTCTGCACGCCCATGGTGGTGATGGACTTGACGTTCACTTCAAACACGCCGGACATGTAGGCCTTGGGGCCCTTGCGGGCCAGGAAATACTCGTCCGCGCCGGACTGGCGGGCCATCTCGTACAGCAGGGGGATGGACTTGGCCTCGGGTGCGATCAGATAGTCATACTCGGGAGCGCGCTTGAGGAGCTCGGTGGCGGCGTGGACGGTGATCTCCACGTCCCCGAACAGCACGAAAGCGCCGATGTACAGATCGTCGGAAACCTTGCACAGGGGCAGTTCCCGCTTCATGCCGGCTATGTCTATTTCATATGTCATGGTCTTGATTCCTCCAGAAGAATGATTCATTTTGACTTTTTTATTGTACAGGAAAACCGGGAAAAATCAAGTACCTACCGGAAGAAATTGCAGCAAAAGCCGACGCAGCATGCGACGCTGCGGCAGGGCGCCTGCCAAAAAAAACAAAGAACCGCAGGTATAAACCTGCGGCCCTTCGTTTTGGGAGAAAAGAGAGGATTTATAGGAGTAGAAAAGTATCGATGTTATTTCAGCCCACAGCCGGTTCGATCTGGGCGGGGCTGTCGGAGAGGTTGCTGGGCTTCGCCTCGTCGAAGGTGATGCTCAGGATCAGTTCCTCCCCGGCGCGGTACACCGTGAGCTGGGCCACGTCGCCGGCGGAATACTGCCGCAGGGCCTGCTTGAGATCGGTGTAGCTGCTGATCTCGGTGTCGTTGACCTTGGTGATGATATCACCGGCCTGAATGCCCGCGGTCTCGGCGCAGGTGCCGTTGTCCACCGAGTAGACATAGGCGCCGAGGGGCATGTTGTAATACTGGGCGTACATGGAGTTGTAACGCTCATCCAGGCGCACACCCATATAGGCCTTGCCTGTCACGTAGCCCTTGGTGATCAGATCGTTTGCGATATTGGCGGCGTCGTTGATGGGGATGGCGAAGCCGAGACCCTCCACGCCGGTGCTGCTGTACTTGGCGGTGACGATGCCGATGACCTGGCCCTGGGCGTTATAGACAGGGCCGCCGGAGTTGCCGGAGTTGACCGCCGCGTCGATCTGGAACATGTTGATGGATTCGGACTCCTCTGTGGAGATCACCCGGTCCAGGGCGCTCACATGGCCGGTGGACATACTGAACTCCAGCTCGCCCAGGGGGTTGCCCACAGCGTAGACCGTCTCACCCACGGAGATGGCGTCGCTGTTGCCGAAGGTGACGGCGTTCAGGTTGTCGGCGTCGATCTTCAGCACGGCAACGTCGTTGCTCTGCTCCACGCCCACGATGCTGGCCTTGTACTTGGTGCCGTCATAGGTCATGACGACCACGTCCAGGTTATCCTCATAGGCGTACTCGATCACGTGGTAGTTGGTGAGGATGTAGCCGTTGGAGGAGATGATGAAGCCGGAGCCGGAGACGGCGGAGGAGGAGGTCATGCCGAAGTAGTTGCGGTAGGTGACCTCGGTGGTGATGCCCACAGCCTGCTGCAGGGCCTGGGCGTAGATCTGGGAGGGCTCCACCGCCGGACCGGAGCTGACCACCGCGGTGGCCGCGGGGACGGTCTGAGAGGCCGTACCCATCTCCCGGATAGCGTCGGCGTTGGTGGAGACGCTCTCCTCCAGGGCGGCGATGCGCCCGTTGAGCTGGCTGCCGATCACGCCGCCGGTCACGATGCCGCCCAGCAGGGCGCAGACCAGGCACATGCAGATGGCGCCTACCACACCGATGCTCTTCTTGGCCTTCGGCTTTTTGACCTTCACGGTCTTGGTGCTCTTCTCGGGGGGCGTGTAGTACCGGGGCGGTACCGTGCTCTCCCCTGCGGGCTCATAGTGAGCGTCCGCGTATATTCTCTGGCTGTAGCCGTCTTTGTTGTAATGATATTCCCCGTCGATGGGTCCGGCCTCACTGCCGCCGACCTGGGGTTCGGTATTCTGCGCGTTGGAAACTTCCGTTTCCGTCTTCCCGCTCTCTTCGGGATCAAACATGTCTAAGACCTCTTTTGCTCTGGATTTCCTTTTGTGGCTTTACTATACCCCGCATTTATGACCTTGACATGAACAAACTCGCAAGAATTTTTAAACAAAGCGTTCAAAATTTATGAACACCCGGCAAAAAGGCGGCGGAGAGAGATCCGCCGCCTTTGCACGTATGGGGCTTCGTTTCACGCGCCCGGGATGGCAGTGCCCCGGGCCTGCTGCTCCGCCGCGATCAGCTCCGCCTCGGAGCAGATCATCTCCGACAGAGCCGTGTTCTCCCGGAGCCACTGCATGGTGTGCGCCGACTCCAGATAGAGATTGAACCACAGGTAATCGTACATGTAATGATCCAGATCGTAGCGGGGCGTCAGCGGGTCCTCCTCCAGATTCATGTTGAAGTGGATGTTGGACAGGGTCAGGCTCCCCGGCTGACCGTCCGTCACATAGTTCAAGGCCACAGTACCCTCCGCGGCGTCCGGCAGGATGCCGTTTCGATACAGGTCCACCGCCTGCTCCGGCGAGATGCGCACATGGCCGTCCACCAGATAGCCGTCCTCATTCATATAGCTGTAGTAGAGCTGGGCGTCACTCACATACTGCTCCTCCACGGGCAGTTGGGGCGTCACCCGCCAGCGAATGGCTTCCTGGCAGTTGGTCAGGTCCTGGAAGCTCTGCAGGTCCCCGTTCAGGGCGATCTTTCCCGTCGGGTCGCAGGGCAGGACATAATTGCGGGTCAGCCGCTTTCCGTCCTTCAGGATGTATTCAATGCTGACGCCGTAGCCGTTGGACTCTCCGTCGTACAGGCGTTTATGATCCACCAGCGTCTGGTGCAGGGCCACCGCCGCCGCCACGTTCTCCGGCTCCTGCAGCTCACAGCGGTTGAGGGAAACGCTCTCCACCGTGTCCGGCGCGGGAACGCGGCGCTCGTAGCCAAACAGGTCAAACTCCGTGGCGCCCACGATCAGCAGCAGGACGGCGCAGACCAGGGCCAGGCCCTTCCAGTTCCGGAAGAAGACCTTCAGGGATTTCTGCATCAGCATCTCTGCGATGTACCAGCCCAGGAAAGCCCCCAGCAGGATCAGGAGCAGCAGCAGGAGCGTCAGGGGCAGGCCCCGCAGCTCCACATTCAGCATCTCCCCGATCACGACCGGGAAGACAAAGGCCGTACCGAAGGCCATGCAGTACTGGAACACCGGCTTGAGGATGGGCACCGCCACCACGTCGGTGGCGCACTCCATGTGCCGCCTGCGGTAGATCAGCAGGGCCAGGGCCGCCAGCACCAGACCCGCCGCACAGTAGGCGCCGAGAGTACCCACACCCATGACCACAGCCCGGCCGTCCGCGCCGGTGTACACGTTGAAGCCCCGGCGCATCACAAAGGCGATGGGTGACAGGGCTCCCAGCCGGATGCCCGCGTCCGCGTTGCCGTAGCGCATGGCGCCCAGCACCATCCGGACACAGGTCTCCGCCACCACGGCGGTCATGTTCAGCACCGCATACACCGCCGGCAGTACCAGGACGTTGCCGGTGAGCACCGCGCAGAACACCGCAAAGCCGTAGAAGGCCACCGTGGCCATGACCACCAGCCCCAGCCAGCGGAGCAGGTAGGCGAAGGGCAGCTTATATTCCAGGCAGGTCAGGGCCGTGAGCCCCACTGCCAGCACCTGCGCCAGCAGCAGCGGCACAAGCCCCGTCAGGAACGCCGTGCCAAACATGGTTTCCCGGCGGATGGGCAGGGCGTTCATCATGCCGCAGGCCCGGTTGGTATACAGATAGCTGTAGGCCGCCATGGCCGACAGCACCGCTGCAAAGACAAGGATGCGAACCTGGTCCGCGGCGTTTTGCAGCACCAGCACCTCAAAGCTGGTCCGGCCGTAGGGGGAAGCCGTGCGAGCGGCCTCCGCCAGCTGCTGGGGCAGCTGGAAGACGAAGCTCACCAGCAACAGCACCAGATAGGCCGCCCACACCGGCCAGAAGCGGCGCAGCAGGTTTTTGCCCACGCCCGCGTTATAGAAGGATGTTCTGGACTTCATGTCCCGCACCTCCCAACTCATAGATAAAGATCTCCTCCAGGCTCAGGGGTACCACGTCCAAAAACAGCGGGTTTGTTGCCTGCAGCTTCCCGCTCAGCTCCTCCGCCGTGCCCCGCAGAATCAGCTGCTGCAGCCGTCCGGTAGCGGAACGGTGCAGGATCTCCAGATCCTCCGGCAGCTGTCCGCCGTCGGCATAGGCCAGCTGGATCTTGACGATGTTGTCCTGCAGCTCACTGAGACTGCGCTCCAGGAGCATTTTGCCGTGGTCCATGATGCCCACGTGATCGCATACGTCCTCCAGCTCCCGCAGGTTGTGGGAGGACACCAGCACCGTGGTTCCCCGCTCTGCCACATCGGACAGCAGCAGGCTCCACACCTGGCGGCGCATCACCGGGTCCAGGCCGTCCACCGGCTCGTCCAGGATCACCACTTCCGGCCGCAGGGACAGGGCCAGCCAGAAGGCCGCCTGCTTTTGCTGCCCCTTGCTGAGACGGCGCATCATGCGCTTGGGGTCCAGTTGGAAGACCTGGCCCAGGCTCTCGAACACAGCCTCGTCGAAGCTGGGATAGAGCTCCCGGTAAAAATGCATCATATCCTTGATGCTGGCCTGGGTATAATAGAAGATGTCATCCGGGATATAGGCCAGGCGGCTTTTCACCGCCGGATTTTCATACACCGGCTGACCGTCGATCAAAATCTCGCCGCTGTCCTGCCGGTAAATGCCCGCCAGATGGCGGATCACGGTGGACTTGCCGGCCCCATTGGGACCCACCAGTCCGTAGACCGCGCCCTTGGGCACGGTGATGTTTAGGCCGTCCAGGGCCCGAAAGCCCTCAAAGCTCTTGACCAGATCGCGTACTTGGATCATGGCGTCTCTCCTCCTCTCAGAGCAGCCAGCAGCTCTTCCTCGCTGGCGCCCAACAGTTTCAGTTCCCTTCCCAGGGCGCTCAGCTGCCCCAGCAGCTCCGCCTTCCGGGCCGCAGCGGCCTCGCCGCGCTCCCGGACGAAGCTTCCCTTGCCGGGTACGGAGCAGATGTAGCCCTCCGCCTCCAGCTCTCGATAGGCCCGCTGGATGGTGTTGGGGTTGATGGTCAGCTGCGCCGCCAGCTCCCGCACCGAGGGCATCTTGGTGTCCGCCGGCAGGGCCCCGGACAGGATCAGCTGCCGAAAGCCGTCCCGCACCTGCTCATAGATGGGCCGCGCGTCGCGGAAATTGATGTGGATCAAGGGCCGCGCCTCCTTTCTCGTCTGTGTTAAACTGTATTAATCTTATTAGTACGGTTAATATAGCACAAGAAACGCGGTGCGTCAACACCGCGTTTCTTAAGAATTCTTAAGTTCTATGTTTTATGGGATCCCGTTTTCCGCCAGGAATTCGGTCACCACCCGGCCGTAGCGCTCCGGGTCCACCAGATAGCTGAGCCCGTGGCCCGCGCCGGGGAAGGTCTCCAGACGCACCGGGCCCGTGCAGGCCGCGGCGATCTCCCGGCTCATACGACAGGGGACGAAGTGATCGTCCTCCCCGTGGATGAGCAGGATGGGCAGCTTCGTCCGGGCGACGGACGAAAGCGCGCTGGCTCCGTCCAGATCGAAATGGCCGAAGATCCGGGCGCTGGGCCCCATCAGGGGCAGCAGCGGCCGCAGCAGGGGGATGCTGGCGTGGCACACGTCCCGGATGATGGCCCTGGGCTCGGAGAAGGGGCAGTCCGCCACGATGCAGCGCACGTTTTCGGGCAGCTCCAGGTCTGAGGCCATCAGCACCGTGGCCGCGCCCATGGAGACCCCCACCAGCACGATGGGCACCTCCGGGCCGAAGCGCGCCGCCGCGTACTCCGCCCAGGCCTTGCAGTCCAGCCGCTCCAGCACGCCGAAGCAGATGGTGTGGCCGTCGCTGTCCCCGTGGGCCCGCTCCTCGATCACCAGGCGGTTGTGGCCCGCCGCCAGTGCCAGCCTGTTGCCGCCGCTGAAATCCCGCAGGGTGGTGCCGTGGTAGCCGTGCATCTGGATCTGCAGGGGCGCCCCGTCCCGCACGTGATAGTAGTGCCCGCTGAGCCGCAGGCCGTCCACGGACCGGATGTACACCTGCTCATAGGGCAGGGCGTCGAATTCCCGGATCAGCTCCAGGGCGAAGTCCTTGGTCTCCTGGTACTGCCTGCCCTTGGGGATGTCATAGGGATCCTCCCTCCGGGGGATGGGATTGTAAAAGGTGAAGCGGTAGACGCCCCAGCACAGAGCCAGAAACAGCAGTGCCAGCGCCAGCACAAGGATCAGCAGGGTCATGGCTTTCTCCCACAGCTCCTCCCCCCGCTTGACGCGGGAATAAAGGAGCGGTATAATTTTTTCTCAAAGTTTTCTTTACCAAATAATAGCATTCTCAGAAAGGCCGGTCAAGGCAGAAGGGATGGACAGATGCGCCAGATTGTCACAGACAACATGAAGGATACCGGACTGCGCCTGCTGAAACGGGGCCGCCACGGCCTGCTGCGGGCGGTGTTCAGCCGGGCGGGCTTCATCCTGCTGTTTCTGCTGCTGCAGATCGCGCTGATGGTGGCGGGCTTCGGTTACCTGCGGGACTATCTGCCCCATTACTACACCATCAATCTGGTCTTCTCCGTCGTCATGGCCCTGTTCCTGCTCAACGGCGATCACGACAACAGCGCCAAGATCACCTGGATCATCGTCATCATGGCCCTGCCCGCCTTCGGCGCGCTGCTGTATTTCTACATTCAGAGCGACCTGGGCCATCGGCTGCTCAAGCGCCGTTTTGCCGCTCTCAGCGAAGAGACCCGGGAGACCCTGCCCCAGGACCCCCAGGTGCTGGACCGGGTCCGGGAGCAGGCGCCGGAGGTGGAGGGGCTGTACCGCTATGTGGGCCGCACCGGCTGTTTCCCGGTCTATGACGATTGCGGCGTCCGCTACTTCCCTCTGGGGGACGATCTGTTCCCCGCCTTGCTTGCGCAGCTGGAGGCGGCGGAGAAGTTCATCTTCCTGGAGTTCTTCGTAGTGGACGAGGGCGTCATGTGGGGGCAGATCCTGGAGATCCTGGCCCGCAAGGCCAGCCAGGGCGTGGACGTGCGGCTGATCTACGACGGCACCAACGAGTTTTTCACCCTGCCCCGGGACTATCCCAAGCGGCTGAGCCAGCTGGGCATCCAGTGCAAGACCTTCGCGCCCATCACGCCCTTTGTCTCTACCTATTACAATTATCGGGACCACAGGAAGATCCTGGTCATCGACGGGCACACCGCCTTCACCGGCGGCATCAATCTGGCGGATGAGTACATCAACGCCGTCCGCCGCTTCGGCCACTGGAAGGACACCGCCGTCATGATCCAGGGCCAGGCGGTGCGCAGCTTCACACTGATGTTCCTGCAGATGTGGAACATCGACAAGCGGGACACCCGCTTCGAGCCGGAATATCTGGACGCGCCTGTGCCGGCGCAGGCGGGGGCCGGAGGCTTCGTCCTGCCCTACGGCGATTGCCCGCTGGACGATGAGCGAGTGGGCGAATGGGTCTACATGGATATCCTCAACCGGGCCCGGGACTTTGTGTACATCATGTCCCCCTACCTGGTGCTGGATGGGGAGATGGAGACGGCCCTGCGCTTTGCCGCCGAGCGGGGCGTGGACGTGCGGCTGATCCTGCCGGGCATCCCGGACAAGAAGATGCCCTACGCCCTGGCCAAGACCCACTATCCCGCCCTGCTGCGCTCCGGCGTCAAGCTGTACGAGTACACGCCCGGCTTCGTCCACGCCAAGGTCTTTGTGGCCGACGGGCGGGAGGCGGTGGTGGGCACCATCAACCTGGACTACCGCAGCCTGTACCACCACTTTGAGTGCGCCGCCTATCTCAACGGCGCGGCCTGCATCGAGGAGATCCGCAGCGACTTTCTGAAGACCCAGGCTCTCTGCCGCCCGGTGGATATGGAGACGCTGAAAGCGGAGAAATGGTTTACCAAGCTGCTGGGTGTGCTGGTCAAGGTGCTCGCCCCGCTGATTTAAGCTGCATAAAGTCAAAGAAGCCGCGGTGCAAGCCGCGGCTTCTTTACGCTTCTCTTTTCAAATAGTCCGTCAGCACGGCCAGGCCGTCGCTGGGCACGCAGATCCGTTCCCTGCTGGTCCGGATCTCCTCCCGGACCGCCTCCAGGTCGAACCAGCGCACCTCCTCCACCTCCTCGGTCTGGAGGCGCAGGGTGCTGATGTCCACCGGCTCCCGGTACACATAGACCCGGGTATATTCGTTGTCCCGGAAAATGGCGCCGTAAAAGACCGCCTCATACTGGCTTCGGAAGTGCCCCGCGTAGGCGAGCTGCTCCGGTCGGGCCCGGATGCCCAGCTCCTCTTCCAGCTCCCGCAGGGCCGAGTCCAGCGGCTCCGCGCCTGAGGGGATATGCCCTCCGGAGGAGGTGTCGAACATACCGGGAAAGGACTCCTTGTTTTTAGCGCGCTTTTGCAGCAGGATCTCCCAGCGGCCCTCCCGCCGCCGGACGACCCACACGTGGGCCGTCCGGTGCAGGATGCCCCTGCGGTGCGCCTCGGCGCGCTCGATGGTCTCCCCGGTGGGCAGGCCCCGCTCGTCGCAGATATCCAGGATCTCCATGGCCGTCCCTCCCCTCAGGTCTCGCTCTGTCCCCGGCCGTACAGGAAGGGCCGGGCCACATGGGTATTGAAAAAGGCGATCAGCGGCCCCATGAAAAAGGCCGTGATGATGGTGCCGATCCCAGCCACACCGCCGATCTGCCCCAGAGAAAAGCCCGCAGCCCGGCACAGCAGCACGCCCAGCGCCACGCAGACCAGATCGCAGATCACCCGGCACACGGGAAAGGCGACGCGGCTCTGCTTCTCCGACCAGATCAGGGCCACCGCGTCATAGGGCGAGACCCCCAGGTCCGCGGTAAAGTACAGGGCCGAGGCCAGACACATGATGACGATCCCCGCCAGCAGCAACAGCAGCCGGGCCGCGAGTCCGGCCCCGGGCAGCAGCGCCTGCAGGCAGCGCTGAGACCCCTCGGCGATATAGCCCAGCAGGAACAGATTGATCAGCGTGGCAAGGCCGATCTTTCGCCGGTCCAGCAGCAGGGCGAACAGCAGCAGGACCACGTTGGCGATCACATACAGGGTGCCGAAGCGGATGGGGATACAGGCGTCCAGCCCGCTCATCAGGGTCTGGAAGGGATCTACGCCGAAGGCCGCGTGCTTGAACATGCCTACGCTGACGCCGCAGATGACCACACCCAGCACGCTCATCAGGATCCGTTTCGTTCTCTGCTCCATTGCTCTGTCTTCTTTCATCCAAAGGTCACGAGGAAAGCGGCTTGCCGCTCTCCCTTTTATTATACTTCCGCCGCAGACGCGGCCAGGCGCAGGGCCAGGGCCTGCTCC
>JAFUES010000034.1 GCA_017470325.1 Oscillospiraceae bacterium
CCGCCCTCCTGGATCAGTATGTTTTCTTCTTCAACAACCAGCGGCGGCACGCCGCTCTGGGCTACAAAAGCCCAGTTCAGTACAAAACCGAACTGGGCTTTCCTTGACTATTCTTTTTTACTGTCTACTTTTGGTTGACAGGTGCAGAACCATCAAGGCTCCGCCGGTGTCTGTATGCGGGATTTACTTGAGCATCTTGTACAGAAGCTGATACAGCTGCGCGGCCTCCTCCGGGGCAAGGCCCGTGCACTGGGCCATCTTGTAAGGGACCGCAACGGCCTGCTCCTTCAGCGCTTCACCCTCCTCGGTCAGGCTGACGATCAGGCTGCGCTCGTCCTCCGCGGACCGCTGCCGATGGATCAGCCCCTTGGCCTCCATCTTCTTGAGCAGGGGGGTCAGGGTGCCGGAATCCAGAAACAGGGCGTTGCCCAGCTCCTTGACGGTGACGGCCTTCTTTTCCCACAGCACCATCATGGCGATGTACTGGGTGTAGGTCAGGTCGATCTCGTCCAGGTAGGGCTTGTACTGCTTGATGATCTCCCGGGAGCAGGCGTAAAGCGGGAAACACAACTGGTTTTCCAGCTTCAGCGCATCATATTTTGTCGCATCTTCTCTCTTATCCATAACCGGTATCTCCATCCGGGTCCATCTCAGGCGGCAGGCGCCTGGATGGCTTCTGTAATTGCTTCCACTACATCGCCGGCATATTCATAATAGACCGCCGGATGATAGCGCTCGTCCATGACGCCCAGGATACGGGGCATGTCGCCGCCGGTCATCAGGCCGACGCCCACGCAGACCGCGCCCAGAAGGATCGCCACCAGGACGATCACCAAAATGACTCTCCAACCTTTTTTCATGCCGCAACCTCCTTATAGCACCATCTGGCGCCCAGAGATACGACCCCGCGGATCAGGCCCACGATCGCGCCGCCGATGAACCAGATAAAGATCCACAGGAACAGCAGGCCCAGGGCCAGAATGATCAGCGCGGCACCCAGGACGATCAGGATATCCGCCAATACGGGAAAGCCACTGAACGCGGTGACAAAGAAAGCCGCACCCGCGGCGATGGCGCTGACAGCCAGACCCAGGAAGAACAGGGTGGGGATCAACAGCACACAAATCAGGGCCAGCGTGATGGGGATCGCCAGGATGATATACAGGATCAGCAGCAGGGGCCTTGCCTTGCGTACGGTCGCTGTGGGGACAGGCTGCCCCAGGTCATCTTCCCCCTCGTCTGCCTCGTCGTCCAATTCGAAAGCCTTGTCCGAAAGGTCTTCCTCTTCGTCTGAAGCCTCTTCTTCCTCATCCTCTTCCGGGGAGAGGGGATCGCCCTCGATGGAGAAGTCCGCCAGAAATTCATCCAGCGCGTCCTTGTCCGCGGGCTCTTCCTCCGCCTTGGTCTCATCGTCATCCAGGACGAAGAGGGGCGCAGCGGCTGCCACGGCCTCAACAGGCGCGGCCTCCGCTGCTTCCGGGGCGGCCAGGGGTTCCAAATCTTCCTCGTGTGCTTCCGGCTCCTCGACAGGAGTCTCGGCCTCGCCGGTCACGGCCGGCTCTTCCGGCTCCGCGGCGTCTTCGAGGTCTGCTTCCACAGGGGCTTCTTCGGCAGATTCATCGGGCTGCGCATCTGCGTCCTCTTCCGAGAACACGTCTTCTTCAAACAGGGAGAACTGATCCTCCATGGGTGCGGACCCGGCAGACCGGTCGGGCACCGCTTCTTCGTAGACCTTATGGATCGCCAGGATATAGTCCGGCGTGGTCTCATCTTCGACACGCTCGCCGGTCTCCTCGCGGCTCTGCGCCTCCACCTGGAGCTTACGCATCTTGGCGTTGTAGGCGCGGGCTACGATCACGGCCTGGCGGGTGGGAGAAACCAGCGCCTGCAGCAGCGCCTGTTCATCTTCCGTGTCTTCAAACATCTTGACGTACATGGCAAGTGCGGTCTGCCGATCCTCCTCATACATGAAGGTCAGCAGCTTGCCAAGCTCCGCAAGAAATTTCTGCTTGTTAATAGTGTTCACCTCCGATTGTAAAAGGTACAATCATCGACATTATAGCGGCTGTGTGCCCACAGGTCAAGCAAAATCGTTGCATTTTGGAACTTTTGACCAGTGCCAAGTATTGACAAGGCCCGGTGGGGACGGTAGAATATTAGACCGTGAGCCGCGCGGGATGCGCGGCCATATACTACGACGGGGCAAGGGCCCTGGCGATATGAGAGGTATTGAAAATGGCAAAAGACAAAAAGGTAGAACAGATCACCGATATGGAGGTGGACTTCGCCCAGTGGTTCACGGACGTGTGCACCAAGGCGGAGCTGGTGGATTATTCCGGCGTGAAGGGCTGCTTCATCCTGCGCCCCTACGGCTACGCCATCTGGGAGAACATCCAGCAGGTGCTGGACGGCATGTTCAAGCGTGACGGCCACGAGAACGTGTCCATGCCCATGCTGATCCCCGAGAGCCTCCTGCAGAAGGAAAAGGATCATGTGGAGGGCTTTGCCCCCGAGTGCGCCTGGGTCACCGTGGGCGGCAGCGAGGAGCTGCCCGAGCGGCTGTGCATCCGGCCCACCTCCGAGACCCTTTTCTGCGACCACTGGAGCCATGTGGTCCACTCCTGGCGGGATCTGCCCATGCTGTATAACCAGTGGTGCTCCGTGCTCCGCTGGGAGAAGACCACCCGCCCCTTCCTGCGGGGCCGTGAGTTCTTGTGGCAGGAGGGCCACACCCTCCACGCCACCGAGGAGGAGGCCCGCAAGGAGACCCTGCAGCAGCTGGAGGTCTACGCGGACCTGTGCGAGAACTATCTGGCCATGCCCGTCATCCGGGGCAACAAGACCGAGAAGGAGAAATTCGCCGGCGCAGTGAACACCTACACCATCGAGTGCATGATGCATGACCACAAGGCCCTGCAGTCCGGCACCAGCCACTACTTCGGCGACGGCTTTGCCAAACAGTTCGACATCACCTTCACCGATAAGGACAACAAGCAGAAGTATCCCTTCCAGACCTCCTGGGGCCTGTCCACCCGCATCATTGGGGGCATCATCATGACCCACGGCGACAACAACGGCCTGGTCCTGCCCCCGCGCATTGCACCGGTGCAGGTGGTGGTGGTCCCGGTGGCCCAGCACAAGGAGGGTGTCATCGAGAAGGCCACGGCCCTGTATGAGGCCATCAAGGCCGCGGGCATCCGCTGCCGGATCGACACCAGCGACAACAGCCTGGGCTGGAAGTGCGCCCAGTACGAGATGAAGGGCGTGCCCCTGCGTGTGGAGCTGGGACCCAAGGACATCGAAAACGGCGTGTGCATGGCGGTGCGCCGCGATAACGGCGAGAAGATCTCCGTGGCCCTGGACCAGGCGGTGGAGCTTCTGCCCGGTCTGCTGGATCAGGTGCAGCAGGGCCTGTTCGACAAGGCTAAGAAAAACCTGGACGAGCATATCTTCGCCGCTTCCTCCCTGGAAGAGGCCAAAAAGCTCCAGGCTGAGCACGGCGGCTTTATCAAGACCATGTGGTGCGGCGAGCTGGATTGCGAGCTGGCCATGAAGGAGCAGGCGGGCATGTCCTCCCGCTGCATCCCCTTTGAGCAGGAGAAGCTGGGGGAGACCTGTGCCTGCTGCGGCAAGCCCGCCAAGCACATGATCTACTGGGGCATTGCGTACTGATATGCGCGCCTGCAGGGCCGTCATCTTCGATCTGGACGGTGTGCTCCTGGATTCGGAGCGGGTGGCCATGGGCCGCTGGAAGCAGGTGGGCGAGACCCTGGGCCTGGACGGCATCGAACAGGTCTACATGCGCTGCATCGGTACCACTCCCGCCAGGACCCGGGAGATCATGGACGAGGCCTACGGACCCGGCTTTTCCCTGGAGGATTTCTATACCCTGCTGCGCGTCCGCTTTCAGCGGGGAGGGGCCCAGATGCCGGTGAAGGCCGGCTCCCGGGAGATCCTGGAGGCGCTGAAGGCCGCGGGGCTGCCCCTGGCGGTGGCCTCCTCCTCGCCGGAGGATTACGTGCGTAGGGAGCTTTCCGGCGTGGGGCTTTTGGGCTTTTTTGACCATGTGGTCACCGGCGATATGGTGACGCACAGCAAGCCCCACCCGGAGATCTTTCTCAAGGCCGGGGACCTCTGCGGCGCGGAGCCGTCGGAGATCTGGGTGATCGAGGATTCCTTCAACGGTATCCGCGCGGCCCACGCCGCCGGGATGCGGCCGCTGATGATCCCGGACCTGGTCCCGCCGGACGATGAGATGCGTCAGAAAGCGGCGGCGATCCTGCCGGACCTGCTCTCCGCCCGGGACTATCTGCTCGCCCTGACCGATACAGAAAAATAACGATACACAGCAAGAGGCCGACACGGTTTTGACTCCGTGTCGGCCTCTTGCCATATGTTCAGATCAGATTCGTATAGCCCATCAGGTAGCGGTCTACCTCGATGGCCGCCGCCCGGCCCTCCGCAATGGCGTGGACCACCAGGGACTGGCCACGATGCATGTCTCCGGCGGTGAAGATATGGGGCACATTGGTGCAATACTGGCCCGCCTGGGTGACGACGGTGTTTTTCCGCTCTACCCCAAAGGCCTCGCACACGTCCGCCCGGCAGCCGGCAAAGCCGGTGGCGCCGATCAGCAGCTGGCAGGGGAGTTGCTCGCCGCTCTTGGTAACGATGGCCTGTAGGTCCCCAGCCTCGTCCGCCTGCAGGGAGGCCACGCTCTGCCGAAAGACCCGCGGGTCCTGACCAAAGAGGGCCTCGGCCTCCTCCTGGGCGTAGTCCTGGGGGAGATTTCCGGCGCTGTCCACATAGTCCTCCCGCCCCCGGCGGACCAGCTGGATCACGCTGCGGCAGCCCTGGCGGATGGCCGTGGCCACGCAGTCGGTGGCGGTGTTGCCGGTGCCGATGACGATCACGTCCCGGCCCGCAGCGCTGGGCAGCTCCGATTCGATGCCGAACTGCTGCCGGTCCACCGCCGCGTGCAGGTAGTCCATGGCGTAACACACGCCCCGGACCCCGGTGCTGTCCACGCCGATGCTGCGGGGCTCCTCCGCGCCGCAGCAGAGCACTACTGCGTCAAACTCCCGGCTAAGGCGCCGGGCAATGGCCGGGTCGGAGGCGTCCAGATTGGTCACGAAGGTGACGCCCTCGTCGGTCATCAGGTCAATGCGCCGCTGCACGGCGCTCTTGGGCAGCTTCATGTTGGGGATGCCGTAGGCCAGGATCCCGCCGGGGCGCGGGTGCTTTTCGATGACGGTGACGCTGTGGCCCCGGTGATTCAGCTGATCGGCCACCGCCAGCCCGGCGGGGCCGGAGCCGACCACCACCACGTTCTTCCCGGACACGTTTTTGGTGAAGCGGGGCTTCATCATACCGTTTGCGAAGGCATATTCGATGATGCTGCGCTCGTTGTCATGCACGGTGATGGGCGCGTCGTAGAGCCCGCAGGTGCAGGCCTGCTCGCAGAAGGCGGGGCAGACCCGCCCGGTGAATTCGGGGAAGTTGTTGGTCTTTAGCAGGCGGGCCAGGGCATGGCCGTAGTTGCCGTCCATGAGCATGTCGTTCCACTCGGGGATCAGGTTGTGCAGCGGGCAGCCCAGCTGCTTGCCCTCAAACTGCACGCCCGCCTGGCAGAAGGGGACGCCGCAGTTCATGCAGCGGGCGCCCTGCTCCAGACGCCGCTGGCCCTCCACGGGGATGTAGAGATCCTCCCAGTCCCTGATGCGCTCCAGGGCGGGGCGGCGCTGGTTGGCGCAGCGCGCGTATTCCAGAAATCCTGTGGGTTTTCCCATAGCCGTACCCTCCTGTCAGTGCTTGATCGCAGCGTAGAAGGCCGCGATCTCCGCCTGCTCCCGGCTCTCGCCCTTGCCCTCGTAGGCGGCGATGGCCGAGATCATGCGCTCGTAATCCCGGGGGATGATCTTCTTGAAGGCCGGAATATAGCTTTCAAAGTTTTCCAAAATGTGCCTGCCCTTGACGGAGCCGGTGGCCTCCACATGCTGGGAAATCAGCTCCTCCAGCTCCTGGATGTCGTGGGGCTCCTTCAGGGTGGACATGACCAGGCCGGTCTTGTTCAGCCGGGTGTACAGGTCGTGCTTTTCGTCCAGCACGTACACCGCGCCGCCGGACATGCCCGCCGCGAAGTTCTTCCCGGTCTGACCCAGGATGACCACCCGGCCGCCTGTCATGTACTCGCAGCCGTGGTCGCCCACGCCCTCCGCCACCGCGCTGGCGCCGGAATTGCGCACGCAGAAGCGTTCCCCGGCCACGCCCGCGATGAAGGCCTTGCCGGAGGTGGCGCCGTACAGGGCTACGTTGCCCACGATGATGTTTTCGTCCGCCTGGAAGCGGCTGCCCCTGGGCGGGTAGAGTACCAGCTTGCCTCCGGAGAGGCCCTTGCCGAAGCCGTCGTTGCTGTCGCCCTCCAGGCGCAGGGTCAGACCTTTGGGGATAAAGGCACCGAAGGACTGTCCGCCGCCGCCCCGACACTGGATCACGTAGCTGTCCTCCTTGAGACTGTCACCGCAGGTCCGGGTGATCTCCGAGCCAAACAGGGTGCCGAATGCCCGGTCTGTGCTGGATACCTCCACCGTCAGCTTCCCGTGCCGTGCCTTGCTCAGGGATGGGCCCAGCTTCTTCATCAGCAGGCTGCAATCCTTGGTCTCGGACAGCTTGAAGCGATAGACCGCCTCGGGCGCGAAGTGGGGCACGTCCTCGCCGTAGGGATTGACCAGCAGCGCGGACAGGTCCACGGTCTCCGCCCGGGGAGTGATGCGCCTTTCCCGCACGGTCAGCAGGTCGCTGCGGCCCACCAGCTCGTCCACGGTGCGCACGCCCACATAGGCCATGCACTCCCGCAGCTCCTGGGCCACGAAGCGCATGAAGTTCATCACGTACTCGGGCTTGCCGGCAAAGCGGGCGCGGAGTTTGGGGTTCTGGGTGGCAACGCCCACAGGGCAGGTGTCCAGATTGCACACCCGCATCATGCAGCAGCCCAGGGTGATCAGCGGCGCGGTGGCGAAGCCGAACTCCTCCGCCCCCAGCATACAAGCCACGGCCACGTCCCGGCCGGTCATCAGCTTGCCGTCGGTCTCAATGACCACCTGTTCCCGCAGGCCGTTCTTCACCAGGGTCTGGTGGGCCTCTGCCACGCCCAACTCCCAGGGAAGCCCTGCGTTGTGGATGGAGGACATGGGCGCGGCGCCGGTGCCGCCGTCATAGCCGGAGATCAGCACCACCTGGGCCCCGGCTTTGGCCACGCCGCAGGCCACGGTGCCCACCCCAGCCTCGGACACCAGCTTGACGCTGATCCGGGCGTGGCGGTTGGCATTTTTCAGATCGAAGATCAGCTGTGCCAGATCCTCGATGGAGTAGATGTCGTGATGGGGCGGGGGACTCACCAGGGAGACGCCGGGCGTGGAGCAGCGGGTTTTGGCGATCCAGGGATAGACCTTGCTGCCGGGCAGGTGTCCGCCCTCGCCGGGCTTGGCGCCCTGGGCCATCTTGATCTGCAGCTCCTGAGCGCTGTTCAGATAGGCGCTGGTCACGCCGAAGCGGCCGGAGGCGATCTGCTTGATGGCGGAGCAGCGCAGGGGATCGGTCAGCCGATCCGGGGTCTCACCGCCCTCACCGGAGTTGGACTTGCCGCCCAGGGTGTTCATGGCGATGGCCAGACACTCGTGGGCCTCTTGAGAGATGGAGCCGTAGCTCATGGCGCCGGTCTTGAAGCGCTTGACGATGCTCTCCACCGGTTCCACTTCCTCCAGGGGGATGCCGCCGTTGGGGTCCGGCTTCAGGTCCACCAGGCCTCGCAGGGTGTGGGGGACCTCCAGATTGTCCACCATGGAGGTGTACTGCTTGAAGGTCTCGTAGCTGCCCTCCCGTGCCGCCTTTTGCAGGAGCTTGATGGTGAGGGGATTGTACATGTGGTCCTCGGCAGCCGGACCGGAGCGCAGCTTGTGGGAGCCCACGGCGTTGAGCGTGGTGTCGATACCCAGCCCAAGGGGCTCGAAGGCCTGGTCGTGCTTCCACTCCACGCCCTCGCCGATCTCCTCCATGCCGATGCCCTCCACCCGGCTGACGGTGTTGGTAAAGTAGCGGTCGATGACTTTGCGGCTGATGCCGATGCACTCGAAGATCTGGGCGGCCTGGTAGGACTGGATGGTGGAGATACCCATCTTGGAAGCGATCTTCACGATGCCACCCAGAATGGCCCGGTCATAGTCGTCTATGGCGGCCCCGGCGTCCTTGTCCAGCATGTTGAGCGTCACCAGTTCTTCGATGCACTCCTGGGCCAGGTAGGGATTGATGGCCTGGGCACCGTAGCCCAGAAGCGTGGCAAAGTGGTGGACGGTGCGGGGCTCGGCACTCTCCAGGATCAGGGAGAGGGCCGTGCGCTTTTTGGTGCGCACCAGGTATTTCTGCACGGCGGACACGGCCAGCAGCGAGGGGATGGCCACGTGGTTTTCATCCACGCCCCGGTCCGAAAGGATCAGGATGTTGGCCCCCTGCTTATAGGCCCGGTCACAGGCCACGAACAGCCGCTCCACGGCGCTCTCCAAAGGCGTGCGCTTGTAGTAGAGCAGGGAGATGGTGGCCACCTTCAGATCGGGGCTGTCCATGTGGCGGATCTTCATCAGGTCCACGCTGGTGAGGATGGGGTTGTGGATCTGCAGCACGGTGCAGTTTTCCGCCTTTTCCTCCAGCAGGTTGCCGGAGGCACCCAGATAGACCGAGGTGTCGGTGACGATCTTCTCCCGGATGGCGTCGATGGGCGGGTTGGTCACCTGAGCGAAGAGCTGCTTGAAGTAGCTGAACAGGGGCTGTCGGGCCTCGGACAGCACCGCCAGGGGGATGTCGGTCCCCATGGAGGCGATGGGCTCCGCCCCGTTCTTGGCCATGGGCAGGATGGATTCCTTCACGTCCTCATAGGTGTAGCCGAAGGCCTTGTACAACTTGTCCCGTAGCTCCTGGGAGTGCTTCTCCACCTTCAAATTGGGGATGGGCAGCTCCTCCAAATGCACCAGATGGGCGTCCAGCCACTCCCCGTAGGGGCTCTGCTCGGCATAGTGGGACTTGATCTCCGCGTCCTCGATCAGCCGCTCCTGCACCGTGTCCACCAGGAGCATCTTGCCCGGCTGCAGCCGGGACTTCTTCACGATCTGCGACGGCTCCAGCTCCAGCACGCCCACCTCGGAGGACAGGATCAGGTAGTCGTCTCTCGTCTGGTACCAGCGGCAAGGGCGCAGACCGTTGCGATCCAGCACGGCGCCCACGCTGTCGCCGTCGGAGAAGACGATGGCGGCCGGGCCGTCCCAGGCCTCCAGCATGGTGGCGTAATATTGATAGAAATCCTTCTTGGCCTGGCTCATTTTCCGGTCGTTGGCCCAGGGCTCCGGGATGGTCATCATCACCGCCTGGGGCAGCTCGATCCCGTTCATCATGAGAAATTCCAGGGTGTTGTCCAGCATGGCGGAGTCTGAGCCCCGCTGGTCCACCACGGGCAGGATGCGGTCCATGTCCTCATCCCCGATCACAGGGGAGTGCATGGTCTCTTCCCGAGCCAGCATCCGGTCTACATTGCCGCGGATGGTGTTGATCTCCCCGTTGTGCATGATGTAGCGGTTGGGGTGGGCCCGCTCCCAGCTGGGGTTGGTGTTGGTGGAGAAGCGGGAGTGGACCATGGCCATGGCGCTCTCGCAGTCCGGGTCCTGCAGGTCTTTATAGAAGGAGCGCAGCTGATGGACCAGGAACATCCCCTTGTAGACCACGGTCCGGCTGGAGAAGGAGGGAATGTAGGTGCCGATATCGCTCTGCTCGAATTCCCGGCGGATGATGTACAGCAGCCGGTCAAAGTCCAGTCCCTCCCGGACCTGCGCCGGACGGCGAACGAGGCACTGCATGATGCAGGGCATGGCGTCCCGGGCGGTCTTGCCCAGGATCTCCGGACAGATGGGCACCTCCCGCCAACCCAGAAATTCCACCCCGTGGCGCTCTACGATGATCTCCAGCATCTTCCGGGCCTGCAGGCGCTTGAGGGTGTCCTGGGGAAAGAAGAACATGCCCACGCCGTAGCTGCGAGCCGGGCCCAGGTCCTCGATCCCAATCTGGCGGGCGGCCTTGAGCATCAGCTTGTGGGGGATCTGCATCATCAGACCCACACCATCGCCGGTCTCGCCGCAGGCGTCTTTGCCCGCCCGGTGCTGCAGTTTCTCCACGATCTTCAGCGCGTCGTCCACCGTGCGGTGGCTCTGCTCGCCCCGAATGCTGATGACGGCGCCGATGCCGCAGGAGTCGTGTTCAAAGGACGGATCATACAGGGGAAATTGTGACTGTCTGTTTTCCATGGCGGCCTCCTTGCTTTCCAATATGGGAAGGCAGATAGTTGCTGCTTATGCAGAAAGGACCGCCTGCAACAGCAGGAGGTCCTTTGTACGTGCCCGAACAAACAACTTAAGGCATTTTAACACAGCAAATGGCTGAATTGCAATGCGCCCACCATACCGATATCATGACAGTTATGATTTGTGTTGTATATGATAAGAGCGATTGACGGGTGCTGCCCATATGAAAAAACGGAACGGGAAAGATCCCGTTCCGTTTTTTTAAAACAAAAACTTATTTCTTCTTTTTGCCGAAGATGCTGCCTTTGCCACCGCTGTCTTGCTCGCCCATAGAGGCGGCAAACTGACGCAGCAGCTCCTTCTGGTTGGCGTTCAGGTTCTTGGGTACGACCACCTTTACGGATACGAACTGGTCGCCGCGGCCGCTGCCCCGGAGATAGGGGATGCCCCGGCCACGCATGCGGAACACCGCGCCGGGCTGGGTGCCCTCGGGGATGGTCAGCTTGACCTTGCCGTCCAGAGTGGGGACTTCCACTTCGGCGCCCAGGGTAGCCTGGGCGTAGCTGATCTCCTGCTCCATGAGTACGGAGCTGCCGTCGCGCTCAAAGATGGCGTGGGGCCGAACCGTGACGTTGATCAGCAGATCGCCGGGAGAGCCTCCGTTGGCTCCGGTGTCGCCATAGCCCGCCCGGGAGATGATCTGCCCGTCGTCGATGCCGGCGGGAATCTTCACGGTCATTTTGTGCTGGCGGCGGATCCGACCCATACCCCGGCAGGTCTTGCAGGGCTGGTGGATGATCTTGCCGCTGCCCCGGCACTTGGAGCAGGGACCGGTGGATTGGGCCATGCCGAAGGGGGTGCGGGTAGTGGTGCGCACGGTGCCGCTGCCGTTGCAGTCCGGGCAGACCTCCGGCGTGGTGCCGGGGGCGCAGCCGCTGCCATTGCAGTCCGGGCACTGCTCCACCCGGGGAGCGGTGACCTCCTTTTCGCAGCCGAAAGCGGCCTCCTCGAAGCTTATGTTCACGCTGGTGCGGACGTTCTCGCCCCGGCGGGGCGCGTTGGGATTGCGGGTCTGGCCGCCGAAGCCGCCAAAGCCCCCAAAGCCGCCGAAGAGATCCCCGAAGATATCGCCCAGATCGCCGAAGCCGTCAAAGCCCGCGCCGCCGTAACCGGCGTTGGGGTCGAAGGCCGCGTGGCCGAACTGGTCGTACTTCTTGCGCTTTTCATCATCGGACAGTACCTCATAGGCCTCATTGGCCTCCTTGAAGCGCTCCTCGCACTCCTTGTCGCCGGGGTGCAGATCCGGGTGATTGGCCTTGGTGATCTTCCGGTATGCCTTTTTGATTTCCTCCGCCGTGGCGCCCTTGCTTACGCCGAGCACCTCGTAATAATCGCGTTTTTCTGCCATAGAATTTCTCCCATCCTGTTGGAATGCGCGTCATTGAGCTGAGGCTTAGGCCTCAGCTCAATGACGTAAGGGTTATCGTGAGAGGGAAAGAATTGGTTGAATGGATTGCTTACTTGTCGTCGTCGACCACGGTGTAATCGGCGTCGTAGTAGTCCTGACCGCCGGTGGGGCCGCCCTGCGCGCCGCCCGCCTGGCTGGGGTCAAAGCCCGCGCCCTGGGGGCCGCCCGCCTGCTGGTACAGCTTCTCGCTGAGCTTGTAGAAGGCCTGGGTCAGTTCCTCGGTGGCGCTCTTGATGGCGGCGGTGTCGGTGCCTTCCAGTGCGTGCTTCAGGCTGTTCAGCTTGGCTTCCACCTCGGCCTTCTCGCCGGCGTCCAGCTTATCGCCCAGATCGGCGATGGTCTTCTCGGTCTGATAGACCATCTGGTCGCCCTGATTGCGTACGTCCACTTCCTCCTTGCGTTTGGCATCCTCGGCGGCGTACATCTCGGCCTCCTTGACGGCCTTGTCGATGTCCTCCTTGGACATGTTGGAGGAGGCGGTGATGGTGATGTGCTGCTCCTTGCCGGTGCCGAGGTCCTTGGCGGAGACGTTCACGATGCCGTTGGCGTCGATATCGAACGTGACCTCGATCTGAGGCACGCCGCGGCGGGCCGGGGCGATGCCGTCCAGATGGAAGCGGCCGAGGCTCTTGTTATACTGGGCCATCTCGCGCTCGCCCTGCAGCACGTTGACCTCAACAGAGGTCTGGTTGTCGGCGGCGGTGGAGAACACCTGGCTCTTGCGGGTGGGGATGGAGGTGTTGCGCTCGATCAGACGGGTGCACACGCCGCCCAGGGTCTCAATGCCCAGGGACAGCGGGGTCACGTCCACCAGCACGATGCCGTCCTTGTCACCGGAGAGCACGCCGCCCTGGATGGCGGCACCGATGGCCACGCACTCGTCGGGGTTGATGCCCTTGAAGCCTTCCTTGCCGATCAGGGACTTGACCATATCCTGCACGGCGGGGATACGGCTGGAGCCGCCCACCAGCAGGACCTTGCTGATGTCGCTGGGCTGTAGGCCGGAGTCAGACAGAGCCTGCTTCACGGGGCCCATGGTCTTCTCCACCAGGTGGTGGGTCAGCTCGTTGAACTTGGCCCGGGTCAGGGTCACGTCCAGATGCTTGGGGCCGTTGGCGTCGGCGGTGATATAAGGCAGGTTGATGTTGGAGGTGGTCACGCCGGACAGCTCGATCTTGGCCTTCTCGGCGGCCTCACGCAGACGCTGCATGGCGACCTTGTCGCCGCTCAGATCCACGCCCTCGGCCTTCTTGAACTCATCTACCAGGTACTTGGTGATGCAGGCGTCGAAGTCGTCGCCGCCCAGACGGTTGTTGCCGGCGGTGGCCAGCACGTCGATGACGCCGTCGCCGATCTCCAGCACGGACACGTCGAAGGTACCGCCGCCCAGGTCATAGACCATGATGCGCTGCTCGTTTTCCTTGTCCACACCGTAGGCCAGAGCGGCCGCGGTGGGCTCGTTGATGATGCGCTTTACGTCCAGGCCGGCGATCTTGCCCGCGTCCTTGGTGGCCTGACGCTGTGCGTCGGTGAAGTAGGCGGGGACGGTGATGACAGCCTCGGTGACGGTCTGGCCCAGATAGGCCTCGGCGTCAGCCTTCAGCTTCTGCAGCACCATGGCGGAGATCTCCTGGGGAGTGTAGGACTTGTTGTCGATGGTGACCTTGTAGCTGGAGCCCATCTCACGCTTGATGGAAGAGATGGTGCGGTCGGGGTTGGTGACGGCCTGGCGCTTGGCCACCTGGCCCACCATGCGCTCGCCGGTCTTGGCGAAGGCGACCACGGAAGGCGTGGTGCGGGAGCCCTCGGCGTTGGCGATGACGACGGGTTCGCCGCCCTCGAGAACGGCGACACAGCTGTTGGTAGTACCCAAATCTATTCCGATAATCTTACCCATTGTTTGTTCCTCCTGTATTCTGAAATAATTTTTTAAACAAATTTATATCACTAAAAGCGCTTGGCGCTTCAGTTTGCTACTTTGACCATGGCGAAGCGGATCACCTTGTCTCCCAGCTTGAAGCCCTTCTGGAAGACCTCCACGATCTCGTTTTCGCCCTTTTCCTCATCGTCCACATGCATGACCGCATTGTGGAGCTCGGGGTCGAATTTCTCACCCAGGCACTCGATGGCGGTGACGCCCAGCTTTTCCAGCGTGGACTCAAACTGGGTCATGATCATCTCCACGCCCTTGCGGTAGGCCTCATCCTCGGTGCCCTGACGGAGCGCACGCTCCAAATTGTCGTACACGGGCAGAAACTTCTGCACAGTGTCGGCCTTGATATCGCCGTACAGCCCTTCCTTTTCCTTCTGGCTGCGGCGGCGGAAGTTGTCGTACTCGGCGCAGATGCGCAGGTACTTGTCATTGAGCGCCGCGTTCTCGTTTTCCAGCGCGGCGAGCTTTTCCTCGTCCTTCTTTTTGGCGGCCTTCTTCTCCTCCCGGCGGGACTTCTTGTCGGCCTTGGGGGCTTCCGGACTCTCCGCCGTTTCGGGGGCTGCCGCTTCCTCGCTGACCGCTTCAGCCTCGGCCGCGGGCTCCTCCAGGATCTCGTCCTGGGCCTCAGGGGCGGTCTCTTTCTTATCTGTGCTCATTCGGGTCATCTCCCTTGATGATTAGTTTGTTGTGCATCCCCTCCGGCGGTGCGCTGCCGCCGCTCAGGCGGCGGGACAGACCGGCGGCCAGGAAGCTCAGCTTGGCGGCCACTGCGGAATAATCCATCCGGGTGGGGCCCACCACGCCGATCAGGCCCCGGGTGTTGTCGCCCGCGTCGTAGCTGGCGACGATCACGCTGGAGTCCTTCAGCTCCTCGGCCACGTTCTCCGGGCCGATCAGCACACGGACCTCGCCGCTGCTCTCCAGCCCCTCGGCAGGGGGGAGGATGTAGCCGCCGCCGGACAGATAGCTCATCAGCCGGTGGGCCTTGTCCGGGTCCCGGAACTCCGGCTGATTCAGCAGCCGGTTCTCGCCGGACACATAGGCGGTGGGGGTGTTGGCCTCGGTCAGCGTCTCAATGACGAAGGCGGCGATGACGGAGGTCAGGCCCATGGTGTCGTCCGCGGCGCGCTCGGTGCTGTTGATCAGCAGCGGGGTGATCTGGTCCTCTTCAATGCCGGTAAAGCTGGAATTGAACAGAGAGGACAGGCGCTGCACCATGTTCTGGTCCACAGAGACCGGCAGGTGCACCAGCTTGCTCTTGGCCACACTGCTGCTGAGCGTCAGCACGATGATGAAGGTGTTGGCGTCCACATAGATCAGGTCAAAGCGCCGGACCGTGACCGCGCTCTGGGCGGTCAGCGCCAGGGCGGGATAATCGGTCAGCTGGGAGGCCAGACGGCTCACGTCGCTGATGGTGTTGTCCAGCTCCTGCAGCTTCTGGTTCAGACGGCGGTTCATCTCCTCCGTCTCCTCCAGAGACAGCTTCTGCTTTTCCATCAGCTCGTTGACGTACATCCGGTAGCCCATGGGGGTGGGCACGCGTCCGGCGGAGGTGTGGGGCTGCTCCAGGTAGCCCATGGCCACCAGCTCCGCCAGCTCGTTGCGGATGGTGGCGGAGGAGCAGTTCAGACAGCCGCTCTGAGCGATGGCCTTACTGCCCACTGGCTCGGCGGTGCGGATGTATTCATCCACCACGGCGGCCAGTATTTTCTTTTTCCGTTCGCTGATCGCCATGATACGCTCCCGTTAGCACTCGATGCGCCAGACTGTTGGCACTCTCAACTTCCGAGTGCTAATATATCACCGGCGGTGATCTTTGTCAATAGTTTCGGCGGCTGCACTTGTGAAAATTCACAGTTTGTACACGAAAGATTTTATACAAATTATTTACGGAAAGAAGCGTGAATACCGTTTACAAATCAAAATTTTTGAAGTAAAATATTTTTCGGTAAGAAAGACCGTTGAGGGGGCGATACCATGCTCGAAAAGAGTTTTGTTGAGGTATACGATAAGTTCAAACTGCAGTTTTACCGCAAGGTCTTTGAACTGGTGCGGGAGCGGGACGGGTCCCTGTCCGCCATGGAGGGCTTTTCCCTGGAAGTGATCAAGATGCTGGACCAGCCCACGGTGGGCGAGTTTGCGGATTTCCTGAACATCTCCCAGTCCAACGCTACCTACAAGGTCAACAGCCTGATCAAGAAGGGCTATCTGGAGCGGCAGAACTCCCAGACCGACCGGCGGGAATATCACCTGGTGCTGTCGGAGAAGTTCTACAATTATATGAGCCTGCTCTCCTCCTATGAGATGACGGTGATCCAGCGTATGAAGGAGCGCTTCAGCGAGGAGGACATCGCCAAGTTCGACGAGATGCTGCAGATCATGAGCGACGAGCTCATGCCGGAAAACAAATAGAGCGGAACATAAACAGCTCGATCCCCGCGGTCGTATGGCCGCGGGGATCGTTTGCTGTCTTCAGAAGGGGCATTTGCCTCAGTCGTCCATATCCTCAAAGGCTTCCAGGCCGTGCTTGGCCTCCACCTTGGCGTCGCCGTGGCGGACAAAGAGCATGGTCACGAAGCTGCAGGCCACAAAGAAGGCCGCGTAGGGGAACAGGGTCTTGTAGCTCACATGGCGCAAGAGAGTGCCCGCCAGGATGGGCGTGACCACCTGGGCCGCCATGGAGGCGGTGTAGTAGTAGCCGGTGAACTTGCCCACGTCGGAGCCCTTGCACATCTCCACCACCATGGGCAGGGAGTTGACGTTGATGGAGGCCCAAGCCAGGCCCACCAGGGCGAAGACGATGAACATCACCACGTTGATGGAGGAGAAGGTGGTGGTCAGCACAAAGCCCAGCAGGAAGCAGACCGCCAGCAGCACCACGCCGAAGAGGATGGTCTTCTTGCGGCCGATCTTCGAGGCCACGGCGCCCACGGGGATGTAGGAGATGATGGCTCCGGCGGTGGCGATCAGCAGGCAGGTGGACGCGCCGCCCAGGCTCTGGCCCATGACCACGCTCACATAGGTGGTGAACCAGGTGGTGACGCCGTTATAGCCCATGAACCACAGAGCGATGGAGGCTAGCAGGAAGCCCAGGGAGCGCTTGACCTCCACAGGCAGCACCTCGTTGCCGGAGCCGTCGTCCTCAGCCAGATCCCATTCCGGGTGCTGGGCCTCAAGGGCCCGGTTTTCCGCCACCAGCCTGGGCTCCTTGATGGTCAGGTACAGCAGGCCGATGGACACGAACATGATGGCCGCCACCACGATGAACAGCGGCTGGTAGTTCACATGGCTCAGCCCCTGGACCTTGGCGTTGGGGTACATGACTGCTGCCACCGCCAGATAGATCAGGCCGCCCACGGCGCCCATCAGGTTGATGATGGCGTTGCCCTTGGAGCGCAGGGGCTTTGGAGTCACGTCCGGCATCAGCGCCACAGCGGGGGAGCGGTAGGTGCCCATGGCGATCAGCAGCAGGCCCAGCACCACCACGAAGGAGGCCAGCTTGAAGGGGGAAGGCGCGGCGGCATAGCCGTTGTCCAGGATGGGAAGAATGTTCAGCAGGATGATGGCGCAGCCGGTACCGAAGAGGATGAAGGGCATGCGCTTGCCGATTTTGGTGTCGGTCTTGTCGGACAGGCTGCCGAAGAAGGGCAGCAGGAACAGGGCCAGCACATTGTCCGCCGCCATGATGGCGCCGGAGAAGGTCTCGTTCAGATGAAAGGTGTTGGTCAGGATCAGAGGGACGATGTTGTCGTACATCTGCCAGAAGGCGCAGATGGACAGGAAGGCCAGGCCCACCAGAACGGTGCGCTTGTTGTTGAGCTTCATAGCGTACATCTCCTATTACAATACTAACGAATATCATTCTACAGGATTTTCACAGATTGCACAAGCTGTAAATTGACGGAATGACCGGAGCCGTGCTACAATATACATCCAATAGGATGATATTGGTTTTTACAGGTGAAGTGACTTGCAGGCGCTGGGTTGCCTCGGAGGATATCAAGATGGAAAAGAAAACGATGAAAGCACTGCTGCTGGGCGCGGCCGCCGTGGCGGCGCCCCTGTATCTGATCGCGCCGGGCTCCGCGTCCAAACGGCAGAAGGCGCCCTTTATGGGGTGCAACTTTGCCCATCGGGGCCTGCACGCCCGGGACAAGTCCGTGCCGGAAAATTCGCTGGAGGCCTTTCGCCTGGCCGCCCGGGCGGGCTACGGTATGGAGCTGGACGTGCAGCTGAGCCGGGACGGACAGGTGGTGGTCTTCCATGACGACACCTTGAACCGGGTCTGCGGCGTGGACGCCAGGGTGGATGAGCTGAGCTATGCGGAGCTGAGTCAGCTGAGGCTCTGCGGCACCGAGTATGGGATCCCCCTGTTTTCCGAGGTGCTGGCCGCCGTGCGCGGCCGGGGCCCGCTGATCGTGGAGCTGAAAAACGGCAAGCGCAACCGGGAGCTTTGCGAGAAGACCTACGCCCTGCTGGAGGACTACCGGGGGGACGTGTGCATCGAGAGCTTCAACCCTTTCATCGTGGCCTGGTTTCGTTTTCATGCCAGGGACCTGGTGCGGGGACAGCTGGCCATGCGGCCGACGGAATACCGCAAGGAGGGCTACGGCGGCATCCAGGGCTTCCTGTTGGGACACACCCTGCTGAATGTGATCGCCCGGCCCCAGTTTATCGCCTACAAGATCGGTCTGCGGCCGCCGCTGGTGCGTCTGGCCGAGTGGATGGGAGCCATGAAATTCGGCTGGACCTCCCATGAGCCCCGCAATGAGAAGGGCCGCGACGCGGTGATCTTCGAGTTCTATAAGCCGAAGCTGAAGTTCAAGTGAGTTTTTAGATTTTAGTTTTAGGAGATAATATAAGTCCGCCCGGAGCATCTGCTCCGGGCGGATTGTTGCTGGATGCACTTATTCCTTTTCTTCTGCTTCTTCCTGGGCGGGGACCTCCTCGTCCTCCTCGGGATCCTCCAGGTCCTCCGGCAGTACGGCCATCAGATCCTCCTTGCTGGGATCCTCCATGGCGGCCACCCGGTTGGACTGGCGCACGATCATATCCTCAAAGCAGTTGCGCACGTCGCGGCCGTTGCCGAAGTTGTCGCTGCGCTCCTCATAGAGCTGGGTGAAGAAGGCGATGGCGGTCTTCTCGGCCTCCTCGGTGAGCACATAGCCGTTCTTCTTGCACTGGGAGCGGAAGATGGCCATCAGCTGCTCGCCGTTGTAATCGGGGAAGAAGAAGTATTTGTTGAAGCGGGATTCCAGGCCCGGGTTGGAGGAGAGGAACTGCTCCATGGGGCCGGTGTAGCCCGCCACGATGACGATCAGATCGTCCCGGTGATCCTCCATGGCCTTCAGGATGGTCTCGATGGCCTCCCGGCCGAAGTCGTTCTCACCGCCGGAGGACAGGGAGTAGGCCTCGTCGATAAACAGCACGCCGCCCAGGGCGGACTTGATGACCTCCTGGGTCTTCAGCGCGGTCTGGCCCACATAGCCGGCCACCAGGCCGGAGCGGTCCACCTCCACCAGCTGGCCCTTGCTCAGCACGCCGATGGCTGCGTACAGGCCGCTCATCAGTCGGGCCACGGTGGTCTTGCCGGTGCCGGGGTTGCCCATGAACACCAGGTGCAGGGACATGGGCGGCACGGGCAGGTCGTGGGCCTCGCGCAGCTTGCGGACCTTCACCAGGTTCATCAGGTTCTTGATATCCTTCTTGACCTCTTCCAGGCCCACCAGGTCCTCCAGCTGATCCATCAGCTCGTCGAAATTGGGCTTCTCGGTCTCGGCCTCGGAGGCTTTCTCTTCTTCCTTTTTCTTGTCGCCGCCGCCGGAGGTCTGCACCTGGGGCTTGTGCTTGTCCTGGAAGCTGGGCTCCCCGCTGGTGACGAAGTCCAGGGGGTTCAGGCCGTCCCGGGACTTGCGCACGCCGGTGGTGTCGCAGATGGCGGTGAGCCGGTCGGTGCATTCGGTGATGTACTCCGCCTCGGAATAGGTCACGTCGTCGTCCACCGCGGCCAGGTACAGCAGGATGTTGGTCAGCATGCGGATGAAGGTGCGGGAGGTCTCGCTGCCCCGCTTGGCGTCACTCTCGGCCAGGTTCCAGAAGAACACCGGCGGCAGGAACACATCCTCCTCGCAGGCGGCGCTGGTCAGGTTCCACAGCAGCCACTTGGGCTGGGGCTGGCTGCGGGAATAGATCTGGTTGGCCATCTCCACATGGCGCTCGTTGATGTTGCCCGCCCGGCTCCAAAGGCCCAGGGCGCACTTGGTCATGAAGGAGTCCAGCTCCGGGGCCAGAGCGGCGCTGCCGATGCGGTAGAAGGCGTCGGTGTTGGCAACGTATATCTTGTGAAATTCCTCCGGGGAACGATTCCAGGTGGTAGGCATGGCTTCCATCTCCTGTTTCTGTAGTGTTGAAAATGATCGCCTACTATTATAATGTTGTCGTTTCCTTCCGTCAAGACAAAAGGTCGCATCGGTTGGACACGACCTTTCCCGGTTTACCGGCCCCGACGGGGACAGGGCGGACGACAGCAGCCTCCCCGGCGGGGCATGAGGGGCAGCCCGGCCTTTTCCGCCAGACCCTTTGTGGACCGGGCGCCGGAGACCCGGGCCCAGACCGCGTCGAAATGCTGCAGCTGCCGGGCCGCCTCCTTCTCCGAAAACTTTTCCATTTTTCCACCTCCTCCCCTTGCTCCAGCCTATTCGCGCACTTGCATTGCGGTGCAAAGTGTGCGATAATCATGCTAACGGCGAACAGAGTCCGCCGGAACCTGGAAATACAGAACAGGATGGGATCGACTATGGCGAGATTTTTCATTGCGGGCGCCAACTACAAGGGCGGCACTGCCATCATCCGCGGCCGCGACGCGGAGCATGTGCAGGTGCTGCGGCTCCGGCCCGGCGAGGATGTGGTCATCTGCGACGGCCAGGGGACCGACTATAAATGCAGGCTGGTGAAGGCCGACAAGGAAGAGGCGGAGGCCGAGGTGCTGGAGGTGGTCCGCTGCCCGGCGGAGCCCAGCGTGAAGGTCACGGTGCTCTGCGGCCTGCCCAAGGGCGACCGGACGGATTACATCATCCAGAAATCCGTGGAGGCCGGTGCCAATGAGATCCTGTTTTTCAACGCCAAGCGCTGCGTGGCCCGGCCGGACGAGCCGGAGAAGAAGTTGGGGCGCTGGCAGCGGATCGCCGAAGAGGCGGCCAAGCAGTCCGGCCGGGGCATCATCCCCCAGGTGGGCTGGGCCGGTGAGTTTGTGGATGTGCTGAACCTGGCCATTCACAAGGACCTGGCCCTGTTCATGTACGAGACCGGGGAGCGGGAGCCGCTCAACCAGGTGCTGGAGGCCAACAAGCAGATCCAGACCGCGGCCATCATCACCGGGCCCGAGGGGGGCTTTGAGCAGTTCGAGGCGGACCTGGCACGGGTGTCGGGGCTGCATGTCTGCTCCATGGGGGAGCGGATCCTCCGCTGTGAGACGGCGCCGGTGGTGGCGCTGACGGCGCTGATGTACGCCACGGGCAATCTGGCCTGAGAATACCAGAATTGATAAAATCACAAGCACGTCTGCCATTTGGCAGGCGTGCTTGTTTTTAGGAGTGAAAAAAGGTTTATTTGACGTGGGTCTTGATCCAGTCGCAGATCATGTCCGCGATCTGACGGGAATTGTCCTCGATCATCAGCGCGTGGGTGTTGCCGTAGATCCCATGCTGGGGAAGCTCCAGCCAGGTACTGTCGCCGCCCAGCTCCAGGATCTTGTTGTGTAGATTGCGCATGGTCCTGTTATACGCGTCCATGCCGGGCCAGACATAACCGTCGATCTGGTGTTCCTTTTGCAGAAAATCACCGTAGACGAAGAGGAAGGGAATATCCTTCCAGCAGCTTACGTCCACCTGCTCCACATCCAGAGTGGAAGAGCTCTCCACCAGGATGATGCCTTTGACGTTTTCCGGGCAGGTCAAAGCGGAGTTGAGGGAGAAGAAGCTACCCTGGCTGTGGGCCAGCAGAATATATCCGTCGGTCAGGCTGCCGAAGTAGGTGTCATAGGCCTTCTGAACCATGGCGTTGGAGGTAGTCCAGCGGGGGATCTGCTGCTTCATAAACTGGTCGTATTTACTCTCGTCAAAGCGGCTTCCCTCGTAGCCCACGCCTGCTTTGGGGCCCAGACGGTAGGTGGTCCAGCGCTCGCCGTAGCTCATGAACATGGGAGGGCCGTCGTTGATCTCCGGAAACTGTGCCCAGGAGGAACGGCCCCGCTCCACGCCGTCGGAGACGTTCACATTAAAGCCGTTCTGCAGGAACATGAATTCCCAGCCGGGGCCGCCATCCTGGGTGGATTCCCACAGGGCACCAGATGCGCCGCCGCCGTGGACCATGCACACGGGATAGGGCACAACGGGATCGGCAAGCTCGGTGTACTGCACATACATCTGGCCGGCCTGAAAGTCGCCGTTGGGATCATAGATCACCGGAGGACCGCCGGGCCAGAAGTGGGTCTCGATGGGGGCGCTGCCCTCAATGGTGACCTTGCTGCCGCCGATATGATAGCTGCCTTTGCGGATGATTTTTACAGGCTCCATGATGAAAGCTCCTTTTACTCAGTTCATCTTGGCGTACTTCTCGTCATAGTCTTCGCAGAAGAAGACCTGGAAGTAGCCCAATTTCACTTTGTCCTTCTGCGTTGCAAGGCTGACGCAGACGATCAGGATCAGAGAGCAGATAACAGCGGGAACGAAAGAATTGACACCGCCCAGGTTGACCACCCACCAGGCCTTGGTGGAGGGGATAACGCTGGAGAGGAAGTAGCAGATGATGTAGATCACGAAACCGCCGACGGTGGAGGTGAACATGCCCTTCGCCGTGCACTTTTTCCAGTACATACCCAGCATGACGGGGAAGTACCAGGCAGAAGCGATGGCACCGACAGCAAAGTTGATCATGTACTGGGTCAGATCGGTGGGCTTGAGAGCCACGGCGGTGGCGACGATGGCCATGCCGAGAACGCACCAGTTGTTGATCTTCTTCTGCTCCGCGGCATCAGCTTTGGGCTTGAAGCAGTCAACGATAAAGTCCTTGCTGAGGGCCGCAGCACCGGCCATGCACATACCGGCGATGGAGGACTGAATGGCGGCGAACACACCGCAGAAGATGATACCACCCATCCAGGAAGGAAGCAAGTTGGTAGCGGTGTAGATGGTGGCATAGTCACGGGTCACCAGGTTGGGGTTAACAGAGTAGGCCAGGGGGCCGGTGAAGCACATGATGCCCTGCACCAGGGTGAAGATCACGCAGGAGATGATGATGCCCTGTTTGAGCTTCTTGTGGTCGTTATAGGTCATGGTAACGGTCAGCGCGTGGGGCATGGCGCCCAAGCCGACGCCGGCAAAGAGGGCGGTACCCAGAGCGCTCCAGAAGCTGAAGGCGGTCTGTGCCTGCACAGCGCCGGGGAAGGAATTGCCCAGGTGCTCCATAGCGCCGCGGAAGCTGCCGTACAACTCAGCGTTCTTCGCACAGAGGACGCCGATGATGGACAGGGTGGCAATCAGCATAACAACGCCCTGCACCACAGCGACCTTGGCCATGGACTTAACGCCGCCGGACATGGTGTAGATAACGGTAATGACGATGGTCAGGATCAGGCCGATGTAGTAGGCGTTGGAGCCGGTGACGGCGGCAAACACCTTGGCGCCGGAGGTGATCTGGCCAGTGGCGAAGAACACCAGACCGAAAGCGCCAGTCAGGGCCAGAGCGGCTACGACCTTGCTGGACTGGAAGCGCAGGCGCAGCAGCTGCAGGAAGGTGACTGCGCCGGTGCGGTCACGGAGAATGGCGACCTTGCGGCCAACGGAGCCGAGACCGTAAGCTGCAGTCAGGAAGCCGCCGTAATAGATCAGCGCGGCGGTGAAGCCTACCGCGTAGCCCAGGCCGGGAGCAGTGATCATGGTTCCGCCGGCCATGGAGTTGGTGGCTGCGATCATAGCAATGGCGAAAGCGCCCAGACCGCCGCCGCCGGTGAGGAAGGAGGCCAGGTTATCGGTGCCGCCCCGCTTGGCCGCAGCCTTGATATAAAAGCCCATGCCCACGATGATCACACTGTAGATGGCGAAGATCACCAGCATGGTGGTCGAGGTGGAGGATGTGATGGAGAATCCGCCCAGATCCATTACTTTCATTTCTTGTCACCTCCGTTTTTCTTCACACGTGCGGTCAGAGGAAATTCATCCCACTTGATGATGTAGACCATGCCGATGACAAACATGATCAGATAGATCACGATGGCCCCGGAGATCCACATGGGCATACCGAGGAAGTATTTCATCTGCGTGGGATCGCCCGTTCCAAAGGCATACATCCAGATGGTGGCAATGATCGTGAATACCCATCCGAGAATGTGCAGGAACAGAGCGTCCTTCTTACCTGTTTCCATGCGTTCGTCTGCTTTTCCCGCTGCGTTTACATCATAGTCGGTACTTTCCAGCAGGTTCTTTTCTTCCATAGCAGCTTTCACTCCTTTTCTTAATTTTCTGTATTCTTTCCGGCTTCCTTGCCGGCAGGATAACGAATCAGATGACAGCCTTGGCCTGCAGGGCGCTGAGCGCTTCTGCGTCCAGTCCCAGCAGTTCGCCGTAGACTGCCGTGTTGTCCTGACCCAGGGCAGGCGCGGGGCGCTGGATCTTCGGCATGGTGTCCATCAGCTTCACCGGGTTTCCGTTGACACGCATGGGGCCGATCTCCGGGTGTTCCAGGGGAACGAACATCTCCCGATCCTCCACGATGTGCGGATCGGTGGTAACCCGCGGCAGGTCGTTGATGGGGGAGACGGGGACGCCCGCCTTTTCGATCAGGGCCACCGCTTCGTCCACGGTGTGCTCACGGCTCCAGACCTCGATCTCCGGGGCCAGCTCCGCGTAGTTTTCGCAGCGGTCGGCGTTGGTCTTGAACCGTGGATCCTCCAACAGATCCTCCCGGCCGATAACGCCGCACAGCAGATGGAACAGCTTGTCGTTGGCGCAGCCGATGACAAAGCGGCCATCGCTGGCAGGGAAGGCGTCGTAGGGGTAGGCGGCGGCGTAGCGGTTGCCGATCAGCTCCGGCTGCTTGCCGGTGGCGAAATAGCGCTGGGTGCCGGTCTCCAGAGAGGACACCACGCTGTCTACCAGAGACACATCCACCCGCTGGCCCTTTCCGGTCAGGCTCCGGGCGTGGAGCGCGGCCAGGACGCCGATGGTCAGGTTCATGCCGCCCAGCACGTCGCCCATGGCGTTGCCCACGCGCAGGGGCTTGCCGCCGGCCTCGCCGGTGATGCTCATCAGTCCTCCATAGGACTGGGCGATGATGTCATAGCCGGGGCGGTAGGCGCAGCGGCCGTAGCTGCCGAAGCCGGAGACCGCGGCGTAGATGATCCGGTCATTGACCTCTTTGAGCACGTCGTAGCCCAGACCCAGCTTGTCCATGACGCCGGGGCGGTAGTTTTCCACCACCACGTCAGCCTTCCTGACCAGCTCCAGGAAGAGCTCCTTGCCCTCCTGAGCCTTCAGATTCAGGGTAACGCCCCGCTTGTTGCGGTTAATGTTGGCGTAGTACATGCTGCTGCCATTTTTGAAGGGACCCATGGCCCGAGTGTCGTCGCCCTTGCCGGGGACTTCGATCTTGATCACCTGTGCGCCGAAATCCGCCAGCATCATGGTGCAATAGGGCCCGGCCAGGACGCGGGTCAGATCCAATACAACGATATCCTGCAAAGCGTTCATTTTCCTGTTCCTTTCAATAACAGCTGCTCTTGGCGGCGATGTTGATGTGGTGGCCGCTGTAAATGCCGTCCACCTCCTGCCGCTGTTCCTTGGAGAGGGCCAGCAGCCGGTCAAAGTCGATCCCGGTCTCATAGCCCATGCGGTGGAGCATGTAGACCAGATCCTCCGTGGCGGTATTCCCGGAGGCGCCGGGGGCGAAGGGGCAGCCGCCCAGACCGCCCAGAGTGGACTGCACGATCTCTACGCCGCTTTCGATGGCGGCCAGCGTATTTACAAGGCCCATGCCCCGGGTGTCGTGGATATGGACCTGGAGCCCCATGCCGGGGCAGGCCTCGCGCACCGCGGCAATGGTCTCACGGACCTGGCGCGGGTCGGCAATGCCGATGGTGTCAGCCAGGTACAGCTCATGGACGCCGGCCTGCTCAATGCGGCCTACGAAGTCCACGACCCTGCTGATCTCAGGAATCCCTTCAAAGGGGCAGCCAAAGGTGGTGGCCATGCCGATGCAGATGTGAAACTCCGGGAAAGCGTTCAGTATGCGGGCCAGCTCCTCAAAGGACTGCTCATGGGTCCGGTTGATGTTGGCCTTGTTGTGGCTTTCGCTGAGGGAGATCACATAGGTCACATTCCGGATACCCGCCTCGTAGGCATTCTGGGCGCCGCGGAAATTGGGGATCAGGGCGAAAAGCCGTTTGTCCGGGTAACGCTCCACACAGTAGCGCGCCACCTGGGAGGAGTCTGCCATCTGGGGGATGGCCCTGGGGCTGACAAAGGAAGTGACCTCCATGGCCTCCACGCCGCAGGCAAACAGGCCGTCGATATAGCGCAGCTTCTGCGCCGTACCCAAGATCTGCTGTAAGTTCTGCCAACCGTCTCGCGGTCCGCATTCCAGAACGGTGATTTTTTGAGCCATTTTTATCCTCCTTGCCAAAAAGATAACTTATATTAACTGAAATAATCGTATATTTAAGCAAAGAAATCTGTCAAGCACGGCATGTGTTTTTTGTCGAATGTGCGAAGAAATCCTGTTTGGCTTTTGGCAAACTGCCCATGCTTATGGCTCAAACAAGAGAAATAAGTGCTTATCAGACTTTTCTTAAGCGCTTAATACGAGGAATATCGTTGACAGCTTAAGCGTTTAATTGGTATAATAAAAAATAAGAAAACGGATCATTTTATGCAGGGGGGATCACAGTGGCGACTTTGGCAGATATTGCGAAGCTGTGCGGAACGTCTACCGCGACGGTCTCATATGTGCTGAGCGGACAGGGGGATCGGCGGCGGATCTCGCCGGAGATGCAGGAGCAGGTGCGTAAGGCGGCGGAGCAGCTGCACTATAAGCAGCGGGAGAGCGCCCCGAAAAACAGCGCGCTGAAGATCGCGCTGTTGTGGCCGGATAAAAATCTGGAGACCACCATCGGCAATGTGATCTCCGGCATCAACACGGCGCTGCAGTTTGAAAGCACCCCCATCGAGCTGAGCATGGTGCCCTTCGGCTTTAACTCTCTGAGCAGTCATACGGCGCTGTGGTCTGCAAGGGTTTATGACGCCGTCATGATCCTCTCGCCCAACGTGGCGGATATGGAGATACTGGAGCAGCGGCACACCAAGATCCCCACCGTGCTCATCAACCGCAGCCTGGAGGGGTATTCCGGCGTCAGCTCAGATAACGACGAGGTGGGCCGTCTCTCCGCCGCCCAGGCGGTGGCCAAGGCAGGGGAGGATATTGCACTGATCTACAATACCACCCAGCACATGGGCATGAACCAGCGCAGCCGCGCCATTTACCAGGCCTGCAAGTCTTATGGCATTTCCCTGGACGACAAGGTCTTCTATTGCAACAACAGTATCGACGAGGCCTATGAGCTGGGCGTTCGGATGCTGCGGCAAAAGATGCTGCCCAAGCTGATCCTATGCGTGTACGACACGGTGGCCTTCGGCCTGATCCGCGCCCTGAACGAGGGCGGGATCCAGGTGGGGAAGGAGGTGGAGGTCCTCACGGCCAGCACCTCCACGCCGCAGTTCTTCGCCCGGGCGACGCCATCAATCACGGTGGTGGATATGAAGATCAAGGAGATTTCCCAGCGGGCGCTGCATCTGGCGGTGGATCTGGTGTACCAGCGGGTGCCCTCTCCTACGCAGATCGTCATTGAGCCGGAGCTGATTTACCGGGAGTCCTCCCCGCCGCCGACCATCGAGCAGACCCAGCGGCTGATCGAATACAAGCGCAAGTATATGATGCGGTAAAAAAGCCCGGAAGAACTTTGGAAAAACTTTGGAAAAGCCCGAAAAACCCCTTGCAATCGACGGGGGATTCTGGTATTATATCAAGGCATTTCGCACGGACGTGGACTTTCCCCATGTGGCCTTCTGACAGAAAGGCTTGGAAGAAAGGCGGAAGCGTCCGGAGGAATAAAACAAATATGAAACTGGAGGAAATCAAATGTCTGTCGTATCCATGAAGCAGCTGCTGGAAGCCGGCGTCCATTTCGGACACCAGACCCGCCGCTGGAACCCCAAGATGGCCGAGTATATCTACTGCGAGCGCAACGGCATCTACATCATTGACCTGCAGAAGACCGTGAAGAAGATGGGTGAGGCCTATGACTTTGTCCGTGACCTGGCCGCCAACGGTCAGTCCCTGCTCTTCGTCGGCACCAAGAAGCAGGCCACCGATGCCATCCGTGAGGAAGCCTCCCGCGTCGGCATGTACTATGTGAACGCCCGCTGGCTGGGCGGCATGCTCACCAACTTCAAGACCATGCGCACCCGCGTGGACCGTCTGGCCCAGCTGAAGAAGATGCAGGAAGACGGCACCTTCGATATGCTGCCCAAGAAGGAAGTCATGAAGCACCTGAGCGAGATGGAGAAGCTGGAGAAGTACCTGGGCGGCGTCAAGGACATGAAGAAGCTCCCCGGCGCTCTGTTCGTGGTCGACCCCCGCAAGGAGCACAACGCCATTGCCGAGGCCCGCAAGCTGCACATCCCTATCGTCGCCATCGTCGACACCAACTGCGATCCCGATGAGATCGACTATGTGATCCCCGCCAACGATGACGCCATCCGCGCCATCCGCCTGATCGCCTCCACCATGGCCAACGCCGTGCAGGAAGGCCGCCAGGGTGCGGACGCCGAGGTCGAGGAAGCCCCCGCCGAGGCTGTCGAGGCTGCTGAATAAGAAATCATAAGAAGGATTAGGGGCGCCCCGCGCCCCTAATTTCAGATGTATTACAGGAGGAGAAAATACAATGGCTTTTACCGCTCAGGATGTTAAGACTCTGCGTGAGATGACCAACGTCGGCATGATGGACTGCAAGAAGGCCCTGACCGAGACCGACGGTGATATGGACAAGGCAGTCGAGTGGCTGCGTGAAAAGGGCCTGGCCAAGGCCGCCAAGAAGGCCGGCCGCATCGCCGCCGAAGGCATGGCCTATGCGGAAGTTTGCCCCAAGTGCGGCGTGGGCGCCGTGGTTGAGGTCAACTGCGAGACCGACTTCTGCGCCAAGAGCGACGCGTTCGTCCAGTTCGTGAAGGATATCTGCCATGTGGTGATCCAGGACGCTCCCGCCGATGTGGACGCGCTGATGCAGTGCAAGTACCCCGGCTCCGAGCTGACCGTCGCCGAGACTCTGCCCGAGAAGGTCATGGTCATCGGTGAGAACCTGCAGATCCGCCGCTTCGTCCGCTTCGCCGACAAGACCAACGTGGCCTATGTCCACGCCGGCGGCAAGATCGGCGTGCTGGTGAACCTGGCTGTGGAAGGCGACATCGACGCCACCGAGATCGGCAAGGACGTGGCCATGCAGATCGCCGCCCTGAATCCCCGCTTCTGGGACAAGTCCCTGGTGACTGAGGAAGTCCTGGCCGAGGAGAAGAAGGTCGCCCTGGCCCTGATGGATCAGGATCCCAAGATGGCCGCCAAGCCCCAGCAGGTCAAGGAGAAGATCGTGCTCGGCAAGCTCAACAAGTTCTACGAGGAGAACTGCCTGCTGCAGCAGGAGTTCGTCAAGGACAATTCCCTGACCGTCGAGAAGTATATCGCCAGCGCCGCCAAGGCTCTGGGCGGCTCCGTGAAGTTCGTGGACGCTGTCCGCTTCATGAAGGGCGAGGGCATCGAGAAGAAGCAGGAGGACTTCGCCGCTGAGGTCGCTGCTCAGATGAACATGAGCAAGTAATTCCCGCTGAAACATCCAAAACACCCGCGTGGCAGCACGCGGGTGTTTTTCGCAGGAGGGCCGATATGGACTATGTAAAAGATTTGCGCGCGCTGGTGGGCCACCGGCGCCTGATCCTCTGCGGCAGCTCGGTGGTGATCCGAAACGAAAAGGGGGAGTTCCTGCTGCAGCAGCGGGTCTATCCGGAGGGACGCTGGTGCTTTCCCGGCGGGCTGATGGAGCTGGGCGAATCCACAGAGGACACCGCCCGGCGGGAGGTCTTTGAAGAGACGGCCCTGACCGTGGGGAAGCTGCAGCTGATCGGCGTCTATTCCGGACCGGATTCCCTGTGCCGGGCCGCCAACGGGGATGAGTGGTATGTGGTCAACATCTCCTACACGACGGACGAGTACAGCGGGGAGCTGAAGATCAACGACGGCGAGTCCGCGGCCCTGCGTTGGTTCAAGATCGAGGAGATCCCGGAGACTTTGGTGGCCACCCATAAAAAGATCCTGGCAGACTACCTGCGCATGACGCAGGGCCGGGAGGCATAAAAAGGCGGACATACCCGGCTGCTATTCAACGGCCGGGTATTCGTTGCACAGGAGCCGGTAGGGCGGCTCGTCCTCCTCGATGGCAGGGAAGCGGCCGACCGGCGGGTTGAAGCGGTTGTCGTTCACATCGTCGTTGCACTGGCTGACCTCACCCAGCAGCACGGGGCCGGTGCCGGGCTCCACGGAGAAATCGTGGTACAGGCGCTGCTGGATGTGGATGCTCTCCCCGGGCGTCAGGCGGATCTGCGCCCCGGCGGGGACCAGACGCACCCGACCGTCGGTGTGGACGCACACGTCGGTGACAGTGTCGATGGACTCGTCCGGCAGGGAATTGTACACCCGGATGAGTACATTGCCGCCGCCCCGGTTGATGATGTCCTCGGTCTTATACCAGTGGAAATGATTGGGGGAGTACTGCCCCTCCTTCAGGTACAGGATCTTCTCGGCGTAGACCTTGGGGTATTTCTCACGCTGCTTGAGATTCCCGTTTCGGATGGTGATCAGCGACATGCCCACCCGGTCGAAGTCTCCCAGACCATAGTCTGTGATATCCCAGCCCAGCATGCAGTCGCGGATCTCGTCATAGCCGTGGTCCAGCTGCTGCCAGTCCTCTGGCGTGTAGGCGCAGAAAGGGGGCAGGTGAAAGCCCTGGGCTTTGCACATAGCCTCCAGCTCCTTCAAAGCGCGGTTGATCTCCGATCGTTTCATGTGGCTTCCTCCTGCGGCGGTAGGTTTAGAGTTGAATCCTCCAGGCGTGTGTGTAGTCCTCACGCCGGTAATAGGTGGCGGTCAGTTTCTCCTGGTCGTAAACAATGCTCCATTCCGTGGTGTGGAAGTCGTCGGGGAAGTTGCTTTTCGCCACTCCCCGTAAGGCGTCGCGCATTTCTTCAGCGGAGAGGGTGGGATGCTCTGCCAGCATCTCCATCAACTGATCGTAGCGGATGTGGGACTGCTCTGTGCCGATCCCATACTTGGGACCGCGCTGCAGATAGAAATTGGTGATGACCGGGCTGCGATTGACGACCATCTTGTCGTCGATATACTCCACTGCGACACAATTTCCCTGGGCGTCGGCAATGGCCAGGTGACAAAAGAATCCCTTCCAGGAGCGCATGTCGCACTGAGACAGGATGTGAAGCGCTTCGTCGACATTGGCGGCTTTGTCCAACAGAGTGCGGACAGCAGTGACGATGATCTGTCTGGGTTTCCCCGTGTCCTGGGTGATGATCGCGTCATCGGCGATCATGTTGACGGAAAGGGCCAGCCCCTTTTCGTTCATTCCATCCACAGGCAGGTAGAGCCCCAAGCTCTTGATCAGCCAGGCCGGAAGCAGGCAGCCGGCCTTTCCAAAGGCGTTGGTGATGAAGGTCGTATCCACAGAGCTGACAGAGCGGTAGCCGTCCTCCGGCTCCACCTGCAGGATCAGCATCGTGTGGGGTTCAAAGTCATAATTGCGGCCGAACAGATACCCCTGCCCGTACCGGTTGGGGACCTGGATCGCTGTGCAGCCCGGCTGTATCTGAAAGGGCGCGGGCATGGGAAGCCTCTTATATCCGCCCGCCAGATGCGTGAGCACGAATTTGACAAGCTCGCCGCTGTTGGCAACGCCGCCAGTGCTGAGGAATTCATTTACACCATCGTTGCCGCGAAAAAGACTGACTGTGCTGCTGGAGTCCAGACGCACGCTGTTTTTCGTGGGCTTAATCACACGGATCAATTGGATCGGAGTTTCGGGCTTGAACATTTTAGGTATCCCTCCTGTGGCAGGGTAGTGGATTTCTCTTGTCAAATCTGCTTGATGGTATGTATTGTAGGCCAAGGCGCGGCTTTTTGCAACTGCTGATTTTCCAGAGATTACAATACTTTTCCCGAGTATTGTTCACAAATTATTCATTGACAAACGGGAAAGCCTGGTGTACAATACGCGTCACTGGAGATGGGCGGCATCCCATCGGTGTGATCGGCACCTTAACCCGCAGCGCATGACCAATTTACTTGCGGGCCTCCCGGCGGCTTGGTAGCCGGGTGTTGAGCGGGCAACAACAGTCACCTCCACTCACCTACATAAGACTGATAACCGATCCGGGACCATAAGCTGGAAGCGCGGTATGATCCGCTGCTTCGCTTATGCGCGTCCATTGGCAATCCACTTTTGATGAATTTCATAGGGAATGCTGAAAGCCTCTTCGTTGGAAGAGGCTTTCTTTTTTGCTGCTTTTCAGATGTGAATCAGCCCGCGATGTGGCCCTTGGCGCGGATCACGTCGATGACGGAATCCACGTACTTCTCGCAGATCTCGTCGCTGCCGGCTTCCACCATGACGCGGATCACCGGCTCCGTGCCGCTCTCGCGGACCAGGATACGGCCGTCGCTGCCCAGTTCTTCCGCGACTTTCTGCACGGCTGCCTGAACGTCGGGATCGTTCTGCGCGTCGGGCTTGCTCTTGACCCGGACGTTTTTCAGGACCTGGGGATAGAACACCACGGGGGCCGCCAGCTCGCTCATGGGCTTTTTCTTAGCCAGCATGACTTCCATCAGCTTCAGGCTGGTGAGGATGCCGTCGCCGGTGGTCTCGTACTTGAGGAAGATGGTGTGGCCGCTCTGCTCGCCGCCTATGCGGTTGCCGGTCTGGACCATGTTCTCATAGACGTACTTGTCGCCCACGGCGGTCTTTTCATACTCGATGCCCACCTTGTCCAGAGCCTTGTACAGGCCGAAGTTGGACATGACGGTGGTGACCACCTTGTTGTTCAGGAGCTTGCCCCGCTCCTTCATGTACAGGCCGTAGATGTACAGCACATGGTCGCCGGTGACCACGTTGCCCTTCTCGTCCACGCACAGGCAGCGGTCCGCGTCGCCGTCATAGGCAAAGCCGATGTCCAGGCCGTTGTCGACCACGAACTTCTGCAGATGCTCGATGTGGGTGCTGCCGCAGTCGGTGTTGATGTTGTAGCCGTCGGGGTGGTCGTTCATCACATAGGTC
>JAFUES010000035.1 GCA_017470325.1 Oscillospiraceae bacterium
ACGGGCTTAAAATCTAATTCTTGATTCGCTTTCCAGCTCTCAAAAGAATTTTAAATCCAGCTGTTTCCAGCTGTTTAAAGAACCCTTCTCTGGTGCTTATTTGCATAAGCTTTTCTTCTTGCATTGTTCAATTTTCAAGGTGCACTCGCGCCCCGCCCTCTCAGGCGACAGCTCGATTATAATAACATAATCGATATCACTTGTCAAGAAAAACTTTTCAAAATTCAGAAAAATTTTTCTTGCTCCGCCTCTCGGCGAAGCCCCGGACTTTCGGGCGCTTGGCTAATATAACACCGTTTTTTGTCGGTGTCAACAACTTTTTTCGCAAATTTTTCGGGAATTTTCAAGAAAAATTTGACCCACTAAATATTGCGTTTTCTTTGGGAAATACTACACCATATGTATACGCAACAACAAAAACTTCCGGCGCCTCACCCACGACGGACCCCGGAATATACGGCGGCCGTCTCCGGACAGAGCCTATCCGAGCTTTTTGCCGCCTGCGGGGATTTTGAGACCCGGCAGATCGATTTCGGCCTGGATGGGCAGCTGAGCCTTTTGGTCTGCTGGCTGGACGGTCTCGTCTCCGGCAGCGAGGTGACAGAGGACGTGCTGCGACCCCTGACCCAGACGGCACGCGCTGGCGGCATAGACAGCGAGCAAGCCTGCATGGAGCGGATCCTACAGGGCGCGGTCTATCGCTGCTCGGTGCATCTGCGGCGGGATCTGGACAGCCTGGTCTCGGACCTGACCCATGGGCACTGCGCCATCGTTTTCACCCGTCTGCAGGCCGCATTGACCTTTGAGCTGCGCGCCAAAGAAAGCCGGGCCGTCTCAGAGCCCACTTTGGAAAAATCTCTGAAAGGGGCCAAGGACTCCTTCGTGGAGACCCTGCGCACAAACACCTCTCTGGTGCGCCGCCGGATCTGCAGCCCGAAGCTGAAGCTGGCCGAGAGCACGGTGGGGCGCAAGACGCATACCCGGGTCGCGGTCATGTTCGTGGAGGGCTTGGCCGCTCCGGAGGTGGTGACGGAGCTGATTCGCCGACTGAACGCGCTGGATGTGGACGCGCTGCTCAGCGCCGGGACCTTGGAGGAGTATATCGTAGACGCGCCGTTATCTCCCTATCCGCAATTGCTGCACACGGAGCGGCCGGACCGTTTCGCCATGCATCTGCTGGACGGGCGGGTGGGCCTCTTGGTCGACGGGCTGCCGGTGGGGCTGATCCTGCCGGTCACCTACGCCGAATTCATGAAGGTGACCGGAGACAGCAGTATGCACTTCACCGTCGCCTCGCTGCTGACCATGTTGCGCTATCTGGCCCTGGCACTCAGCGCGCTGCTGCCCGCAATCTATACGGCGGTGGCCATGTACCACCAGGAAATGATCCCCACCCGGCTGCTGCTATCCATCATTGAGGCGGAGCAGGATGTGCCCTTTTACACCGCGCTGGAGGTGCTGGGGATGCTGGCAGCCTTCAGCCTGCTGCAAGAGGCCGGGCTGCGGCTGCCGAATCCCATCGGCGATACCGTATCCATTATTGGCGCCTTGATCGTGGGCCAGGCCGCCGTAGAGGCGAAAGTGGTCTCGCCCATTGCCATCATCGTGGTGGCCATCTCGGGCATCGCCTGCTATACCCTGCCCAGTCAGGATCTGGCCTTTGCCGTACGGCTTACCCGACTGGCGCTGCTGCTGGGCGCCATCGCCGGAGGGCTCTTCGGCGTGGGGGTGGGCTGCTGCCTGCTGCTCTTGCATCTGGGTGATTTGGACAGCTTCGGCGTCAACTACACGGCCCCCCTCAGCGATGGACAGCCCCTGGGCTTTCTGCGCCTGCTGCTGCGCCCGCCCAAGCCCTGGGACAAGTTCCGCGATCCGTTGCTGCAGACGCCGGACAGGAGGCGGCAAAAATGAAACGTGCGCTTGTTCTTCTATTTATTATATGTATCCTTCCGCTGTATGGCTGTAGTTCCATCTACGCCAATTACAGGGAGGTGGAACAGCTGCGTGTAATGCAGGCCATGGGGCTGGATCGGACGCCGGGCGGCGTGACCGTCACGCTGGCCGCTGCGGAGGATCGAAGCGGGAACGCGCCCCTGTGTTTCAGCGGCACAGGGGAGTCCATCTCCGCCGCCATTGAGGCGGCGCGGCTGCATTCCGTGGAAGAGGATCTGTTCACCGGCCACCTGAAGCACATCCTGATCGGTGAAGAGGCCGCCAGACAGAGCATCGAGCCCTACCTGTCCTATATCTGCCGCTCCCCGGACGCCCGGATGGACATGCCCCTTTTTATCCTCCGAGGTGCCACCGCCCGGGAGGCGATGTCTGCCGCCGGCAATGGGGAGAAGGGCGTTTCCGAGGCGCTCCAGGCCGCTCAATCCAAGCTGGACATGCAGCTCGGAGGGCATGTGTTCACCGCGGCGGAAGTGCTCCAGCGCAGTGCCCGCAGCGGCTGTGCGCTGATTTGTGCGCTGGAGTATGACTCGGCAGCCGAAGAAGAACCCGCCACCGCTGAAGAAGGAACCGATACACTGGACACAGAAGCAGATGCCACAGAAACCTCCGCCAGCTCGACGGAGGAAAGCGTTAGCTCAGAGGAAAAGTCTGATTTCAAAACGGTCTCCGCCGGGTCCTACGCCGTGATCAAAGACGGAAAGCTCCGTGAATTCATCGGCCCGGAGGCGGCGCTGGGCGTAAGCTTTCTGACCAACACCGTGGGCGTCAGGGATCTGGTGGTCCGGGACCGCTTTGGTGCGCCGGTCACCCTGGAGATCAACAGCGGCGGCACCCGCCTGCGCCCGCTCTGGGCAGAGGACGGGAGCCTGCGTGGCATTGAGATCTACGCTGACGTCAGCGCGGCGTTGCTGGAGTCCGGCAGCACCGCGCTTTCTGCCGTGGAAAGTGCGGATTACCTGACCGGTCAGCTGGAGGCAGCTGTCTCCGATCAGATCGGCGCCGTACTGTGGATCGCCCGGAATCTGGAAGCCGATTTCCTGGGGCTGGCAGACCGGCTCGAGCAGGCCGCGCCCTTGGAATATCGCCGGATGGATCAGGCCCTTGGGCCCTTGCTGCCCACGCTGGAGCTGAGCATCGCCGTCCGGGGCGAGCTTCGCCATGGGCATGATATGGATTGAGAGGAGGACGCCTCCGTGCACGCAAAATACCGCTTCAACCGTCGGCAATTGCTGAGCCTGTGTACGCTGCTGCTTCTGGTCCCGGCGCTTCGGCTGCTGCCCTCGGCCACTGCGGCCGCGGCCGGTCGGGCCGCCTGGGTCTCGGCGCTGGCCGCCCTGCCGCCGCTGCTGTTCTATCTGCGTTTCCTGTGCCGTTTTATGGAGCTGCGGCAGGAAGGGGAGGGGCTTGCCGAACTGACGCAGCGCAGTCTCGGCGGCGCTCTGGGCAAGGGCGCACTGCTGTTTTTTGCCGCCTGGCTGCTGCTTTACGGAGGCTTTGTGCTCCGCTCCGGCGCGGAGCGCTATGTGGTCACCGTATTTCCCCACAGCAGTCCCGCCGTCTTTTCCGTCACCTTGGGCCTGTTGGCCCTGCTGGGTGCGCTTGGCTCTCCCCGGACCCTTGTCCGGGCAGGCCGCATGGTGCTGCCCATGCTGCTTTTCGTTCTTCTGACCGTTTTATTTTTCGGCCTGCTGTCGGCGGATAGGAGCAATTTGCTGCCGCTGACGGTATATGACGCGGTGCCCACGGTACGGGGCGTGCTGCCGGTACTCAATATACTGGTCTTCGGTATGTATGGTGCCTGCTTCCTGCTGGGAGATGCGCCGAAGGAACCGAATGCCTACCGCCAGACCGCCGCCTGGCTTGTGCGGATCACGCTGCTGCTGACGCTGCTCAGCGCCGCGGTGATCGGCAGCTTCGGAGCAGAGCTCTGTACCCGGCTGACGCAGCCCTTTTTCACGCTGGTGCGGAATCTGGTCTTTTTTCGCAGCCTGGAGCGCGTCGAGGCCCTGGTGGTCGCTTACTGGGTATTTCCGGACTTTCTGCTGAGCGCCGTTCTGCTCTACGCTGCGCAATACTGTCTGCGCCTGGCTCTGGGCTTGGACCCAGCCGATCACGGTCAGCGGCGTTTGGATCTGCGCGGCGGCCGCTGGGTCATCCCGCTCTGCGGTGCCACGCTCATCCTACTGGGCCTTCTGCTGGCGCCGGATGCCGCCAGCCTGCGTTTCTGGTCTGAGCGTCTGATCCCGATCCTCAATCTGGGCGTAGCCTTTCTTCTGATTCCAGGGATATATATAATAGGTAAGCAAAAGAAAACGCTGTGACGAGCTCGTCACAGCGTTTATGCTTTTCCTGGGTTTACGGGTTCGGTACAGCGGTGGCAAAATAGATCACGTCGCTGATGGCCTTCTGCGCGCCGAATTGGACCGGATTGATCAGCTCTCCGTTGAAGGCCGTGGTGGCGGTCTGTCCGCCGTCCAGGGTGTAAGCCTTGATGCAGCCCCGCTCCACCATGGCATCCGCCGCCTGACGCAGGGTCGCCAGATTATAGGTGGGCTGGCCGGGGGTGCTGCAGTTGATGTTCATGGTCAGATAGTGGTGCCGCCCCAGCATGCCGATGGCGCTGCGGGCATAGGTGTCGTTGATCTCGCCCCAGGGATAGTAGTCCGGCGTTACGTCCACACCGTTGTCGATCAGCACTGGGCCGAAGGCTACGGAGAACAACACGTCGTTTTCCGCCAGGAACTGTTCCGCCTCCGCCTGTGTCTCAAACTGATGCCGATAGGAAAATAGCATGTCGCCGTCGCCGGTGATATAGCAGGTATCGCAGGTCACCGGGTCAAAGCGGCAGATCTGCCGCTGATAGACGCTGACGCCGCAGTTGCGGTCGTGGTAGTAAAAATCGCCGCCCACCGCCAGCACGGCGTTGGCGTCCACACAGAAATCCGTGGTGGTCTCAAAGTTCAGGTCGAACACCTGGTCGCCGGAGATCTTGCGCCGCAGTTGGGAGCCGTCCGCCACGAACACCTCGGCAAAGGTGCCCACCGCATCGGCCTCCACTTCCTGCCAGACGATCACCAGGAGCGTATCATCCATATAATAGCGGATCGTGTCCGAATACAGGGCGATGTCCGGGTTCCAGACCAGCTCCTGTCCGTCGATCAGACGCTGGGCAGTCACGCTGCGCAGCAGCTCCGCCACCTCCGCCGGATCTGTGGTCTCTCCGAAAAAGGCCGCCGTTGGGACCGGGCCCTTGACGGCGTATTCATCCAAAGGTTCGTACGTCTTATACACCGGCTCCAGTGCCGCCGCGGCGGCCTCATACAAGGCGTCCACCAGCGCGTCCGGGTCCCCGTTCATCTCTGTGCGCAGATCCTGCAGGGCGTGGAGCGCCGCATCCTCCCGGGGCAGCCACCGCTCCAGCTCAGGGTACCAGTCAAAGGTCACGGCTGCCTCCTGCCGCCGCACATGCTCATGTGCCTGGGGCAGCCGCCCCTCCAAAGCCCGCTCAAAGGCCCGGCGGCTCAATTCCGGGCGATAGGCGCCGTCTTCGCCGTAGACCTGGTCCGAGCGCAGAGCTTCCAGGGCCTGCCCACTGAGCGCTTCCTGCACCTCCGCGTCCAATCCCGCCGTCATCTGCTCCACATCCAGAGTCGTGACATATACCGTCTGCTCCACGCTGCGGTCCTTGGGTCCTCCGGCATATACGGCTTCGCCCACAGTGCCCCACTGCCAAGCGTTCCGCCTGGCCTGGTACAGGGCCTGTCCCAGCTCCGTCTCCGGCTGCGGCATCACATCAGAGCCCTCCAGGAAGGAGATATCGCTCAGCTGCAGCTCTGGGATCTTGGAAATGGCGATCTGGTCCCGCACATAGAAATAGCCCAAGGTTCCCAGCGGGATCAGCAGCAGGACCAGCAGGATGGTCAGGATAAGGGGCCAGACACTTTTGCGTTTCGTTCTCTTCATGTGTTTTCCTCAATGGTGCAGTTATGGGCGGCAATTGCGCCGCCCATTGATGTTAAAAGTCCGCGTTGCCGGTGGTGCGGGGGTGCAGCTCCACGTCGCGGATGTTGCTGACGCCCGTCAGGTACATGACCAGCCGCTCAAAGCCCAGCCCGTAGCCCGCATGACGGCAGGTGCCGTAACGGCGCAGGTCCAGATACCACCAATAATCTTCTTCCTTCAAGCCCAGTTCGGCCATCCGCGCGGTGAGCACGTCCAACCGCTCCTCGCGCTGGCTGCCGCCGATGATCTCGCCGATGCCGGGGACCAGGCAGTCCGCCGCGGCAACGGTTTTGCCGTCGTCGTTGAGCCGCATGTAGAAGGCCTTGATCTCCTTGGGATAATCGGTGACGAAGATGGGCTTGCAGAAAACCTCTTCGGTCAGATAGCGCTCATGCTCCGTCTGCAGGTCGATGCCCCACTGGACCGGGTAATCGAATTTCTTTCCGCTCTTTTGGAGGATCTCCACAGCCTCGGTGTAGCTGATACGCCCGAACTCGTTGGAGACCACATTGTGCAGCCGGTCAAGCAAGCCCTTGTCCACGAACTGGTTGAAGAACGCCATTTCCTGGGGGCAGCGCTCCAGCACGGTGTTGATGATGTATTTCACCATGTCCTCTGCCGTGTCCATATAGTCATGCAGGTCCGCGAAGGCCATCTCCGGCTCGATCATCCAGAACTCCGCCGCGTGGCGCTGGGTGTAAGACACCTCGGCGCGGAAGGTGGGGCCGAAGGTATACACATCGCCGAAGGCCATGGCAAAGTTCTCCGCGTTCAGCTGGCCGGACACGGTCAGGTTGGTGGCCTTGCCGAAAAAGTCCTTGCTGTTGTCCACGGTGCCATCCTCTTTCAAGGGCAGGTTGTTCAGATCCAGGGTGGTGACCCGGAACATCTGCCCGGCACCCTCGGCGTCGGAGCCGGTGATGATGGGCGTGTGCACATACACAAAGCCCCGGCTCTGGAAAAACTCATGCACCGCGGCGGCAGCCACGCTGCGCACCCGGAAGGTGGCGGAGAACAGATTGGTGCGGGGCCGCAGATGCTGGATGGTCCGCAGAAACTCCACACTGTGCCGTTTCTTCTGCAGGGGATAATCCGGCGTGGAGGGGCCCTCCACCTCGATCTCGTCCGCCTTCAGCTCAAAGGGCTGCTTGGCCTCCGGCGTCAGGACCAGCGTGCCCTTTACGATCAGGGCCGCGCCTACGTTCTGCCTGGCGATCTCCTCATAGTTTTCCAAAGTGGCCCGCTCGAACACCACCTGCAGCGACTTAAAGCAGCTGCCGTCGTTGAGTTCGATAAAGCCGAAATTTTTCATATCGCGTACGGTCCTGACCCATCCGCAGATGGTCAGGCGCTGGCCGTCAAAGGCGGCTGCGTCCGCGTAAATGCCCGAAATTTTCTGACGCTTCATGTGAAATCGTTCCTTTCTGTAATGACCCTATCATTATAGCCATCCGGCGGAGAGATTGCAACCAAAAAACCCTGCGCTCAGAAGATAAAACGGATGGGTGCCGCGTAATTGCGCAGCTCCAGGACCTGATGCGATCCGCCGGCCTCGCCGTCCCGGGTCCAGGACACGGGCTTTTCAAAGGTGAAGCGGGCTTTTCTGGTGTGGAGGATCAGCAGCTTGTCGCTGTCAAAGCGCTGGGACAGCACGCTGCCGACGATATCCCCAAAGTCCTCCATGCTGCCCGGGTTCTTGACCAGTACCAGTTCCGACATGCCGTCGCCCAGGCTGACCATCTCTTCCTTCAAATGGACGATGCCCGCGACAGAAGTGGAATTGGACATGCTGCCGTAGACCAGATCGGCCTCGATCACCCCGTCGTCATATTCCACCCGGGTCTTATAGCTCTCGATATAGGGCAGCTGCGCCGCGCCCTGAAGCACATAGGCCAGGTGGCCCAGCGCCCGCTTCTGGTTTTGCGGTGTGGCATAGCTGACCTCTGTAAAGGCGCCGAAGGCCGCGATATAGGCAAAATACCCGTCCTCGCCGAAGCCGCCCACATCAAAGGGATGGGGTTCGCCCCGGAGGATGCGCCGGGCAGCGCCTATGGTGTCATTCTTGGGCAGGCCCAACGTGGTAGCCACGTCGTTGGCCGTCCCCATGGGGATATAGCCCAGAGGAGGCGGATCCTGCAGCTGCATCAAGCCTGAGATCACCTCGCTGAGAGTCCCGTCGCCGCCTACGCAGGCCACAAGATCATATTCCCCGGCGTGCTCCGCCGCAAAGCGGGTGGCGTCTCCCCGGCCCTGTGTAAAAAACAGGGTACTCCTGCAGCCGCCGTTATCCAGGATCTGCAGCGCGTCGCCCAGGTTGATCTTATATCCGCCCCGCCCGGCAGCCGGGTTTATGATGAGCATCAGCTTTCTGTCCATAGCGCCGCTCCCTTCCTCTCTCATACCATTATAAATAAGGGATTTGTAAGAATCAGTATAATCCGGCGGGGGATTCGCCGTCAAGACCCGGCCCTAAAAACGCAAAGGGACGCAGAATCCTGCGTCCCTTACACGTTGCAGATGATGCAAATCACGCCATCTCGTTGAGCTTGTTCGCCATCGCGGACTTCTTGTGCGCTGCATTGTTCTTGTGCAGCAGGCCCTTACCGGCCGCGCGGTCAACAGTCTTAACAGCAACTTTATAGGCACTGACGGCTGTTTCACGGTTGCCTTCAGCAACAGCTGCGTCAAACTTTTTCATCATGGTCTTGAGCTGAGTCTTGTCAGCGCGATTCTTGGCTCTGAGTTCCTTGGACTTCAGATCTCTCTTGGCAGAAGATTTGATGTTGGCCATGCTTGTAACGCCACCTCCTCCTACAAAGTTTGCAAAATTTCATTCGCGTTTAGTGATTATAACAAAGATGTGTTTGAAAATCAAGCATTTTTTCACAAAAAACTTTTCATTTTTTCTCCTTGTAGTTTCGCATATTTTTCTTTGAAAAATACCACAATATATTGATTGGAGGTTGGTAATAAATGGTAAAATGTGGCAGAACAGACCTCGCCAGCGAGGCCCGGACTCTGCGTTGCCGGGGCAGAGAGCAAGAATTGCCGGGCGTCGGTTTCCGGCAGGAGCAGCTGCACGGCTTGCCCGTCACCGCTGTGGAGATCCTGGACGAGCAGGGCGCACAGCGATTGGGAAAGCCCATCGGTCATTATTATACTCTGGAGATGCCTGACCGCTTTGAGCGGGGAACGGCCCTTTTCCCCGAGGCGGCCGCCGCCATTGGTGAGCTGGTTCTCCGTTGCCTCTCCGGCGAAGCCCCCAAGCTGGCGCTGATCGCTGCTCTGGGGAATCCGGACATCACGCCTGACGCTCTTGGTTCTCTGGCCGCTTCCAGCATTTTGGTCACCCGGCACCTGAAGAAACAGCAGCCCGCGGATTTTCGTTTCTTTACTGCCACTGCTCTGTGCCGTACCGGAGTTCTGGGGACTACCGGCGTGGAGAGCGCTGCACAGATCCGGATGCTGTGCCGCGAGCTGCGCCCGGACTGTGTGATCGCCATCGACGCCCTGGCGGGCGCGGAGTTCTCCCGGCTCTGCCGCACGGTACAGATCTGCGACGTCGGCATCGCTCCCGGCTCTGGTGTGGGCAACGACCGCCAAGCCCTGGATCGAGACACCCTGGGGGTCCCGGTAGTCGCCGTGGGGGTACCCACCGTTATGGATGCGTCCCTGCTTTCCCAGGACCCGGCTATGGCCGCCATGTTCGTCACGCCCCGGTCCATCGACAGCGATGTGCGCGCCGCCGCCCGGCTGATTGCCTACGGAATCGATCTGGCGCTGCACCGGGAACTCAGCGTGGCAGATATCGACATGCTGGTGGGCTGATGTTTCACGTGAAACATGTCGAAGAAAAAGTTTCACGTGAAACATTGAAAAACAGATCTCTTACTGGTATAATGGTCCAGCAGAACAAACCGTAGGGAGCGCGCATATGGCCAAAACCATCGCAGTTGCAAATCAAAAGGGCGGCGTAGGAAAAACAACCACCTGCGTCAATCTTTGTGCTGCTCTGGCGCTCAGAGGCAGGAGGGTCCTGTTGGTAGACTGCGACCCCCAGGGCAACGCAAGCTCCGGTATGGGCGTCTCCAAGAAGACCCGTCCCAACACCTATGACATGCTGATAGGCGGCGAATTGGCCGAGGATTGTGTGATCCACACCCGTTACGGCGATGTGATCCCTACCGGGAAGGAGCTGGCAGCGGCCTCTGTAGAGCTGATCTCTCGGGACAGGCGCGAGTATGTCCTGAAAAATGCGCTGCTGCGTCTGTACAGCGATTATGACTATATCTTCATCGACTGCCCGCCCTCGTTGGAGCTGTTGACCGTCAACGCCCTTGTGGCTGCGGACAGCGTTCTGATCCCCATGCAGTGCGAATATTACGCCTTGGAGGGCATCGCAGACCTGATGACCAGCATTAAGATGTGCAGCCGCCGTCTGAACCGGACGCTGCGCGTGGAGGGCATTGTTCTGACCATGTATGACGGCCGCGCCAATCTGACCCTGCAGGTGGCCGATGAGCTGCGGAAACATTTAAAGGATCAGGTGTATCAGACGGTCATCCCCCGCAGCATCCGTCTGTCCGAGGCGCCAAGCCATGGGTTGCCGGGCGTGGTCTACGACCGGTCCAACAAGGGCAGCAAAGCCTACATGGCCCTGGCAGAGGAATTCGATTTGCGCAGCAAAAGCTGAGGAGGCGCTATGGCAAAAGAGAAAAAAGGACTCGGCACCGGGCTGGACATCCTCTTCGGCGGGAACGAGCCGGAGGAAGATGCTCCCGGCCTGCTCACGCTGCCCATCAGCAAGGTGGAGCCAAGGGCAGATCAGCCCAGGACCTTCTTTGACGAAGAAGCTTTACAGGATCTGGCGGAATCCATCGCCCAATACGGTCTCATTCAGCCCATTCTGGTGCGAAAGCTGGACAGCGGCTATTACCAGATCATCGCCGGCGAACGCCGTTGGCGGGCATCCCGCCTGGCCGGTTTGACGGAGATTCCCGTTCGTATCGTTGAAGCCGATGACCGCAGGACTGCGGAATTGGCCCTGGTGGAAAACCTGCAGCGCGAAGATCTCAACCCCATTGAGGAGGCCAAAGGCTATCGAACTCTGATGGAGGATTACGGGCTTTCTCAGGAGGAGGCCGCCCGCAGTGTGGGCCGCTCGCGGCCAGCCGTTGCAAATGCTCTCCGTTTGTTGTCTCTCAGTCCCCAGGTCATGGAGCTGGTGGAAAAGGGTGAGCTGTCCGCCGGACACGCACGCGCCCTGGTGCCCATCCCCGACGAAAGGAAACAGCTGGAGGCCGCTCAGCAGGTGATCAAGCAGGCGCTTTCCGTCAGAAAAACCGAGTTGCTTGCGGGAAAAATTCTGAAAGAGCAGACCGCGGCCCAGCCGGAGACGGATGCCGAGATGACGATCGATTACGCGGCGGAGTTGTCCGCTGAATTGTCCGCATTGCTCGGACGAAAGGTACAGCTGATCGATGGCCGACGCAGTGGGAGGATTGAGCTGTCCTTCTACGGCGTCGAGGATCGGGAAGCCCTGATCGACGCCCTGCGGAAGCTGAGCAAAGAATAAAGTATAATATTCAATATAATCATATCATACGGGAGAAGAGACTATGCTGGATATCAAATTCGTCCGGGAAAATCCGGAAGCCGTCAAGGAGAACATCCGCAAAAAATTTCAGGACGCCAAGCTGCCTCTGGTAGATGAGGTACTGGAGCTGGACGCCAAAAACCGCGCCGCCATCACCGAGGCCAGCGATCTGCGCGCACAGCGCAATCAGCTGAGCAAGGCAAACGGCCCGCTCTTCGGCAAGCTGAAAAAGGCCGCCGAGGAGGAAAAGGCCGCCATCCAGGCCCAGATCGACGAGAATATGGCCAAGGTCAAGCGCAATGACGAGCGCCTGGCCGAGCTGGAAAAGCTGGAGGATGAATACGCCGTGCGGATTCGCAGCATTATGCTGAACATCCCCAATATCATTGATCCCTCCGTCCCCATCGGCCCGGATGACAGCGCCAATGTGGAAGTGGAGCGTTTCGGCGAGCCTGTGGTGCCGGATTTTGAGATTCCCTACCACACGGAGATCATGGAGAGCTTCAACGGCGTTGACATGGACGCCGCCGGCCGCGTCTCCGGCAACGGTTTCTATTATCTCATGGGCGATATTGCCCGGCTGCATTCCGCCGTCCTGGCTTATGCCAGAGATTTCATGATCAACAAGGGCTTTATTTACTGCATTCCGCCCTTTATGATCCACGGCAATGTGGTGGAGGGTGTCATGAGCCAGACGGATATGGATGCCATGATGTACAAGATTGAGGGAGAGGATCTGTATCTGATCGGCACCTCCGAGCACTCGATGATCGGTAAGTTCATCGACCAGATCATTCCCGAGGATAAGCTGCCCCAGACCCTGACCAGCTATTCCCCCTGCTTCCGTAAGGAGAAGGGTGCCCATGGCATCGAGGAGCGGGGCGTATACCGCATCCACCAGTTTGAAAAGCAGGAGATGATCGTGGTCTGCAAGCCCGAGGACTCCATGGCTTGGTATGAGAAGATGTGGCGTTTCTCGGTGGAGCTGTTCCGCAGCCTGGAGATCCCCGTGCGGCAGCTGGAGTGCTGCTCCGGCGACCTGGCGGATCTGAAGGTGAAATCCTGCGATATCGAGGCCTGGTCTCCCAGGCAGAAGAAATACTTTGAGGTCTGCTCCTGCTCCAACCTGGGCGACGCTCAGGCCCGCAGACTGAAAATGCGCGTCAAGGGTGAGGACGGCAAGATGTATTTGCCCCATACGCTGAACAACACCGTTGTCGCGCCGCCGAGAATGCTCATCGCCTTCCTGGAGAATCATCTCCAGGCCGACGGCACTGTGACCATTCCCGCCGTTTTGACTCCGTATATGGGCGGCACTACCGTGCTCGTTCCAAATAAATGATTGAAAAGAGAGGAATTCCAAATGAAAAAGTTTATGGAAGAATTCAAAGCCTTTGTCATGCGCGGCAACGTGATGGACATGGCCATCGGCGTCATCGTCGGCGGTGCTTTCGGTGCCATCACCACCGCACTGGTCGGCAACGTGATTACCCCCCTGCTGGCCTTCCTGTTCAACAGCCCCAATCCTGACGCACTGAACATCACGCTCCGTGCCGCTACCGAGGATACAGAGGCTCTGGTCCTGGGTCTGGGCACCTTTATCGGCGCCATCATCAATTTCCTGGTCATTGCCCTGGTCCTGTTTTCCGTCATTAAGGCCATAAACAAGGCCCGCGAGCTGGCAGAAAAAGCCAAGAAGAAAGAAGAGGAAGAAGCCGCTGCCGAAGAGGAAGCTGCCGAGCCCGCTCCCACCACCGAAGAACTGCTGGCCGCCATCCTGGAAGAGCTCAAGGCCAAGAAATAAACAACATAATTGAAAAAAGAAGTCCGGCAACGACCGGACTTCTTTTTTTGTTGGAAACTCTCTACTATATTATATTTATATCTTGCATATTATCCACAGTTTTGTTATAATAAGTTGGTTAAGATTATACTGTCTATTGAGGTATGCAGCTATGAATTCACTGCAAGATATCTGGAATGAGATCATCAAGATCCTTTCTAAAAAATTGACGCCTACCGCCATCACCACATGGTTTTCCGATTGTGAGCCGGTAGATATTGAAGACTGCCGTCTGATCCTTCACACCACCACGGATTTCAAACGCAGGATCATTATGGACCGCTTCGGCGATATCATCAAGGAGGCTCTGGCCGATCTGTTCTCCTGCGACTTTGATCTGATCGTTCTGGCCGGCGACGAGATTAACGACTTTGTCTCCCAGAAGCAGGAGGGGGACAACCCCCTGCCGGAAATGGCAGGCTACACCTTTGACCGCTTCATCGTCGGCAACTCCAATAAGTTTGCCCATGCGGCGGCGGTGGCCGTGGCGGATAATCCGGGAAAAAACTACAACCCTCTCTTTATCTACGGCAACTCCGGCCTGGGCAAGACTCACCTACTGCTGGCCATCGGACAGGCCATCCATGAGCGGGAGCCGGCCAAAAAGATCGCTTATATCAAGGGAGACGAGTTTACCAATCAACTGGTCAAATCCATTAAGGACGGCACAGGTGAGGAATTCCGCACCAAATACCGCAATGTGGATTTGTTTCTGGTGGATGATATCCAGTTCATTGCCGGCAAACAGCAGACCCAGAACGAATTCTTCCATACCTTTAATAATATCTATGAGGCTGGGCATCAGATCGTGATCACCTCTGACCGTCCGCCTCTGGAGATGTCTCTGCTGGATGACCGGCTCCGCACTCGTTTTGAGGGGGGATTGATGGCGGATATCCAGCCGCCCGATCTGGAGACCCGTATGGCTATCATCCGCAACAAAGCAGCACAGCTGGGGCTTTTTCTTCCAGATGATGTAGTCAGCTATATTGCTAAAGAAATTACTTCCAATGTTCGCCAATTGGAGGGCGTGATTAAGCGTCTCACGGCATATATAGATCTCATAGGGGGTACTCCCACGATTGAAACCGCAAAAATAGCAATTGCAGATGTAATAAGAGAAGGAGACTATATTCCAACACCGGGAAGAATCATACGAGAAACTGCAAAATACTACAATCTTAAAGAAGAGGACCTTCGGGGTCAGAACCGCGCAAAAAATGTGGCCATGGCCAGGCAGGTGTCCATGTATCTAATGCGTTCCCTGACCAATCTCTCCCTGAAGGATATCGGCGCGGAGTATGAGGACCGCAATCACGCCACTGTACTCAACTCCATCCGAAAGGTGGAGGACTTAATGCAAAAAGAACCCAATATGGCCGGAATCGTACGGGATATTACCTCCAATATCACCTCTAATGTTTAAGTGGCTTTTCCGTTTTCTTTTTCCACATTTCCACGTTGAAAACAAAAACGGGCTTGTTCAAAACTTCTTTTTGCCTTTAGTTGTTTAAAACTCTTTTCTTTTCCACAAAAATAACAACAGAGAAAATTCTGTAATCACAAGCTCTTTTCAGGTTTTCCCACATTTTTTTCTTCTACTACGAACACTACAAAAATAATATTCTATCTTTCTTTACAAAACGCTTTTTCAGGAGGAAACATCATGAAATTCATATGCGAAAAATATGTTCTGCAGAATGCCTGTGCCATCGCCTCCCGCGCTACCGCGTCCAAAAGTCCGATCCCTGCTCTGGAAGGTCTTCTCCTGGAAGCGGGCGCGGATCTGAAGATCACCGGCTATGATCTGAAAGAGGGAATTTTCACCTTGGCTTCCGCAGATATCGCGCAGCCCGGCGCTATCGTTCTCAATGCACGTCTTTTTGGGGAAATGATCCGCAAGCTTCCGGACGGAATGGTGACCGTCACGGCGGATGATAACAACAATGTCAATGTAAAATGCGGAAAGAGCGAATATCATATCATCGGTATGGAGGCGGATGACTATCCCGAAATGCCCAATGTGGATGGTCTGAATTCCATTGCCCTACCGCAGAATATCCTGCGCAGCATGATCAATCAGACGATATTCGCCGTCTCTGACAGCGATGTGCGCCCCATTTATACCGGAACCTTGTTTGAGGTAGAAGAAAATGAACTCACCCTGGTGTCAGTAGACGGATATCGCTTGGCCAAGCGCTGTGAGAAGCTGGAGAGTGATCAGCTGGAAAACTGTAGCTTTGTGGTGCCCGGCTCCGCTCTTTCCGATATCGAACGCATCTGTGGTGATGTGGATGATCTGGTGAGAATCTCCGTCGGTGCCAAGCACATCTCTTTTGTCATTGGAGAGACAACAGTGATCACCCGCCGTCTGGAAGGCGAATTTTTGAACTATAAGCGTTCCATTCCTGAAAATTTCCGTTATCAGATCAAAGTTGATCGAACTGAGATCATGTCCGTTATTGACCGTGTAGCCTTGATTATCAATGAAAAAAACAGCAATCCTGTGCGTATGATCTTCGGGGACAGCACCATCGACTGCATGTGCGTAACACCCATCGGCAAAGCGGAGGATATCTGCGGCTGTGAGGGCAGCGGAGAGGATCTGGAGATTGGCTTCAACGATCGGTATCTAATGGATGCGCTGAAAGCCGCCGGTAAGGATGAGTTGTTTATGTGCCTGAATACCGCCTCTTCTCCCTGCGTGATCAAGGCTGCCGATGGCAGCGAGGAATTTACCTATATGATCCTGCCGGTGCGTCTGCGTGCCGGAGCCTGAGAAGCTATGGAAATCATTCAGATAGAAACCGAGTTTATCAAGCTGGATTCCCTATTGAAGTTTGCCGCTCTGGTGGGTACCGGCGGCGAGGCCAAATATGCGATCCAGGAGGGCATGGTGAAGGTGAATGGCGAGATCTGCACCCTGCGCGGCAAAAAGATCTACCCGGGAGATACGGTGGATTTTGCCGGGAATGCCCTGAAAGTGGAAAAGCTATGAGAATCGAAAAGATCGCGCTCAACGGCTTTCGCAATTATGAATGGGATACCGCGGAATTTGCACCCGGTACCAACGTGATCTCCGGCCAGAACGCCCAGGGAAAGACCAATCTGCTGGAGGCTGTGTACATGCTATCCTGCGGACGCAGCTTCCGCACTCGCTTCGACCGGGAACTGGTGGGTTTTGGCTATACCGAGGCGCAGATCCTGGCGGACGTCTACAGCCATGACCGCGCGCAGACCATCGATATACGCATGCGGCCGGGCATGACCAAACGGATTTTGGTCAACGGCGTCAAGAAAACCGGCGCGGAACTGGCGGAGACGGTCAATGTGGTGCTCTTTTGTCCGGATGATCTGAACCTGATCAAAGAGGGCGCTGCAGTTCGACGGCGGCTGATGGACAACGCCATCAGTCAGATCCGCCCCCGTTATGCAGAGATCCTGTCCCAGTTCAATCGTCTGTATGAGCACAAGACCCGGATCCTGAAGGATTGGCGGGAGAAGCCGTCCCTGCTAGATACGCTGGATGAGTTTTCCGACGGGATGTGTCGGGCTTCGGCCCAGCTGATCCGCTATCGGGCGTCTTTCGCTGCCAGGCTCAATGAGGCGGCGCCTCCCATCCACCGGGAGTTTTCCGGGGAGGGAGAGGAACTGAGCATTGCCTACAAAACTGTCAGCACCGTGCGGGACGTATACGCTCCGGCGCGGGAGATCTATTATGATATTTGCGAGCATCAGGAGGCGCATCGGCAGGCGGAGCTGGAAAGCGGTCAGTGTCTGACCGGTGCCCATAAGGACGATCTGGAGATCGAAATCAACGGCCGCCCGGCGCGGAGCTTTGCTTCTCAGGGGCAGACCCGTACCGCGGCCCTCTCCCTGAAGCTGGCGGAGCGGGAGATTTTTCTGGCGGAGACAGGGGAATATCCCATTCTGCTGCTGGACGACGTGTTGTCAGAGCTTGACAGCAAGCGACAGGAATTCGTACTCAACCGCATCGGCGGTGGACAGACGCTGATCACCTGCTGTGAGGATGCGGAGATCTCCAGCCGCACCGGCGGAAGAGTGCTCTTTGTAGAAAAAGGCAGGATCCGCTGATGTATTTACATTTGGGAAAAGGAACGGTCGTCAGTACCGACAGCATCGTCGGCATCTTCGACCTGGACATTACTTCTCAGTCCCATCTGACGCGTAAGTACCTGAGCATGGCCGAAAAGGCCGGACAGGTGGTCAACGCCGCGGAGGATATTCCAAAATCTTTTGTAGTTTGTCGGGACGGGGAGAAAAGCAGCGTGTATCTGAGCCAGATGGCAACGGCTACCCTGCTGCGCCGGTGCGAAGCCGGCTTGGTTTGATACTATTTTTTCGGAGGAATCTATGTCGGATATCACAGAAAAAGTTACACAGGAATATGACGCCTCACAGATTCAGGTTCTGGAGGGACTGGAAGCGGTGAGAAAACGCCCGGGCATGTACATCGGGTCTACCTCGTCCTCCGGCCTGCACCATCTGGTCTATGAGATCGTGGACAACTCCATCGACGAGGCACTGGCGGGCTACTGTACCCATATCGAGGTCAGCATCGAAGAGGGGGACATCATCTGCGTCAGCGATAACGGCCGCGGCATCCCCGTGGACATCCAGGAGCAAACGGGAAAGTCCGCCCTGGAGGTGGTTTTCACGGTGCTGCACGCCGGCGGCAAATTCGGCGGCGGCGGATACAAGGTCTCCGGCGGCCTGCACGGCGTGGGCGCCTCGGTGGTCAACGCCCTGTCTGAGTGGCTGGAGGTCCAGGTCCACAAAGACGGAAAAATTCACCAGATGAAATTCTCCCGGGGAGATATCACGGAGCATATCACCGTTGTGGGTACAACGGACCGCACCGGTACCACTGTGCGCTTCAAGCCCGACCCGGAGATGTTCGACGATACGGTCTACGACTATGAGATCCTCCACACCCGCATGCGGGAGCAGGCTTTCCTCAACGGCGGCCTGACCATCACCATTGAGGACAAGCGTCAGGGGAAAGAGCAAAAGGCCCAGATGTGCTACGAAGGCGGCATTCGCGAGTATGTCACCTATCTCAACAAGCACAAGAGCCCCATCCACAGCGACGTGATCTATCTCAGCGGCGCCAAGGATGACGCCGTTGCGGAGATCGCCCTGCAGTATAACGACGGCTTCAACGAGACCCTGGTCTCCTTTGCCAACGACATCCGCACGCCTGAGGGCGGCATGCACGAGACCGGCTTCAAGACCGCGCTGACCCGTGTCATCAACACTTACGGCAGCAAGAACAACATCATTAAGGGCGACGACAAGGTTTCCGGCGAAGACGTGCGCGAGGGTATCTCCGCTGTCATCTCTGTGAAGCTGCCCGAGGCTCAGTTTGAGGGTCAGACCAAGCAGAAGCTGGGCAACGCCTATATCCGCACCCTGGTGGACAACATCGTGTCCGAGCAGCTGGCGGAGTATTTTGAGGAGCACCCCGCCGCCGCCAAGGCCATTCTGGAAAAGGCCATGATGGCAAACCGCGCCCGGGAAGCAGCCCGCAAGGCCAGAGAGTCCGTGCGCCGCAAGACGGGACTGGAGAGCGGGCAGATGCCCGACAAGCTGCAGGATTGCAACGAGCGGGATCCCTCCCTGTGCGAGATCTATATCGTCGAGGGCGACTCCGCCGCAGGCTCCGCCATTCAGGGACGGGACAGCCGTTTCCAGGCGATCCTGGCCATGTGGGGCAAGATGCTCAACGTGGAAAAGGCCCGGGCCGACAAAATCTACGGCAACGACAAGCTCTATCCGCTGATCGTGGCGCTGGGCGCCGGCATCGGGGACGAGTTCAACATCGAGAAGCTCCGCTACCACAAGATCATCATCATGGCCGATGCGGACGTGGACGGCGCCCATATCCGGACCTTGCTGCTGACCTTCTTCTTCCGCTACATGCGGCCGCTCATTGAAAACGGCTATGTGTATTCCGCGGTGCCGCCGCTCTACAAGCTCAGCCGCGGCAAGCAGCAGCGGGTGGCCTATTCCGACGAGCAGCGGGATCAAATCAGCAGCGAGATGCGCGCGGACAATCCCAACGCCAAGGTGGACATCAGCCGCTTCAAGGGCCTGGGCGAGATGGACCCCCACGAGCTATGGGAGACCACCATGGATCCGGAGACACGCTCGCTGCGCCGCATCACCCTCAACGACGCCATCCAGGCCGACCAGGTCTTTACGGTGCTCATGGGCGAGGATGTGGAGCCCCGCCGGGAGTGGATCGAGCAAAACGCCAGATATGTTGTAAATCTGGATATTTAAGAGGTTTAAGTGAATGGCACATAAAAGAGATTACAAGCCGGAAGATATCCTGTTTCCTGATCAGGTCATCACCGAATCGGAGCTTGTCAGCGAAATGCAGACCAGCTATATCGACTACGCCATGTCCGTCATCGTGGGCCGTGCCCTGCCGGACGTGCGCGACGGTCTCAAGCCGGTGCACCGCCGCATCCTTTACACCATGTACGAGGGCGGCCTGACCAGTGATAAGCCCTTTAAAAAGTCCGCCACCTGCGTGGGTGACGTGCTGGGTCACTATCATCCCCACGGCGACGCCTCTGTGTACGACGCCATGGTGCGTCTGGCCCAGGACTTCTCCATGCGCTACATGCTGGTGGACGGCCATGGCAACTTCGGCTCCGTGGACGGCGACCCCCCGGCCGCCTACCGTTATACCGAGGCGCGGCTTTCCAAGATCTCCAACGAGATGCTGCGGGACATCGATAAGGAGACCGTGGACTGGGACCCCAACTTCGACGAGAGCCGCAAGGAGCCCCGGGTCCTGCCCTCCCGCTTCCCCAATCTGCTGGTCAACGGCTCCAGCGGCATCGCCGTTGGCATGGCCACCAATATCCCGCCCCATAACCTGACCGAGGTCATCAACGCCTGCGTCTGCGTGCTGGAGAATCCCGAAGCCACGCTTTTGGATCTGATGCAGCACATCACCGGGCCGGATTTCCCCACCAAAGGCATCATCATGGGCCGCAGCGGCATCCGCCAGGCCTATGCCACCGGCCGGGGCAAGGTGGTGGTCCGGGCCCGTACGGAATTTGAGGAGCACGGGCAGAACCGCACCCGCATCATCGTCACGGAGCTGCCCTATCAGGTCAACAAGCGGCAGCTGATCCGCAACATCGCCGACCAGGTACACGACAAGCGGCTGGAGGGGATCTCCGACTTGCGGGATGAGACGGACCGCAACGGCATGCGCATCGTCATCGAGCTCAAGCGGGACGCAAATCCCCAGGTGGTGCTCAACCGGCTCTTTGCCCAGACCTCCCTGCAGTCCAGCTTTTCCATCAACATGCTGGCCCTGGTCAAAAACCAGACCCAGCCGAAGATCCTGTCCCTGCGGCACATCCTGGATGAGTACCTGAACTTCCAGGAGGACCTGATCGTTCGCCGCACCCGCTATGATCTGCGCAAGGCGGAGGAGCGGGCGCACCTGTTGGAGGGCCTGCTCATCGCCCAGGACAACATCGACGAGGTCATCCATATCATCCGCAACAGCTACGACGACGCCAAGCAGAACCTGATGGCCCGCTTCGGCCTCAGCGAGGTCCAGGCCCAGGCCATCTGCGACATGCGCCTGATCGCTCTCCAGGGTCTCAACCGGGAGAAGCTGGAGAACGAGTATAAGGAGCTGGAGGAGAAGATCGCCTACTTCAAGGATCTGCTGGCAGACCCGGAGAAGATCAAGGGCGTTCTGAAGGACGAGCTGATCGCCATCCGCGACAAGTACGGCGACGCACGCAAGACCGAGATCCAGGACGTGGCCGACGAGATCGACATAGAGGATCTGATCGAGGAGGAGCAGTGCGTCTATACCCTGACCCATGGCGGCTACATCAAGCGCCTGCCGGTCAGCGAATACCGGGCCCAGGGCCGCGGTGGCAAGGGCATCCGCGCCATGGCCACCAAGGAAGAGGACTATGTGGAGACGGTGTTTACAGCCTCCACCCATGACAACATCCTGTTCTTCACCAGCAAGGGACGGGTCTTCATCAAGAAGGGCTATATGATCCCCGAGGCCGGGCGCAGCGCCCGGGGCACCAACCTGGTGAACATCATTCAGATCGAAAATGGCGAGGATCCGGAGAAGGTCAGCGCCATGATCCGCGGCCGCAATCTGGAGGAGGACAAGTATCTTGTCTTCGTCACCCGCAAGGGAACGGTCAAGCGTATGGCCCAGTCCGCCCTGCGCAATATCCGCGCCAACGGTATCCGGGCCCTGACCCTGGACGAGGGGGACGAGCTGATCGCCGTACTGCCCACCGACGGCAGCGAGAACATCCTCATTGCCACCCACAAGGGCATGGCCGTCTGCTTTAAGGAGAGCGACGTTCGGCCCATGGGCCGTGTGGCCGTGGGCGTACGCGGCATCCGCCTGCGGGGCGACGACTATGTGGTGGGCGCCGGAAGCACCAGCGCGGGCGAGGCCCTGCTGACCATCACCGAAAAGGGTTATGGCAAGCGCACTGCTGTGGAGGATTACTCCGTCCACGGCCGCGGCGGCCTTGGCATCCGCAATTATAACGTGACCGAGAAGACCGGCCTGATCGCCGACGTAAAGATGGTCAATCCCGGCGAGGATATCCTCATCATCACCGACGACGGCACCATCATCCGCATGGCGGTGGAGGGTATCTCTCTGCAGGGCCGCGCCACCCAGGGCGTGCGGGTCATGCGTCTGGGCGGCGAGAACCGGGTCATCTCCATCGAGAAGACCGAGCGGGAGCCGGCGGAAGAGAATGAAGCCGAAATGGCGGAGGGCGAAGGGACCGAACCTTCTCCCGAGGAAGAATGAACACAGATCCCTGGATCGAGCATAGGGGGCGCGAGACATGAACGAACAAAACGGTCAGCCAGAAAAGAAAGAGAAAAAAAGCGAGAACACCATTTCTCCTCTGGCGGTGGTGGCGCTGTTGCTGCTGACGCTGTCGGAGTCCGGAGACACCGCGCTGGTGACCCTTCTGTTCAGCGCGCTGATGATCGGCGCCGTCATCTATGTGGCCTATAAAGGCATTTCCAAATACCTCAACAAAAAGAAAGAGGCGGAGGGGCTCTCCGCTCCGCCTACGGCGCAGGAGGACGCGGCGGATGGAACGGCTCTGCCGGGGGCATACCAGACGGCCGGCGAAAACGCCGAGGTGGAACCCTTTACGCGGGAGAAGGAGCAGCGGCTCCGGCAGCTGGACGAATGGCTGGCAAACGGGACCATCGATAAGGAAGAGTACCAGCGGCTGAAGGACCGTTACGAAGGGGAGCAATGAAGACCGTAAGCATTTATACCGACGGCGCCTGCAGCGGCAATCCCGGCCCCGGCGGCTGGGGGGCCATCCTGTGCTACCAGGGCGTGGAGAAAGTGCTCTCCGGCGGCGAGGCGCTGACCACCAACAATCGCATGGAGTTGAGCGGCGTGATCGCCGCCCTGCAGGCTCTCAAGGAGCCCTGCGTGGTGGAGCTCTATTCCGATTCCAAGTATGTGATCGACGCGCTGGACAAGGGCTGGGCCCAGGGCTGGCGCAAAAAGAACTGGATCAAATCCGACAAAAAACCGGCCCTGAACCCGGATCTTTGGGAGACGCTGCTGGACCTGACGGCCCGGCATGAGATGCACTACCACTGGGTCAAGGGCCACGCGGACAACGAATACAACAACCGCTGCGACCGGCTGGCCGTCAGCGAGCGGGAAAAATTTACCTGAGCCTATGGAGCGCAAAATCAATTATCACGACAAACCGCTGAAGATCTTCATCGCCTACATCGCCGGGCACAAGGGTCTGTTCTGGATCGACATGGCCTGTGCCCTGGCGGTGGCGGCCATCGACCTGGTCTTCCCCTATGTATCACGCCGCAGCATGAACACGCTGCTGCCGCAGCGGCTGTATGCTGCATTTTTTGTGGTGATGGGGATCCTGATCCTGGCCTTTTTCCTGAAGTCCGCCCTGTACTATGTGATCACCGTGCTGGGCCACCGCATGGGCGTGCTCACCGAGGCGGACATGCGGCGGGACCTGTTCGCCCATATGCAGGAGCTGTCCTGCGGCTTTTATGACCACAACCGCACCGGTGTGCTGCTCAGCCGTGTGACCAGCGATCTGTTCGAGGTGACGGAGCTGGCCCACCACGGACCGGAGAACGTGGTCATCTGCGCGCTGACCCTGGTGGGCGCGCTGATCTTGATGGCCTTCGTCCAGTGGCAGCTGGCCCTGGTGTTGACGGTGGCCTTGCCCCTGTGCCTTTGGTTTACGCTGAGCCAGCGGGTACGCATGCGCGACGCCAACATCGAGGTCAAGCGTAAGACCGGCGTCATCACCGCCGCCATCGAGAGCAGCCTCTCCGGCGTGCGCACCGCCAAGGCCTTTGCCAACGAGCACCAGGAGCTGGAAAAATTCGACCGGGCCAACGACCTGTTCAAGGGCGCCAAGGTGGAGTATTACAAGAGCATGGGCCTGTACATGAGCGGCATGGAGTTCACTACCGGCTTTATGCAGGTGCTGGTCATCGCCGTAGGCGGCGGCTTGATCATGGCCGGGAAGATGAACTACATAGACCTGGTCACCTTTACCCTCTATGTGTCCACCTTTACCGCCCCCATCCGGCGGCTGTATCAGTTTGCCGAGCAGTATATGCAGGGCAGCGCGGGCTATCTCCGCTTTCTGGAGATCATGCGCACCGAGCCGGAGATCACAGACGCGCCCGACGCCCGGGTCCTGGAGCAGATCGAGGGTCGGGTGGATTTCAACGACGTGAGCTTTCACTACGATAACGGCGTACCGGTGCTGAGCCATATCGACCTGCATGTGCGCCCCGGCGAGCATTTCGCCATCGTGGGCCCCTCCGGCGGCGGCAAGACCACCCTGTGCCAGCTGATCCCCCGCTTTTACGACGTGAGCGAAGGCAGCGTCTGCGTGGACGGGATCGATGTGCGCGGCGTGACCCAGGAGAGCCTGCGGCGGAACGTGGGCATCCTGCAGCAGGACGTGTTCATGTTTGCCGGCACAGTGCGGGAAAATATCCGCTACGGCCGGCCGGACGCCACCGACGAAGAGATCGAGGAGGCGGCGAAGCTGGCGGAGATCCATGAGGAGATCCTTGCCATGCCCGACGGCTATGACAGCTACATCGGGGAGCGGGGCGTGATGCTCTCCGGCGGGCAGAAGCAGCGCATCTCCATTGCCCGGGTATTTTTGAAAAACCCCAAGGTGCTGATCCTGGACGAGGCCACCTCCGCCTTAGACACGGTGACCGAGCAGCGGATCCAGCACGCCCTGGACGCGCTGAGCCGGGGCCGCACCACCATTGTCATCGCCCACCGTCTGTCCACGGTCCGCAGCGCGGACTGCATCGCCGTGGTGGAGGGGGAGCGGATCATCGAAATGGGGAGCCATGAAGAACTGATGAACAGGGACGGCGTCTATGCCGGACTGTGCCGCGCCCAGGATCTGGGCTGAAAGGAATTGCTATGCTAACTGTGAAAAAAGGCGGACACCGGGATCTGGAACGCTATTACAGCATGTTTGAGATCGATTTTGACCAGAAGGAGCTGCTGCCCAAGCTGGCCATCCACCGGGCCATCAGCCGGGGGGACCAGGAGCTGCTGCTCTTTGTGGACGACGAAAGCCAGCTGACCATGGCCTACGCGCTGGTCTGCACCAAGAGCCTTTACGGCTATGTGCTGCTCAAGTACTTCGGCGTGCTGCCCTGGTACCGGGAGCACAACGTGGGCGTGGAGGCCATGCGCCTGCTCAACCGCCGCTATGCGGAGCGGCAGGGTATCCTGGCGGAGCTGACGGTGTTCGAGGACGAGAAGACCGACACCCTGCGGAAGCTGCGGCGCTTCTTCGCCCGTTTCGGCTATGTGGACGTGCCCTGTGAATATCGCCTGGGCGGCGCGCCGGTGGACCTGATGGTCAAGCCCATTCGGGGCACCGAGGAGATCGGCCCGGTGGCCCATCGGATCGTTTCCGATTTCTATTCCCGGGTGCTGAGCCCCGCGTCCATGGACCGGATGGTGAAGATCCGCCCCGCGGGAGAATAAGGTCGGGAGACCCTACGAGGAGAACAGGCGGTGTTTGCCGCCTGTTATTTCTATGCGCGCCCTGCCAAAAAAGCTTTGCTTCCGGCAGAGCGCAGTGCTATAATGAGCGGGCAATGAACATTCTGTTCGACCAGATATTGGAGAATAAGGAAGCCGCCGCCCTCCCGGGTCTGTTGGAGAGCGGAGGGCTTCCTGCGCTTGTTTCCGGGCTTTCCGCGGTGCATCGGGCCAATCTGGCCGCGGCGCTGCGGGGCCGCAGCGGCCTGCCGCTGTTCGTGATCTGCCCGGATGACACCGCGGCGGAGAACTTTGCCAACGATCTGCGCGCCATGCTGGGGGAGGACGTGGCCTGTCTCGGCATGCGGGACTTCACCTTTTACCCCACCGAAGCGGCCTCCCGCCAGGCAGAGCAGCGGCGCATCGCCGCCCTCTACGCCCTGCGGACCGGTGCGGTGCGGGTGCTGACCGCCTCGGTCTCCGGTCTCGTTCAACGGACCCTGCCGCCGGAAATGTTGGAGAAAGCGGCGTTCACCATCGACGCCGGGGGCAGCTATCCCATCGAGGATGTGGAGGACGCCCTGCTGCGCTGCGGCTATAACCGGACCGTCCAGGTGGAGGGGCCCGGCCAGTTCGCCCGCCGGGGCGGCATCCTGGATTTCTTTTCTCCCGCGGATGAGGAGCCTGTGCGCATCGAGTTCTGGGGAGATGAGATCGACTCCATGGGCCGCTTTGACGTGTCCACCCAGCGGCGCACGGAGCAGATCGACCGCTGCACCATCCTGCCCGCGGCGGAGACTCTGCCGGGGCTGAGCGTGGGCGGCGTGGAGGCCCTGTGCCGCCAGATCGAGAGCTTTGCCGACCGCTATGCCAAGCGCCGCAGCAGCGACAACGCCGCCGCCCTGGCGGCCACCCTGCGGGGGGATGCGGAGCGGATGCGCGCGGGGGTGATCCTGTCCGATGCGGACCGCTATTTGCCCCTGGTGTACCCCGCGGCCAGCGGATTGGACTATATCCCCGGGGACGCCCTGGTGCTCCTGGATCAGCCCAACCGCTGCGGGGAGCGGGCCCGAGACTATGCAAAGCAGCTCACCGAGGATATTCGCGAGCTGCAGAAGAAGGCCCAGATCGCCATGCCGGCGGATGGGTACTTTGAGACTTGGGATGCGCTGATCAAGCGCCTGGCGGATTATCCCGTCTACATGGCGGATGCCTTTACCGTGGGCCGCAGCCCCCTGCCGCCCAGGACGCTGTGCAGCATCCCGGCCAAGCAGCTGCCCTCCTATGCGGGCAGCGCCCAGGCCGCGGCGGAGGATGTGAAGATCTACCTGAAGCAGGACTGCCGGGTGGTAGTCCTGGCCGGGGATTTGCGCCGGGCCAAGGTGCTGCAGGAGTATTTCAAGGAGCACGACATCCCCGCGCTGCTCTATGAGAAGCTGGAAAAGCTGCCCAGAAACGGCAGCTGCTGCATCAGTGTGGGCGCCATCTCCGCGGGCGTGGAGTATCCGGGGCTGAAGCTGGTGATCCTCACCGACGCTCAGCTGCTGCGCGCCGGAAAGCGGAAGGCCGCCCGGAAGAAGCTGCCGCCCAAGCAGCAGCGGATCGAGTCCTACGCCGATCTGTCGGTGGGGGATTATGTGGTGCATGAAAAGCACGGCATCGGCCGCTTCGCCGGCATCGTCAAGATGCAGGTGGACGGCTTTGAAAAGGACTATGTGAAGATCAGCTACGCCGGGACGGACAGCCTCTATGTGCCGGCCACCCAGCTGGATCTTGTGACCAAATACACCGGCGGCGGCGAGGAAAGAAACGTGCGCCTGTCCAAGATGGGCGGCGCCGAGTGGGCACGCACCCGCTCCCGGGCCAAGAGCGCCGCCAAAGAGATGGCGGCCAAGCTCATCGCCCTCTATGCGGAGCGGCAGCGGCTGCCCGGCTATGCCTTCTCCCCGGACAGCGAGTGGCAGCGGGAGTTTGAGGACAACTTCGGCTACACCGAGACCGACGACCAGCTGCGCTGCACGGCGGAGATCAAGCGGGATATGGAGACGGCCGTCCCCATGGACCGGCTCCTGTGCGGGGATGTGGGCTTCGGCAAGACGGAGGTGGCTCTGCGGGCGGTGATGAAATGCGTGCTGGACGGCAAGCAGGCCGCTTTCCTGGTGCCCACCACCGTGCTGGCCCAACAGCATTACCAGACGGCGCTGCAGCGCTTTTTCGGCTTTCCCGTGAACATCGCGGTGCTCAGCCGCTTCCGGACCGGCGCCCAGGCAAACCAGACCCTGGCGGATATCGCCAGCGGCAAGGTAGACCTGGTCATCGGCACCCACCGGCTCCTGTCCAAGGACGTGAAGTTCAAGGACCTGGGGCTGCTGGTGGTGGATGAGGAGCAGCGTTTCGGCGTGACCCACAAGGAGCATATCAAGGAGATGAGCCGTGGCGTGGATGTGCTGACCCTGTCGGCCACCCCCATCCCCAGGACTTTGAACATGGCCATGTCCGGCATCCGGGACATGTCCAATATCGAGGAGCCGCCGGAGGACCGGCTACCGGTGCAGACCTTCGTGCTGGAGCACGACTGGGGCGTCCTCACCGACGCCATCCGCCGGGAGCTGCAGCGAGGCGGGCAGGTCTATTATCTGCACAACCGCATCGAAGATATCGACCGTACGGCGGCGCGGATCATGGCCATGCTGCCGGAGGTCCATGTGGCCGTGGCCCACGGGCAGATGGACAAGGGCATGCTGGCCGGCGTCATGGAAAACGTGGTCAGCGGACAGGTGCAGGTGTTGGTCTGCACCACCATCATCGAAACGGGCATCGACATCCCCAACGTGAACACCCTGATCATCGAGGACGCGGACAAGCTGGGCCTGGCCCAGCTGCATCAGATCCGGGGCCGCGTGGGCCGTTCCACCCGCCGGGCCTCCGCCTATCTGACCTTCCGTCGGGACAAGGTGCTTACCGAGATCGCAGAGAAGCGCCTGACCGCCATCCGGGACTTCGCCCAGTTCGGTTCCGGCATCAAGATCGCCATGCGGGATCTGGAGATCCGGGGTGCGGGCAATCTGCTGGGCGCCGAGCAGTCCGGCCATATGGTGGACGTGGGCTATGACATGTATATGAAGCTGCTGAATGAGGCGGTGCTGGAGGCCCGCGGCATGGAGGTGCCCGTTCGGGCGGACTGCTCCGCCGATCTGGCGGTGGCCGCCAACATCCCGGACCGCTACATCTCCTCCTCTGAACAGCGTATGGATATCTACCGGCGCATCGCCAGCATCCGCAGCGAGGAAGAGGCGGATGATCTGACCGACGAACTGATCGACCGTTTCGGCGATCCGCCGCCAGGGGTCAACGCCCTGATCCATGTGGCTCTGCTGCGGGGCGAGGCGGGCCGGGCCGGCATCACGGATATCTCCCAGAAGCAGGGGAGCCTGCGCTTTACGGTGAAGGATTTCGACATGGCCAAGGTCTCTGCCCTGTACGCCAGACCGGAATACAAGGGGCGGCTTCGGGTGGAAGCCGGGTCCAAGCCCTGCCTGAGCCTGAAGATCAAAGCCAAGGGCCGGGTCATCGAGGAAGCCCGCCGCTTCACCGCGGACTGGGGCTCTTTTGACAGCGCAAACGGTGAATAATCGGTAAATTTCTCGCGCCTGCTCTTGTGATCGGCGCAGGGGAATGATATAGTGCTTTGCAGCAAATGAGAAAGGAACGAATCCTATGAAAAAGATGATTGCGATCCTGCTGGTCGTCTGCCTGGCTCTGGGCGGCCTCATGGGGTACTGGGGATATCGGACCGGCAGCGCGCCTGTCAGCCCGGCGGTGACGGCGGCCCCGGAGGAAGCGGCGCCCGCCGCCACGGAAGCAACGGCGGATACGGAGACGCCCGCGCCCGGGGAAGCCGACGCACAGGAGCCGGCGGCCGACGCCGTGACGTCCGGCGACTTGCAGATGGAAGACCTGAATTACCAGACGATGGATCTGGACCGGCTCTATACCACCCACGATCCGGAGGAGACCGTTCTGACGGTCAACGGGAAGGCGGAGAACTGGCGGGATTATTTCTATTTCCTGGCCACGCAGGTGGACTATGTGGAGAATTTCCTCGTCCAGATGTACGCCAACTATGGGGCGGAGCTGCTCTGGTCTGACGTGGCCGAGGGAGACAGCACCACCTATGCGGATATGGCGGTGGACGGCGCGGCGGAGGCTATCCGGCAGTTTGCCACCATCGAGGGCTTTGCCAAGGAAAACGGCATTGAGCTGAGTGAGGAAAACAGGGAAGCCATCGCCCAACAGCAGGCGCTGGATATGGCTATGGCCTGCGGTCCGGACGCCACGGAGGCGGACTTTGAGGCGTATCTGGCCAGCCGCTATATGAGCCGGGACATGTATGACCGCATCAACACCGTCAACGCCCTGTATCAGGAGGGCTTCCGCCAGCTCTACGGGGAAAACGGCGAAGTCCTGGAGGATGAGACCGCCCTGCAGTATCTGGAGGACAACGGCTACATCTCTGCGAGCCACATCCTGCTGATGACCGTCGACCCGGCCACCGGAGAAAAACTGGATGATGCGGCCATTGAGGAAAAGGCCGCCACCGCCCAGCGCCTGGCCGAGGAACTGCAGGCCATTGCGGATCCCCAGGAGCTGCTGGAGCGCTTTAATCAACTCAAGGAGGAGTACTGCGAGGATACCGGCAAGACCGTGTACCCCGCGGGCTATACCTTCACCCACCGCACCATGGTGACGGAGTTTGAAGACGCCTGCAACGCGCTGGAGCCCTATGAGGTGTCCGACCCGGTCCAGTCCAGCTACGGCTATCACATCATCATGCGCCTGCCCCCGGATCCGGACGCGCTGCTCTTTAGCAGCAGTGCCGATCCGATCACGGCCCGGGCCACCGCGGCCAACGCCGAATACGGCCAGCGGCTGCAGGCCTATATGGACGGCCTGGAGGTAGAATACGCCGAGGGCTTTGAAAAGCCGAACCTGCTGGACTATATCAACGGATAAACCCAATACAGACAAAAAAGCTGAGAGGACTTTCCTCTCAGCTTTTTTGTTATGGCTTCTCCGGTACGGTCACCGTGACGATCGTTCCGCCGCCCTCCCGCGGCGTGATGGTCAGCGTGCCGCGGCACATCATTTCCAGGCGGCTGCGAATGTTCGCCAGCGCGATATGCGGCTCGCCGTCATCCGCGGAGACGAAGCCGGAGCCGGTGTCCTCTACAACGACCAGGCTCCCAGACGCCGTCTCGCGGGTATAGACCAGGATGTGCAGGGGATCAAGATCCGGGTCGATGCCGTGCTTGACCGCGTTTTCCACGATGGGCTGCAGGGTCAGCGGCGGGATGCGAAAGGCTGTGTGCGGCGTGTCGAACTCCACAAACAGCAGCCCCTCGAAGCGCACCTGCTCCACCGCCAAATAGGCTCGCGTGTGTTCCAGCTCCTCGGCAAAGGGGATGGTGTCCTCTTTGCCGATGGCGGTGAAATTCTTTCGCAGATAGCTGGAAAAATCCAAAATGACCTGCTGCGCTTTTTCCGCGTCCTGCCGGCAGAGGTAGTAGATACTCATCAGGGTATTATAGATAAAATGGGGACGCATCTGCAGCGCCAGGATGCTGGCTTTCTGGCGGGCGTTTTCCTCCTGCTGGCGGACGTAGGAATCCGTCTGCTCGGCGCGGATATACAGAAACATGACCACCGCGCCCAGAGATGCACCGAAGGCGATCAGTGGCAAGCCGTAAAAGCGCATCTGCAGCAGGATCCCCAGCTCCGGCAGAAGAAGAAAGGAGAAGATGGCCTTCTGTTCTCTGGAGGAGAATTGCTTCCTCCTGCGGCAGAGCACAAACAGATTCAACGCCACAAGCAGGGCCGGCGGGCTCAGCAGCAGAGGATACCATGGTCCTCGATGATAGACATTGCTGTTGTCGATATAAAAAATCCAGCCTGTAAACAGCGTTGTCAGCAGCAGACCAAAATAGACGAGCCACAGAGCCATGGCGATGCGAAACAGAACGTTTTTTTTCAGCGACTCCCCGCAGCTGTGCAGGATATACAGGGTCAGCAGCGGCATCATGAGAGACGAAAACAGTGATTGCAGAAAGTTCGCCATCCGGGAGAGGAACAAATAGATCGCTCCCGCCCGCTCAATGACGAGCATATAGGCCAGGATGCATGAAATATAGGCCGCGAGGAACACGAATAGAGCGACAAAAAAACGCTGGCTCCATCGCCGCAAATAATAATCGGTCAGCGTCAGGAAAAGACTGATGAGCACCAGGGTCAGAGACGCGGTGCAGATGATGATGTTGAACAGCACATGGATTTGATGCATGGAAGCCTCCCGCTCTCAGGCAAGTCCGCCATAAGGATAGCGCAGATGGGAAAGCTGCTTTCGCACAGACTCTGCGGAGATCGGCTTCAACAGGAAGCCGCAGGCGCCCGTCTCCCACGCGTCAAAGGAATACTCCCGGTACGCGGTCAGAAAGATCACGTTCGTGCGGGGGTGGATCGCCAGCAGCTCCCGGCAGAGATCCAGTCCGCTGGTCTTGCCCATCTCGATATCCAGAAAGGCGAGGGCGACCCGGTTCTCCCGGGCGAAGGCGAGGGCCTCCGACGGTCTGGTAAAGCCGGTGATGGCGGCGTCGGGCAGAACCTCCTCCAAAACCGGCATGCCGCCGGCAAGGATGATCCGCTCGTCGTCCACCATGATGACGGCGGGCTTCTCGGCGGCTTTCTCCGCGGCGGCGCCCAGCAGGACGCTTACATCCACACCCAGCGCCTGGGCGATCCGCGCGATCAAGAGCGCGTCGGGCAGACGGCTGCCGGTCTCCCATCGGACCACCGTGGAGCGATCCACAAACAGCAGCTCCGAAAGCCGCTGCTGGGAAAGTCCTTTTTCCAGCCGCAGCCGCCGCAGCGCTTCGCCAAACGACAGCCCCATGATACCGCACCTCCTATGCATACACTTATTTTATCATATCATAATGAATCAAGGGGGCCTTGACAAGAGAAAAGGAAAAAACTGCCGTGACATTCTGGAACACGCCCTTGCGGGCGCGGGGCCGAATTCCTAAAATAACAAGAAAGCCAAGTATTCCTGTAGGGAACTGGGCCTCGGGTCTTGCGGACAGGACAGGCAGAAAGGCAGGAGACGAGATGCGGGAACAGAAAAATGTATTGGTCGTTCAATTTCTGGGCGCTTCTTCCGTGAGCTGGAACGGCGTTCGCCTGTTGGGCGATCCCAAGACCTGCGATACGCAATATGCCCGGCTTTTGCAGGTCCTGCTGCATTGCCGCGAGGAAGGCGTAGACCGCTCGCTGCTGCAGGAAGAGGTGTTTTATGACCATGAGGTCCAGGACCTCGCCCACTCCATGAGCGTTTTGCTGTATAACACCCGGAAGAAGCTGCGGGACGCGGGCCTGCCGGCGGGAGAGTACATCGAAAAGAGAAACGGAAGATATTTCTGGACTTCCGAGATCCCGGTACGGGAAGACGCCGGTGAATTTGAAAGGCTGTATCATACGGCGAAAGCCCTGTCCAACGAGGAGGAAAAGCGGGCGTGTTTTCTCCGCGCCTGCGACATCTACGCAGGCGAGTTTCTGCCGGCGCAGACGGGCAGTCTCTGGGCCGCCCGGGAAGCCCGGCGCTATCGTGAGCTGTTCCGCGACTGCGTGAGAGAAACGGCGGCGCTTTTGCGGCGGGCAAAGGACTATGACCGCCTGGAGGCGCTGGGCCGGCAGGCCGCCCGGGTCCAGCCCTATTCCGATTGGGAACGGATCGCGCTGGAGGCGCTGATCACCCAGGGCCGCGCGGAAGAAGCGGAAAAACTGTATTGGGAGACGGAGCAGGAATATTTTCGGGAGCTGAAGGTGCGGCCGGATCGGCATATGCTGGAGCTGCGCAGCCAGATCGACGAGCTCAAACACCCCAGCCAGAAGATGCTGGAAATCATTCAGGAGCAGCTTTCTGAAAAGAAAACCCAAAGGGAAGACGCTTATTTTTGCTCTTATTCCGTTTTTGAGAGTATCTACCATCTGGCGGCCCGGTCCGCGAAGCACAGCGGGCAGCCGTCCTGCTTGCTGCTCTGCATCCTGGAAGCCCCGGAGGCGTCGCGAAAAAGTCTGGATCTGGATTTCAGAAAAGCGCTTTACGGGGCGCTCCGGCAGACGGACGTGGCATGTCATTATGGCCACGCCCAGTATCTGATCCTTCTGGCTAATACGACCAGGGAGGAAAGCGAAGGGATCCGCGCACAGATCAGCGCCGGTCTGCCCGTATCGGCGCGACCTGCCGTCCGGTATTATATCAGCCCCGTATGAGAAGCCGACGCGAGTCGGAACGCATCACAAAGACACCGTGCAGAAACACTGCACGGTGTCTTTGTCCTTTTATGCCGCCTGCTCCGGCGCCGCCGGGGCGGAGCGCAGCATATCCTGGATGCTGATGCCGTAGCCCTTGTCCGGCTGGTTGACGAACACATGGGTGACGGCGGCCACCAGCTTGCCGTTTTGCAGGATCGGGCTGCCGCTCATGCCCTGTACGATGCCGCCGGTCCGGTCCAGCAGCTCCGGATCGGTGACGGTGAGCATCAGGTGCTGCCCGTCGCTGTCCCGGTACAGGCGGTTGATCTCCACGGCATATTGGCGCACAGTTCGCCCGTCCACAGTGGCGAGGATACTGGCGGGCCCCGCCGATACCTGGCCGGTCTCCAGGGGCCTGCCGGGCAGAGGCGTGTCGCTGTGGCCGAAGATGCCGTGGCCGGTGTTGGCATCTACACTGCCCAGCACCTTGCCCATGTCGGCGCAGCCGTTGAGCTCGCCGGGGGCGCCGGGGCTGCCGGGGGTGACGCCCACGATCTCCGCCTCGCTGATGCTGCCCTTGCCCAGGGGGACCACCACGCCGGTGTCAAAATCGCTGATGCTGTGGCCCAGGGCGCCGAACAGGCCCGTGGCCGGATCATAAAAGGTGACGGTCCCGATACCGGAGATGCCGTCCCGCAGCCACATGCCCAGCATCCACTGGTCCTCCCGGGACAGGACCGGCTGCACGGTGACGCTCAGGGTCTGCCCCTGCCGCAGCACCGTCAGTGTGGCCGCCTCGCCTGCCAGCTGGCCCACGGCGGAGATCAGATCGCCCGCGCCGTCCACGGCCCGGCCGTCGATCTCCATGATAAAGTCGCCCTGGCGCAGCCCTGCGTCCCCGGCCGGGGAGCGGCTGCCCTCCGCGGTCTCTACCGGGGCTACGCCCGCCACCATGACGCCGTCGGTTTTGATCTGGATCCCCACCACCTGGCCGCCTGCCACCAGCGTTTGCGCGTAAGCCGCCGTCGGAAACGCCACAGCCAGAAAAAGGCAGGAAAGCGTTGTCATCACTGCTTTTCTCATAAAAAAACTCCCTCCCGCACATACTGATTCAAAATGCCGCATGAGTCAGTATGTGCGGTTCGGGAGAAATTAAAGTTGGGACTTTATTGCAGAGCGCGAAAAGGCGGACGCACTGCGAAAATTTTTATTTTTCCACAACGTGGACGTTCACATGCTCGTAGCTCATGGCCACGCCGTTGCGCTGGAAGCTCTCGCGCACGTTCTCGTTCAGGTCGAAGTACACATCCCAGTAGTCGGCGTTGTTGCACCAGACACGGACCACATAGGAGATGGCGCTGCCCTTGTACTCAAACAGGCGCACGAAGGGAGCGGGATCGCTGAGGATGCGGGCGTCCTGGTTGATGGCCTCCATAATGGCGGCCTTGACCTTCTCGGTGGGCTCGTCATAGGCGGCGGAGAAATACATGTCCACGCGGCGCTTGGGCTCCCGGTTGTAGTTGTATACGGAGGCGGCGGTCACATCGCTGTTGGGCAGGCTGACGGCCACGTTGTCCAGGGTGTCCAGCTGGGTGTAGAACAGGCCCACGGTCTTGACGAGGCCGGTCTTGCCGGCCACTTCCACGAAATCACCGGCGGCAAAGGGCTTGGTGACCAGCAGGGTCAAACCGGAGAACAGATTGGACAGGATGTTCTGTACCGACAGGGACAGCGCCAGGCCTACGACACTGACCAGGGCGACCAGCGAGGAGGTGTTGATGCCCAGGGCGTTGGCCACGATAATGGCGGCCAGGATCCACAGGACGATCTTGATGGCGGACTGGACGAAGCCCCGCAGCGTGCCGTCCAGCTTGGTGGATTTGTTCAGCATTTTCTCCGTTACGGAGGACAGGATCTTGATCACGATCAGGCAGATCACAAAGATCACGACTGCCGAGATCACATTGGTCAGGGCGGTAGAGCCCAGGTTCAAGGCAAACATGATAAACCCTCTTTCTGAATAGTATTGAAATATGAAATAAAATGATGCGCTCAGTTCAGGCTGCCCAGATAGCCCTCCAAAATCAGGCTGGCAGCCACCGCGTCCACGGTCTTGCGGTGCTTTTTTTCTTTTTTGCCTCCGGCGTGGAGGATGGCGTGGGCCTCGATGCTGCTGCGCCGTTCGTCCCACAGGACTACGGGCAGGCCGCTTTCGGCCATCAGCAGCTCCCGGAATTGGCGGCTCTTCTCCGCCCGTGGGCCCTCCGTGCCGTCCATGTTCTTGGGCAGGCCCAGCACCAGCGTGCCCACCTCCCGGGCGGCGGCCTCTTCGCTGATGCGCCGGGCGGCCCGCTCCATGTCCCATTCCTCCATGGTCCAGGCTTCGCCCGCCAACATCCCCAGCAGGTCGGAGACGGCGAGGCCGATGCGCTTATCGCCGTAATCGATGGCCATGATCCGCATGGGCGTCACCTCAATTCAACAGGAAATAGTCCCGCGCTTCGCCGGCCATGTACAGGGAACCCACGATGCAGACCATGGCGTCCTCCCCGGCCAGGCCCAGGGCGGTCTCGATCCCCTGGCGGATGCCGCCGCAGGCGGTGACCGGTTTGCCGAAGTAGGCCAGATACCCGGCCAGATCCTCGGCGCTCAGGGCCCGCTCGCTGTTGGGGGTCACGCAGACATAGGCGTCCGCCGCCTCGTTGAGGATCTGGAAGAGGCTCTCGTAGTCCTTGTCCGCCAGCACGCCCGCCACAAGGATGCGGCGGCTGTCGGGGAAGTAGCGGAGCAGTCCGTCGGCGACGGCCCGGGCGCACTGGGGATTGTGCCCGCCGTCCACGATAACACAGGGGTCCTCGTGGACAAGCTCGAATCTTGCCGGCCAGGAGACGGAATAGAGCCCGTGCTCCAGGGCGTCCTGCTCGATCCGCCAGCCACGGCCGCGCAGCACCTGCGCCAGCTCGATGACCACGGCGGCGTTTCGCAGCTGATGCTCGCCCAGCAGGGGGATGGCGTAGGCCTCGCCCCTGTAGGAGAAGACCTGGCCCTCCAGACTGTCGAACTCCGGCGCGATCCGCGCGAAATCCGCGATGGTCAGCGGCGCGTCCACAGCCCGGCAACGTTCCCGGATCACGTCCTGCACGCTCTCCTGCTGCTGATACAGCACCACCGGACAGCCGGGCTTGATGATGCCGGCCTTCTCTCCGGCGATCTGCTCCACCGTGTCGCCCAGGATGGCGGTGTGATCCAGACCGATGTTCATGATCACCGCGGCCTCCGGCGCCTCGATCACATTGGTGGCGTCAAAACGGCCGCCCAGACCCACCTCCAGCACTACGATATCGCAGCGTTCCCGCTTGTACCACAGCAGGGCGGCGGCGGTCATCAGCTCAAACTCCGTGGGGTGGTCCTCCATGGCGTCAGCCAGAGGCTGGATCTCCGTCACCAGCGCGGCCAGCGTGTCCTCCGGGATCTCCTGACCGTTGATCTGCATACGCTCGGTAAAGCGGAACAGATACGGCGAGGTGAAGAGCCCCGTGCGGCAGCCGGCGGCCTTGAGCACGGAGGCGGTCATGGCCGCGCAGCTGCCCTTGCCGTTGGTGCCGGCCACGTGGACGTATTTCAGGTCCTTCTGCGGATTGCCCAGTTTATCCAGCAGCGTGGCGATCCGGTCCAATCCCGGCTTGGAGCCCAGCCAGCGCACGCCGTCAATGTAGGCCAGCGCCTCTTTATAGTCCATAGGCATTCCTTCTTCGCGTTAAGATTTTACCGGTTCAACTATACCATTATTCGGCCTTTCCTGCAAGAGCAGACAGCGGGTATTGTGCCGAAAATCTCTGCGCGACCACAAGATATGGTTTTCGCGGAAAGACGCTGAAAAAAGCGGAAAAATCAAAGAAAAAAAGCATTGACCTGGCGTTTGCGGTGTGCTATACTTGGCATTACCTGTCGGACGAGAGGTCTCTTTTTGCGCGCTTTTTTACGTGCACAGGGCGGTCCGCTGCGTCCCACACAGGGAGGCAATGCCCGCAAACCGCGGGTAAATAAAATAGGAGGTGCCGAAACTATGGCTGCAGGCGCAAGAGTAAAAATCACACTCAGATGCGATGAATGCAAGCAGAGAAACTACAACACGGTCAAGAACAAAAAGAACACCAGCGACCGTTTGGAGCGGAGCAAATACTGCCCCTTCTGCCGCAAGCACACCAAGCATGTTGAGACCAAGTAACTTCTGAAAGGATGCGTGAAAATGGCTGAAGAAAAGAAAACCAACGCAGCTCCCACCAAGGCCGTCACCGCCGTGAAGAAGGACGAAACCCAGCCCGGCTTTTTCAAGCGCGTGGGCAAGTGGTTCCGTGAGATGAAGAGCGAGTTGAAGAAGGTCATCTGGCCCACGGGCAAGACCCTGTTCAACAACACCGCCATTTCCGTAGGCGTCATGCTGGCGTCCGCCGTGGTCCTCTGGGGCTTCGACGAGCTGGCGCAGATGCTGGTCAGGGCGCTCTTCACGCTTGTGGGTTAAGCGACATGGCGGAAGAAGCGAAATGGTATGTAGTGCATACCTACTCCGGGTATGAAAACGCGGTGGCCGCGTCCGTGATGAAGGCCGCGGAAAACCGCAAGATGACTGACCTGATCAAAGAGGTCAACATCCCCATGGAAAAGGTGACGGAGATCACCGACAGCGGTGAGAAGACCGTTGAGCGCAAGGTGTTCCCCGGCTACGTGCTGATCAAAATGATTCTGACGGACGAAAGCTGGCATCTGGTCCACAACGTCCGCGGCGCAACGGGCTTCGTAGGGTCCGACGGCAAGGCCGTCCCTCTGACGGAGCAGGAAATTTACGGTCTGGGCGTCGAGCGCAAGGAGATCGTGGTCGGCTACACCCTGGGCGACAGCGTAAAGGTCAATGACGGCCCGCTGGCAGGCTTCATCGGTGTGGTGGACGAGCTGGAACCCGAGAAGAACCGGGTCCGGGTGGTCGTCTCCATGTTCGGCAGAGAGACTCCGGTGGATCTGGAGCTCGACCAGGTCGAAGTAATCAAAGAATAATAAGAAAGAGGTGCTTTCTATGGCACAGAAAGTAGTTGGATACGTAAGATTCCAGGTTCCTGCCGGCAAAGCGACGCCGGCTCCCCCCGTTGGCCCCGCTCTGGGCCAGTACGGTGTGAACATCGGTCAGTTCACCAAGGACTTCAACGAGCGCACCAAGGGCGATATGGGCATGATGATCCCCGTCGTCATCACCGTGTACGCTGACCGCAGCTTCACCTTCATCACCAAGACTCCTCCTGCCGCGCTGCTCATCAAGAAGGCCTGCGGCATCGAGACCGCGTCCGGCGTTCCCCAGCGGGACAAGGTCGCCACGATCAGCAAGGAAGACGTCCGCAAGATCGCCGAGCAGAAGATGCCCGACCTGAACTGCACTGACATCGAATCCGCCATCAGCATGATCGCCGGCACCTGCCGCTCCATGGGCGTTGTCGTCGGAGACTGAGCGAGGGATCGCTCAATAACGTGGGAGGATTTATCCATCCATTACACCACATTATTAGGAGGAAACAAAATTGTTTAGAGGTAAAAATTATAAAGAGAGCGCAAAGCTCATTGATAAGCAGACCCTGTACGATCCCATGGACGCTCTGAATCTGGTCATCAGCGCCAGCAAGGCCAAGTTCGACGAGACTGTCGAGCTGCATGTGAAGCTGGGTGTCGACGGCCGTCACGCTGACCAGCAGGTCCGCGGCGCCATCGTCCTGCCCAACGGCACCGGCAAGAGCGTGCGCGTTCTGGTCTTCTGCCCGCCCGAGCAGGTGGACGAGGCTCTGGCGGCCGGCGCCGACTATGCCGGCGGCATGGAGTATGTGGAGAAGATCCAGAAGGAGAACTGGTTCGAATTCGACAGCGTCATCGCCAACCCCAAGATGATGGGTACCGTGGGCCGCCTCGGTAAGATCCTGGGACCCAAGGGCTTGATGCCCTCCCCCAAGGCCGGCACCGTCACCCCCAACGTGGCCCAGGCTGTCAAGGAAGCCAAGGCCGGTAAGGTCGAGTACCGTCTGGACAAGACCAACATCATCCACTGCCCCATCGGCAAGGTGAGCTTCGGTGCGGAGAAGCTGTACGAGAACTATGTGGCTCTGCTGGGCGCCATCATCAAGGCCAAGCCCGCTGCCGCAAAGGGCCAGTACATCCGCTCCTGCGTCACGGCCTCCACCATGGGCCCCGGCGTGAAGATCAACGCCCAGAAGCAGCTGTAAGCGCCGCTTATCCAAGACCTCTGCCAGATAGCAGAGGTCTTGTTTTTTTCGCGTTTTTCTTAAAGATTCTTAAACGGTTGCGCGATAGTGGACATTTTTTGTCAGATGCTGTATAATAATACGCACCCTTGATTTCCCGCGAAAGGAGAAGCATCAGCGATGAACGGCAAAATCACTGCGGTACTTTTCATCATCGTATTTATTCTGGTGGTGGCGGTCATCTGCACCTTCCTCACCAGTTTTGACAGAAGCCCCGAGCCCCAGCCCACGGAGCCGGTGGAGGATAGTGAGCCCACAGAGGCCCCGGGCGACACCCAGGCCGTGATCTCCACCGCGGCGCCGACCCAGACGCCCGCCACACCTGTGCCGGCCACCCAGGCCCCGGCGACGCCGTCGCCCACGCCGGTCCCGACCCCTGCGGCCACGCCGGAGCCCACGCCCGTTCCCACGCCGGAGCCCACGCCCACACCCACAGAGGAACCGCTTCCGGCCAATTATGAGTCGGAGGAACTGGGCAGCGGCAGCTTCCGCTCGGACACCGGCCTGTACATTGACATCCGCACCGACTGGAGCGCCCGTACAGTCAGCGCCAACCGGGTGGAGATCGACGTGACGGTGTATCTGGAATCCTACAGCATCCGCCTCGGCCCCTCGGAGGACGCGGTGAACATCAGCCTGGGCGGGGAGTATGTGTCCCTGGCGACGCCTGCGGTGCAGTATGACGGCAACCGCCTGCTGGTGACGCAGCTGGCCAGTCACAGCTTCCGGGTGGACCTGCCGGAGGAGAGCTCCAACAGCTACCATCTGGAGACCGTGTATAACTTTGGCGGCACCTACGGCGGTGTTGCGATCCCGGCCATCGAGTGCGGCGGCGTGATCAGTCTGAGCCGCTACTGATCAAAACCAGACAAGCCAAGCGGCAAGCATTTTGCTTGCCGCTTTTTCAAAAACCAGGACGGAGGAATGTGTGATGCGTACACAGGAACAGGTCAACGAGATCGTGCGGCTGCTGCTGGAGGAATACCCGGAAGCCAGCTGCACATTGGACTATGGCAAAGACTATGAGCTGCTGTTCTCCGTGCGTCTGGCGGCCCAGTGCACCGACGAGCGGGTCAACCAGATCACGCCCGCTCTCTTTGCCCGCTTCCCGACTCTGGAGGCCTTTGCGGAGGCGGACGTGGAAGAGGTGGAGCGCTATGTGCATTCCTGCGGCTTTTTCCGCGCCAAGGCACGGGATATCGTGGCCTGCGCCCAGGCGCTGCTGGAAAAGCACGGCGGCAAGGTGCCCCGGACCATGGAGGAGCTGACCGCTCTGCCCGGCGTGGGCCGCAAGACCGCCAACCTGATCCTGGGGGACATTTTCCGGGTGCCCGGCTCCACGGTGGTGGACACCCACTGCATCCGCCTGTCCAATCGCATGGGACTGGTGGACAACATGAAGGAGCCGGCCAAGATCGAGATGGCCCTGCGCAAGATCCTGCCGCCGGAGCGGTCCTCGGATTTCTGCCACGCCATCGTGCTGCATGGCAGAGCCGTCTGCGACGCCCGCAAGCCCAACTGCGAGGCCTGCTGCGTCAAGCACCTGTGCCAGCATTTTTCCGGTTGAAGGAGAAGGGACATGACCAACGAACAGAAATGGAAAAAGCTCTCGGCTCGCCTGGAGGAGATCGACGCCTACAAGCGGACCCTGGGCAAGCTGCAGTTTGATATGGAGTGCTGCGCCCCGGAGGAGGGGCTGGAGCAGGCCGGGGAGGACATGAGCCAGATCGGCCGGCAGCTGCACAAGCTGACCCACGCCAAAGCCTACCAGGAGCTGATCGTTCAGCTCTACGCCGACAGCGAGGGGCTCACACCGGTGCAGAAGCGGGCGGTGGAGCAGCTATACCGGGATTATGCCCGGACCAAGAACATCCCGGCGGGCCTGGCCTACCAGGTGGACCGGACCCAAAACCGGGCCTACGGGGACTGGCTGGCGGCCAAGAAGAACAGCGACTTCTCCCGTTTCCGGGATTCCTTCGCCGCCCAGGTGGAGAACACCCGAAAGCTGATCGACCTGCGGGAGAGGAAGTACAGCAGCTATTATAACGCCTGCCTGGACGACACTGAACCCGGCGGCAGCGAGGAACAGCTGGACGCCTTCTTTGCTGCGCTGAAGACCCGGATCGTGCCGCTGCTTCAGCGGATCCAGCAGGAGGGCAAGCCCATCCGGGAGGATTTCCTCACACGGCCCTGCCCCATCGCCCGCCAGGAGGAGATGTCCCGCTGGCTGCTGCGGCTGGAGGGCCTGCGGGAGAGCGCCCTGGTGCTGATGACCACAGAGCACCCCTTTACCGAGACCTTCGGCCCTCACGACGTGCGGGTGACCACCCACTACTACGAGGAGAACTTCATCTCCAACATCTTCACCACCCTGCACGAGGGCGGCCACGCCCTGCTGATGCAGAACGAGCCGGCAGAGCAGGCGGCCAACCACTGCGACAACTACGCCAGCAACGGCCAGCATGAGTGCATCTCCCGCTTTTACGAAAACCTCATCGGCCGCAGCGAGGCCTTCATCCACCTGATCTACCCCAAGCTGCAGGAGCTGAGCGGCGATACCTTCGCCGACGTGAGCGAGCGGGAGCTGTACGAGGCGGTGAACATTGCCCGGCCGGGACTCATCCGCACCGAGGCAGACGAGCTGAGCTACTGCCTGCACATCCTGATCCGCTACGAGTTGGAAAAGGCCTTTGTCAACGGTGCGATCACCGTGGACCAGGTGCCCGGGTTGTGGAAAGAGAAATACAAAGAATACCTGGGCGTGGAGGTGCCCGACGACAGCCGGGGCTGCCTGCAGGACGTGCACTGGACCATGGACTACGGCTACTTCCCCTCCTACGCCCTGGGCAACGCCTACGGCGCCCAGATCCTGCACACCATGAAGCGGGAGTTCGACGTGGACGCCGCCGTCCGGGCGGGGGAGCTGGGCAAGATCAAGGACTGGCTGACGGAGCGGGTCTTTTCCATCGTGTCGCTGAAGGACCCGGACGAATGGATCCGCGCCATCACCGGAGAAGGTCTGAACGTCAAGTATTATCTGGATTACCTGGAGGACAAGTTCACCAGGCTCTATGGATTATCATAAGGAGGCTGCACAATGTTTCCCGAAATGAAGCGCGTCAGGCAAAAGCTGTCGGAGGAGGAGTGCATCCAGATCCTCAAGCAGGAGAAGCGGGGCGTCCTTTCCGTGCTGGGGGAGGACGACTACCCCTACGGCATGCCCCTCAATCATTGGTACTGCGAGGCCGACGGCAAGCTCTATTTCCATGGCGGCAGGCTGGGCCACAAGATCGACGCCATGCGGCGGCACGACAAGGTCTCCTACTGTGTGTACGACCAGGGCTATCGCCGGGAGGGCGAATGGGCGCTGAACTTCCGCAGCGTGGTGGTCTTCGGCCGGGTGGAGTTCATCGAGGACCGGGAGCGGGTGATCGACATCAGCCGCCAGATCAGCTACAAGTTCACCTCCGACGAGGACTATATTGCCGAGGAGATCCGCGGCCACGCGGCGGGGACATTGTGCTTTGCCCTGACGCCGGAGCACATCAGCGGCAAGCGCGTCAACGAGGCATGACAAATATGAACTGACAGACGGCCGCAGGTCCGGGAATGGGACTTGCGGCCGTCTTCATTGTTTCAGAATTTCCTTTTTTACTGAGATATTTCCCGCCGGATCTTTACTGTATGGGTGGGAAAGGAAGTGGGCGTATGAACGATGAAGAGATCATAGAGCTGTTCTGGGCGCGCTCGGAGCAGGCGATCCCGGAACTGACGCGGCGCTACGGCGGGGCGATCCGCAGGGTGGCGGCCAACATTCTGGCGGACGCGCAGGATGTGGAGGAATGCGTCAACGACACCTATCTGCAGCTGTGGAACAGCATCCCGCCCCAGCGGCCCCGGTTCCTGGGGGCCTTCGCCTGCACGGTCGCGCGGAACCTGTCGCTCAACCGCTGCCACGCCAACACCGCGCAAAAGAGGGGCGGCGGCTATGACGCGGCCCTGGACGAGCTGGCGGAGGTCCTCCCGACCCGGACCTCGGTGGAGGCGGAATATGAGGCGAAGGAGCTGGCGAGCTGCATCGGCCGCTTCCTGCGGCGGCAGACCTATGAGGACCGCTATCTGTTCCTCCGCCGCTATTGGTACGGAGACGCCGTTACGGAGATCGCGGAGCGTATGGGTCTGAAGCCTCACGCGGTATCGGTCCGGCTGTTTCGCATCCGGGAGAAGCTGGAGCGTTTTTTGGAAAAGGAGGGGATGCTGATATGAAGCGGGAAGCAGTTGCGGAGATCATGGGTCTGCTGGATGCGGAGCTGGTGGCCCAAGCCATCGGGTATCCCGGCGCACAGGAGCCGGCGCGCAAAACAAAGGGCACAGCCAGACGCCTGGCGGTGCTGGCGCTGGCCGCCTGCCTGCTGCTGGCTCTGTCGGCCACGGCCTATGCGGCGAACCTGTGGGGGATCCGGGAGCTGTTCCATACGGCGACACAGGAGTTGCCGGAGAGCGCGGGCACCCTGATCCAACCCCAGGAGGCAGCGGCCCAAGGGGATGGCTGGGGCGCGCGGATCACCGAGTCCCTGTGCGACGCGGACACGGTGCTGGTTGCGGTGACGGTCACCGCCGGAGAAGACTACATCCTGGCGCCCACCGACGCGGCGGAGGAAGATCCCCTCTGGGCCATCGGGCGCGAGGGCGACGGGACCCTGGCGGACTACGCCGCGCAGCAGGGGAAAAAGATCCTCACCGTGGGCGCGGCCCTGCCCTGGGAGGAACTGAACGTCAGCGGCCAGAGCCAACGCGCCGAACAGGTTTCTGACAGCGAGCTGGTCCTCCTGCTGGTCGCGGACAAGGACCGCCCCCTGCCGCAGCCGGGCACGGTCTGCACCGTCTATGCCCGGGTGATCGACAGCGAGGAGGTGGAGCGGCTGGAGATCCCCCTGACCATGACGGAGAGTGAGACGCGGGAACTGGGCACCTTCATCCCCGAGGACCCGAACGCCATCCCGGGCATGACCGTGGGGGAAGCCTTGGTGACCGAGTCCGCCCTGGGGCTCACGATCCGTTACCCGGTGATGGTCACGGACCGGGAAGCTTTCGACAGGATCATGAAAACGGACTTTGCGGAGCTCACGTCGTATTACAGCGGCGGCATCGTGCAGGACGAGACGGGTGCGCTGTGGGCCCGGTTCACCATGTGCCGGGGGGAAGTCGGCGACACGCTGACCGCCCGCTGCTATGACTGGGACAAGCAGCGCCTGGGCCAGATCATCTTTCGGAAACGGTAAAGCGGTTTTTTGCCCCGCGAGACTATGACGGCAGTGACGGCATTTTGCAAAAGGCCCCGGGCCCCAAAATGCCGTCACTGCCGTCACTGCCGTCACAAAGCGGCGCTGCGGGCTCTTTTGCTTGTCATTCCAAGACGGTTTTGGTAAAATGGCGTCGGGATCCGTTTCGGCGATCGGAGGTTTTCTTATGAAGGTATTTCTGCGCCTGACCGCGCTTATTCTTTGCATACTTCTTTTGGGCGGCTGCGCTGCTCCCGGTGGGACGGCGCCCAAGGACGACGCGCCTGCGCCTGAAACACCCGGCCCCACCGACGCCCCTACGGCATCGGAGACGCCGGTCTCCGAGACCGCCGCTCCACTCGACGCAGTTCGCGTGTGCATGACGCGCGACGACGGCGAGGGCGAGAAGGTGCGCTTTGAGGGGCAGGACGGCAGCGGCGCTGTCATCTGGCAGCGCACGGAAACGACCCGGGGCCGCACAGAGCTGACGCTGATCGAGGAGATCGGCCTTTGGGAGGATCGCTATTACTACACCCGGGAGGGCAGCGTCTGCTGCCTGCGGCTCTCCGACGGTCTTCTTCTGTGGGAAAACGATGAATTCGGCGGCGCGAGCATTTCGAGCCTTATTGACCGGCGCAACGGCAACGTCTACCTCTGCGGTTGGTATGGACCGGACTTCTTCGCCTGCAGCGAAAACGGGGAAACGCTCTGCAAATACACCTCCTCCGGGGACTTTTACTGGCCGTCGGATATGAACTGGCGAGACGCCGACAGTCTGGTGATCTACTGGTCGGGGGGCGCGGGACTGGAAATGGCCTTGCCATACTACATTGATCTGACGGATTTCTCCTTATCTTATGATCACGACTTTCAGGAGATGAACGCCGACCGGCAATACTGGGCCAATATTTTTATCAGCGACTTTGTCGAGCAGTCCAAGAACAACTATCCCACCGATGGCGGCTCGGATTATGAGCTGGCGCACTTTGCCCAGCTCTTCTGCAAAATCAACAGGCGGGACGCGCTCAGCTTCGACGGAAGCTATGATACCTTCTCCCTCGACACAGTTAACGAAGTGTGCATGCGCTTTTTTGGACGCCAAATCCACCCGGCCAACGGGGTGCTGTACGAAAACCGGGGAGGTCTGCAGTGGACCTATGAAAATGGCTGGTTCCGCTTCCCGTCGGGGGATGGCGAAGCCTACAACCATTTCGCCGTCGTCAACAGCTATCTGCAGCTTGAGGGTGGGAATGTGATCCTGGGCTATGACGTGTACGCGCTCGATTTGGACGAATATTGGAAAAACGGTATGGACAGCGCGCTCTATCGCATGACGCCTGCACAGGCGCAGGCCGCAGAGGCGGCCGGACGCGTCACGCGGCGCGGCCAGGGCTGGGCCAAAGTGACGCCGGTCCGGCAAAACGGCCACGACGGCTATCATATGCTGCGGATGGAGACGTCGCTGTATTATACTAGAACCTCATAAAAACCTTTCATTCTTTAAAGGTTTTTATAGCGCCGCAGGCGCATAGAGGTTCTGTATGGGACGGGTTTTCAACGCTGCGCGGTGAAAACGCCGCAGGAACTGCGGCTTATCTGATTAAATCTTTTAATCAGATAATAGTATTAGACCCGGTTTGCCCGGCGCCTTTCTTTGGAAGATGAAAAAGAGGATGGAGAGATTTTCACAGGCTCTCCATCCTCTTTCCATATCGTATGTATCGCTCCTGTGACGGCAGTGACGGCATTTTGGGGCCCGGGGCCTTTTCCCAAAATGCCGTCACAGCCGTCACGGGGCATCGGGCCGCCGCCCCCGGCGGCCCGCATTTCTCACACCGTGTCCCAGAGGGCGTTCACATTCTCCCGGGTGATGGCCTGCCAGGGGATGACCAGCTGCTCAGAGCCGCCAAACTGCTCCGCCTCCCAGGCGCTCAATTCACTGTCGTCGATCCAGCGCTGGCCCTCCGCGTCCTGCAGGGAGGCCACGCTGCCGTTGCCGTCAAGATCCGCGGCGGTGGGGAAGGGATCGCCGTTATAATCGGTTTCCCCGTACTCCTTATCCCAGCCGTAGACCGAGGCGATCTGGACGTACACGTTCTGCGCCCCGTCGTAGCGGTACAGGGTATAGGGCCACAGGACGCCGTGGGTCTGGTTGTGGGAGGCGTAGGCCCGCACCAGGCCGCCCAAGTAATACTCCGCCGAGGGGAAGATCCCCAACTCCTCCTTGAGCTGGAAGTTTTCTCCCAGGCAGTAGATCATGGTCCGCATCCCGGCCATGTAGGAATCCTCCACGCTGATGAGCAGCTCCTCCTGGCCGTCGCCGTCCACGTCGAAGATGGCAAAGCGGTTGCCGGCCATGTCGCCGCTCCAGCCCTCCGGCAGGACCTCCGAGCCGTCGGGCATGCGATTCATGCCCTGCACGATGGACATGGCATTGGCATATTCAAAGCGGGCCTGGGCTGCGCGCAGCACCGCCGGGTCCAGTTCCCGGAAGCTGCAGCCCTGGGCGGGCTGCAGGTTTTGGCAGATGCGCAGGAACTGATCCGTGTCATAGAGGGCGAAGTATTCATCCATATACTCCAGCGCCGCCTGCACGTCGGTGGGCAGATCGAGGACCAGATACCGCTCCGTTTCTCCATCGGAGAGCAGTCCCGCCGCTTCATAGTGGGGAAGGCCCACGAAGCTGGTGTCGTCATACAGGTACAGGGAAAACAGCCGTCCGCCGCCCTCGGCCTCGTGGCTCTGGGTGTGGTAGAAGGTCATGGCGTAGGGGGCGTCGCGCTCCTCCACGCTGACCTGACCCTCCCATTCCTCGGGCAGGACCAGGGTGAAATAGCGGCCCTCCGCCAAAAAGGCGGCGGCCGGATCTTCCGCGGGCGCGGGCGTTTCGGGTTCCGCCGTCTCGGCGGGAGCGACAGCCTCCGCCGGGGCTGCCTCAACCGGGGCGGCGGCATCCTCTGTATTGCCGGCTGCAACGGGCGCAGCCTCCTGGGGCGGTGCAGTCTCCGGAGCAGGCGTGGCCGCGGGCGTGCTGCCGCAGCCCACCAGCAGGGCCATTGTCAGAAGCAGAGACAAAAGCAGAAAAACAAGCTTTTTCATGGCGCAAGTCTCCTTTATGATCATTCTATTTCACAATGACGTTTTCTTTGCCAAGAAGTTCCTGCAGCTCCAAAATCAAGCCCTCGTGGATCAGACACTTGGCGCCGATGCGCTTTTGCTCCCGCTCGCACCAGAGGATCATCTGCTGCTCGCCGGGGAACATGGTCAAAATCAGCTCAATCCGCTTCATGGCGGGATCGTAGCGGGAGGGCAGCTTGACCCATAGTTTTTGGCCCGGCTGGGCAATGGGTGCCGCCGCGCCTTGCCGGGGCGCGGTGCTGCGCCCGGCGCCCGGCTGTCCGGAAGTCGGACCGCCCACGCTGCCCAGATCGCTGATGGGACGGATGCTGTCCACCATCAGCTGGGGCTCCTTTTCGTCCCGGACGGAGATCCGGCCCCGTACGATGATGGCCGCGTTGGCCGCCAGATAGCCGCCGCCCTCGTCCAGGGCTTTCTGGAAGGCGATCAGCTCCATGGTGCCGCTGTCGTCCTCCAGCTGGATATAGGACATGAGGCTGTTGTTCTTGGTGGTGCGGGTCCGGGCGGACTCCACCACCCCGGCCAGGGTCACATACTGGTTGTCCTGGAAGCGGCGAGGGCCGTCCTCCGCGGCGAAGTCGTTCATCACCGCGCCGATGGGCACGGCGCCGATCTTCTGCACCGCGTCCCGGTACTCGTCCATGGGATGGCCGGTCAGGTACAGACCGGTGGTCTCCTTCTCCATGCTCATCTTTTCCCGGGGGCTGAACTCCTCCACGTCGGGGATGGCGATGCCGCTGCCCGCGGCGGCGCCCATGTCGGCCTCGCCGAAGAGATCCATCTGCCCGGCGATGTTGTCCCGCTCGGCCTGGCTGATGCTGTTGATCACCGCTTCGGCGATCTGCAGAAGGGCCTTGCGCTTGTAGCCCATGCTGTCGAAGGCCCCGGCCCGGATCAGATTCTCCACCGCCCGGCGGTTCAGATCCTTGCCGGACATGCGGCGGCAGAAATCCTCAAAGTCCTGGAAGGGACCATTGGTGCGGCGCTCATCCACCATGCCGTTGATGGCACCCCATCCGATGCCCTTGATGGCCACCAGACCAAAGCGCAGGTTTTCTCCGGAGACGGTGAAGTTGGCGTCGGACTCGTTCACGTCCGGCGGCAGGAGCTGGATGCCCAGCTCCCGGCACTCGGCGATATATTCGGCCACCTTGCCGCTGTTGTCCAGCACGGAGGTGAGCAGGGCCGCCATGTATTCCCGGGGATAGTGGCGCTTCATGTAGGCGGTGCGGTAGGTGACGATGGCGTAGCTGACCGCATGGGCCTTGTTGAAGGCGTAGCTGGCAAAATCCAGAATCTCATCGTAGATACTGTTGGCCACCGCCTCCGGCACGCCCCGCTTCAGGGCGCCGTCGATGCCGCGGCTCTCGTCGCCGTGGACAAAGGCCAGACGCTCGGCGTCGATGACCTTGTGCTTTTTCTTGGACATGGCCCGGCGGATGTTGTCCGCCTGGCCCAGGGAGAAGCCCGCCAGGGAGCGGAAGATCTCGATGACCTGCTCCTGGTAGACGATGCAGCCGTAGGTGACCTCCAGGATGGGGCGCAGCAGAGGATGTTTATACGTCACATGCTCCGGGTGGGTGGAGCATTCCACAAAGCGGGGGATGCTGTCCATGGGGCCCGGGCGGTACAGGGCGATGACGGCGGTGATATCCTCAATGCTCTTGGGGCGGATCTGCATGCACACGGAGGTGATGCCCGTGCTCTCCAGCTGGAACACGCCCTCGGTGCGCCCGGCGGACAGCATCTCGAAGGTGGCCGGGTCGTCCTCGGGGATCGTCTCCACCTTGAAGTCCGGCTCCCGGCGGCGTACCAGCTTGGCCGCGTCCTCCAGCACCGTCAGGTTCCGCAGGCCCAGAAAGTCCATCTTCAGCAGGCCCAGCTCCTCCAGGGTGGTCATGGGGTACTGGCAGACCACGGACTCATCGTTCTTGGCCAGGGGCACATATTCGTACACCGGTTTCTCCGTGATGACCACACCGGCGGCGTGGGTGGAGGCGTGACGGGGCATGCCCTCCAGGGCCTTGGCCACGTCGATCAGGCGGCGGACCGTGTCGTCGCCCTCGTACATCTCCTTCAGGGGCCTGGACAGGCGCAGCGCCTCATCCAGGGTCATGTTCAGGGCCATGGGCACCTGCTTCGCCACCTGGTCGGTCTCGCCGTAGCTGACGTTCAACACGCGGCCCACATCCCGGATGGCGCCCCGGGCGGCCATGGTACCGAAGGTGACGATCTGGGCCACATGGTCGTGGCCGTAAAGCCGGTTGACGTAGTCGATGACCTCGCCCCGGCGGTTGACGCAGAAGTCCACGTCGATATCCGGCATGGACACCCGCTCAGGATTCAGGAAGCGCTCAAAAAAGAGGCTGTATTTGATGGGGTCCACGTCGGTGATGTGCAGGCAATAGGATACCACGCTGCCCGCGGCGCTGCCGCGGCCAGGACCCACGGGGATGCCGTTTCGTTTGGCGTAGCCGATAAAGTCCGAGACGATGAGGAAGTAATCCACAAAGCCCATCTCCCGGATGACCCCCAGCTCATAGTCCAGCTGGGCGTGGACCTCCGGCCGGCCCGCAAAGCGCTCGGCGAAGCCCTGCTCGCAGAGCCGCTGCAGATAGGCGAAGCTGTCCGTCTCCCCGGCGGGGAGGCGGAAGCGGGGCAGATGATAGTGGCCAAACTCGAAATCGTATTGGCAGCGCTCCGCAATTTTGACGGTGTTGTCCGCCGCTTCCGGATGCTCGGGGAAGAGCGCGCGCATCTGCTCCTCGGTCTTCAGATAGAACTCCTTGGTCTCGAAGCGCATGCGGTTGGGCTCGTCCACGGTCTTGCCCGTCTGGATGCACATAAGCACATCCTGGTAATAGGCGTCCTCCTGCTCGATGTAGTGGGCGTCGTTGGTCAGGGCCAGGGGGATGCCGGTCTCCCGGCTCAGGCGGATGAGCCCCTGGGCGGCGGTCTTCTCCTGGGCGATGCCGTGGTCCTGGATCTCCAAATAGAAGCGCTCCGGCCCGAACAGGGCCTGCAGGTCCAGTGCCCGGGCCTTGGCGGCCGCGTAGTCGTTGTGGACCAGGGCTTGAGGGATCTCGCCCGCCAGGCAGCCGGACAGACAAATGAGCCCTTCGGCGTGCTGATGCAGCAGATCCCAGTCGATCCGGGGCCGGATATAAAAGCCCTCGGTAAAACCGGCGGAGACCAGATAGCACAGGTTCCGGTAGCCGGTCTCATTCTCACACAACAGGATCAGATGGGAGTACTCGTTGTCGATGCCGTACTCCTTCTGCATCCGGCTCCGGGGCGCCACATAGACCTCGCAGCCGATGATGGGCTTGATCCCCTCGGCAAGGCACGCCTTGTAAAAGGCCACCGCCCCGTACATGACGCCGTGGTCCGTGACCGCCAGAGCGGTCTGCCCCATGGCTTTAGCCTTCTTGGCGATCTGGTCGATGCGGCAGGCGCCGTCCAGCAGGGAGAATTCCGTATGATTATGCAGATGTACAAAGCTCATGATAAACTCCAGTCGGGGATCATTCGGCTTCCAGCGTTTCCGCCAGCGCCATGATCTTCTTCAAGCGGTGGGAAAGGCAACTCTTGGTGACCGGGGGACTGGACAGCAGCGCCAGATCGGCAAGGCTGGCCGCGGGGTTGGTGATGCGCAGCAGAGCCGCGTCCTTCAGCGGCTCAGGCAGGGCGTCCAATCCGTAGCTGCGCACGATACGGCGGATAGCGTCCAGCTGTCCCTGGGCGGCAGCCACAGTCTTGTCCGCATTGGCGGAGTCGCAATTGATCTGCCGGGTGATGGTATTGCGCATCTCCTTGTCCACCTTGGCGGTCATGATGTTCATAGCCGTCACGGGCGCGCCCAGGCGGGTGAAGAAGTCCGCGATCAGATCGGCCTTCTTGAAATAGACCAGGGCGTTGCCCGAGCGCCGGGTCTCCTTGGGACTCAGATCCATGTCCAGCAGCACGGAGATCATCTCCCGGCTGACGCTCTGGTGGGGCGTGGCCAACTCCAGATGGTAGCGCTTTTCCGGGTCAGTGACGCTGCCCCCGGCCAGAAAAGCACCCCGCACGAAGGCCTCCATGGAACCCTCCTCTTCCAGCGCGCCGAAATTGATGTGCTGGGTCAGGGTCCCGTCCAGCTCCAGGCCGAAGGCCTCGAAGATCCGGGCGAGCTTTTTCCGGTCCCGGATGAGGAAGCTGCACTTCCCGGTCCGGTCCTCCGGCGGGAGGAGATCGAAATCCAGGCTGAAAGCCCGGCGAAACAGCCTTGGCAGCCGCCGGGCAAAGTCCGTGCTTGCGGTGATGATGCGGATCTCCCGGGCGGAAAAGGCATTGCAGTACAGCAGCACGCCGTAGGCTTCCGCCAGGGCGAGGGCTTTTTTGTCCAGGCGGCTCTGGCACAGCTCCGCCTTGGCATCGGAGGAAAACGACATGTCTGCCCTCCTTACTTATCTATATCCCGGTTGATGTTGACGGAACTGACGCCGCTGGCCTGCAGATGCTGATGCAGCGCCGCGGCGATGGCCACGCTGCGGTGGCGGCCGCCGGTGCAGCCGATGGCGATGGTCAGCGACAGCTTGCCCTCCTCAATGTAGAAGGGCAGCAGGAAAGCGATCATATCCTCCAGCTTCTCCATGAAACTGCGGGTCTGCAGATAACCGAATACGTATTCGGCCACGGGCCGGTCCAGACCGGACAGGGGCCGCAGCTCCTCCACATAGAAGGGATTGGGCAGAAACCGCACATCAAAGACCAGGTCCGCGTCCAGGGGGATGCCGTGCTTGAAGCCGAAGGATAGCACTGTCACATCCAGGCCGCGCTGTTTGCCCTCGCCGGCGAACAGCGCGAACAGCCGACTCTGGAGATTGCCCAGGGTCAGATTGGAGCTGTTGACGATAAAGTCCGCCCGCTCCCGGATGGGGGCGAGGAGTTCCTCCTCTTTCTGGATGGCTTCCTCTACGGAGATCCCCGGCCCGGCCAGGGGGTGGGGCCGCCGGGACTCCTTGTAACGGCGGACCAAGGTGCGCGGGTCCGCGTCCATATACAGGATACGGACCTGACAGTCCTCCATGGCTTCCAGCTCTTCCAGAATGGGCAGCAGCTCCCCGAAGCCGTCCCGCTCGCGCACGTCGGTCACCAGGGCCACCTTCTCATAGCGGCCGTGGGTGTCCAGGCACAGCTCCGCAAAGCGGGGCATCAGGGCTACGGGCATGTTGTCCACGCAGTAGTAGTCCAAGTCCTCCAGAACGTCTGCGGCGCGGCTCTTTCCCGCGCCGGACAGACCGGTGATGATCAAAAATTCCATAGGCTTCCTCCCGCCCCGCCGGGGCAATCCTCAGGCCTGATCCGCTTCCTCCGGGGCCGCGTTGGGATCCAGTATGCTGATGCGGTGCCGGGGCACGGCCGGGCCGTGATCCTCCAGCTTGTAATCCGGGGCCAGGATGATCATCTCCGGCTCCAGAAAAACGCCGCTGTGTTCATAGACGGTCTTGCGGATGTGCAGCATCAGATCGTACACATCATGGGACGTGGCGCCGCCGGTGTTGACCACAAAGCCCGCGTGCTTTTCCGAGACCTGGGCGCCGCCCACGCTGTAGCCCTTCAGGCCCGCCTGCTCGATAAGCGCCGCGGCAAAGTGGCCCTGGGGCCGCTTGAAGGCGCTGCCGGCGGAGGGCAGATCCAGCGGCTGCTTCTCCCGCCGCTTCTCATTCAACTCCCGCATCCGGGCGGCGATCTGCTCGCCGTTGTCCGGCTGCAGGCGCAGCACCGCGCTGAGCACCACGCAGCCGGGATGGGTCTGGAAATAGCTGCTGCGGTAGCCGAAGGCGCACTGCTCGTTTGTCAGCTCGTACATGCCCTGATCCGGCAGATAGAGGCAGACGACGCTCTCGATGGCGTCCTTCAGCTCGCCGCCGTAGGCCCCGGCGTTCATCATGCAGCCGCCGCCCAGACTGCCGGGGATGCCGCTGGCAAATTCCAGCCCGGCCAGGCCGTTCTGCTGGGCAAAGCTGGCAAGCTTGGAGAGAGACACCCCCGCCTCGGCGTAGATGGCGCCGTCCGGCAGGAGAAACAGCTTGGTGAGCTTTTCCGTGCTGATGATGAACAGGTCCTGCAGCCCCTCATCAGGGAAGAGCAGATTGGTGCCGTTGCCCAGGATGAAGGGGGCCAGCTCCTGCTCTTTGAGCAGGCAGCAGATCCTGGTCAGCGAGGTCACGTCCGAGGGGATGGCCAGGGCCCGCACCGGACCGCCGATCCGAAAGGAGCAGTGGGCCGACAGCGGTTCGTTTTCCAGCAGCTTCAGGCCGGGCAGCTCCCGCTTGATCTCTTCTATGGCTTTTTCCAGATTTTCCATACGATCCTCCCAAATCAGAACGCGCCGTTGTCGATGGCCAGATCATGCTCCGCAGCCAGCATCTCGGCCGCGTTGTAGCCCATCTTCTTCTGGCGGTTGTTCATGGCGGCCAGCTCCAGGATCACGGCCAGGTTCCGGCCCGGGGTGACGGGGATGGTGACACAGGGCAGGGTCACGCCCAGAATCTTCTCCGTCTCGCTCTCCAGGCCCAGCCTGTCATAGGCCTTGCCCTGCTCCCAGTTTTCCATCTTGACCACCAGGTCGATGTTGGTCTCCGGCTTGACGGCGCCGACGCCGTAGATGTGGCGCACATTGATGACGCCGATGCCCCGCAGCTCCATGTAATAGCGGATGATGGCGGGGGCTGTGCCGGTGAGGGTATCCTTGCCCACCAGGCGGATCTCCACCGCGTCGTCGGCCACCAGGCGGTGGCCGCGCTTGATGAGCTCCAGAGCGGTCTCGCTCTTGCCGATGCCGCTGTCGCCGGTGAGCAGCACGCCCTCGCCGTAGATCTCCACCAGCACGCCGTGGGTGGTCAGGCGGGGCGCCAGGTATTTATGCAGGGTGCTGATCAGATCGGCCTGGAAAGCGGAGGTGTCCTCATCGGTGATGAACAGGTTCCGGTCGTGTTTCCGGGCCATCTCCATGCATTCCTCCGAGGGCTTTACCCCGTGGCAGAGCACCAGGGCCGCGATGTCATAGCCCATGAAGCGGTCATAGGCGGCGCGGCGCTGCTCCTTGCTCAGGGTGTCCAGGTAGGTGCTCTCCACCCGGCCGATGATCTGGATGCGCCGGGGGTCGAAGTAATTGTAAAAGCCGGTCAGCTGCATGGCGGGACGGTTCACGTCCGAGGTGGTGACCACGGCGGTCTCGTAGTCCCGGGAGGTGTGCAGCGGCCGCAGGCCATGCTCCTCCACAACGGTTTTCAGCTTCACGGTATATTTGGTTCTCATAGGTAGTTCCTCCGCAGTTTATCGGCTGTTGTCTCTACCTTTATATTAATCAATTCTGCCCGTTTTGGCAACTGTTTTTTCCACGCACCCGGGCGTAAAAAGCCCTGCAATTTCGCAAAAAAAGAGCTTGCAATTCATCTTCTCGTCTGCTATTATATATAAGCTGTCTTTTCGGCGGCAACTTACAAGCAAGGAGGTGCTTCAACTTATGGCAAAGTGCCAGTTCTGCGACAAGGACATGTCCTTTGGTATCAAGGTCAGCCATTCTCACAGACGGTCCAACCGTACCTGGAAGCCGAATGTGAAGCGCGTCAAGGCCATCGTGGACGGCTCTCCCAAGCATGTCTACGTATGCACTCGCTGCCTGCGCAGCGGCAAGGTCACCCGCGCTGTGTAATTGAATCTTTGAATTACCCGAAACAAAGCCTGTCGTGCTCTACGACGGGCTTTTTTCGGTTTTCGGATCGACCGGCTATTAAATGCGGACGAAGTCTGTCGAAAAGCATCTTGCGCTACGGCGGATTCTTGGGTATACTAAAGACAGGAAATACAAAAGGGAGGCTTGGCTATGGAGCTGTTGGAAGAGCGCATCCGCCACGAGGGCAAGATCCGCCCCGGCGGCATTTTGAAGGTGGACAATTTTCTCAATCATCAGATCGATTCGGCACTGTTGTTTGAGATCGCCAAGGAATTCAAGCGCCTGTTTGAGGGCGAAGGGGTCAATAAGGTCCTGACCATCGAGGCCTCCGGCATCGCCATGGCCTCCATGACGGCCTATCTGTTCTCCTGTCCGCTGGTTTTCGCCAAGAAGAGCAAGAGCCGCAACATCAGCGACGACGTGTACTCCGTGGAGATCGAGTCCTTCACCCACGGCAATACCAACACGGTGGTGGTGTCCAAGGAGTATCTGGGACCCCAGGACCGGGTGCTGATCATCGATGACTTTCTGGCCACCGGCGCCGCTCTGGCGGGGCTTGTGAACCTGGTGGACCAGGCGGGCGGCACCGTGGTGGGCGCCGGCATCGCCATCGAGAAGGCCTTTCAGGGCGGCGGCGATCAGCTGCGTGCCCAGGGCCTGCGGATCGAGTCTCTGGCGAAGGTCGCCTCCATGGACGACGAGGGCCATATCAGCTTCTGCTGAGAATGAAAAACCGGGCAAGCCTTGATGCCGCCCGGTTTTTTCCTTGGGCAAAGCGCACAAAATGGCGCTGTCGAAAATGGTAAAATCGGAGAGTTTTCCGGCTTGACTTTTGCCCGTCATACTGATACTCTATTAACGTCAAAAGTACATATTTTTTCGATATATAGCAAATGATATGGATTTGAAGTCTCTACCCGGACGCCGTAAATGACCGGACTATCGAAAACGCCGCAACGGACAGCGCTGTGCTGGCCGCGTCGGCTTTTTGCGGGGGCTTCCATCCGGCCTCTGCTTTTTTATTTTCCCCGAAGAAACCGCCCCCGTTTCGGTTTCTTCTGACGCCGTCCCTTCACTGCAATAGCGGTTTAGGTGAAGCCGAGGGGGGCCCTTGCGGTTCCCTCCCGGCACCAATAAAAATCTTATGATGAGGAGAACAAGAATGAAAAAGATCATCGCACTGCTGCTCGCTCTGGTCATGGTCGTTGCTCTGGCCGCCTGCGGTTCCTCCGCTCCCGCAGCCTCCACTGCGCCTGCCGCTGAAGAGCCTGCCGCCGCTGAGCCCGCTGCCGAGCCCGCTGCTGAGCCCGCTGTCAAGGTCGGCTTCATCTTCCTGCATGACGAGCAGTCCACCTACGACCTCAACTTCATGAAGGCCGCTCAGGAAGCCTGCGAGAAGCTGGGCGTCCCCTATGTCCTCAAGGTCAATATCCCCGAGGGCCAGGAGTGCTACGAGGCCGCCATGGATCTGGTGGATGAAGGCTGCAACATCGTCTTCGCTGACTCTTTCGGTCATGAGGATTACATGATCCAGGCCGCCAAGGAGTGCCCCGATGTGGAGTTCTGCCATGCCACCGGCACCAAGGCCCACACCGAGAATCTTGCCAACTATCACAACGCTTTTGCCTCTATTTATGAGGGCCGTTACCTGGCCGGCATCGCCGCCGGCATGAAGGTCAAGGAAATGATCGACAGCGGCAAGATCACCGCTGATCAGGCCAAGATCGGCTACGTCGGTGCCTTCACCTATGCGGAAGTTATTTCCGGTTACACCTCCTTCTTCCTCGGTCTGCGCTCCATCGTTCCCGAAGCCACCATGGAAGTCACCTTCACCGGCTCCTGGTATGACCTGGCGCTGGAGCAGGAAGGCGCTCAGAAGCTGATCGGTGACGGCTGCGTCCTCATCAGCCAGCACGCCGACTCCCTCGGCGCTCCCTCCGCCTGCGAGGCCGCCGGTATCCCCAACGTCTCCTATAACGGTTCCACCATCGAAGCCGGCCCCAACACCTTCATCGTCTCCTCCCGCATCAACTGGGCGCCCTACTATGAGTACATCATCGGCCAGGTCGAGGCCGGTGAGCCCATCGTCGCCGACTGGACCGGCAGCATCGCCACCGGTTCCGTGGAGCTGACCGATGTGAACGAGGCCGTTGCCGCCGAGGGCACTGTCGAAGCCATCGCCGAGGCCAAGGCCGCTTTCGAGGCGGGCACCCTGCATGTGTTTGACACCGCCACCTTCACCAAGGACGGCGCCGCGCTGGACAGCTACATGGCCGACGTTGACACCGATCCCGCTTACACCCCCGACACCGAAGTGGTCGCCGACGGATACTTCCACGAGTCCGAGTTCCGCAGCGCCCCTTACTTCGACGTTCAGATCGACGGCATCACCCTGCTGGATACCGCGTTCTAATCAAACATCCTGCGGCAGGCTCCCTTTCGGAGCCTGCCGGCAATGCTGCAAAGGGCAGCGCAGTGACTTTTGCCGCCGCGCTGCCCTTTGTTGTATTGTTGCTCTTTCAGCAGAATTCTGATACAATAAGAATCACTCTTTCTAAAGGAGCGTGACGCCTTTGGATAACAAGACCGCCGCAGTCAAAATGCGGAACATCACCAAGACCTTTGGCCCGGTCGTCGCCAACGACAAGGTCTGGCTGGATATTTACCGGGGGGAGATCCTGGCCCTGCTGGGAGAAAACGGCAGCGGCAAGACCACCCTGATGAACATGCTCTCCGGCATCTACTTCCCCGACGAGGGAGAGATCTCCATCGACGGCAAAGAAGTCGTTATCCGCTCCCCCAAGGATGCCTTTGACCTGGGGATCGGTATGATCCATCAGCATTTCAAGCTGGTGGATGTGCTCACCGCGGCGGAGAATATCGTCCTGGGCCTGGAGGGCAAGCTGGATCTGAAGGCCGCCCGGGAGCGGATCCGGGGGATCTGCGACGCTTACGGCTTCGAGGTGGACCCGGACCAGAAGATCTACGACATGTCGGTCTCCCAGAAGCAGACCGTGGAGATCGTAAAGGTTCTGTATCGGGGCGCAGACATCCTGATTCTGGACGAGCCCACCGCGGTGCTCACCCCCCAGGAGACGGATAAGCTCTTCGCCGTGCTGCGGAACATGCGCGACGACGGCAAGGCCGTGGTCATCATCACCCATAAGATGCACGAGGTGGAGGCCCTGTCCGACCGGGTGGCCATCCTGCGCCACGGCCAGTTCATCGGCGACATGCCCACCAAGAACACCAACGCCCAGGAAATGACCAACATGATGGTGGGTCATGCGGTGACCCTGAACATCGACCGGCCCGACCCAGTGGACCCCAAGCCCCGGATCGAGGTCAAGAATCTGACCGTGCGCAGCATCGACGGGATCCTGAAGCTGGAAGACGTGTCCTTCACCGCCAATTCCGGGGAGATCCTGGGCATCGCCGGTATCTCCGGCTGCGGTCAGAAGGAACTGCTGGAGGCCATTGCCGGCCTGCAGCCGGTGGAGTCCGGCAGCATCTCCTACATCGAAGACGACGGGAGCCGGGAAGAGCTGATCGGCAAGGACCCGCTGAGCATCCAGCAGATGGGTGTGAGCCTCTCCTTCGTCCCCGAGGACCGGCTGGGCATGGGCCTGGTCGCCAACATGGACCTGAGCGACAACATGATGCTCCGTTCCTTCCGCAAGGGACATTCTGTGTTCACCGACCGGAAGACGCCGCGTCAGCTGGCGCTGGACGTAGTGGAGGAGTTGGACGTGGTCACGCCCGGCGTCTCCACGCCGGTGCGCCGCCTGTCCGGCGGCAATGTGCAGAAGGTGCTGGTGGGCCGTGAGATCGCCTCGGCGCCCACGGTGCTGCTGACCGCCTATGCGGTGCGCGGCCTGGACATCAATTCTTCCTATACCATTTATGATTTGATCAACAAGCAGAAGGCCGCTGGGGTCGCCGTCATCTATGTGGGCGAGGATCTGGACGTGCTGCTGGAGCTGGCGGACCGGATCCTGGTGCTCTGCGGCGGCAAGGTCAGCGGCATCGTGCCCGGCCGGGGCGCACTGAAACGGGATGTGGGCATGATGATGACGAAGCTGGGAGGAAATGCCGATGAATAACAAGACGCATACTCCGCTTTTTCATGTGACCAAACGGGGCGCCATGGCCTGGTACCAGTCCTGGGGTATCCGCGGAGCCGCTCTGATCCTGGCCCTGCTGGTCTGCGCCCTGGTGACCACGCTGGTCACCGGACTCAACCCCATCCAGGTCTATGCGACCATCTTCCAGGGCTCCTTCGGCTCGGCACGCCGGGCTTGGGTCCTGTTCCAGAACCTGGCGATCCTGCTGTGCGTCTCCCTGGCGATCACGCCCGCGTTCCGTATGCGCTGCTGGAACCTGGGCGGCGACGGACAAATGCTCATGGGCGGCCTGGCCACGGCGGCCTGCATGATCCTCCTGGGCGACAAGCTCCCCAATTGGGCGGTCATTCTGCTGATGATCGTGACCAGCGTGATCGCGGGCGCTGTCTGGGCGGCGATCCCGGCCATCTTCAAGGCCAGGTGGAACACCAACGAGACCCTGTTCACCCTGATGATGAACTATATCGCCACCCAGCTGGTGGCCTATTACATCATCATCTGGGAAGTGCCCAAGGGCGCCGGCAAAATCGGCATCATCAATCAGACCAGCCAGGCGGGTTGGCTGCCCACCATCGGCTCGTATAAATATCTTTTGAATATCATCGTGGTCGCCGTGATCTGCGTGATCATGTATGTGTATCTGAACTATTCCAAGCACGGCTACGAGATCTCCGTGGTGGGCGAGAGCGAGCGTACCGCCCGCTATGTGGGTATCAAGGTGGAGCGGGTCATCGTCCGCACCATGCTGCTGTCCGGCGCCATCTGCGGCATTGCGGGCATGCTCCTGGTGGGCGGCACCGAGCATACGCTGACCACCACCATCACCGCCAGCCGGGGCTTTACCGCTGTCATGGTCTCCTGGCTTGCCAAGTTCAATCCCATCTGGATGGTGCTCACCAGCTTCCTGCTGGTGTTCCTGGAACGCGGCGCCGGCCAGATTGCCACGAACTTCAGCCTCAGCGCGTCCTTCGCCGATATCCTGACGGGCATCATCCTCTTCTTTATCATAGGCAGTGAGTTTTTCATCAACTATCAGATCAAGTTCCGCCATGGCGCGGGAAAGGAGGAATGAGCCATGTTTGATTTTATCTCCTTCATTCCCCGTGCCATCATGCAGGGCGTGCCCCTGCTTTTCGGTAGCACCGGCGAGACGTTGACCGAGAAATCCGGCAACCTGAACCTGGGCATCCCCGGCATCATGTATGTGGGCGCCATCAGCGGCGTCATCGGGGCTTTCTTCTATGAGCAGTCCGCGGGGGCGGCCATGAACGGCTTTCTGGCGGTGGCGATCCCGCTGTGCTGCTGCCTGCTGGGCTCTCTGCTGATGGGCCTGCTGTACTGCTTTTTGACCGTGACGCTCCGGGCCAACCAGAACGTGACCGGCCTGGCTCTGACTACCTTCGGCGTGGGCTTCGGCAATTTCTTCGGCGGCTCCCTTATCAAGCTCTCCGGCAGCCCGGTCCCGGCCATCGTGCTGTCCAACACGGCGGGGTACTTCCGCAAGTCCCTGCCCTTTGCCGCCAGCACCGGCGCCATTGGCAAGCTCCTGTTCAGCTACGGCTTCCTGGCCTATCTGGCGGTGATCATCGCGCTGGTCGCCGCGTACATCCTCAAGCGCACCCGGGTGGGCCTGCACCTGCGGGCCGTGGGCGAGAGCCCCAACACCGCCGACGCAGCCGGCATCAATGTGGGCCGGTATAAGTATGTGGCCACCTGCACCGGCTCCATGGTCGCGGGCCTTGGCGGTCTGTACTACATCATGGACTACACCTCCGGCATCTGGTCCAGCGACGCCTTTGGCGACCGCGGCTGGCTGGCCATCGCCCTGGTCATCTTCACCGTGTGGCGGCCCAATGTGGGCGTGCTGGCCTCCTTCCTGTTCGGCGGCCTGTATATCCTGCATATGTACATCCCCTCCGGCATGAACCTGGCCGTCAAGGAGCTGTACAAGATGTTCCCCTATGTGGTCACCATCATCGTGCTGGTCCTCTCCAGCATGCGTAACAAGCGGGAAAATCAGCCGCCCGCCTCTCTGGGCCTGGCCTACTTCCGCGAAGAACGATAGACGAGAAACGATTCGACAGCCGCCCGGCATCATGCCGGGCGGCTGTTTTATACAATTTTATACAGGTTGTCTGAAATGTAACAATCCACGCTTGACAGCGGAACGCCTCCATTGTAAAATTATTTAAAATAATTTAAATAAAAAATCTGGACTATCGGGAGGCGCTGTATGGATATTTTCGAGAAATGCTTCAACTACACCCTGGCGGACCAGTACCGGGAAATGGGGATCTATCCCTACTTCCACGCGCTGCAGTCGAGACAGGATGTGGAGGTCATGATGGAGGGCAAGCGCCGCATCATGCTGGGCTCCAACAATTACCTGGGCCTGACCACCCACCCGGAGATCATCGAGGCGGGCATCAAGGCCTTTGAGCAATACGGCTCCGGCTGCTCCGGGTCCCGCTTCCTCAACGGCACCCTGCAGATGCACCTGGAGCTGGAGCAGGAGCTGGCGGAATTTGTCCACATGGAGGGCGCCGTGACCTTCTCCACCGGCTTTCAGTCCAACCTGGGCATCATCAGCGCTATCGTGGGCCGGGGCGACTATGTGATCTGTGACCGGGAAAACCACGCCAGCATTTACGACGGCTGCAAGCTCAGCTACGGCAAGATGCTGCGCTTCAAGCACGCGGACATGGAGGACCTGAAAAAGATCCTGGAACGCATCCCGGAGGAGGCCGGAAAGCTGATCGTCACCGACGGCGTGTTCTCCATGGGCGGCGACATCGCCAAGCTGCCGGAGATCGTGGCCCTGGCGGAGCAGTACGGCGCCCGGGTCATGGTGGACGACGCCCACGGTCTCGGCGTCATCGGCGAGGGCGGCCGCGGCACGGCCAGCTACTTCGGCCTGGAGGGCAAGGTGGATATCATCATGGGCACCTTCTCCAAGTCCCTGGCCAGCCTGGGCGGCTACATGGCCGCCTCGGAAAAGGTCTGCGACTACGTGCGGCACAACTCCCGGCCCTTCATCTTCTCCGCCTCCATTCCGCCCGCCTCCTGCGCGGTGGCCCTGGCGGCGCTGCGCCATCTGAAAGCGCATCCGGAGCTGCCGGAGCATCTGCGTGCCCTGGCGGCGCACGCCCGGGCGGGCCTGCGGGAGCGGGGCATTCCCATCATCGAGTCCGACACCCCCATCATCCCCATCTATACCTATGAGATGGAGAACACCCTGCAGAAGGCCAAGGAGGCCTATGAGGCCGGGGTGTACGTCAATCCGGTCCTGCCGCCGGCCACAGCCCCCAATGAATGCCTGCTGCGCACCAGCTATATGGCCACCCATACCGAGCCCCTGCTGGACGAGGCGGTGGAGATCCTGGCCAAGGTCCTGAAGGCCTGAACATAGAAAGAAGCCGCGCTGTATTTCACAGTGCGGCTTCTTTGCGGCATATGACACCGGGCTTCAGGCCAGATGCTTTTCCAGGAGTACCAGGTCCACACCCGGGATGCCGTTGAACACGGTGGGCACGATGGCGATCTCCCGGTAGCCCAACTTCGCGTACAGCTGCCGGGCGGCCAGGTTCCGGGCGTTGGTGTCCATCCGCAGCTCCGGGCAGCCATGCTCGCGGGCATAGTTCTCATAGAAACGGACGAACTGCGTGCCATAGCCTTTCTTCGCGGCCCGGGGCGAAATGACCAGTGTGTGCAGCACGCACACCTCCCGGTCCGCCGCTTCGTGCGCCCAGGGGGCGTTCGCGTAGACGTCCACCTGCAGCTGGTTGATGACGGCGGCGCCCAGCAGTTCCTGTGCGTCTTCCAGCAGGAACAGGTCGTCCCGCTGCAGCGCCGACGCCGCCGTTTCGCGTGTGGGGTATATGCCCCGCAGCCAGCCGGTGGTCAGCTGCCTGGCCGCCTCCGCGTCGTGGATCTCGTTATAGAGCTGTTCCGTCCGGTCCAGGTCTTCCCACCGGGCTTTGCGAATGTTCATAGGCGCTGGCCTCCTTGCTGTGGGGTTGGGGACAGTGTATCACAGCGCCCACGACCATGCAAGCGCGAGGTGATGTCAAGGGCGTGGCAGAAAAAGATGGAGAGACTGGAATAGTCTCTCCATCTTGGTTTATAGATGATTGTAGTAATGTGAGATTAACAGCATATAATGGAGAAGGAGGAGATAGCAATGGCAAGTAGTAAAGAGAAATTCACCAAGGAAGGCAAGCGGTTTTATGAACTGATAGCATACAACAAAGAGCGCAAGCATTATTACACTCGCCGGTGGTATGTTCCTGCAGGCTGGGGCTCTCGTTCCATAAAAAGCGAACTTGAAAAGCAGCTTGTGAACTTTCAAAATGAGGTTGATTCCGGCGTGGTCCTCACAAAGAAAGAACAAGCAGAGAAAGCGGAGGCCGCACGGATCGCGGAGGCCGCTGCCGCTGCCCAGCTCCAAACCATCAAGCAGTATGCGGATAATGTTTTCATGCCAGCCAAAGAGCAAAGCATTTCCGAAAATACACGCATTTCATACCGCACGAACTTGGACAAGCATATTTTCCCGCTGCTGGGTGATACCCTTGTCAAAGATGTTACCCCCGCCATGATTACAAAACTCCTCCTTGACTTCCAGAAAAACCACAGTCACGGCAGCACAATAAAGGTTTACAACATTCTAAACGGGCTTTTTGAAATGGCCCTATTTGATGATACAATAACTGTTTCTCCCATGAACAAGGTTAAACGGCCCAAGCAGAAAAAAGATGAACGCGCCGTGTCTGAGGCCGATAAAGCGCTTTTTGCTGACGAATTGCTTTATGTTCTGAATTGCGTGAAGAATGAGCCGCTTAAATGGCAAGTCTATATTAACCTTGCCGCTGATACCGGCGCCCGGCGTGGTGAGCTGTGCGGCCTCCAATGGTCAGATATTGATTTCTCCGCTGGTGTTATCAGTATCAAGAGAAACCTGCAATACTCCACAGAGCGCGGCGTATATGAGGCCACGCCAAAAGGCGGACGGTTTCGGACGGTTGATATTGGGGAAGATGTTATTGAACTTCTGAAAATCTACCAAAAGGCACAAGCAAGCACCCGGCTTTCTAAATGGGTGTTTACGGTTGACGGGGAAGATGTTCCCATGTTCCCGCAAAGCCCCACACGCTATTTCAAGAAATTCGGTGAGCGGTACAATGTTCCCGGCTTTCATCCGCATTTGCTAAGACACACAAGCGCAACACTTAGCCTCACCAATGGCGGAGACGCAAAAAGTGTTGCGGATCGGCTCGGACATGCGGACGCCGCTGTGTTACTCCGTGTCTATTCACACGCCAATGATGAATCAATCCGCAAGGCCGGACAGGCCGCGCGGGACGCCCTCAAAAAGAAAATGAAACAAGAAAAAGCGGAGGCATAAAACCTCCGCTTTTTTCATGTTCAAACTGGTCAATATGGGTTTTTTATGGGTTTTTCGCATTTTCGCAGAAAACCGTGTTTTTCCGATTTTATCAAAAAAGTTGATAAACAAAAGCAAAAAGCATCGAAACCTAACGGTTTCGATGCTAAATGTTGGAGCTGCTGGGCAGATTCGAACTGCCGACCTCATCCTTACCAAGGATGCGCTCTACCTACTGAGCTACAGCAGCAAAGTGTATGCCCCTTAAAAAGGGGCATACTGGCGACCACGAAGGGACTTGAACCCTCGACCTCCGGCGTGACAGGCCGGCGTTCTAACCGACTGAACTACGTGGCCACGGCTTGGATACTATAACAAATCTCCCGCCGTTTGTCAATAGGTTTCCCTAACTTTTTTACGCTGTCGCGCCCTCGCTTTTTTCCGGTGCGGCATAGCGTTTCCAGACCATCCGCGCCACCAGCACCACGCCCACGGACAGCACGCCGACGATGACTTCCAGCAGCGCCGCGGGCAGCTTGCCGTTGAGCAGCGCCGCGATGAAATCCACCGCGAAATGCAGGCCGATGGCCAGTAGCAGGAGGCTGCGCTTTCCCACGCGCTCCTTCACCGCAAACCACACCAGCACCGAAAGGCCCATGTGCATGGCGATGGCAAAGCAGCGCGCCGCCACGCCCAGCAGATACATCCAGGCCGGCGTCTGGGTCAGGGTGTCCGCCAGGCCCTGGGCCAGTGCCGCATCGCCGTCGGCCAGAGTCAGCATGGCATCCATACCGGCTGTTTTGTATGAGAGCGCCATCAGCAGATTGTTCACGCCGGCAGCGGCCATCAGATAGAAGCACTCAAAGCCGCCGTGGCCCGCGCCGTAGGACAGGGCGTTGATATCCGCCTCCATATCCCGGTTGAGAACGAAGCGAAAGGCCACATAGCGCCCGATCTCCTCGAACAGAGCCGCGGCCGCAGCGCCGTACAGGGCCAGGGTCAGGGGATTGTTCTGGATCGCCGCCCCGTTGGGGCTGGAGAGCATCATGGCGTTGAAGCGGGCCTCCAGCATGACCACAAAGACCATGAAGACCAGGATGCCAACAAAAAAATGCTTGATCCGGCAGCCGTATTTTTTGCTCAGCACCGCGATCAAAATGATCGGCAACAGCACGCCGGCGCCCGCCTGGATCGCCATGGCGATCATCGTAAAATTGGATACCATCCTCTTTTCCTCCTCAGTGAATGTCCAGCTCAATGGGCTCATCGATGGTGTCGGATACATATTTCCCGTTCTTTTTCCGCTGCTTGACGCACTCGGTCAGCAGATACTCGATCTGCCCGTTGATGGAGCGAAAGTCGTCCTCCGCCCAGGCGGCGATGGCGTCATACAGCTTGGGGGACAGGCGCAGCGGCACCTGTTTCTTCTGGGTCTCCGCCATTGACCACACTCCTTTCTTGATATCAAAATGATATCACTATGCTATCTGCTTGTCAAGTGCTGTCAGTAACGGTTTTTCTGTACAAGTTTTTTGCCGCGTGATATAATAAGACATTCATTTCAACGACGATCTCTCACGCCGGACCGGCAGAAGGGAGTTTCTTATGAAGATCATCATCGCGGGCGCGGGCAAAGTCGGCCGCACAGTGGCCTCCCTCCTCTCCGAGGAGGGACACGACATCACCGTCATTGACCGCAATCCGGATATCATCAGCAGTGTATCCAACGAACTGGACGTGATCTGTGTGGAGGGCAGCGCCACCAATCCCGAGACCCTGCGGGAGGCCGGGGCCGCCCAGGCGGATCTGCTCATGGCCGCCACCGAACACGACGAGGTGAACATGGTCTGCGGCATCTCCGCCCGGCACCTGGGCACCCAGCATGTGATCGCCCGCATCCGGGATCCGGAGTATCTGAGTCAGACGGAGTTTCTGCGGGAGGCCCTGGGCCTGTCCGTGATCGTCAATCCCGAGTATGAGTGCGCCAAGGAGATCTCCCGCATCCTGCGCTTCCCCAGCGCCGTGCGGGTGGACACCTTCTCCAAGGGCAGCGTGGAGATCATCGAACACAAGGTCACCGAGGGGGACAAGCTGGACGGCCTGCAGCTGAAGATGCTGCAGCAGAGCTTCGGCGCGAAGGTGTTGGTCAGCGTGGTGGAGCGCGCCGGTGAGGCCATCATCCCCAACGGCGATTTCGTCCTGCGCAGCGGAGACCGGCTGAGCATCACCGGCGAGGCCAAAGAGGTGCGCCGCTTCTTCATCGCCGCCGGGCAGTACAAAAAGCCCGTGCGCAAGGCCATGCTCATCGGCGGCAGCCGCATCGCCGTGTATCTGGCCCGGCTCTTGGCGGAGGTGGGCATCGACGTGACCGTGGTGGAGCGGGACCGGGAGATCTGCGAACAGCTCTGCGATCTAATCCCGGAGGCCCACATCATCTGCGGCGACGCTACCCGCAGCGACGTGCTGCTGGAGGACGGCATCCTGTCTACCGATGCCTTCGTGGCCCTGACCGGCGAGGATGGCGACAACATCATCACCTCCATGTACGCCCGCAACTGCAAGGTGGGCAAAATCGTCGCCAAGGTCAACCGGGACCATTTCTCGGAGATCCTGGAGAATTCCGGGCTGGACAGCATCGTCACGCCCAAGACCATGGTGGCCCAGCAGCTGGCCCGCTATGTGCGCGCCATGAGCAATTCCATGGGCAGCAGCATGGAGACCTTGTACCGTCTGGCCGACGGCATGGTGGAGGCCCTGGAATTCCGGGTGGACGAGGGCTCCGCCTGTGTGGGCGTCCCCCTGAAGGATCTGAAGCTGAAGCCCAACATCCTGATCTGCGCCGTCATCCGGGGGCGGGAGAGCCTGATCCCCGATGGCAATACGGTGATCCTGCCGGGCGACCACGCCATTGTGGTCACCGCCGCCGGACGGCTGGACAAAATGGACGACATCGTTGAGGGCGGCAAATGAACACAAGAATGATCTGCCGCGTGCTGGGCTGGATCCTGCTGATCCTGGCCGGCCTGCTGCTCCTGCCCCTGCTGGTGGGGCTTCTCTATCGGGAGCCGGTGCCGCATTTTCTGATCACCGCCGCGCTGGCGGCGGCGGCCGGCTTCCTGCTGACCCGCATTCGTCCCCAGACCACCACGATCTACGCCCGGGAGGGCTTCGTGATCGTGGGTCTGGGCTGGATCCTTATGTCCCTGCTGGGGGCGCTGCCCTTTGTACTGGGCGGCAGTATCCCCCATTATATCGACGCCCTGTTCGAGACGGCCTCCGGCCTGTCCACCACCGGCGCCACCATCCTGACCGATGTGGAGGCCCTGCCCCGGGCCGACATGTTCTGGCGGCTGTTCACCCACTGGATCGGCGGCATGGGCGTGCTGGTGTTCTTGATGGCGGTCATGCCCATGAGCGGGGAGCACTCCATGCACATCATGCGGGCGGAGGTGCCCGGTCCCTCGGTGGGCAAGCTGGTGCCCCGGGCAAAGAAGACCGCAACTATCCTGTATCTCATTTACATCGGCCTGACGGCACTGGAGACCGTGTTCCTGCTCTGCGGCGGCATGAGCTTTTATGACGCGCTGCTGCACGCCTTTTCCACCGCGGGCACAGGCGGCTTTTCCACCAACGGCGCCAGCATCGGCGGCTTCGACAGCCTGTATATCGAGATGGTGGTCGCCGTATTCATGTGCCTGTTTGGCATCAATTTCAACCTGTACTTTCTGCTGCTGATCCGCCGCTGGCGGGAGGTGCTGAAAAACGAAGAGCTGCACTGGTACCTGGGCATCATCGCGGCCTCAGTGCTGCTGATGGCGTTGGGGATCCAAAAGCTCTACGGCGGCTTTGCCGTGGCCTTGCGCCACGCCTTCTTCAACACCGCCGCCATCATCAGCACCACGGGCTTCGGCACGGTGGACTTTACCGCCTGGCCGGAGTACTGCAAATGGATCCTGGTGCTGCTGATGTTCTGCGGCGGCTGCGCCGGTAGCACTGGCGGCGGCTTGAAGCTGTCCCGGCTGATGATCCTGGGCAAGAGCATGGGCGTGTCCCTTAAGCAGATGGCCCGGCCCCGGAGCGTCACCCGGGTGCAGATGGATGGACGCCGGGTGGAGGACGGGACCGTCCGCGCGGCATCGCTGTTCTTCGCCTTTTATATGGCGCTGCTGCTGCTCTTCTCCCTGCTGGTCTCCCTGGACGGCTGTGACCTGGCCACCTCCTTCACGGCGGCGCTCAGCTGCCTGTCCAACATCGGCCCCGGCATGACCCGGGTCATCGGCCCGGCGGGCAACTTCGCTTTCTTCTCCGGGCGGACCAAGCTGCTGCTGAGTCTGGCCATGCTGTTGGGGCGGCTGGAGTTTTATCCCATCTTTGTGCTGCTCTCTCCCCGCACCTGGAAGAAATAAAGATCGGTTTTCTGAATGCGCCGCAAATGCGGCGCATTTTTTTGCGCAAAAGTGCCTGCGCGCCCGGAAAGGGGCTTTTTTCTGTTGCCTTGTCGTTAAGTTTGTGTTAAGATTTCCTTATCCAACGTTAATTAAAAATCGGCGTTTTGATAAAAAACAGAGAAAGAAGCCTGTTATGCGAACCAAAAAGCTAAAAGATTTCTTTATCGGACCGGCGCTGGAAAACTCCCAACTGGAGAGCGAAAAGCTCAAGGTCGTCTGGGGGCTGCCCATCTATTCCAGCGATACCATCTCCTCCGTGGCCTACGCGGGGGAAGAGGTTTTGATGGTCCTGTTTCCTATCATGGCCCTGGCTGCCACCCGCTCGCTGATCTATGTGATGGCCTCCATCATCGGCCTGCTGGTGATCCTGGTCTTCTGCTACTGTCAGACCATCGACGCCTATCCCCAGGGCGGCGGCGCCTATATCGTGGGCGCGGACAATCTGGGCGAGGTGCCGGGATTGGTGGCCGCCGCCGCGCTGCTGGTGGGCTACATCCTGACGGTGGCCGTCAGCAGCTGTTCCGGCGCCGCGGCCATCACCTCCGCCCTGCCGGCGGCGGAGCCCTACAAGGCCTGGATCGCCTTTGCCATCGTGTGCTTCCTCACCTGGGGCAACCTGCGGGGCGTGCGAGAATCCTCGGTGATGTTCGGCCTGCCCACTTACTTCTTCATCTTGTCCCTGGTGGTGATGATCGTCACCGGCTTTGTGAAGGTCTATGTGCTGGGCTATGAGCCGCCCACGCCGGAGGTACAGATGCAGACTATGGGCGATATCAGCCTGTTCCTGTTCCTGCGGGCCTTTGCCTCCGGCTGCACTGCCCTGACCGGCGTGGAGGCCGTGTCCAACGGCGTGCCTGCCTTCAAGGAGCCCTCCGCCAAGAACGCCAAGTTGGTGCTGGTGCTGATGGCCATCGTGGTAGGCACCACCTTCGTAAGCGTGGCCGTGCTGACCCACCTGTATCACATCGTGCCCCAGGAGGGTGTCACCGCCATCGCCAGTCTCGCCGCCGGGATCTTCGGCCACAGTAGCGCCTTCTTCTACATCTTCCAGATCGCCACGGTCATCATCCTGTCCCTGGCCACCAATACCGCCTTCGCGGGCATGCCGCTGCTGCTGGCCATGATCGCCCAGGACGGCTATATGCCCCGGCAGTTTGCCCAGCGGGGCGCCCGGCTCAACTTCTCCAACGGCGTGCTGCTGATTTTCATCGCCTCTTCGGTACTGATTTTCCTGTTTAATGCGGACGTGCACAGCCTGCTGCCCCTTTACGCCACCGGCGTGTTCGTCTCCTTCACCATCTCCCAGGCGGGCATGTTCCGTCACTGGACCAGGAGCAGGACAGGCGGCTGGCGGCACAAGGCCGTCATCAACGGCGTGGGCACGCTGATCTGCTTCGCGGTATGTCTGCTGATCGCCGGTACCCGCTTCCTCTCCGGCGCCTGGCTGGTGGTCATCGTGATCCCGCTGCTTGTGCTGCTGATGAAGCGCATCAAGAGCCACTATGACATGGTGGCCGCGGAGCTGACCGTCAGGGGCGACCCCACGGCGGAGCTGCACCGGGATGCGCCCCAGCCCAAGATCCTGATGCCGGTCCAGTCCGTGAATCGGCCCTTCCTCAATTCCCTCAACTATGTGCTGAGCCTGGGCGCCCGGGATATCGAGTTTTACTATGTCAGCGCCGGCGACGGCCGGGAGGAGACCCTGCGGCAGCAGCTAGAGGCGCTGGACATCCCCGGGGCCCGCTTCGTGTATGACACCACCTTGCTGCGCAACACCAACGAGGTGCTGCTGCGGCATGTGGACGAGATCCAGGAGCATATGGAATCCGGCCAGACCCTGACCGTGGTCCTGTCCCAATTCACCTGCAAGGAACGCTGGGCCAACGTCCTGCACAACCAGACCTCCCTACAGCTGAAGCTGCAGCTGAACCACCGGCGCAACGTCTCCTGCATCAGCGTCCCCTACATCTCTTAACGCTGTAAATCCGCTTAACGAGCCCGCTTCTGTTTCTTAACAGATGCGGGCGTTTTTTAGCGTTTTCTTAGCGCCGGCCGGCTTGCCTCCGTCTTTGCCGCATGATAGTCTTTCCTTGACTGTTTTCTGCAAGGAAGAAAGGCTATGAATGTTCGTATGATCGCGCGCGTCCTGGCGCTGGTGCTGCTGCTCCTGGCGGGATTGCTGCTGCTGCCCCTGATCGCGGGACTGTGCTATGGGGAGCATGTGACGCATTTTCTCATCAGCATCGCCGTGGCCGCCGGCCTGGGTGGACTGCTGCTGTGCCTGCGGCCCAAAAGTGAAACGCTGTATGCCAGGGACGGCTTCGTGGCGGTCAGCCTGGTGTGGCTGGCCATGGGCGCCTTGGGCGCGCTGCCCTTTTATCTGAGCGGGGATATCCCGGTCTTTACCGACGCGCTGTTTGAGTCCTTTTCCGGCTTCACCACCACCGGCGCCACCATCTTGAATCATATCGAGGGCATGTCCCGGGGCTGCATGTTCTGGCGGCTGTTCTCCCAGTGGATCGGCGGCATGGGCGTGCTGATCTTCATGATGGCCGTGATGCCCATGAACGGGGAACACTCCATGCACATCATGCGGGCGGAGTTCCCCGGCCCCTCGGTGGGCAAGCTGGTACCGCGGGTCCGGCAGACCGCCCGGGTGCTGTACCTCATCTATCTGGGCCTCACCACGCTGGAAACGCTTCTCCTGCTGCTGGGCGGGATGGATTTCTATGAAGCCCTGCTCCACGCCTTCGCTACCGCGGGCACCGGCGGCTTTTCCACCCGCAGCGGCAGCATCGCCGCCTTCGGCAGTCTCTACGTGGAGATGATCACCGCCGTCTTCGCCCTGCTGTTCAGTACCAATTTCCATATTTTTTTCCTGATCCTGGTGGGCCGCGCCCACAGCGCGGTGAAAAACGAGGAGCTGCGCTGGTACCTGGGTCTGATCCTTTTCGCCTCGCTGAGCATCGCCCTGAACATCCGGCAGCTGTACGGCTCCTTTGCCACGGCGCTGCGCCACGCCTTCTTCAACACCGCCATGGTGATGACCACCTCCAGCTTCAACACCGTGGACTATACCCTCTGGCCGCCCTATGCCCGTTTTCTGTTGGTGCTGCTGATGATGACCGGCGCCTGTGCCGGGAGCACCTGCGGCGGTCTGAAGCTGTCCCGGCTAATCATGCTGCTCAAGGCCGCCCGGGCGGAGCTGCGGCGCATGGCCCGGCCCCGGAGCGTGATCCGTGTGCAGATGGACGGACGGCGGGTCGGGCAAGAGACCGTTCACGCGGTGCAGACCTTTTTCATCCTGTATGTGTTGCTGATCCTGGGCTGCACCCTGCTGCTGAGTCTGGGCGGGCGGGACACCGCCACCAACCTCACCGCGTCCATTGCCTGCCTGTCCAACATCGGGCCCGGTATGGGCCTGATCGGCCCCGCGGGCAATTACAATGTGTTTTCTCCGGCGGCCAAGATGCTGCTGTGTCTGGTGATGCTGCTGGGCCGCCTGGAGCTCTACCCCATGCTGGTGCTGCTGAGCCCTTCCACCTGGAAACGCTGAACGAAGCCGGGAAGTCCCGGCTTCGTTTTTGCTTATGCGGTATTTGCGGCTGCCATCAGGTCAGCAGGGCGCCCAGGGTCAGGATGCCCCGCACCTTTTCGTAGATGGCGTCGAAATCTGTGATAGGCAGAGGGTTGCGTCCAAGTCCCGCCTCAATGGTGTAGCCGGGCCGGTCCCAGGCCAGGATGAACCAATCCTTATAGCCTGCGAAACCGGAGGCAAAGGGGGCATCCTCCACCGCGTAGCCGGAGAGGCGGGCAAAGGCATCCGCGATCTGCCGGGCGTTTTCCGGTTCCCGGTCCAGATAGCGCCAGTAGATGACCTCTCCCTGGGTGTGGAAGGATAGGGTCAACGCCGGGTCGAAGGCAAAGGTGTAGTTGTACATGGCCCGGCTCTCCGCCGCCGTCAGCGGCGCTGTGCCCACGAAGTCCGCCGGGGCGGGCGAGGCGATGCCCAGGGCATATTTGTTTTCCCGGGCCTGCTCCCAGCCTGCCGGGTACTGCAGGTTCAGATCCACGCCCTGGAGATTGGCCTTCCAGCCGTCGGGAAAGGGGAAGCGGGGATAGGCTGCGGCGATGTCCCGTGCCCGCTGATAGGCTGCGCCGCTCTGCAGTTCCCCGGTGACCAGATCCATCCCGTCCGAGTTCACCGCCGGGATCAGACAGATCGTCGCATAGTCCAGGATCTCTGCCGCGCTCACGTCAAAGAGGGCGCCGCCCCCGCCGAAAGCGGCGGCCAGCTCCTCGGCAAAGCGGAGCAGCAGGGGCGTAGTGATCCACTCGTTGGCGTGATGGGTCGCGTTATACAGAACCCGGTTCTCCCCCCGGCCCAGCTGCAGCCGCCAGAGAGGCCTGCCCAGCTCGCTGTTGCCGATCTGCCCGGTTTCGATAAAGGGATAGCGGGCGGCCAGTCCCTGCACGCAATAGGCTATCAGATCCGCACACCAGTCGATCGTGGTGGGGACCACGGGAAAGCCCAGCGGCACCACCAGCTGCGCGCCCACCGGCAGCGCCTCCGGCCGCAGATCCGGGTTTGCCAGGGTGATGGCCTCCGTCGTGCTGCTGTAGCGGCGGGCCAGCTGCCAGTAGACATCTCCCGGGCGGATGCGGTGGGTCAGATAACCGGTATACCAGGGAAGCAGCGCCCGGTGGGTCATCGGCCCGGCCACGGCGTCCGCCTCCAGGCGATGGCTGCGCTGAAAGCGCAGCAGCGCGTTTGCCGTGGCCCGGCCAAAGATGCCGTCTGTTTCCAGCGGGCCGAAGCCCGCCCGGTTCAGCGCCAGCTGCAGCAGCTGGACCGCAGGACCGGTGCTGCCGAATCGCAGGGTCCGCATAGCCTGCACCTCCGTTTCGCGTCTTTTCATCTATCCATATGCGGGAAAGCGGGAAAGAATGCGCGAAATTTCGTCTTGTAAAGGAGACGATCTTTTTATATAATAGATGCGGGCTTTTATGCCCGGAATTTGACTGCGTGTTCGGCTCTCCACCATTCAGCCGTGCACAGCTTGTATAAGGAGGAAATGGTTTATCCCCGGGCTCGGGGTGCGGCAGTGTGGAGACCTGTCGTAAGGCGGCGCACGCAAGTGGCCGTGAGTTTGTCCGCGCGGAGGCGGGGCAAACGGAGCCGGTGCTATGGCAACTGTTCAGCTGAAAAACATCAAGAAGATCTATCCCTTTGTCAGCGGTGAGCAAAAGAAACCCAAGAAAAAGAAGGGCGACGAGCCTGAGAAAAAGAAGAGCAATCTTCAGATCACCGACAAGGGCGTGGTCGCCGTTCAGGAGTTCAACCTGGACATCGCCGACAAGGAATTCATCGTGCTGGTCGGCCCCTCCGGCTGCGGCAAATCCACCACGCTTCGCATGGTGGCAGGCCTGGAGGAGATCTCCGAGGGCGAACTGCTTATCGACGGCGAGCTGATGAACGATGTGGCCCCCAAGGATCGGGACATCGCCATGGTCTTCCAGAACTATGCACTGTACCCCCATATGACCGTGTTTGAAAACATGGCCTTCTCCCTGAAGCTGCGCAAGGAACCCAAAGACGTGATCGAAAAGAAGGTCCGCGAGGCGGCGGAGATCCTGGACATCACCCAGTATCTGGAGCGCAAGCCCAAGGCCCTGTCCGGCGGCCAGCGCCAGCGTGTGGCCATCGGCCGCGCCATCGTCCGTGACCCGAAGGTCATGCTGATGGACGAGCCCCTGTCCAACTTGGACGCAAAGCTCCGTAACGAGATGCGCGCCGAGATCATCAAGCTGCGCGAGCGCATCAACACCACCTTCATCTATGTCACCCACGACCAGACTGAGGCCATGACCCTGGGCGACCGGATCGTCATCATGCGCGACGGCTATATCCAGCAGATCGGCACGCCCCAGGAAGTGTTCGATCATCCGGCGAACCTGTTTGTGGCCGGCTTCATCGGCATGCCCGTCATGAACTTCTTTGACGCCAGGCTGCTCCGCGAGGGCGACAAGTACTTCGTGGAGGTCGGCGGCCTCAAGGTGGAACTGGACGAGGAGAAGGAAGCGCGCCTGAAAGCCAACGACGTGCAGAGCCAGGATGTGACCCTGGGCGTCCGCCCCGATCACACGGAGCTGTCCGACAGCGGCGTGGAGGCAAAGATCGATGTGAGCGAGATGATGGGCTCCAGTGTGCATCTGCATGTGAGCGCCGAGGGCCGCGACGTGATCATCATCGTGCCCACCATCGACATGAAGGGCAATTACCACATGGGTGACACCGTGCACTTCACCTTCAGCGGCAAGGTGGCGCATGTGTTCTCCAAGGAGACCGAAAAGAATCTGGAGTGGTAAATCCACAAATCACATCGGTCCCGTTCCCACCGGAACGGGACCGGTTTTTGTTCTTTGGCGGAACTCAACAAAAACCGCCTGCCTCGCCTCCCGCGTCTTTAGGGAGGCCTACGAAGCTGAAGAACGCACTTGCATTTTGTCGCAGCCTGGCATATAATCAGCCTCAGAAAACAGATTTTTAAGCCTCGGTACAGAGAGACCGGCAAGATCGTTCATATAGATACAGATGTGTTGCTGCATCTGCGTGTTTGTGTGTCTTGCCGGATCCCGGCAGGACTTTTTTGTTTCACGAAAAGGGGAGCGGTCATGAAGCTCAAAGCCCAAATCATGGACGAAGCGGCGCTGAACCGGGCGCTCATGCGCATCTCGCACGAGATCGCGGAAAAGAACAAGGGCGTGGAAAACGTGGTCCTGGTGGGTATCCGCCGCCGGGGCAAACCCATCGCCCAGCGGATCTGTGACAACATCGAAAAGATCGAGGGCCTGCGCGTGCCCTGCGGCAGCATCGACATTGGCTTTTACCGGGACGATCTGAGCCTGCTGCATGAGTCCCCCGAGGTGCGGCGGGCGGAGCTGCCCTTCGCCGTCACCGGGCGGGACGTGATTCTGATCGATGATGTGCTGTACACCGGGCGTACCGCCCGGGCCGCCATCGAGGCGGTGTTCAGCTGCGGCCGTCCCCGGAGCATCCAGTTTGCGGTGCTGGTGGACCGGGGCCATCGGGAACTGCCTATCCGCGCAGACTACGTGGGCAAGAACCTGCCCACCTCCCACAGTGAGCTGGTGGAGGTGCGGTTGCCGGAATTCGATGGGGAGACCGGTGTTTTTCTGATGGATCTGACGAAAAAAGAAGGAAGCAAATACATTTAAATAAAAAGATTTGCTGAGAAAGGGAGAACGTTTATGAATCTGATTTACGGCATCAAGGACAGGCCCAAAACCGGGCAGGTCGTACTCTTCGCCATCCAGCAGCTGCTGGCTATCATGGCCGCCACCATCGCCGTGCCCGCTGTGGTCAACAGCGTCACCGGCTCTGACATGACTGCCTCCGCGGCTCTGTTCGGTGCAGGCGTCGGCTCCATCGTATACCTGCTCTTCACCAAGAGTGCAAGCCCTGTGTTCCTGGGCAGTTCCTTTGCGTTCCTTGGACCCATGTTCACCGCATTCGGCGGTGCGGCCTCTATGGCCGTGGGCTACGCCGGCCTTATCCTCGGCGCCCTGATCGCCGGTCTCGTGTATGTGATCATCGCCATCGTCGTCAAGTTCTGCGGCGTCAAGTGGATCGATAAGCTGATGCCCCCTGTGATCATCGGACCCACCGTGGCCATCATCGGTCTGAGCCTTGCAGGCAACGCCATCGGCGACCTGATGACCCCCAGCGTGGAGGGAGGCTCCGTTTATGTGTGCCTGATCTGCGGCCTGGTCACCCTGGCCGTCACAGTGCTGGCCTCCACTTATGGCAAGAAGATGGTCAAGCTGATCCCCTTCATTATCGGCATCCTGGCCGGTTACCTCTGCGCCTCTATTTTCGCCCTGATCGGCAAATCCACCGGCAACAGCGCCCTGGTCGTCATCAACTACTCCGCTCTGCAGAATATGGGTTCGTTCATCTCCCTGCCTGCGTTCAGCTTTCTGAAGGCGGACTGGAGCGGCGTCACCGGCGCCTACCTGCTGACTCTGTTCGTGGCTTACGCGCCTGTGGCTTTCGTGGTCTTCGCCGAGCATCTGGCCGACCATAAGAACCTGAGCTCCATCGTGGGTGTTAATCTGCTGGAGGAGCCCGGCCTGACCCGCACCCTGCTGGGCGACGGCGTCGGTTCCATCGTGGGCGCCTTCTTCGGCGGCTGCCCCAACACCACCTATGGCGAGTCCATCGCCACCGTGGCCATCACCCGCAACGCTTCCACCGTCAGCATCTGGGGCGCGGCCTTCGCTTGCCTGATCTTCTCCCTGATCACGCCGCTGGTGGCCTTCCTGGAGACTATCCCCAACTGCGTGATGGGCGGCGTATGCGTTGCGCTCTACGGCTTCATTGCCGCCTCCGGTCTGAAGATGCTTCAGCCGGTGGACCTGAACAAGAACCGCAACCTGTTTGTCGCTTCCGTGATCTTCATCGTAGGCGTCGGCGGCATGACCGTGTCCTTCGGTGCAGTGGAGATCCGCACTGTGGCCTGCGCGCTGATCCTGGGCATCCTGACCAACCTGATGCTCTCCAAGGAGAAGGACGAAGAGGCCTGATTTTCCGCAAACGCAAGGACCGCAGACACTTGTCTGCGGTCCTTCTTCATTGCCCCGCCGGGAATTGCGGATTCCGCTTTCCTGTGCTATAATGATCATCGGAAGGCGAAATCAATCGACAATTCGATTGATTTCGTTGCCAAACGACAAGTTTGACAGCGAATGTCCCGCTTGTCTTTTTCCCGGACGCTACCATATAATTTATCCCCATCCCATCTCCGGAGGCTGCCATGCTTTCAAAGGACAACAAACTGAAAAGAATGATCGAGGTGGCGCACCTCTATTATGAAGAGGGGAAAAGCCAGAACGAGATCGCGAAGGAGCTGGGGATCTCACGGCCCCTTGTCAGTGTGATCCTGTCGGAGGCGAAGGAGCAGGGGATCGTAACGATCACGATCAACGACACCCGGATCTCGGCGGAGCAGATCGCGGACCGGATCAAAAATATCTACAAGATCAGCGAGATCACCATCGTCCCCGACGGGGAAAACGACGGCATCACCAACACGAAGGTGGCGGAAGTGGCCTTCAATCAGTATTTCAGCCGGGCCAATGACGGAAAACGTGTCGGGATCGGCTGGGGAGTCATGGTCGGTAAAATGGCGGATTACGCCAGCACGCTGGCAAATGCCTCACGCACAAACGGCGCGATCTTTCCGCTGGCCGGCGGCATCAATTCCATGACCAGGGATTACCACCTTAACGAGCTTGTCCGTATTTTCTCTCTGAAAACGGGGCGGACGCCCTATCTGCTCTATGCGCCCGCGCTGCACGACAACCCCATTGAATATGCGATCGCGAAAAAAACGGAGGCCTATATTAATATAAAAGAAGAGTGGGAGTATATGGAGCAGGCGCTGGTGACCATTTCCAACTTCCCCTCCTACCCGGATCTGGCCGTCAAGTCTCTGTACGGAAACGCCCTGACGGAGAAGAAGGCCGTGGGCTGGATGTTGGCCCATTATTTCGATTCCTACGGGCGGATCATCTCTCCTGCGGTGGAGGCGACGCTGCAGGCTTCTGTCAAGCAGCTGAAAACCACCGACGTGACCGCCGTGTGCTCCAACCAGATCAAGCCGCAATGCGTGATCGGCGCACTGCGCACCGGGATCATCGACCGGCTGATCATCCCCCTCAGTCTGGCGGAAAAGGTATCGCCCGCCGCATTTTAACATCCGTTAATTTTTGTGACATTATTGCCTAAAGACCGGAAATCGGATTTGGCAATAATGTCTTTTTTTGCGAATAACGCACAAATTTACTTGACGCGCCCCGGAGAAAGTAGTAATAATTTATTGTGTAAATGATGGATTAGCATCGGCACAAAAGCTAACATTTGTTAAAATTTAGCGAAAAAGAAGGATGATCGTATGATTTCAAAAGAAGAGCTGAAAAACAGGATCGTAAACGCCTGTGAAAACGTGATCGCGGCCGAGGCGGAACTGACGGAGATCGACTCCAAATTCGGTGATGCCGACCACGGCCTGACGATGCACAAGATCGGTGCCACGATCAAGGCGTCGGTCAGCGAGGCGGACGGCAACATCAAGGAGATGTTGGATGACGCCGCCATGGCGGTCATGGGCCTCAACGGCGGCAGCGCCGTTCCCCTGTGGAACACCTGGCTGGACGGCATGCAGGAAGGTGCCCCCGAGGCGGACGAGATCGACGTGAAGGGTCTGCAGGCCATGTTCGCCGCGGCCTTTGAGGAGCTGGACGATATGTCCGGGGCCAAGGTGGGCGACAAGACCATGATGGACGCCTGTATCCCTGCTTCCCAGGCCATCGCCGATTATGCCGGCGACAGCGAAGCTGAGCTGTTTGACCTGGCGGCCAAAGCAGCCCTGCAGGGCGCGGAGGACAGCAAGAACTACACCTCCAAATTCGGCCGGGCCAAGAGCTACGGCGCCAAGACCATCGGCACTCCGGACGCGGGCGCGGTCTCCATGTCCAAGTTCTTTGAGGGCCTTGCCAAGGCGTAAGGGCAACTGCGCGCCAACGAAACAGCATAAGGAAAAGCCGCGATCGTTTGCAGAAAAATCGCGCCGCAAGGGGGTACCCCCTTGCACCTTTTCTAACGAAAAGGTGATAAGCCTTTCCCAACAACAAGGTAAACAGAAACCCAATTTACAAAATTTTTGAGAGGAGAACAGACAATATGAAAATGAAGAAATTCATGAACAACCCCGAAACCTTGACCGACGAGCTGCTCGTTGGCATGGGACTGGCGTACAGCGACGTCGTTGAAGTCGACGGCCATCTGGTCATCAGCAAGGACCTGGCCAACGCGGACCGCGTCACCGTCGTCACCTATGGCGGCTCCGGCCATGAGCCCGCCGTGCAGGGCTACACCGGCAGAGGCATGCTGGATATCGTCGCTGTCGGCGACATCTTCGCCGCTCCCTCCGGCCAGCTGGTCTTTGAGGCCATGCAGCGGGCGGACAAGGGCCACGGCGTCCTGCTTCTCACCCTGAACTATGCCGGCGACCAGCTGGCTGGCAAGCAGGCCATGAAGCTGGCCAAGAAGGCCGGCATGAACGTGCGCCAGGTCGTCACCGACGAAGAGATCCGCTTCGATCCCAACGGCGAGGACAACCGCCGCGGTCTGGGCGGCGCTGCTGCCCTGTACCACATTGCCGGCGCTGCGTGCGCTGCCGGCAAGTCCCTGGATGAGGTCGCCGACATCTGCGAGCGCTATGCCCGCAACATGGCTTCCATCGCGGTTCAGGTCGCCTGCGCCACCCATCCCCAGAATGGCATGTCCTTCGGCGATCTGGCCGAGAGCGACATGATGGAGATCGGCGCCGGTCAGCACGGTGAAGGCGGCGGCGTCCGCGTTCCCATGATGAGCGCGAAGGACACCATTGCCACCGTTGCCAAGCCCATCACCGAGCATCTGGGCCTGAAGGCCGGCGACAAGGCTTTCGTCATGATCAACGGCAGCGGCTCCACCACCTTGATGGAGATGTACATCCTCTACAAGGAAGCGGTCGCTTACCTGGAGAACATGGGCGTCAAGGTCGTTGGCAACATGGTCGGCGAGATCCTGACCGTTCAGGAAGCCGGCGGCTTCCAGCTGAACATGGCCAAGTGGGATGACGAGATCGAGGCGCTGTGGAATACGCCCGCTCACGCCACCGTGTTCTTCAAAGAGTAATAGGAGGAATAACAAAGTATGGCAGACGCTGTCGGAAATATCAACGCACATGATTATCATCTGGATGTCCCCCCTGCTGACACCGGCTTTTTCGTGAAAGGCATGGGGAACACCGATTGGGGCCTGAAGAACCGCCTGTCCCGGATCTTTGATCCCAAGTCCGGAAACACCGTTATGCTGGCTTTCGACCACGGCTACTTCATGGGAGCCACCGCCGGCCTGGAGCGTATGGATGTGACCATCGCCCCTCTGTGCGAGTATGCGGACGTGCTGATGGCCACCAGAGGCGCCATCAGAAGCTGCATCCCCCCCACGGCCAACAAGGCCACCTGCCTGAGAGCCACCCATGACACCTCCGTCCTGTTCGACGATCTGAGCACCGGCTCCGGCCTGGCGCTGGACTTCGAGGACGCCATCCGCATGAACGCCTCCGCCCTGGCGATCCAGTGCTTCATCGGCGGCAAGGGCGAGGCTGCTTCTCTGGAAGCGCTGTGCAGAGCGGCGGATCAGGGCTACAAGTTCGGCATCCCCGTCCTGGGCGTCACCGCCGTGGGCAAGGAGATGGCTCGTACCAACCAGTACTTCACCCTGGCGACCCGTATCCTGGCTGAGCTTGGCGCAAACTTCGTCAAGACCTACTACTGCGAGAACTTCGAGACCGTCGTGGCGGCTTGCCCGGTCCCCATCGTCATCGCCGGCGGCAAGAAGCTGCCTGAGAACGAGGCGCTGGAGATGGCTTACAAGGCCATCCAGAGCGGCGCACACGGCGTCGACATGGGCAGAAACGTGTTCCAGAGCGAGCATCCCGTTGAAATGCTCAAGTCCATCCGCAAGGTCGTGCACGAGGGCTTCACCGGTAAGGAAGCGTTCGAATTCTATACGGACGCGATCAACTGATTGTAAAGAAAGGGGTAAAAAAAACATGGCAGCTGAGTACATGCATGTAGGAATTCCCGTACTGAACAAAAAGCCCAATATGGTCTACAACGAGTGGGGCAAATTCTGGGTCAACGAGAGCGTCGACGAGTACGATTTCAAGATCGAGTACCTGAAATGGGAAGAGGGGACCCAGTTCCCCGAGATCCTGTCCAAGCAGCCCCATGTGGCCTACAGCGTAGACAACATCGAGTATTATGCTGAGCAGGCGCAGCAGGTCATCTTTGGACCCGCGTACGTCAACAACGACCCTAACATCCGCCTTGCCTTCGTCATCTGGGACGACGCCATCGTCGAGCTCTACGAGGACAAGACCCCCGGCTGATTTCACTGTGCTTTAACAACTTGTCCAAAGAGGAAGGATAAGTTTTAAAGAAAAAAGAATTTTTCTAAGGAGGAAAAACATGAAAAGGATTCTAGCAATCATCCTTGCACTGGTCATGGTGTTCGCACTTGCTGCGTGTGGCCAGCAGGCTGCTTCCGGCGGAAGCAACCAGAGCACTTCCCAGCAGGGCAGCGCCGGCTCCCCCAAGCAGGACATCGCTGATGCCGCTCCTGCCGAGGCGGCCCCCGATGCCGAGCTCAAGCCCGTGAAGATGGGCCTGGCCATGCAGAGCCTGCAGGCTGCTGCTTTCCACGCCTGGGCTGACTACCTCCAGTATCGTCTGGACTACGAAGCTGAGCAGCGCGGCTACACCGTCGAGCTGATCACCACCAACGCCAATGACGACGTGACCAAGCAGGCCAACGACATCCGCGACCTGATCGCGGCCGGCTGCGAAGTCATCTTCTGCCCCTGCCTTGACTCTCAGGCCATCCTGTCCTCCGTCAAGGAAGTCCATGACGCTGGCATCATCTACGTCTCCTACTGCCGTGAGGTTTCCCACGACGCTCAGGGTGACGAAGTCCCCGATCTGACCGTTAACTTCGCTTCCGAAGAGCAGGCCTATGTCGGCATGATGGATCTGTGGGAGATCATGAAGGCTGACGGCGTTGAGCCCGTCAAGCTGATTGACTGCTACGGTGACAAGACCGACGAGAACGCCCACAACCGTGAGCGCGGTCTGCAGCGTGCCATCGTCGACGGCGGCTATGAGGGCATCCCCATTGTCGAGGTCGAGTGCGGCCACTGGGAGCCCGACGTCTGCGGCCAGAACCTGGCTCCTGTCCTTGCTGCCAACCCCGATGCCAACTGCATGTATTCTTCTTCTGACTTCCTGAACAGCGGCATCCAGAAGGCTATGGAAGACGCCGGTATGTGGCACAAGCGCGGCGAGGAAGGCCACGTGTACTTCTCTGCTTCCGATATGTATCCTCTCGGCATCCAGCATCTGCGTGAGGGCTACATGGACACCGCTGTTGACCAGGGCTGCTACAACTTCGCAGTGCATGCTGCCGAAGGTGCTTTCGATCTGCTCGAGGGCAAGGAAGTTGAGCAGGTGCAGCTGGTTCTCGGTACCCAGTCCACCAACGACAACATCGAAGAGATCCTGGCCACCATTCCTCTGTGGGGCAACGACTACGCTGACTATTAATACGTCCGGCGCTCTTCGAACCGCAAGCAACACTTAGCATTTTCCTGGGGGGCGAGGCCAACTGCCTCGCCCCCGATCCTGATTTTTTCTTTTTTCTTTAGACTTATACAGCTTCCAAGAATGGAGGGAACACGATTGTGTCAGAGAAACTAAAACGCTTCGGAAACAACAATAAAACGCTATTGATCATGCTCGGCGTCATCGCCGTCGTGTTTATCATACTATCGTTGACTGTTCCTAATTTTGCTACCGCGCGCAACCTGACCAACCTTTTGCAGATGATCGCCCCCATCGCCGTTATGGCCTGCGGCGCCACCTATGTGCTGGTCATCGGCGGTATGGACATTTCCAACCCCGCCGTCATGGCGGCTTCCGCCGTGGTGGGCGTGTATTACATGACCACGTTGGGCGGCAACCTGGTCGTCGGCACCTTCGTCATCATTTTGTCCGGCGCGTTTTTCGGCCTCATCAATGGCTTTGCCATCGCGAAGCTGAAGATGGTCCCGATGGTGGTCACCCTGTCCATGATGACCATAGGCACGGGCCTTGCCACGATCCTCAGCGGCACCCGCGGCCTTCCCCGCCTGCCGGATTCTTTCTCGGTCTTCTTCAACAAGACGGCCGTTATCATCATTCTGCTGATCGTCATGCTGGTCATGGACTTCATTCTGACCCGCACGAAATTCGGCAGAAAGCTCTATTACATAGGTAACAATGCCAGGACCACCAAGGTCTCCGGTATCGATAGTGAGAACATCATCATGCTCACCTATGTGATCAGCGGCATCTGCGCCGGCATCGCGGGCGTCATCAATACCGCGTCCATAGGCACCGCCAGAGCGAACATGGGCCCCCAGTCCCAGATCCTGGACATCATCAGCGCGGCCGTCATCGGCGGCGTTTCCACCAGCGGCGGCAGCGGCAGGGTCCGGGATGCTGTTCTCGGTGCGGTCCTGATCGTCGGCCTGACCAACGTGATGAATCTGCTCAACGTGTCGGATTATTATACGACACTGATCAAGGGCGGCATCATCATCGGCGCCATGGGGATCGCCTCCTTCCGGCAGCAGCAGGCTGCAAAGAAAGGGGTGTAAGCGATGGACAACAATCTTTCTTTGGAACTGAGACATATCAGCAAAACATTCCCGGGCGTAAAGGCCCTGAACGACGTTTCGTTTTCCGCGCAGCCCGGTAAGGTGTGCGGTATCGTCGGCGTCAACGGCGCCGGCAAGTCCACCCTGATGAACATCCTCGGCGGCATCCATCAGCCGGACGAGGGCGGCGAGATCATCATCAACGGCGAAAAGGTCGTGATCGCAGACCCCAAAGCCTCCACGGATCTGGGTGTTGCCTTTATCCAGCAGGAGGTCCAGGCCTTCGACACGATGAATGTGTATGAAAATGTCCTGGCTGCCGACTTGAACAAGTGGCGGAAAAAGAAGGGCCTCTCCCTTGACTTCAAGGCCATGAAGAAGGAAGCCCAGGTCTATCTCGACACCCTCGACAGCCATATCGATGTGGAAGCGCCGGTGTACACCCTCACCGTCGGCGACAAGCAGATCATCCAGATCGCCCGCGCCCTGAGCCAGGGCGGCCGGATCCTGCTGTTCGACGAGCCTACCTCTTCCCTCTCCGACCACGAGGTCGCCATGCTGTTTCAGGTGATCCGCAAACTGCGGGAGCAGGGTTATATCATCTTCTATATCTCCCACTTCCTGGATGAGATCTTTGAGATGTGCGACAACGTGGTGGTCCTGCGGGACGGCCAGGTGGTCGGCCAGGCGGAGATCGGGGACATCAACAAAGAGCAGCTGGTCGAGATGATGCTGGGCTACCAGGTCGAGGGCCGTGTCCACAACCGTGAAGGCGCCGTGGGCGACGTAATCTTCAAGGCGGAGAATATCTCCGGCGAGAAGCTGCCGAGGGACTTCAGCTTCGAGCTCCACAAGGGTGAGATCCTGGGTGTCTGGGGTCTGCTGGGTTCCGGCAGAAGCGAGCTGTTCAACACCATCCTGGGCATCGACAAGATGATGGACGGCAAGCTGTACTTCAAGCAGGACGGCGAACTCAAGGAGATCACCCAGAAGGATTTCTACAAGCATGTGGGCTATCTGACCGAGGGCAGACACTATGACGGTCTGTTTTTGAACATGCCCATCTGCCAGAACATCACCAGCTCTGATCTGAATCAGTTTTCAGCAAAGGGGACCGGCATTCTGAACACCGCCAAGGAGCATGTGGAATCCCGCAAGCTGATCGAACAGGTGGGCGTCAAGACCCCGGACGAGAACGTCAAGGTCTCCAAGCTCTCCGGCGGCAACCAGCAGAAGGTCATCATTGCCAAGTGGTTCCTGAAGGATCCGGAGATCTTGTTCATGGACGAGCCGACCAAGGGTGTCGACGTGGGCGCCAAGAACGATATCAAGGAACTGATTTTTGAGAAGGCCGAGAAGGGAACTTCTTTCGTGGTCATTTCGTCCGAGCTGGAAGAGATCATGAGCCTGTGCGACAGAATCATCGTGATCTACGAAGGCAAACTGGTGGGCGAGGTTGCGAAAGCGGACTTTTCCAAGGAGAGCCTGATGAAGGGCATTGTCAGTCAGGAGGAGAAAGATGCAGAAAAAGAAATTTGATGTTTTTAGTTTGTCTTCCTATCTGGTGCTGCTGGCCATTTTGGTTGTCTTCGGCATCATCGGGAACAACTTCCTGACGATCAAGAGCCTCTATGCCACGATCAACAACGGCACTCCTTTGATCCTGATCACTTGCGCCGTTACCTTCAGCCTTCTGGTGGGTATTATTGACCTGTCCTGCGCGGCCATCGGCTACGCGGCGGGCGTTACCTCCGGCATGTTGATGCACTGGTACGGCGTGCCCTTCCCCGTGGCCCTTCTTGTAGGTATGGCTATCGGCGTGTTCCTGGGCTGGATCAACTCCCTGCTGATCGTCAAGCTCAAAATGAACGGCATGCTGGTCACCTTCGGCATGATGCTGGTCCTGCGCGCCTACGGACGCATCATCACCAACGACAATACCATCACCCTTGGCGACCATGTGAAGGCGCTCCGCCAGGCACGTATCGCCGCCTTGGGCGGCCTGCAGGTCACGGTCATCGTGCTTATTGTGTTTGCGGTGATCCTGCATCTGGTGCTGAAATATACCGCCTTCGGCCGCCGTCTGCTGCTGGTCGGCTGCGACGAGAACGTGGCCAAGAGGATCGGTATCAATTCCGATAAGGTCAAGACCCAGGCCCTTCTTCTGGAAGGCCTGCTCTGCGGTATCGCCGGCTCCTTCTTCTGGATCGTTGTTGAGGGCGCCATCGTGACCACCGGCCTGAACAGCTATGAGTTCCTGGCCATTGCGGGCGCCTGCCTTGGCGGCATCAGCCTGCTGGGCGGCCGCGGCACCATCTTCCCGGGCGCGGTGATCGGTTCCCTGATCCTTCTGTATCTGGCATCCGGTATGGCCAACGCGGGCATCTCCATTTTTGTCACGCCTTTCGTCCGCGGCGTCATCATCTTCATTGCCATGTATATCGACTCCCTGCGCACCAGAAGAATGATGGGCAACAAGCTGGGATAAACAATCATAAACAGAAAGATGATACAGGTCACACAGACCTGTATTATCTTTTTTCAGGCGAATGAAGGAGGAGCGAACCATGCAGCTTGTGAAACGAGATCAGGTATACAACACCTTGGATAAAGCCCACGCCCCGGCCGCCATGGTCAAGTCTGGGGAGACCGTCCGGATCCAGACCCAGCTGCAGAGCGGCACGTGGCTCAATTCCATCGAGGACCGCTGGGGCCCCTCCAAGAGCAAGGGCCCGAACCTCTGCACGGTCGTTGGCATCGAGGGCGCCATGCCGGGAGACACCCTGGTGGTGGAGATCCTGGATGTGGTCCCGGAGAAGCTGGGCTACACCGGCTTTGCGGGCTGGCGGACCCCGCTGGTGGGCCAGATCCTGCCCGAGGGGAAGGACTGGGGCACCGTGACCCATACGGTGGAGATCACGAAAGAGGGCATCCTGTGGAGCCCGGCGCTGACCATCCCCCTCAAGCCGATGATCGGGACCATCGGCACCGCCCCCGCGGGCGAGGCCCAGACCAACAAATACGCTTACCACAACGGCGGCAATATGGACGTGCAGGAGATCTGTGCCGGGGCGACCCTTTACCTGCCGGTAGAGGTGGAAGGGGCCCTGCTGCATGTGGGCGACTGCCACGCCATCATGGGCGACGGAGAGATCCCCCATGGCGGCGCCATCGAGTGCGCGGCGGAGGTCACGCTGCGGCTCAGCCTCCGAAAGGGCTACGCGGCAAAAGAGTGGCTCCGGGCGGAGAACAACGAGTATCTGATGACCATCGCCAACGAGATCCGGATGAAGGATTCTTTCTGCGGCGCTGTGCGGGAGCTGATCCGCTGGATGTGCGAGGACTACGGCTTTACCGCCCAGGAGGCCTACCTTCTGCTGGGCCAGGTGCTGGAGGCCCGGTGCACCATGCTCCACGGGGACGACTGCCCCTTCAGCCCCTATGTTGCGAAGATCTCCAAAAAGTATCTGAAACCGGATAAAGATTTTGACTGGAGCGGCCCGGCGGAATGACGGGCCGTGAGCAAAAACACAAGCCGCCGGACTACGAAAGGCTCGCAGTCCGGCGGCTTTGTATTTGTTATAGGAGTATCGTGGGGTGCTTCACGCCGCGGCGCTTTCGCGCTGTCGGTCCAGCCGACGGTTGCGGAAATACAGCACGATGTCGATGGAGACCATGGCGATGTCGGCGAAATAGAACCAGATGGAGTAGGCCCAGACGCCGGTGCGGCTGTAGGTGATCAGCTTGCCCAGCACGCCCACCAGGTAGCCGAACACGACAATGAATTCAAAGGTGACGCTCTTGCCCTTGGCGGTGCGGGAGCGCAGGGATTTGGCGATGTTGAAGGGCCAGGAAAAGCCGAAGGCGATCAGCATGCCGATCTCACAAAGCTGTACGATATCCATAAGACTGCGACCTTTCTCCGGGCTGCTGCTAAAAATGGAGTGCCTTACTATGCAGCCGTTTTTTCATGTATGCGGAGCACAGTATACCGCAAGGGGCGGCGATTGTCAATTTTGCCGACTGTCAGGCCCAATTTGTTCTTTAGATGGGAGATAGAATCTTGCACAGGATAGGCTAAAATGGTAAAATCCACAGAGGAATGGTATTTACGGATGCAGGGAAATATCGTATGATAGAACAGAGGTCGAAAGCGTAAAACGGAAAGGAGAAATCATCATGGCTAAGAAAAAAATGACAGTACCGGATTTCAGGAAGTACAAAGAAGAGGGCCGCAAATTCGCCTATGCTACGGCCTATGATTACACAACCGCGTCTATCGTCAATGAGAGCGAAGTTGAGATCATCCTGGTGGGCGATTCCTTGGGCATGATCATGCTGGGCTATGATACCACGGTCGGCGTTACACTGGATGATATGATCCACCACATCCGCCCGGTAGTCAAAGGGGCCCCGGACTCCTTCATTGTGGGCGATATGCCCTTTGGCTCTTACCAGGAGAGCCCGGAACAGGCCATCCGCAGCGCCTGCAGGATTTTGGCCGAGACCAATTGCGACTGCGTCAAGCTGGAAGGCGGCGTAGAGATGGCTGAGACGATCCGCCGCATGACCCAAGTAGGGATCCCGGTCATGGGGCATATCGGCCTTACGCCGCAGTCTGCCACCTCCTTCGGCGGATTTCGGATGCAGGGCGGAACGCCCGAAACGGCGAAGAAGCTGATCCAGGACGCCAAGGCCATTGAAGCAGCGGGCGCGTTTTCTATCGTATTGGAATGTGTGCCCAGCGTGGTGGGCAAGGCCGTGGCGGAAGCTGTGAGCATCCCCATCCTCGGGATCGGCGCCGGGCCGGATGTGGATTGCCAGGTGCTGTTGACACACGATATGTTGGACATGTACGGCGGACACAAGGCCAAGTTCGTCAAAACCTTTGCGCATATTCGTGAGGAAATGATCAAGGGCCTGAACCAATTCCATGCCGAGACGATTTCCGGTGCCTTCCCCACACCGGAATACAGCTACAACCGGCAGGTGGAGATTCCGCCGCTGGATGACTGAGCGGCGGCATCGGCGCGGGAAAAAGGAATACAGGCAACCATATAGAAATATTTCAGGAGGAGAATCATGGGCTTCAAATCTGATATCGAAATTGCGCAGGAGGCAAAGCTGCTTCCCATCAATGATATAGCCGCCTCCCTGGGCATCCCAGAGGACGCGGTGGAAAATTACGGCCGCTACAAGGCCAAGCTGGATATCCACGCCCTGAAGGAGCTGCCGGAAAAGGGCAAGCTGATCCTGGTCACCGCCATCACCCCCACCCCCGCCGGCGAGGGCAAGACCACCACCTCCGTAGGTCTCACCGACGGCCTGCGGAAGATCGGCAAGAACGCCGTGGTTGCCCTGCGTGAGCCCTCCCTGGGTCCCGTGTTCGGCGTCAAGGGCGGCGCCGCCGGCGGCGGCTACGCCCAGGTGGTGCCTATGGAGGACATCAACCTCCACTTCACCGGGGACTTCCACGCCATCGGCGCGGCCAACAACCTGCTGGCCGCCATGCTGGACAACCACATCCAGCAGGGCAACAGCCTGGGTATCGACCCCAAAGCCATCACCTGGAAGCGGGCCGTGGACATGAATGACCGGCAGCTGCGCCACATCGTGGACGGCCTGGGCGGCAAGGTGCAGGGTGTCCCCAGAGAGGACGGCTTTGAGATTACCGTGGCCAGCGAGATCATGGCGGTGCTGTGTCTGGCCGCGGACCTGAAGGATCTGAAGGAGCGCCTGGCCCGGATCATCGTGGCCTACACCTACGACGGCAGGCCCGTCACCGCGGCCGACCTGAAGGCCCAGGGAGCCATGGCGGCTCTGCTGAAGGACGCCATCAAGCCCAACCTGGTGCAGACCCTGGAGGGCACCCCCGCCTTCATCCACGGCGGCCCCTTCGCCAACATCGCCCACGGCTGCAACTCCGTCACCGCTACCCGCACGGCCTTGAAGCTGGCGGACTACGTGGTCACCGAGGCGGGCTTCGCCGCCGACCTGGGCGCGGAGAAATTCGTGGACATCAAGTGCCGCATGGCAGGGCTCCACCCCTCTGCGGTCGTCATCGTCGCCACCGTCCGGGCACTGAAATACCACGGCGGCGTGCCGAAAGCCGATCTGAACAACGAAAACCTGGAAGCCCTGGAGAAGGGCCTGCCCAATCTGCTGCAGCATGTGGGCAATGTGAAGAACGTGTTCGGCCTGCCCTGCGTGGTGGCCATCAACGCCTTTCCCACGGACACCGAGGCGGAACTCCGGCTGGTGGAAAAACGCTGCAATGAGCTGGGCGTGAACGTGGCCCTCTCGAAAGTCTGGGCCAAGGGTGGCGAGGGCGGCAAGGCCCTGGCTGAGGAAGTGGTGAAGCTCTGTGAGCAGCCCAACGATTTTGGCTTCACCTATCCCCTGAATATGCCCATCGAGGAGAAGCTGGAGACCATCTGCGAGCGCATCTACCACGCCGACGGTGTGGCGCTGACGCCCAACGCCAAAAAGCAGGCCCAGCAGCTGACGGAGCTGGGCTTCGGGGGGATGCCCATCTGCATGGCCAAGACCCAGTATTCCTTCTCCGACGACGCGGCCCTGCTGGGTGCGCCGAAGGGCTTCACTGTCACGGTGCGGAACCTGAAGGTCTCCGCCGGGGCGGGCTTCATCGTAGCGCTCACCGGCGACATCATGACCATGCCGGGTCTGCCCAAGGTCCCCGCCGCCGAGAAGATCGATGTGGACGAGAACGGAAAGATCACCGGGCTATTCTAAGATCGAATCCCCTCACAGCCGCGCATTGCGGCTGCCGAAAGGAGAAAGTATGAGCGAGAAATGGATGCTGCACAGCTGCGCCGCTTTTACGGAGAAGCTGGCTTCCAGAGATCCGGTGCCCGGAGGCGGCGGGGCGGCGGCCCTGATGGGCGCCCTTGGGGCGGCCCTGTGTGAGATGGCGGGCAACCTGACCGTGGGGAAAAAGAAATACGCGGTCTATGAGGATGATCTGCGCCGGATGATCACCGAGGCGGACGCGCTGCGCCAGCGGCTGCTGGAACTGATCGACGAGGACGCCCGGGCCTTTGTGCCCCTGTCCAAGGCCTACTCTCTGCCCAAGGACAGCCCGGATTATGAGGACACTTTGCGCTTTGTCACCATCAACGCCTGCAAGGCGCCCTACGAAATGATGGAGAGCTGCGCCAAGGCCGTCACCCTGTTGGAAGAGATGCAGGAGAAGTGCAGCGTGCTGATGATCTCCGACGTGGGCTGCGGCGCCATCGCCGCGAAAGCCGCCCTGGAAGCGGCGGCCATGAATGTGTTCATCAACACCCGCTCCCTGCCCGGTGACGGTGAGGCCCTGCTGATGGAGCTGAAGGCGGAGGCCCTGCTCAGCGAGTATGTGCCGAGAGCGCAGAAGATCGCGGATTCGGTGATGGAGAGTCTGCGGAGGAGGAACAATGGCTGAGATCTTAAAAGGTGCGCCTGTGGCGGCGGCCATTACCGTGGAACTGACTGCCCGGGCCGAAAGATTGAAGGCGGCGGGTGTCACGCCCTGCCTGGCCATCCTGCGTGTAGGTGAACGGCCGGAGGATCTGACCTATGAGCGGGGCGCGATGAAGCGCTGCGAGAAGATCGGGATCCGGGTGGTCTCTGTGATCCTGCCCGCCGACTGCAGTCAGGAGGACCTGCTGGCGCAGCTCCGGGCCATTAACGAAGATGCAGCCATCCACGGCTGTCTGATGTTCCGTCCCCTGCCCGGGCACCTGGACGAGCAGGCGGCCTGCGAGGCCCTGATGCCGGAAAAGGACGTGGACAGCATGACGGCTGCGTCCCTCAACACGGTGTTCACCGGCCGGGGCAAGGGCTATGCCCCCTGCACGGCCCAATCCTGCCTGGAGATCCTGGACCACTATGGCTACGACCCCGCCGGGAAGCATGTGGCGGTCATTGGCCGGAGCTTGGTCATCGGCAAGCCGGTGTCCATGATGCTGCAGAGCCGCAATGCCACCGTCACCATGTGTCACACCAAGACTGTGGATATGCCCGCGGTGTGCCGCAGTGCGGAGATCCTGGTGGTGGCCGCCGGCAAGGCGGGCGTGGTGGACGAGCGTTTTACCCATCCTGAGCAGGTGATCATCGATGTGGGCATCAACGCCGCGCCCGGCGGCGGTATCTGCGGCGACGTGCAGTTTGACGCGGTGGAGCCGCGGGTCCGGGCCATCAGTCCGGTGCCCGGCGGCGTAGGCGCCGTCACCACGGCGGTGCTGTGCAAGCATGTGATCGAAGCGGCCGAGAAAGCGGCAGCCGGAGCCTGAACGCCGCAGCACGGGCAAAAGAAACCTCCCGTACCGTGACCTAAAAAGTCGCGATACGGGAGGTTTTTTCATAGAATGCTTGCGGCGGCTCACCAATCGCGGTCCCAGTCGGTACTGCCGCAGTGGTCGCATTTGACCTTCATGATTTGATTTTACCCTTGGCCAGATAATAGATCATGAAGCGGTGGCGGATCTCCTTTACGTCGGGTCCGCCGCCCGAGAAGATCACCTTGGAGCATGGCAGAACGATGAAGCCGCCGATGACCTGGTCCGCGCCGATGACCTCATCCGGCATTTCCGTCACCTCCACCTCACAGGCGCCGAAGCGAAAGCGGCCGGGGGCGACCTCCTCCACATCTTCTTGGCTGCGGAAAAAGCCCTCCGCCCGGGCATAGGGGATCGCCCATTTTTCCGGAAAAATCATAAGTACCTCCTGCTGCTGAAAACAGATCTGCCGGGCCCTCGCCGCAGCGGTTCGAGGGCCGGATCGTATGTGTTCGGATTCACCTCTATCATATACCAAAACGCGCCGCTTGGAAAGTCTTTCTTTTTCCGCGCGGGCAGATGCGCAGGCGCCCGGCCATGACAAGAGCTTGACGATGGCTTGCAAGCGACGCGTTTTTGAAGTATGATAGGTCAAAAGACAAATGACCGACTGGGGAAGCACTGGCGTTGCGATGCGTCATCTCCGGCCGCCACTTGATTTTACGGAACATCAGAGGAGGAACGCGAATATGGGCGCGATCAAAAAGGCGTATTACCGCAGCTTTCAGGCGGTATTCAATGTGGGGGCGCGGGCCCTGTACTGGCGGCGGCCGATCCCGGTCTCCGGCGTGGGCAGCGTGCAGAAGATCCCGGAGCTGCTGAAAAAGGAGAAGGTCAGCAAGGTCATGGTGGTCACAGGCCCCACCGTGGGCAAGCGCCTGGCGCCCAGGATCCTGGCGGAGCTGGACAAGGCGGGCATCCAATATACGCACTTTTCTGAGGTGGAGGCCAACCCCTCCGTGAACACGGTCAATAAGATCCAGAAGCTGTATCTGGAAAGCGGCTGCGAGGGCTTTATCGCCATCGGCGGCGGTTCGCCCATGGACGCGGCCAAGGCCGCCGCGGCGCGGGTGGTGCGACCCCGGACCTCTGTGGGCCAGATGGCCGGTCTGCTGAAGGTGGGTAAAAAGATCCCGCCCTATATCGCGGTACCCACCACCGCCGGTACCGGCTCGGAGACCACTATCGCCGCCGTCATCACCGACAGCGACACCCACCATAAATACGCCCTGATGGATCTGCACCTGGTGCCCAAGTACGCGGTGCTGGATCCGGAAATGACCCGGGACCTGCCCAAAAAGATCACCTCCACTACCGGCATGGACGCGCTGACCCATGCGGTGGAAGCCTATGTGTGCTGGACCTACAACACCAATGAGAGCATCCGCCTGGCCGAGGAGGCTGTGTGTGAGATCTTCCGTTACCTGGAGCGGGCGTACAACGACGGCAACGACATGGAGGCCCGGACCCAGATGCTCATCGCCGCCTACAAGGCGGGCTTCGCCTTTACCCGGGCGGGCGTGGGCAATGTACACGCCATCGCTCACACCCTGGGCGGCCTGTACAACACGCCCCACGGCCTGGCCAACGCTGTGATCCTGCCCATCGTGCTGGAGGACTACGGTGAGGCGGTCCATGAGAAGCTGGCCCATCTGGCGGAGCTGACCGGCGTGAAGTTCACCGGGACCGACGCGGAGAAGGCCAGGGCCTTTATCGACGAGATCCGCGCCATGAACCGGCGCATGGACATCCCCACAGGCTTTGATTTCATCCAGGAGAAAGACATCCCACAGATGATCGAGTGGGCACTGGCGGAGGCAAATCCCGTCTACCCGGTGCCTGTAGTCTATGATAAGAAGCGCTGTGAGAAGGTCATCCGCCGCATCATCGCGGAGGCCTGAACGCCGGTGTAAAAAACAGAGCTGCAAAACGGCAGCCGCCCGATCGGGCGGCTGCCGTCAGTCTCTATGAAAGGAAAACGCTCATTCTGTCAGGATCTTGATGAGCAAAAGAGCCAGCACCACCAGGATGATGGGCCGTACGATCTTCGTCCCTTTGCTCAGCACCAGGCCGGAGCCGATATAGTTGCCCAGCATGTTGCAGGCGGCAGCTGCCAACCCCAGGGGGATCAGCACCGTCCCGTTGAGAAGAAAGACCACCAGCGAGGTGATGTTGGTGGTCAGATTGATGACCTTGGCCTGGGCGTTGGCGGCGCCCACGCTGAGCTTGGCAAAAACCGTAAAGGCGATGATGAGAAAGGTCCCGGTGCCGGGGCCGTAAAAGCCGTCGTAGATGCCGATGAGCAGGGAGGCCAGGATGCAGACCGTCAGCGTGTGCCGGTCCACGACGACGACGTCGCTGCCGGACTCAGGGAAAAGCCGCTTGTTGAGCACAAAGAAGGCCGCCACCGGCAGGGCGATAAAGAGGATGTAGCGGATCAGCTGCTCGCTCGCCAACAGGGACAGGTTGGAGCCTATAGCGGAGCCGACCATGGCCGCCGCGACCCCGGGAATCACCAGCTTGAAATTGACCAGCCCTTGGCGGATGAAGCGGGCGGTGGCCAGGGAGGTGCCGCAGGCGGAGGACAGCTTGTTGGTGCCGATGGCCAGATGCATGGGCAGGCCGGCGAAGATATAGGCCGGCAGGGAGATGAGCCCTCCGCCCCCGGCGATGGAATCCACAAAGCCGGCCAGAAACAGCAGCGGGCAGACGATCAAAAACATTTTCGGCGTCAGCGCCATAATATCCCTTCTTTCTCTTGCGGAGCACATTTTGCCACAGCGGCAACAATTTGTCAAATGTTCTTTTGAAACCCCTTGCATTGCGGCGGCGACTGTGATATAAAGAGTGTCCTGCCAAGGAAAAACAAGATCTGCCGCATGTACGCAGGCGGCGGGTCTTCGTATCGATATCGGATAAGAGGAGCATCGAAGAGATGACACTTTCAAAGGAAGAGCAGAGCGTGCTGTTGGACTGTCTGTTGGAGATGGGCGAGCTGTTGTTGGACGCCGGTGCGGAGATCAGCCGCGTGGAGGATACTCTGACCCGTATGGGGACCGCCTACGGCGCGCAAAGGATGGATGTGTTTGTGATCACCTCCATCATCAGCATGACCATGGAATTTCCCGGCCAGGAGGCCCTGACCGAGACCCGGCGCATCCGCGCCAACGGGCAGACGGATTTTTACCGGGTGGAAAAGCTCAACGAGCTGAGCCGGACTTGCTGCGCCGGGCCGCTGCCGCTGCCGGAGCTCCGGCAGCGGCTGGATCGGATTGCCGCCGGGCGCAAGCCCTTTGCCGCCGTACTGGGCGGCAGCGTTCTGGCGGGCGGCAGCTTCGCCCTGTTTTTCGGCGGGACGCTATGGGACGGGCTGGCCGCCGCCGTGTTTGCCGCGGCGATCTGCTTCCTGCAGGATCGGCTGGGCCATACCCGGCTCAATGCCGCGGCCTTCAACCTGCTGATCTCGCTGCTGATCGGTCTGGGCGTGGGCCTTGCCGCGGCGGTACTTCCGGCTTTGCATATGGACAAGATCCTGATCGGCGACATCATGCTGCTGATCCCGGGTCTGGCCATGACCAATGCCATTCGCAACATGCTGCTGGGGGACACCATATCCGGCGTTGTGCGTCTGGCGGAGAGCCTGATCTGGGCGGCGGCCCTGGCGGGCGGCTTTATGGTGGCGCTGACGGTGGTCAATGTTCTGCACTGAGGAGGGATAGCATGCACAATATCATCATCCAGCTGGTGACGGCGTTCACCGGCTCTCTGGGCTTTTCCCTGCTGTTCGGCCTGCGCAAGCGCTATCTGCCTCTGACCTCCCTGGGCGGCATGCTGGCCTGGGGGATCTATCTGGCGGTGGACGCCTGGCTGCAGAGCGGCTTTCTGGCCTGCCTGCTGGGCGCGGCTTTCGCGGTGCTGTACGCGGAGCTGCTGGCCAGACGGCTGAAGACCCCGGCGATCCTGTTTGTGATCCCGGCGATCCTGCCCCTGGTGCCGGGGAGCTTCCTCTATTACGCCATGAGCAGCGCGGTCCGGGGCGAGCTGGAGCTGGCCCGCAGTTACGGCAGACAGACTGCGCTTTATGCCCTGGCCATCGCCGCCGGCATCAGCTTTATGATCGCCGCCCGAGAGCTGCGCACCAGACGCTGAGACAGGCCAAAATCGGATAAGAAGCAGGCAGGGCCCGCGTGTTTGGAAGCACACGGGCCCTGCCGCTTTTTCGCCTGTCAGCTCAGCACCTTGCCCAGCACCCGCAGAGGCAGGGTGGTGGATATGACGATATCGCTGTATTTGGGATTGAGGGAGTGGAGCCGGGCAGAGCCGTCGGCCAGGACCAGCTCCTTCAGATAGGCCTCCCCGTCATAGAGGAAGATGCCGATCTCCCCGGACATAAGCGTGCGCTGCTGGCGCACCCAGATGGTCTGCCCATTGTGGAAACGGGGCTCCATGCTGTCTCCCGCTACCCGGACACCGAAATTGGAGCCCTCGGGCACCTCAATGCCGCACTCCACCATCTCGTAATTTTCTCCGTCCAGGAACTGCCCGGTGCCGGCGGAGACGGCCAGCTCGTACAGGGGCAGCATCCGAAGGGGCCGGGGCGGTTCCTCCCGCACCGGCTGGCGGAACTGCGCGCTTTTGCGCAGGAGCGCGGCATATTCCCGCACCCGCTCCCGGCCCAGCCGGTTCAAGCCGCTGAATACATCCGCAGGCAGATCCAGAAACTCCCCCAGCACATCCTGGATCCGGAGGACCTTGCACAGCACCAGAAACTGCTCCGCATTGGGCGTTACCCGGTCGGTCTCCCACTTGGAGACTGCCTGTTTGGTGACATGGATATCCTCCTGCTCCAGCCGCGCCACCAGTTCATTCTGGGACAAGCCCAGCGCCCTGCGCCGCCCGGACAGTACACTGCCAACGCTCATAATGTTCCCTCACTTTCTTCGATGTTCAGAATGTCATCCAGCGGGATCTTCAGCCCGCCGGTCAGGAGGCGGCGCGCATCCAGGTCGATCCGCTTCACCGCGCCCCGAGCCTCCACATATTGTCCGTTGAGATAATAGGTCACACAGATCCGCTTCCCCGGGCAGAGCGCCCGCAGCTGCCGGTCCAGCGCCGCCTGGGCGTCTTCCCCGAGGAGCACCCGGGGGACGCTCTGTTCTTCCGCGCCGGAGATGAAATCCCCGAAGCCCTTCAGCGCCGCATAGGGAGCGAAGATCTTCGCCCGTTGTCCGTTGTTCATCCTGCTCTGTGCCCTCCTACCTGGCTGTTGCGTTCGATGGTTTTGGCGCCCTCCAGCAGGTTCATACCCTTGAAGATGCCGTTTCTGCCGTATTTTTTCTTGATACTCACGATGGTCTTCTGCAGACTTTTTTCTTTCTCCTGCTGCTGGGGAGAGGAAAAGATGTCATACTGCCAGCTCAGTTCGTCCTGCACCCGGTTGAAACAGACGCCCACATGGAAGACCGGCAGATCGTTTACGGCGATCCGGTCATACAGGGCCGCCGTGTACTCCAGGATCACTTTGGTGGAACTGGTGGGCGCGCCCAGGGCAATGGTGCCGTGGGCGGGTTTGTGGTCCGAGGAAAAGCTGTAGGCCAGGGTGATGCTGATGGAGGCGGTGGACAGGCCCTTGTCTGACAGCTCCAGACTCAGCAGCTCTGCCATCTCCAGCACCAGCAGCCGGGCCCCCGGAATGTCGTAGCCGGTGTGGAGCGTCTGCCCGGAGGAGAGCGATTGCTCCCGGGGGACATAGGCCTTGATGTCCGCCATGGTGGTGCTCTCCCGCCCCCAGGCGTGGTCAATGAGCAGCTGGGCGTTGATGCCGAAGGCCCGGTACAGTGGGGCCTCCTGGGCCTGGGCCACGTCCCGCATGCTGCGCAGGCCCAGATGCTCCAGCCGCCCCACGGTGCCCCGGTTGATCATCCAGAAATCCGTCAGCGGTTGGTGATCCCACAAGAGCTCTCGATAGCTCTCCTCGGTGAGGATGCCGATATAATCCTCCGCATGCTTGGAAATGATGTCCAGCGCCACCTTGGCCAGGTAAAGATTGGGCCCGATGCCGCAGGTGGCGGTGATGCCAGTGGTTTCCAGAATGTCCGCCATGAGCATGCGCGCAAAGCCCTTGGGGTCTGTGCGCCAGAAGCCCATATAGTCGGTGATGTCCAAAAAGGCCTCGTCGATGGAGTAGACGTGGATATGCTCCTTGGCCACATACTTTAAAAGCGTGGCATAGATGCGCGCCGAGCAGGCCATGTAGTGGGTCATCTGGGGCGGCGCGATGATGTAGTCCAACTCCAGGGCGGGATCGGCGCGCAGGGCCGGGGCGCTGACCGAACGGCCGGTAAAGCGGCGGCCCGGCGCCTGCGCCTGGCGGCGGGCGTTGATCTCGGCGACCTTCTCGATCACCGTGAACAGCCGCGGGCGGCCGGGCACCCCCAGCGCCTTCAGACTGGGGGACACGGCGAGACAGATGGTCCTGTCTGTCCGTTCCGGGTCCGCCACCACCAGATTGGTGCTCAGCGGATCCAGCCCCCGCTCCACGCATTCCACGGAGGCATAGTAGGATTTCAGATCGATGCACAGATAGCTTCTCTCCTTAACCACGCGCCTCACCTCAAAGTGTCTTAATAAGATACTTAAATGCATTATAATATCTAAATAGGCGATTTGTCAAGAGGGAATAAAAAACAGCAGCGGGATTGCCAGATGTGCGTTCCTGTATCTGCAAGGATGGTTTTCCGACTTGCAAGCCGAAGCTGTTTATACTACAATAAAGGGGCGAAAAACGAAAGGAAAAGACGGCATGGAAGAGCAGCGAAATTGGCGTACAGGCGTAACGGCGGCGGCCCTGAAGGGGACGGCGCTGGTCTCCATGCTGATCGACCATATCGGCTATGTGCTGCTGCCGGCGCTGATCCTCTATGGCAGGAGCCACCTACTGCCCTGGGACGGTGAGACGCTGCGGTCAGTCTATTGGACGCTGCGCAGTCTGGGCCGCCCGGCCTTCCCTCTGTATCTGTTCTTGCTGCTGGAGGGCTTTCAGCATACCCGCAGCCGGGGGAAATATCTGCTGCGGCTGAGCCTGTTTGCCCTGCTGTCGGAGATCCCCTTTGACCTGGCGCTGAACCAAACGTTATTGGAATTTGCCTATCAGAATGTGTTCTTCACCCTGGCCATCGGCTTTGCCGCTCTGATGGGCATCGACGCGCTGCGCCGCGCCCCCGGCAGCCGCGTACTGCGGGGCGCCGGGCTCCTGTTGATTTTTGCCGCAGCCCCGGCGCTGGCCTGGCTGTTGCGCACGGACTACGACGCGGTGGGTGTGGCGGCGCTGGAGCTGCTGTATGCGGCCACCTGGCTGCGGGAGCGCCGCGGCGATGAGACGCCGGTCGGACGGGTGCTGTGCTGGTGCGCCATGCTGCCGGCGCTGCTGCTCAGCTCCCGGCGGGAATGGTGGTCGCTGCTGGCTCTGCCGCTGGTCATTCTCTATAACGGAAAAAAGGGCAGACAGCCCAGCCGCTGGTTTTTCTACGGCTTCTATCCGGCGCACCTGCTGCTCCTGGCGGCGCTGCGGGCCCTGCTGTTCAGATAGACTGTACAAAACCCGTAAGCAAGGAAGGACCCGGACACTCATCATTGAGCGTCCGGGTCCTTATCGTATCAACGGGAAAAGAGCGAAGTCTTTTTATAGGGCGCGCTGGCGATATCCAGCACCCGATAGCCGGTGGTGTCGATGACCTCGCGCAGCTTCTGCGCATCCGGCGCCTCCTCGCTGAGGATCACGGTCTCCCCTTTTCGGTGGGAGGACGAGACCTTCTTCACAGAGAAAGCTCTGCGCACGGCGTCGTTGATGTGAGCTTCGCACATGCTGCACATCATGCCGTCCACTTTCACGGTGGTCTGGATCATAGGCGGCCTCCTTCCTTTATTTCGGGGCTCCGGCAGGCATTGCACCCGGCACAGCTGCCGCAGTTTCCGCCGCAGGAGGACTTTCCGGCTCTTTTATCCCGGATCATGGACCGGATCACCAGACCCACCACCAGAATCACAACAGCCAGCACGACGATATTGATCCAATTGACAGCCAACCAAGTCAGCATGAAAATCCCTCCTCAGGGCGAACTTGACGAAATTACTGTACGGTCAGGACCTGGGCTTCCTTGTAGGGGCGGAACAGCTGATAGATGATCAGCACCAGCAGGGCCAGGGCTACGATCAGGCCGATGACGCTGACATTCCCCACGAACAGGCCGCCGATCTGATAGACCATCAGGGCCACCACATAGGCAAACAGGCACATGTAGCCGATGGCGAACCAGGTCCACTTGCGGTTGTTCATCTCCCGCTTGATGGCGCCCATAGCCGCAAAGCAGGGGGCGCAGAGCAGATTGAAGAGCATGAAGGAGAACGCCGCCAGCTTGCCGTGGCCGCCGGAGAACTTGTTGAAGTCGTCCTCCACGTTGGCCCAGACCTGGGAGCCTTCTTCGTCCAGCTCCTCCATGACGGGCTCGCCGTCCTCGTCGAACAGCAGCTCGCCGGTCTCCTCGTCCACGGCCTGCTGGGCCGCGGCGTCATAGTTGTACAGCACACCAAAGGTGCCGACCACTTCTTCCTTGGCTACCAGGCCGGTGACGGTGGCCACGGTGGGCTTCCAGGAGCCGAAGCCCAGGGGCTTGAACACGGGAGCCACGGCGTTGCCTACGCCGGCCAACACGGAATCGTCCATGGGGACGACCTCGTCCTCGGGGATACCCATCCTGTCAGCCACCACGGCCACATATTCCTCGGTGACCAGATCCTCATCCTCGAACAGATCGTCCACCATGCCGAAACGGCCATTGACGGTGCCGAAGCTGGACAGGAACCAGATGATAATGGAGCTGAGTACGATGACGGTGCCGGCCCGCTTGATAAAGGACCAGCCGCGTTCCCAGGTGCCGCGGAGCACGTTGCCCAGGGAGGGCACATGGTAGGCGGGCAGCTCCATGACGAAAGGCGCCGGGTCGCCGGCGAACATCTTGGTCTTCTTGAGCATGATGCCGGAGAGGATGATGGCGGCCACGCCGATGAAGTAGGCAGAGACGGCCACAATGCCGCTGCCGCCGAAGAGGGCGCCGGCGATCAGGCCGATGATGGGCATCTTGGCGCCGCAGGGGATGAAGCAGGTGGTCATAATGGTCATGCGGCGGTCGCGCTCGTTTTCAATGGTACGGGAGGCCATGACGCCGGGGACACCGCAGCCGGTGCCCACCAGCATGGGGATGAAGGATTTGCCGGACAGGCCGAAGCGGCGGAAGATCCGGTCCATGATGAAGGCGATACGGGCCATGTAGCCGCAGTCCTCCAGCAGGCAAAGCATCAGGAACAGGACCAGCATCTGGGGCACGAAGCCTAGCACGGCGCCTACGCCGGCCAGGATGCCGTCGGAGATCAGACCGGTGAGCCAGTCTGTAACGCCCCAGCCTTCCAGAATGGCTCGAGAGCCGTCGGTCAGCCAGGCACCGCCCAGCACGTCGTTGGTCCAGTCGGTCAGGAAGGAGCCGAAGGGCCCCATGGCGATCCAGTAGACCAGCCACATCACCACGGCAAAAATGGGCAGAGCCAGGATCCGGTTGGTGACGATCTGGTCGATCTTGTCGGAGCGGGTCAGCAGCCCCTGGCCGGCTTTCTTGTAGCAGCCCTTCATCAGCTGGCCTATGTAGATATAGCGCTCATTGGTGATGATGCTCTCCGCGTCGTCGTCCAGCTCGGTCTCGGCGGCGGCGATATCCTTCTCGATGTGCTCGCGGATGCCGGGGTCCAGGTTCAGCTTTTCGATGACTTTTTCGTCCCGCTCAAAGAGCTTGATGGCATACCAGCGCTGCTGCTCCTCGGGCAGGTTGTGCACGGTGACCTCTTCAATATGGGCCAGCGCATGTTCTACCACACCGGAGAAGCTGTGCTGGGGGATGGTCCGGGTCCCCTTGGCCGCGGCGATGGCGGCCTCGGCCGCCTCGTTGACGCCGTCGCGCTTGAGGGCGGAGATCTCCACGATCCTACAGCCCAGCTGACGGGCCAGCTCATCGGTGTTGATCTTATCCCCGTTGCGCTTGACCAGGTCCATCATGTTCAGCGCGATGACCACCGGGATGCCCAGCTCGGTCAGCTGGGTGGTCAGGTAGAGGTTGCGCTCCAGGTTGGTGCCGTCCACGATGTTCAGGATCACGTCGGGGCGCTCTTCGATCAGATAATTGCGGGCTACCACTTCCTCCAGCGTGTAGGGGGAGAGAGAGTAGATGCCGGGCAGGTCGGTGACGATCACGTCGTCATGCTTCTGCAGCTTGCCCTCTTTCTTCTCCACGGTGACGCCGGGCCAGTTACCCACATATTGGTTGGTGCCGGTCAGGGCGTTGAACAGCGTGGTCTTGCCGCAGTTGGGGTTGCCCGCCAGGGCGATGCGAATGGGATTGTCCATGTCCATTACTCCTTTGGTTAAATAAATCTAACGATCAGGCAAAAAAAGCATGCGGTTCGGATCATTCCACTTCGATCATTTCCGCGTCCGCCTTGCGCAGGGAGAGCTCATAGCCGCGGACATTGACCTCCACGGGATCGCCCAGCGGCGCCACCTTGCGCACATAGACCTCGACGCCCTTGGTGATGCCCATGTCCATGATCCGGCGCTTGACCGCGCCCTCGCCGTGGAGCTTGACGACCTTGACAGTATCGCCGATGGGAACTTCTCTGAGAGTTTTCATCTGTCATTTCTCCTTAAATCATGATTTTTCCGGCCATTTCCCGGCTGATGGCAACGCGGGATTCCTTGACCTTGACGATCAGGTTCCCGCCGATGGTGGAAACCACGGTGACCGCGCCGCCGACGACGAAACCCATATCCTCAAGATGCTTCTTGGTCTCGGGATTCCCGCCGACCTTGCGGATGATGTTTTCCTCGCCGGGGGTGGACAGCAGAAGCGGCATCATACAGCAGCCTCCTTCTCAGCACTTTGCATTAGATGAATCTTACAAAAATTAGCTATCTCTAACTCTGCAACAGTTTAATCCCTCTAACTATTTTTGTCAATAGGGAATCCGCAAAAAAGGGACAGAGGACGCGTGTTTTTCATGCGTCCTCTGTCCCTTTTGCCGTGTGCGTGCGTCCGCGGCGGTCAAGGCTTCCGGCGGATCACAGGCCGTTGATCACGCCCTGGATACCGTATTCCTCATAGATGCCCTTGTAGTATTCCACTTCATCGTGAATGAGATCGTCGATGACCTGCATGCCCAGCAGCTCCACCGGCGCCCGGTCGTCGGTCATCAGATAGCTCCCTGCCTCATAGGGGCTGAGCCCGTCGGAGATCCGGCCCAGCATGGCGCGCAGCTCCGCGTCCCCGCAGAGGGAGGCGTTTCGCTCCATGACAGCGAGCATCTCCGGATTGTTGGAGGCGAACAGCTCCCGGTTGGTGCTGCGGGACACGTCTACCGTGTAGACCGTGGAGAAGACCCGGGAGATGGTGTCGGCCAGATACTGGTTGATGTTCCCCTCCTTCTGGCCGCGCATGTTCATGTTGACCACCATGACCCCGTCGGGCCGCAGGTGCTCGCGCACCAAGGTGAAGAACTCGATGGAGGACATCTGAAAGGGGATGGTGATGTCCTGGTAGGCGTCCACCATGATCACATCGTACTGCTTGTCCACCGCGTTGAGGTAGGCCCGGCCATCGTAGGTGGTGACGGGCATACTCTCCGGCAGGGCAAAGTACTCCCGGGCCAGGTCGGTGATCTTCTCGTCGATCTCCACACCCTCAATGGACAGCTCCGGGTAATAGCGGGCGCACTGGCTGCCGAAGGTGCCGGTGCCCATGCCCAGGATCAGCACGTCCAGCGGCTCCCCCGCCGCCTGGCGATCCTCCACCCCGGCCATGAAGGGAGCGGCCATGGCATAGTCGTAGTACATGCCGGTGAGCCCCTCCTGCTTCATGCGGATGGACTGGACGCCGAAGAGCACATTGGTGGAGAGGATGACGCTGTCGTCAGTCTCCTCCACCTGCAGATAATTGTAGATGGACTCCCCCTCGTAGATCAGATCGTCCTTCCAGAAGGCGAAATTGGAGCTGTGGCCCAGCACGCAGCTGACCAGGAAGATCAGCACACCGGCGATGGCGCCGCCGCTTTTGACCTTGCCGCTGATGAAGTAGATCAGCGCCAGAGCCAGCAGGATGCCGGCGAAGATCAGAAAGGTGATGGAGGTGCCCACGGCGGGGATGGTGACGAAGGTAGGCACGAAGGTGCCGATGATGCTGCCGATGGTGTTGGCGGCTCCCAGGGTGCCCACGATCCGGGCGTTGTCCTCCAGATTCTCCATGGTGTACTTGGCCAGGGAGGGGGTGACGGTGCCCAGCAGGAACAGGGGGAACACGAAGATCACCATACAGGCGGCAAAGGCGGCCCAGATCAGAAAATTGCTGTTGACGGAGAACACCAGCAGGGCGGAAATCCCCAGGATCACATACTTGCCCACCACCGGGATCAGGGCGATCCAAATGGCGGCGACGGTGATGCGCTTATAGAGCTTGTCCGGGTCCGGGTCCTTGTCCGCTTTGCGGCCGCCGTAGATGTTGCCCAGGGCCATGGCGATCATGATGGTGCCGATGATGATGGTCCACACGATCTGGGAGGAGCTGAAATAGGGGGCCAGCAGACGGCTGGCGCCCAGCTCCACTGCCATGACAGACATGCCGGCGAAGAACTCGGTCAGGTACAGGTACAGCTTGTTTTTTAAGATGGGTCTCATACGATTACTCCAGGATGATCTTGCAGATGCGGTCCACATCCGCCAGGGACAGGTCGGCGTATAGGGGGAGGGTCAGTACCCGGTCGGCCATATAGGCCGCCACCGGGGTGTCGGCCGGATCGAAGCCGGGCTTGCCTGCATAACAGGCGAAGCTGTTGGTCAGAGGATAGAAATATTTCCGGGCGATGATATCCTCCGCGGCCAGCCGGTCGTAGACTTCGTCCCGGCTGTACTTGTAGCCGTCGAAGACCACGGGGTAGTAGGCGTAGTTGGCCTGCACGCCAGGCTGCGCCCGGTTGAGCTTCAGCCCCGGGACGCCGGACAGCTGTGCGTCATAGCGTTCGGCCACCAGCTTGCGCTTGGCGATCTCCGCGGTCAGATGGCGCAGGTTGCAGATGCCCATGGCGGCGGCGAACTCGTTCATCTTGGCGTTGCCGCCCACAAAGGGCACGTCCTCCGGCCCGTGGATGCCGAAGTTTTTCAGATCGCACAGACGCTGGCGTGTCGCCCCGTCCCGGCAGCAGACTGCCCCGCCCTCGATGCTGTGGAAGACCTTGGTGGCGTGGAAGCTGAACATGGCCGCGTCCCCGAAATTGGCGGAGCTGACGCCGTCCTTGAACACGCCGAAGCTGTGGGCCGCGTCATAAATCACCGGCAGGCCGTGCCGCGCGGCAATGGCGCCGATGGTGTCCACATCGCAGAGGTTGCCGTAGACGTGCACCGGCAGGATGGCCACGGTCTTGTCCGTGATCAGCGCTTCCAGCTTGTCGGGGTCCAGAGTGTAGTTGTCCGGCTCAATGTCGCAGAACACCGGCGTGCAGCCGCAGCGGACGATGGCGTGGGTGGTGGAGGCAAAAGTGAAGGGTGTGGTGATGATCTCCCCGTGAAGATCAAAAGCCTCCAAAATGTTTTCCAGGGCCAGATGACCGTTGGTGAACAGGGCCAGATATTCGCAGCCCAGATAGCGGGAAAGTTCTTCTTCCAGCGTCTGGTGCTTGACGCCCATGTTGGTCAGCCAATGACTGTCCCAGATCTCCCGGATCTCTGCGCAGTATTCCTCAAAGGGCGGCAGAGAGGACCGGGTCACGTTGATGCGTTCCGGCATTCAGCTCTCGCTCCTTTCCGATTCCAGTTTTTCGCATAGGGTCAGCAGTTCCCGGCTGCGCTCTTCATGGCGCTGAGCGGGGATGCCGTAATAAATGCCCCAGGGCTCACAGTCGCGGCTCAGCAGGGACATGGCGCCCACGGCGCAGCCCTCCCCCACGGTGACGCCGGGGAGGATGGTGCTGCCGGTGCCCACGATCACATGGCGGCCGATGGAGACCGGCTGTTGGGTCACATGGGTGTAGGCCTCCGGCACAGTGGGATTGGTCATGGCCGCACCGGAATAATCGTCCGTCAGGGCGTAGACCGCGCAGCGGGAGGACAGGGTGCTGTAGTCGCCGATGGTGATCCCGGCGTCACCGGCAAAGAGCAGCACGCCGGCGGCCAGGTGGATGGAACTGCCCAGGGTGATGTTCCCGGAGAGCAGGCAGAAGTCGTCGATGCGCACATGGTCCCCCAGGGAGATGTGTTCCGCACCGTAGATGCTGGCTTTACGGCTGATGCGCACATCCCGGCCATAGGCTTTCAAACCCAGGGCGGCCAGTTCTTCTTCCGTGTAAAAGCTTGTCATTCCCGCACCTCCTTGGACTGTCCGGGCAGGAAGCGCCGGACGATGGAGAGAATGTATTGGAAGCTGTCCAGCTTCAGCAGGGCCGAGAGGGCTACATAGACCAGTACGCCCAGAGGGATCTGCAGCAGCAGCGTCAAAAAGTCCCCCAGGCCCAGCAGCCGGATCAGGTAGACGATTGCGGCCATGCCCAGGCTCAGCAGCACCGCCGGGCCAATGTCCTTGAGCTGCTGCAGGTAGGCGTAATCCAGCAGCTTCCGGTTGGGCCAGGCGTTAATGAGCTGGGCGGCCACGCCGGAGCACAGCTGGCCCAGCGCCATGGCAAACACACCGAAGCGCATGGTGAAGAGCAGGATCAGGGTCTCCAGCACCTTTTTGATGACCTCCAGCTTTAAAAACACATCGCTGCGGCCCATGGCCTTGATGGCGTTGAGGTTGGCAGTGTGCAAGGGGTAGAGGGCGTAGATGGCGCAGAAGACCTGCAGGAAGGGCACCGCGGGCACCCACTTCTCTGTCATCAGCAGCCGCACCAGCGGTTCGGCGCAGACGGCCAGGCCCGCCATCAGCGGCATCATGATATAGGAGCTGGTCTTGATGGCCCGGCGGGTCATCTCCCGCACCTGGTGCCGGTGGTCCTGCTGGCTGCTCATCACCGGCAGCAGCACGCTGTCGATGGAGTAGTTGATATTTTCCACCACCAGATTGGGCCAGTTGCGGCCCCGCTCGAAGAAGGCCAGGTCCGCGTCCGCATAGCGCACGCCGATGATCAGCGGATAGAGCTGGAGGTAGATCGTATCCAGCAGAGAGGCGCTCAGCAGCTTCCAGCCGTAGCTGAGCAGGCCCTTCAATCTCTGAAGGGAAAACATACGTTTGGGCCGCCAGCCCACCGTGAACCAGAGGATCACCGTATTGACCGTCACATTGGACAGCTGCTGGGCCACCAGCGCCCAGACGCCGAAGCCCCGCAGGGCCATGGTGATGCCCACCACGGCGGAAAACAGCGTGCCGCCCAGGGTGGCGAAAAAGAAGCGCTTGAACTGCAGGGTCTTGGACACGTAGGCCTGCTGCACGTTCTTCACGCCGGCCACCACCACCGTCAGACCCAGGACCCGCACCAGCGGCGTCAGCTCCGGCGATTTGTAGAAAGCGGCGATCAGCGGCGCAAAGAGGAACAGCAGGATGTACAGCAGCAGACAGAAGCAGACGTTGAAAAAGAACACCGAAGAAAAGTCCAGATCGTCCGGGTCCTTTTTCTGGATCAGGGCATTGGCCATGCCGCTGTCCACGAACACCATCAGAATGGCGGTGATCACCGTTACCTTGCTGATGGGCGCGTAGAGGCTGGGCTCCAGGATCCGGGCCAGCACGATGGATACCGCAAAGGACACCAGCTGGGCGCCGCAGCGTTCAAAAAAGCGCCATATGAGATTGGAAACGACTTTGCTTTTGTTGTCCATCCGTAAACTAACCTTTGACAAATCAGAATCTCACAGCCCGGTGTACCCGCAGGCCCGGGCTCAGTTCAGTCTCCGTAGCCCCGGCGCCGGCGGTACAGCCGGTGCAGGCCGGGCAGGCTGCGTTTGAGCAGATGCTTGCATTTATAAGAGGCGCTCTGCGCCCGATAGATCGCGTCATACGGGGGACGGACCTGCTCGTCCACCTTCCCCTGGAGCTCCAGCAGCTCATACTCCCGCTCCAGGATCACCTGCCGCACCGCGGCGGCCCGGTCCCCGGAGACATGGGGCAGCAGAGTCCGCAGCATCTCGATCTCTCCGGTGACGAATTCCTTGAACTTGGCGTAGTTTTTGTCCACGCCGCTGCTCCAGGCGGAGGGGTTGCTGCCCACCCGGTAGACAGACATACAGCGGTCCAGGTAGCGGACCTTGCCCTGCATGGTCAGCCAGATGCCCACGGGGTAATCGGTAAAGCCGTGGCGAAAGGCCACCGCGCGAAAGTCCGGGGGCGAGAGCAGAAATTCCCGACGGGCCATGATGGAGCTGGTGTGGAAGGCCCCGGCCATGCCCCGGACCACGGTCTCAAAGGGGATATCCCGCTCCTCGCGCTCGGTGAACAGCGGTGCATCGGGCCGGGAGTCGTCGGTATAATGCAGCAGGGTATTGTGCACGCAGGCGGAGTAGTCCGGGTGCGCGTCCAGGAAATCCGCCTGGCGCTGGAGCTTTTCCGGGTCGGACCAATAGTCGTCTCCCTCGCAGAGGGCGATGTACTGCCCCCGGGCGGCCGGGTACAGCACCGCGTCGTAAATGTTGAAGCCCTGGGAGTAGAGGTTCTTCTCCTGGCAGAAGGGACGGATGATCGCCGGGTATTTCTCCGCGTATTCCCGGATCACAGCGGCGGTGTCATCGGTGGAGGCGTCGTCGTTGATCAGCACCTCGAAGGGGAAATTCGTCTTCTGGCTGACGAAGCCCTCCAACGCGTCGCGGATATAAGCGCCGTGATTGAAAGCGGTACAGGCCACTGAGACCTTGCATCTTGGCTGCTCCATGGCATACTCCTGCAGATAAATATTCATTCTATTATACTGCCAAAGCCTGTCCATTTCAACAGAAAAAAGACGCCCTCCGCGCAGCTGCGCGGAGGGCGTAGATAAAAAGCTCAGATGTTCAGCTGGATGGCGGTCTGGGCCGCCAGGCGGGCGTTGTTCAGCACCAGCTGGATGTTGGATTCCAGACTTTCCCCGCCGGTGAGCTCTACCACCCGGGCCAACAGGAAGGGCGTGGTCTCCTTGCCCTTGACGCCCTGCGCCTTGCACTCGGCCAGGGCCTGTTCGATGGCCGCGTCGATGACGGCCTTGTCCATGGCGTACTGCTCGGGGATGGGATTGGTGACCAGCATGCCGCCCTTATAGTTCAGCTCCCGCTGGGCCCGGAACAGCCCGGCCAGTTCTGCGGGGCTGTCCACCCGGTAATCCACGCCAAGGCCGCTCTGCCGGGTATAGAAGGCGGGCAGCTCGTCGGTGCCGTAGCCGATGACGGGTACCCCCTTGGTCTCCAGATATTCCAGGGTCAGCCCCAGATCCAGGATGGACTTGGCCCCAGCGCAGACCACCATCACCGGAGTCTGGGCCAGCTCCTCCAGGTCGGCGGAGATATCCATGGTGGTCTCCGCGCCCCGGTGTACGCCGCCGATGCCGCCGGTGGCGAAAACCTGGATCCCGGCCATATGGGCGATGATCATGGTGGTGGCCACGGTGGTGGCGCCGTCCGCCTCCCAGGCCACCAGCGCGGGCAGATCCCGGCGGCTGGCCTTGGTCACGTTGCGGCCCATCTTGCCTAGGTATTCGATCTCCTCCGGGCTCAGCCCGGCCTTCAGCCGACCGCCGATGACGGCGATGGTGGCGGGGATAGCGCCCGCGTCGCGGATGGTCTGCTCCACCAGCAGCGCGGTCTCCACGTTTTTGGGATAGGGCATGCCATGGGAGATGATGGTGCTCTCCAGCGCCACAATGGGCAGGCCCATGGCCTGGGCGGAGCCCACTTCATAGGAAACATCCAGATGCTTGTTCATTGAAACCTCCGAAAAAATCAGAATGAAAGCCGGGGATATGAAGATCATATCCCCGGACTGTGAAAAAACTGCGGGAATTACTTTGCCTTGACGTAGGGCTTGCCGTTGGCGGAGGGCACGCGGGACTTGCCCACGAACAGGATCAGCACAATGACCGTGACCACATAGGGGATCATGGAAATCAGCTGCATGTTGATGCCCGAGGAAGAACCCAGGACCACCTTCAGGCCGGAGCAGAAGCCGAACAGCAGGCAGCCCAGCAGGGCGCCCTGGGGACGGAACTTGCCGAAGATGACGGCGGCGATGGCGATGAAGCCCTGGCCCACGATAGAGATGGGACGGAACTGGGTGGAAATGGCCATGGTGACGCAGGCGCCGCCCAGACCGGACAGGAAGCCGGAGATGCACACGCACAGGAAACGCATCCTGATCACGTTGATGCCCAGAGTCTCACAGGCCTGGGGATGTTCACCGCAGGCCCGCAGACGCAGGCCGAAGCGGGTCTTGTAAAACACGAACCACACAATGAGGACTGCCAGGAACACCAGATAGGTGGAGGCGTAATTGGCAAAGACGTTGTCCAGGAAGCGACCAAACACAGTAGAGGTATCAAAGACACCCCTGAAAAGACGGGGGATCTTCATGCTGGCTTCCAGGGGAATGGTATCGGTGGAATTAAAGAGAACCTTGGCAATCATGATCACGATGCCGGGGCCCAGCATGTTGATGGCGGTACCGGCGATGGTCTGATCCGCACCCAAGTTCACGGTGGCGATGGCGTGGAGCATCCCGAAGAAAGCGCCGGCCAGACCGCCGCACAAAAAGCCGATCCAGGGGTTGCCGGTGAAGTAGGCCACTACGGTACCCGTGAAGGCCCCGGCGGTCATCATACCCTCGATGCCGATGTTGACCACGCCGGAGACTTCAGAGAAGCAGGAGCCCAGTGCGGCGTAAATCAGAGGGGTGGAATAGATCAGCGTGGCGTAAAGAATAATACCGAAAGAATTGATGAAGTTTGTCATTTCTCAGCACCGTCCTTTCCGTCAGTGGCTGCAGCCGGAGCAGGTTTTTCTTTGGGCGCTTTTTTTAGATACTTGATGTTGCTAAAGATAACGGAAATAGCAATAAAGAATACTACGGTACCTACAATGACATTGATAAGCTGTGTGGGGGCGCCTACCAAGTTCAGCTTGCTGCCGCCGTACATCAACGCGCCGTAAAAGACACCGGCGACGAGTACGCCGAAGGGATTGGAGCAGCCGATCAGGGCCACCACGATACCGGCGAAGCCAAAGCCCTCTTGGGAGGAGAAGACAGAGATACGGCTGCCCATACCCATCAGCTGCAGGGCGCCGCCCAGACCCGCCAGGGCGCCGGAGATGGCCAGCGCGGTGAGGATGGAGCGGTTCACATGGATGCCGCCGTATTCCGCGGCGAATTTGTTGTAGCCTACGGCTTTGAGCTCATAGCCCAGAGTGGTCTTTTCGATGATGAACCAAACCAGAACGGTCATGATGATAGCCACTATGATGCCCCAGTTAGCGGTAGGAGCCAGTCCCAGATTGTTGATCAGATCTTTACTGAGCAATGTGCTGGCGTTGTCGGAAATGTTTTTGGTGGCGTCTGCTGTTCCGTCGCTGTGGATAGCCGGGAGACCGGCGATGAAGTTGGACAGGTAGAAGGCGATCCAGTTGAACATGATCATGCTCAGCACTTCGTTGATGCCCCACTTGGTGCAGTGCGTTCTAAATCCGACAACGTACCGCCTTTCTGTAGGCGGTACGTTTTTGTCGGTAGGGACGTGAGATTGTAGGCAATCGTTATCTTGAAATAATCGTCTGGTTCGTCCCATACTGTGACAGAGTTCACAAACAGGTCTATCACCATTCTTCTAAAATCTTCATCCTCTATATCACCACTCTTGAACTGTTCTAACCAGTAGATGACTTGGGGCTTTTGCAGGTACACAACTCCCTTTTCCTCTTTGTGTAGTTCAGTCTCAAGGGTCTTTTTGTCTTTCTCCAACTCCACCATGCGCTTGACCAGAGTTTCCGGGGCTTGTCCACCTTCTATAGCTTTGGCAAGGTTGTCAAGGGAAAGCTGTGTCTCATGGAGCCTGTCTTTGATGGATGGAATGTTGGAGGTTGCTTCAATCTCATAGACGTTCTGACGGACTGCGGTATCTGCTATGACTTCTATGTTTTCATCCGTGAGAAGTGCCATAGCGTCACGGGCAACCACCATTTCAATAAACTCTTTCCGCAGGTTCCGCTTGGTACACTCTTTGTGCTTGTTCTTCTTGCCGTAGCACTCATAGTAACTGTAGCCCCCGCTGCCGTTGCTGTTCCCGTTCATACGGGAGCCACAATGCCCGCAGAATAGCTTTCCAGACAGAAGGAATACTCTCTTTGCCTTGTAGGTTCCAGACGGCTTCTGGGATGACAGACGGGCTTGTACTTGGTCAAACAATTTCCTGTCAATGATAGGTGGTATCACGTCCTCTGCCCGGTATTCATGGAATTGGTAGACTCCTATATATCGTTCATTGCGGAATATCTTGCTGAATGAACTCTTGCCGAAGCGGGTTCCCTTTGAGGTTTTGTACCCTTTGGCATTAAAGGTTCTGCATATCTCCGCAACGGTGTGACCTTCTGCGTACATTCTGAACGCTTCCCGGACAATGGGAGCCGTTTCTTCATCTATGACCAATTTCTTGTCTACGGTCTTATAGCCCAGGGGGATAGACCCGCCTATAGAGTTGTGCTTATAGGCTGACTCCCGCAGTCCACGGTTTATCTTCTGGGACAGTTCCGCACTATAGAACTCTGCCATACCTTCAAGGACAGACTCAAGGATAATACCTTCCGGGTCAGTAGTGATATTCTCTGTGGCTGAAATAAGCTGCACACCGTTCTTCTTCAAGCGGTACTTATAGTTTGCCATATCATACCGGGAGCGGGAGAAGCGGTCTAACTTATAGACTACTACTGCGTCAAATAAATCCTTCTCACTGTCCTTTATCATCTTGAGGAAGTTCACACGCTTCTCTATATCCTTACTGGCAGACGTAGCCCTGTCTGCGTAGACCTCCACAATTTTGATATTATGCCGTTTGCAAAACTCCTGGCATACTCTTGTCTGTCCTTCAATGGATTGTTCCGTCTGGTTGTTACTGGAATATCTCACGTAAAGGCAGGCTGTTTTTATATCCTCATACATGGTTCTTCCTCCACTCCGCTATGCTGATTACCCGACACTGGCGGTATCTGCTTCCCCTTTATCTGTGGCAATTCTACGGAGTTCTTGGATAAGGGTACTCTCTACCATAGTGCGTCCTTCATCATCCAGTTTGCGGTACTTGAAGATAAACTGCGCTTCTCTTGCAGAGAGGGTAATAGTTTGATTATCCAGAATGTTTAGGGCTTCTTCCTTGAGGGTATCGGTTCCCCGCAGATAATCCGTTGAGACACCAAAGAAGTTTGCCAACTTCAAAAGCGTTTCCGTACCGGGGATAATCTCATTATCCTGCCAATACTTCTTCTGGTTCCGTCCAATATGGCACTGGGTAGAAACTTCTTTCCATGTAAGCCTGCGTTCTTTCAAAAGGGCTTCCAACCGTTCCATAAATACCATAGTGATTACTCCTTTCAAAATCCCTAAAATATTTTTCAAAATAGGGCTTGACAATCCCTATGATGGTGATTATAATAGGGACTGTAAACAACAAAAGTTGTTCGCAGGGTGCAAAAATCCCGCCCTCCGGGGCTATAGATTTTGCCCGCAGGGTTTTCAATGGTTCTTGAACCTGGCAGTTCTATTATAAGCATTGGAGCCTTGTTTGTCAACTAATGTTTACAAGAAAAACAGGGAAAGGAGGTAAAGGACGTGGAGGAACTTGATAACATTCGTGACCGCTTGAAAAAGCACCGACTCTCTTTCGTGTGGCTGATTTATCAGTTGGGTCAGAGAGACATTGTTACCGACAAAACCGAAGTAAGTTCTGTCTTTGCAGGAACCCGGAAAGGTGCAAAAGCTGACTCAATCATCCGGGAAACCACTGTCATTCTGGATGAATACGAAAAAGGGTTCGTCCACGAAGCGTGAGTATGCTGACTGTGCTGCTTGAGGACAAGCCGTCATTCTGTACCATTCTGATGAAGAAAGTGGAAGATTATTTCCGGGATGAAGAACACAGAAAGCAGTTTGAAGAATGGTACAGAAAGAAGTACGGCAAGGATTATGAATGGAGGTAGGTGTTATGACATGAAGCCATTAGACAATCGGACAATGGGTGTTCGATTTGAAGCGGAACTGTGTGACCTGCTTGCACAGCACGGGTGGTGGGCGCATGATATGGCGCAAAACCAGACCGGGCAACCCGCAGACGTGATAGCGGTAAGGAATAACGTAGCGGTTCTTATTGACTGCAAGGTATGTTCCAACAACCGTTTCCCTCTCTCCCGTATCGAAGGGAACCAGGAAGGGGCTATGACGATGTGGGAAACCAGAGGAAATGCTTATTGCTACTTTGCAATGAAGCTGACTGACGGTTCAATCTACATGGTACATTACGATGACCTGTGTATGCGGCAGTTGCACAATGAAGGGACTATCACCGAAAAAGAGTTCCCCGCCTATCCTACCTTTGAGCAGTGGATTGAGAACATGGAGGATATGTTGTGATGTTCATAGAGATAGGAAGTCAACTGAAAATCACCAATCCGTCCCCTGCGCTTATGGTGTGGTGCAAAGAGAACCTTGAACTGGTGAACCCAGAGTATCAGAAGAAAGTGCGTATGCACTTGTGGACAGGAAACACCCCAAAGAAGCTGTTCTTGTACTCCATGAAGGAAAACACCCTAACCCTTCCCTTTGGCTGTCTACGGTCAATTCTGGGGCTTCTGGAAGGAGATATGAACCTTCTCTTTGCGAAGCAGCGGAAGGTGGACTACGGCGGTTATGTACCGCTCTATGACTACCAGGAAGAAGCGGTAGCGGCACTGTTGATTAACCACTATGGTATCTTGCAGTCCCCGGCAGGGAGCGGGAAAACACAGATGGGTATAGCACTTGCCTGTGACCTGGGGGTGAAAACTCTCTGGCTGACCCATACCAAAGACCTGCTGAACCAGAGCAAGACCAGGGCTGAACAGTACATTGACCCAGACAAACTGGGAACTATCACGGAGGGCATGGTGAACATTGGTGAAACAATGACTTTTGCCACAATCCAGACAATGTGCAAAGTAGACCTGGAACAGTTCAAGGATGAATGGGACTGTATCATTGTGGACGAGTGCCACAGGGTAAGCGGAACTCCTACAGCGGTAACGCAGTTCAGCAAGGTACTGAACGCTTTAAGGGCAAGACACAAGTACGGCTTGTCTGCCACGGTACACCGTGCGGACGGACTGATAAAGGCAACCTACGCCATGCTTGGTGAAGTGGTCTGGACAGTCCCGGATGAAGCTGTAGCGTCAAGGGTGATGACCGTGGAGGTACACCCGCAGGGAACGGGAGTAGGTCTTTCCCCTGTATTTCTGAACAGTGACGGCACTATCAATTATGCCCGCATGATTACCTACCTTACGGAAACGGAGGAACGGAACAAGCAGATTGTGGGTGACCTGGTAGCCAACCGTGACCACTACTGCTTGATACTGTCAGAAAGGGTAGACCACCTAAAGAACCTGTATGAGCAGTTGCCCCCGTCACTGAAAGCGCAGGCTGCGGTGATTGACGGAAAGATGACCACCAAAGCACTGAAAGCAGAGAGGGAGCAAGCCATTGAGGACATGAGGACGGGAGCGAAAAGGTATCTGTTCGCAACCTACTCACTGGCAAAAGAAGGTCTGGACATTCCCAGACTGGACAGGTTGTTCTTGACTACACCCCAGAAGGATTACGCAGTCATTGTACAGAGCGTAGGACGGGTGGCAAGAACCTTTGAGGGTAAGCAGCAACCCGTTGTGTATGATTACGTGGACAATATCAAGTCCCTTCTCAAGTCTTACAAGAAACGCTGCACCAACTACCGCAAATGCGGTTGCACAATCAAACAATGAATATTAAGGAGGACTACACAATGAAGTTGTTTAGAACCAATGAGATAGACACCGACACTTACCAGGTTGGTGACGTTATCTCCTTTACTCTCACCGATGGTGAGGAAGTAGAAGCAATGGCTATGAAGCAGGAGCAGGACGGTATGATTTTCTGCCTGGTGGATTGTCTGGCTGACGAGTACGCCATGAATGAGGAAGATACCAACAGGGGCGGCTTTGACGCTTCTGACCTGCGGACGGCACTCAAGGGAGAAATTCTTGACCGTTTCCCGGCTGACCTGCGTGAGAGAATGGTTGCTTTTGAAAACGGTGACCTTCTGCGGCTTCCCACAGAGCGTGAGATTTTCGGAGAGAACTATTACGGGGAGAATGAACCCGAAGCGGTGACCCAGTGGGAGCCTATGAAGCTGCGTAGAAACCGTATTGCTTTCCAGGGTAAGAACGGTGCATGGGAATGGTACTGGCTTATGAATAAGCGCAGGGGTTCCGCTGCCTATTTCGCCACCGTCGATAGCAGCGGTTATGCGAACTACAACTACGCTTCTAACTCTTATGGGGTGCGTCCCGCTTTCAAAATCTAAAATCACACCCCCTTGTGGGGTGTGAAGTGGAGGGATGACCAATGGCATACAAACAGAAGCACCCATATCTGGCGCAGATATGGTACATGGTCAAATGGAAGCTGACACACCTATGGAGGAAGAAATAATGCTGAACGTGCTTTCACTGTTCAGCGGTATAGGAGCCTTTGAAAAGGCATTGGAAAATCTGGGGATTGCGTACAACCTTGTGGGCTACTGTGAGATAGACCCCTTTGCCGCAAAAGCCTACTCCCTTCTTCATCGTGTCCCGGAGAGCATGAACTATGGGGACATTACGAAGATAGATGAAACCCAGTTACCAACCAATATTGACCTGCTGACTTATGGGTTCCCCTGTCAAGATATATCTATAGCGGGACATAAAAGAGGGCTTGTCAACGAGGACGGAAGTAAGACACGAAGCGGACTGTTCTTTGACGCACTGCGGATTATCGAAGCTACGAAGCCCAGAGTTGCCGTAGCAGAGAACGTAAAGAACCTCACCAGTAAGAGTATGAAACCTGTCTTTGACCTGGTACTGACCAGTCTTGAAGAAGCCGGGTACAACAATTACTGGCAGGTGATGAACGCTGCTGACTACGGTATACCGCAGAAGCGTGAAAGAGTGCTGATAGTCTCTATCCGTAGGGACGTGGACGATGGTATGTTCACCTTTCCCGCTGCTATACCGCTGACAAAGTGCATGAATGATTACCTGGACGATGAAGTACCAGAAAGCTACTACCTTTCGGAAGCAAAGACCCGGAGTGTGGTAGCGCACAATGAAGCCCACGCAGGGCAGATATGTGATAGGGGGGGGGATTTGCAATACTCTCCTGTCACGGGACTACAAAGACCCGAAGGTAGTTATCTGTAGAATGGAAATTCAGCAAGTAGCTGACCTTCACCACTACGGTAATGACCAGATGAACCGTGTGTACTCACCAAACGGTCTTTGCCCTACCCTCAAAACTGTATCTGGGGGGGGGTCGTGAGGTGAAGATATATGACGGTGAACGGTATAGGAACCTTACTCCTACTGAATATTTCAGACTCATGGGTTTTACAGACGATGACGTAAACCTGCTGATTGAGAATGGAATATCAAAGACGCAACTATACAAGATGGCAGGAAACTCCATAGTGGTAAACATTTTGGAAGCCCTGTTCGGAGAACTCTACAAAGTAAGAAAGGAGGTTAAGCCTTTGGCAGAAGGAACAATCATTTTCGACTGTGAGGTTTTCGCCCATGACTGGTTGTTCGTTTTCAAAGACATAGCAACCGGGGATTACACGATAATCCACAATGACAATGACGCTGTTCTGGCTTTTATGGAGAATGACCCATTTCTGGGCGGCTTCAATAACAAGCACTATGACAATCACATTCTCAAGGCGGTCATGGTGGGCTGCACCCCGGAACAGATTAAGGAAATCAATGACGCAATCATTGTGGACGAAGTAAACGGGTGGGATATTCCCCTGCTGCGGGAGTACAAAGTGTTTTTCAGCAGTTTTGACCTCATGGATGATTGTCAGATGGGCTTGTCACTGAAAGCCTTTGAAGCACATTTAGGTATTCCCATTGAGGAAACGGAAGTGGACTTCAACATTGACCGCCCATTGACGGAAGAAGAACTGCAACAGACCATTGCATACTGCAAGTATGACGTGGACGCAACCGAAAAGCTGTTCCACCTGCGGGAGAACTACCTTACCAACAAAGCAACCCTGGGAGCGGCAAGAGGACTGACAGAGCGGCAGGCAATGTATATGACCAATGCCAAACTGACTTCTGTGTATCTGAAAGCCCAGAAACCAGAAAAGGAATGGACGGATGAACGTGAGTACCAGTACCCGGACAAGCTGCTGCGGCAGTACATACCTCAAGAGGTCTTTGACTTCTTTGACCGTATGCACGATTACACCATACCCTCTGACGAACTGTTCAGCAGTAAGTTAGACCTCATGGTAGGTGTGTGTCCCTGCACGATAGCCTACGGAGGTATTCACGGGGCAATTCCTACATACGTGGAGGAAGCCACGGACACCCGGTCAATTCGTAACAAGGACGTAGCAAGCTACTATCCGCACCTTATGACCCTTCCTCTTTCAGAGGGCAGACAATATGGGTTCTGTAGCAGGAACATTCCTTCCCCGCAGATATTCATTGACACCCTGGAAGATAGAGTCAAGGCAAAGAAAGCCGGGGACACAGCTACGGCAAATGCCCTCAAACTGGTTCTGAACACCACCTACGGGGCAATGCTGAACGGCAAGGACGGAACCGCTTTCAATGACCTGTATGACCCCCTCATGGGACGGTCAGTCTGCATTACCGGGCAGTTGTTCCTACTTGAACTGTCCATGCACCTTATCAGTGAGTGTCCTACCCTCAAGATTATCCAGTTGAACACGGACGGTATCATGGTAAGCCTGGACAACGTGGATGAACCAAAGTGGCAGGAAATCACCCAGGAGTGGCAGGACAGGACGGGCTTTGAACTGGAAGAAGATTTTATCCAGAAGATAGTCCAGAAGGACGTGAACAACTATGTGGAAGTCCCGGTGGACGGCGGGAAACCGAAGGTGAAAGGTGGACAGCTTGTCCGGGGTATTCCCAAAGCGGGAGCGTTCAATATCAATAACAACGCAGTGGTTGTGGCAAGAGCCATTCAGCAATACTTTGTGGATGGTACACCCCCGGAGGACACGATAGCCGCAAGTGACAACATACTGGACTTCCAGTTGATTGCCAAAGCGGGCGGTAAATACTCTGGCTGCTATCACGTTGTAGGTGATGAACATATCCCAGTTCAGAAGGTCAACCGGGTCTACGCTACGGCAGACCGTAACCAGGGGACGCTATACAAGACCCATGCCATGACGGGTAGGGACGCAAAGGTAGCAGGACTCCCCATGCACTGTGTCATTGATAACAACAACGAACTCTCAATAGAGGTTGTTGACCGCAAGTGGTATGTCAAACTGGCGCAGAAGTATATCAAAGACTTCCTGGGAATTAAGCCGCCCCGGAAGAACACCAGAAGGATTAACTCACTCAAGAAAAAATCTCTGGCACTATTCGATTAAGGAGGATAAAGACAATGGCTAACATTTATGAAGGAATGAACGTGAGACAGAAACTTGCAAAGGCAAGACTGTACTTTCTCAACCAGAAGGTTACGAAGTCCGGGAAGAACATGAACTTGGAGTTCAAGTATTTTGAACTTGAGGACATTGTGCCTACGGCAATCCGTATCTTTGCCCGTGTAGGGCTGACCACCAATACCGTGTTTGACGGTGAGACTGCCCGGATGACCATTTACAACGTAGACAACCCGGAAGAAGCGGGGATTGAGTTTGTTGCCCCCTACCGTGAGGTTGGACAGATTATCAGCAATAAGGGCAAGGAAGTTACCAACCCCATGCAGGCTTTAGGTTCCTCCATTACTTACCTGCGCCGTTATCTCTGGATGATGGCACTTGACGTAACGGAACCCGATGACGTGGACGCTAACCTGGGAGCGGACAATGAGGACACTGACCTTGAGACTCCTGCCCCGGCAAAGAAGTCTACTCCGAAGCCGCCCGCTACTCCTGCGGAACGTAAGGCTGCGAAGGAAGAACTGACCAGTACGGACGGTGCTGCAAGTGAGGAACAGATTACGGAACTCAAGAAACTTTGCAAGGAACTCATGGAAAAGGATGAAACCCAGGAAGATTTTGTTCAGCAGATTGCCATGAAAACTGACGGCTTCACCAATATCACGGCTTCTGCCTGCGGCGAACTGTGCAGCAACCTGTCTGACATTCTTGAGCAGTACGGTGAATGAGCATGATACTGTCAGTTCTTAAGTTCTTGTTCTTCCTCTTTCTCATTGTCTGCCTGGTGGCATGGGTACACGCTTTGACAGAATGGGACGGAGTATGCCACGGGGACTGTAAGGATTGCCCCTATGACAGTGAAGATTGCAAGTTAAGGGAGGATAGAGAACATGGACAACGTAAACCACCCGGCACACTATGAGACTGGCAAGTTTGAATGTATTGACGTGATGGTGGAAACCCAGGGCATTGAAGCAACCCAGAACTTTTGTCTCTGCAACGCTTTCAAGTACCTGTACCGTCACGGCAAGAAGAACGGTGTAGAAGATGTTCAAAAAGCAAACTGGTATCTCAACAAATATTTAGAATTGGAGGACATGAAAAATGTTGAACCCGAAGAAGGAACCCCGCAACCTGTGTGACATTCTGGACGAACTGCTTGACTCTATGGGAGCCGCCGCAGAGGAAGCCGAAGCTGCAAGGGCAGAGGAAGAACTTGCAGAGAAGCAGGTACAGTATGAGGAAGCCGCTGTCAATCTCCGTATGATTTATGACAGCTTTGTGGAAGTGGGCTTTACCACTGAACAGGCTTTCCGTCTGGTACTCACTCTGATTGGAGGGAAGAAGTAATGAGAAAACTTATGAGAAGCGTAGCCCGTGCCAACATGAAAAGAGCCGGGTTCACGAAGATTAACAAGAAGCACGGCGGCAAGAGTTTCTTTGCCATGAACTGGCGTAAGTTCGTGCAGTAAGGAGGAAAACCATGAAGTGGAATGATGATGGTACTATCAGTATCACCCCGCCAAAGAAGCCGAAGAAGTGTACAGGTACACGCTTTGCGGCAGTTCTGGGACTGAACCAGTGGACAACGGCTTTCAATGCCTGGTGTGCAATTACCCGTACCTATGAGGAACCCTTTGAAGATACAAAATACACCCTTGCAGGTAAAGCCATTGAACCGAAGCAGGCACAGTATATGGCTGACAAGTATTTCTGGAAGAAGCTGCTGACCCCTACCAATGTGTACGGAGAGAACTACTTTCAGAAAACGTGGGGTGACTTCTTCCCGGAGAACAAGGTGTTCGGCGGTATGTGGGACTATCTGTTCGTGGATAAGGAGAACAAGCCTACCGCCGTGATGGAAATGAAAACCACCAAACGTGCGGAGGACTGGCTTGAGGATATTCCCGAATACTACGCTATGCAGGCTGCGCTTTATGCCTACCTCCTGGGAGTGGATGATGTTATCATGGTCTGCACCGTCCTTGAAGATAAGGATTATGACCACCCGGAGAAGTTCACTGTAACCCCGGAAAACACCTTTGAACGTCCCTTCAAGGTATCGGAGAGATACCCGGATATGAAGAAGATTATCAAGAAGGTGGAAACCTGGTGGAAGAAGCACGTTGAGGGCGGTGTGTCCCCGAAGTTCGATGAAAAGAGGGACGCTGACATTCTCAAGGAACTCCGCAAGAACAACCTTAACCCAGAGAGTGACCTTGAAGCCCTGGTAGCGGAAGCGGAAGATTTGCAGACCAAACTTGCCCTTATTGCCGCAGAGACAAAGGCTGATGAAGATAGGCTGAAAGTTCTTAAAGACCAGATTAAGGAAGCAAGCAAGGCAAAACTCCGTCCTGGTGACAAAGAAGTGGTTATCCACGGTGCAAGCTATGACTGGGTTACCTCCCGTTCTGTGTCAATGAAGATTGACGAAGATATGATGAAAAAGGACGGGGTACTTGAGAAGTACAAGGTGAAGCCCAGTGAAACAATTAAGTTGGTTCCAAAATTAAGGAAGGAGTAAAAATGTACGTAAATGCGTTTGCGTTTGGTATCATGTGTACCCTGTTCGTGGAAATGGCAATAGTCATTCTTGCGAACCTGCCGAAGAAGCAGAGAAAGAATAAAAAGGCACTCAAGCCTATCAACCCAAATTATAAGGAGGATTTTGACAATGGCGAAGATTGGATTAAGTGAAGGGTTTTCCCTTATCCCGAAGGGAACCCATGTGTTCCAGATTGTAAAGGTCAACTACAAAGAGGACTTTGGCAAGATGGAAGTTACCATGCAGCTTGCCACAGGTCAGAAGCACGTTGAACGCTTCTCCCTGCTGAACAAGGATGGAGAACCGAATGAGGGCGGTCTTAATGCTTTCAGCTACTTTGCAAAAACGGCACTCAATGACTTCACCCTGGCAGAGATTGATGAACAGGACTTGGTAGGCTGCTTTATTCGCTGCGAAGTTGACCATGAGGAAGTTGAGAGTAACCGTACTCCCGGCAAGATGTTGAAGTTTGTGCGTCTGGGTGACAAGGAACCCGCAGATGGCTATGACGAAGCCCCTGCGCCCGCTCCTGCCCCTGCAAAGTCGCAGGTGAGTAAATCTAATCCCGCTGCGGAAAAGCCCGCAGAGAAGCCCACAGGCGGCAAGAAAGCCCCCTTTGACCTCAACAGTATTCTGGGATAACAACCTACAGGATTGAGCGGTGGAGAGGGCGAAATTAAAACCTTCAAACTCTCCACTGCTTATCAACATATTTATCCACAAAAAAGGTTAGGAGGAATGACCGATGGATGACTACAAGACGAAAGCTGACCGCATTGCAGAGTTCATGGAGATTATGAGCGGCGGTCTGGCTGTCACCCACTGTGAAGCCCTGCGTAACTACCTGGACAACATGGGGTTCTTTGAAGCCCCGGCTTCCACGAAGTACCACGGTAACTACAGGGGTGGACTGTTTGACCATAGCTTGGCAGTAACCAAAAACCTGCTTCTTCTCACTGAACGTCTGGGGCTGAAATGGGAACGGGAAAGAAGCCCGTATCTGGTGGGTATGCTCCACGATATTTGCAAGTGTGACCAGTATGTGAAGCAGGCTGACGGTTCCTATACCTATCAGAATGACCTTCCTCTGTGTGGACACGGGGATAAGTCCGTTATCCTTGCCCTACAGGTGGAAATGCTGACGATGGAGGAAATCATGTGTATCAGATGGCACATGGGAGCCTACGATGACAGCAAGGTATGGAACAACCTGGGTGCTGCGATTGAGACTTATCCTAATGTCCTGTACACCCACACGGCTGACATGATGGCTTCCCGGATAGACGGGATTTAAGAAAGGGATTAAGCAATGATAATAAACATTCTGGCAGTAATTGGAGCCATACACCTTGCCTTTGATGTGATTATGTTTATCGGAATTGCTTATCTATATTACAGAGATAAGGAGGAAAGCAGAAAATGAATGGTATGGAATACCAGACCCTTGCCATGAGAACCAACGATGGCAAGGCAACACAGCGGCTTGACCGACTGATTGACTCCTCCCCGGATGACAGGGACGTGGACGTGGGCGGTGTGCTGAACGGTTGCCTGGGACTGTCCGGGGAGGTTGGTGAGTTCAATGACATGGTGAAGAAATGGATTTTCCATGAGAAAGACCTTGACATGGAACACGCCAAAAAGGAACTGGGTGACGTGATGTGGTACGTTGCCATGCTGTGTCACTCTTTCGGTTGGAACCTTGACACCATTATGCAGATGAACGTAGACAAGCTAAAAGCCCGTTACCCGCAGGGCTTTGACGTAAATCTGTCCGCACACCGTCAAGCCGGGGACGTGTGATGAATTATCACAACATTACCCATGATGACATGAATAACGGGGATGGGCTGCGGGTAGTCCTCTGGGTTGCAGGGTGTGACCACCACTGCAAAGACTGTCAGAACCCCGTTACGTGGAACCCGAATGACGGCTTGCCGTTCACGCTGAAAGACGCTGATGAAATCTACCATGAACTGGCAAAGGACTACATATCGGGTATTACATTTTCTGGTGGTGACCCGCTCCACCCTGCCAACCGTGCTTCTGTGTATGAACTGATGAAGTCCGTCAAACGCAGTTTCCCGGATAAAACAATCTGGCTGTATACGGGCTACACCTGGGAAGAAATCATGGACAATGCGGAACTTACCGCAATGATGGAACCCATTGACGTTTTGGTGGACGGACGTTTTGAAACCGAATTGAAGGACGTGACCTATCACTGGGCGGGTAGCACCAACCAGAAGGTCATAGACGTACAAAGCACATTACAGAAAGGGAGGGTCATTCTCCATGAAGATAATTAAGAAAGACGGAACTCTGGAAGAATTTGACGGTCAGAAAATCGTCAATGCAGTCAACAAGTCTGCGTCCCGTGTGATGATAAACCTCACTGACTCACAGTTCCATGACATTGTAGCTTCCGTAGTGAAGCTGATTGAGGATAAGGGGCTTGAGGAAATCCCGGTTTATGAAATGCACAATATCATGGAGCAGGTTCTTGAGGATTTTGACCCCAGAGTGGCGAAGTCCTACCGAGACTACAGGAACTATAAGAAAGATTTTATCCACATGATGGATGAAGTCTATATCAAGTCCCAGTCTATCCGCTTCATTGGTGATAAGGAAAACGCAAACTCTGACTCCGCACTGGTAGCCACAAAACGCTGCCTTATCTTCAATGAACTCAACAAGCGGCTGTACCGTAAGTTCTTTATGACCAGGGACGAATTGCAGGCTTGCAAGGAAGGTTATATCTATATCCATGACCAGTCTGCCCGCCTTGATACCATTAACTGCTGCCTGTGTGATATTGCCACGATTATGACGGGCGGCTTTGAAATGGGGAATGTATGGTACAACGAACCGAAAAGCCTTGACACTGCCTTTGACGTTCTGGGTGACATTATTCTGGCTACGGCTTCACAGCAGTACGGCGGGTTCACTGTCCCGGAGGTTGATAAAATTCTTTCTCCCTATGCCGTGAAATCTTATGACAAATACCGTGAAGAATACATGGATATTGCCTTTAAGATGATGGCTGACTACCATACCGCAGAACTGCTTTCCCGTGAGTATGCGCTTAACAAGGTGCAGCGGGACTTTGAACAGGGCTTCCAGGGTATTGAAATGAAACTGAATACCGTAGGCAGTTCCCGTGGTGACTACCCGTTTATCACAATGACCTTTGGTCTGGCTACTGATACTTTCGGTAAGATGGCAAGCAAGACCTTCCTGCGGGTACACCAAAACGGGCAGGGCAAGCCTGGTAATAAGAAGCCCGTGCTGTTCCCCAAACTGGTTTTCCTGTATGATGAAGCACTTCACGGTGAGGGTTGTGAGTGTGAGGACGTGTTTGAAGCGGGTATTCAATGCAGTTGCAAGACCATGTACCCAGACTGGCTGTCTCTTACAGGTGACGGCTATGTAGCTTCTATGTACAAGAAGTACAAGCGCATTGTGTCCCCTATGGGTTGCCGTGCTTTCCTTTCTCCCTGGTATGAACGGGGCGGGATGACCCCGGCAGACGATGATGACAAGCCCGTGTTCGTGGGACGTTTTAATGTAGGAGCCGTAAGTTTGCACCTGCCTATGATACTGGCAAAGGCACGGCAGGAGAACCGTGACTTCTATGAAGTTCTGGACTACTACCTTGAAATGATTAGAGGTATTCACAAACGCACCTATGACTATATCGGAGAAATGAGGGCTTCTATCAATCCTATCATGTTCTGTGAGGGTGGTGCTTACGGTGGACACCTGCAACCCCATGACAAGATTAAACCCCTGCTGAAACCCATGACAGCTTCCTTTGGCATTACTGCCCTTAATGAATTGCAGGAGTTGTATAACGGGAAGTCCATTGCGGAAGATGGGGAGTTTGCCCTTGAAGTCATGCGGTATATCAATGACAAGGTGACAGAGTTTAAGAAGCAGGACGGTTGGCTGTACGCAATCTACGGAACCCCGGCAGAAAGTCTTTGTGGGTTGCAGGTTGAACAGTTCCGCAAGATGTACGGTATTGTGGAGAATGTTTCTGATAGACCTTATGTCAGTAATTCCTTCCACTGCCACGTCACAGAGGACATTACCCCTATCCAGAAGCAAGACCTGGAAGGGCGGTTCTGGGATTTGTGCAACGGCGGGAAAATCCAGTATGTGAGATACCCCGTTGACTACAACATTGACGCTGTGAGAACGCTTGTCAAGCGGGCAATGCAGAAGGGCTACTATGAAGGTGTGAACCTTTCCCTTGCCTACTGTGATGACTGCGGACACCAGGAACTTGAAATGGACGTTTGCCCGGTCTGCGGCAGTACCAACCTCACGAAGATTGACCGCATGAATGGGTATCTGTCCTACAGCAGAGTACACGGGGACACACGTTTGAACGCTGCGAAGATGGCTGAAATTGCGGAAAGGAAGTCAATGTAATGGAGTACACCGTAGGCAAAGAGAAAGGCAGTAGCCGTTACTATGTGTGCAGAGTGGGTAGCAATACCCCTCTCACACAGCACTATTCCACAAAGAAGAAAGCCCTTCACGTTGCGGCTGATATGGAGGGGCTTGACTACGGGGAGTATATGAAACTCCACAGAAAAGGGGGAACGGACAATGATTAAGTTAGAGCGCACCGAAACCCACGGATGGGAAGCCGCTGTCCGGGGTATGCGTAACCCGCTGAACTCCTGGGAGAAGTCAGACAGTCACTATTGTTGGGACTTGACTCATAACACCTGCGGTTGCTTCAACTGTGAACTCAAGAGTGATAATGATGTGTGCCACGCAGAAAAGTTCTGGATTGGTGAAAATGACTTGACACTGATGAAGAAACTTGCTGCAAGCGGAAATGACCACGGGAAGTTCCTGCGGATGATAACCGTCATGGTAGACATTACCGCCCCGCTGTACTGGTGGAAGGAATTTGACACCTACAAGGTAGGAACTGTAGCGAACAGTTGTTCTACTATGCACAAAATCCAGTCCAAAGAGTTCACCCTTGAGGACTTTTCTGTAGAACACCTGGACAGGGAAAGCAGGATTGCCCTGGGGAACGTCCTGCACGTTATGAACACTGCCCGTCAGTCTTTCAATGTCCTCAAGGACAAGAAATACTGGTGGCAGATGATACAGTTGCTTCCTACGTCCTACAACCAGAAACGCACAGTACAGCTTAACTACGCAGTCCTCAAGAATATCTACCACTCCCGGAGAAACCACAAACTGGATGAGTGGCATACGTTCTGTGACTGGATTAAGCGGTTGCCGTACAGTGAACTTATTACGGGAGGTACAGAGGAATGAAGAAATGGTATATTCTTGCCATTGTCCTGCTAATAATTGCCTTGGTGATAACCGCCTGCGGCAAGGCAGAAAAGCCCGGTAAGCAGGATGACAGGCAGGTAGTGGAAACGGACGTGATTGTAGATATTACCGTGGGAGAAAGCGGGTTCTATGACACTCTGTGCCACTACGTAAAGCTGACCTACAAGGACGGTAAGGTGACCGAAATTGAGGTCAATGACCCTAAACTGCTTGCCTTTCGGGTATCGGAATGTTGGTTCGGCGGTGTAAGACTCTACCATGAAAATGAGATAGAAGAAATCATACAAGGGCTGCGAAATGTCAACTACTTCTATGACAACGCTGACCTGGCTGACCTCATTGACCAGTTGGAGGGCGGCATTATGATGATGGAAGCAAGTACATGATGAAGGAGCGTAGGCACATGGATTATTCCAGAATACCAGAAGAATTGAAGAAGCTGAACCAGTGGGTATGCACCTGGGATAACTCCAAAGTCCCTATGAAAGCCTTTGAGAAGAAAGCCGCTTCCTCTACTGCCCCGGAAACCTGGGGAACCTTTGAACAGGCTGCGGCGGCGGTAGAGGGCGGCAAGTATGACCAGGTGGGCTTTGTGTTCGCTGATACTGGACTGGTAGGTATAGATATAGACGTAGGCTTTGAAGATGGTCTTATGACCCCGCTGTGTGCAGACATTATGAAAGCCTGCCACTCCTACACGGAAAAGTCCAGAAGCGGACGTGGGGTACATATTCTGCTTCACGGTGACTTGCCCTTTCCCGGCAAGAATAATCTCAAGGGGGTAGAGATTTACAAGTCCCGCAGGTTCTTCATTATGACAGGGAAGCAGCTTATCTTCCCGGAAATCATAGAGAACCAGGAAGCCATAGACTATGTAGTGGAGAAATACTTTCCAGTCACGGAAAAGACGGGTAGCAAAAGCCCGATGGTGCAGAAGATATACGTACCTATCTTCCGCAAGCCCGAAGGGGGCAAGGTCTTTGTAAGACCCGACTACCCGGAAATCATATCCGGGGGCAGAAACCTGTCACTCACGTCCCTTGCGGGAGCCTTGCACAACTACGGATGGAGCAAGCAACAGATATATAGAGAACTCTGCTATGTAAACCAGAATTGTTGCAAGCCGCCCCTGCATGACCGGGAGTTGCAGTCAATATGTGAGAGTGTCACAAGATACAGGAGGTAAAGACAATGAACATTTTGAGGATGTTATTCCCGGCACTGATGGTGGTAGGCGCACTGGGAAGCCTGGTGGTCAATATTGTGGGTAAGGGTGATTATCCCACAAGCCTGCAATGGGTAGGGGCTTGCCTGCTTTATACCGCACTGATGTTACGGAACAGGGGGTAAAAAAGATGGCACACGTTATCACTATCCCGGCTGTAAGCAAGACACAGCGCAACGAGACAATGTTTTCAGAAAGGGACTTCCTGCTGCTTGTGGATGAATACATGGGTATGGAAGCCCGCCACTACCTTGAAGAACTCATAGAGGACTACAAGGCAGAGATAAAGGAAGTTCTGGGTGATGACTATGAGAGTGTGGCAGATGGTTACCGTAATGAGTTGGTAAGTACCATGAACGCACTCAAGGAAGAACTGGACAAGCCCAGACTGAACAGAAAGAACGTGGAGCGCATTTACAAAGACCTCCACAGAAACCTGTAAGGAGGGTAGAAAGATGATTTTCAAAGTATTGGTTATATTTCTGCTACTGCTTATCTGGGCTGAACTGGCAGGGAGGGAAAAGTAAATGGCAGAATATAACCCCGAAGAACTATTCCAGTTGTCAAACGGGCGGTACATAACCTCCCCGGAGATAAGCAAGAAAATGTCCCGTATCAAGGACTCACACCCGGAACTGCCTTATCAAGAGGACTCCACAGGCTACAGTTGGGATGAAGCGGGTATGGCTGACCTTTTCAGTGAGTGCTACAGAAATGACACCCGCTTCTGCCCGGAAGCAAAGTCCTGGTATACCTATGACAGCGGCAGGTGGCAGAAAGACGTAGGCGCATTGCTTGTGTCTGCAAAGATAAAGGAGTTTGTGCGGCTGATGGCTTTATACTGCGGAGAGATTGAGGACGAAGAAAAGCGCAAGGCTTATATGTCCTTTGTCAGTAAGATGGGTGACCGCAGGTTTCGTGACCGTATGATGAAAGACGCTGCGGACTGTATGCGGATTGAAGCCACGGAGTTTGACAGATACCCGTACCTTATCAACTGCAAGAATGGAACCTATGACCTTAAGGAAATGGAGTTCCGGGAACATAGGTATGAGGACTTCTTGACCATGCAGACTTCCTTTGAGTACGGCTTACAGGAAGATACCTGTGAACGGTGGGTGCAGTTTATTGATGAAGTCACCGAAGGGGACAAAGAGAAAGCGGACTACTTGCAGCGGGCTTTGGGATATTCAATCCTGGGAACGAGTAAAGAAGAATGTATGTTCATCCTTCACGGCAAGACTACCCGTAACGGTAAGAGTACCATGCTTGACGCTATTCAACACCTGCTTGGGGATTACTCAACGGTTGCCCCGGTGGAACTGATATGCAGGGCAGAAAGGCAGAAGAACGCAGAAGCCCCTACCTCTGTCCTGGCAAAGCTGAAAGGTAAACGCTTTGTCACAATGGCAGAAAGTGATACGGCGGGAAAACTGGATGAAGCTACGATAAAGCAGTACACAGGTGGTGAGGACATAACCGCCCGTGAACTGTACCAGGCGGCAATCACCTTTAAGCCGCAGTTCACCATGTGGCTGTCCTGTAATGACCTGCCGTCAGTCAAGGACAAGTCCCTGTTTGCGTCAGACCGTGTGAGGGTCATAGAGTTCAACAGACACTTCACGGACGCAGAACAGGACAAGGGCTTGAAGGACTACTTTGAAAGCCCCGAAGCCATGAAGGGTATCTTTACCTGGTTGGTAGCAGGCTGCATGAAGTACAAGCGGTTCGGGCTGCGTATGTGTGACCGCATGAAAGCCGTCATTCGTCAGTATGAGAAGGACAATGACCTGGTTCTGCAATTCCTTGAGGAAAAATGTGAGACAGACGCAGAAGCGGTGACGAAAGCCAAAACCCTGTATGATACCTATAAGATATGGTGCAAGAGTAACGGGTATTTTGTGTGTAGTATGAAAAAATTTAATGCAGAGGTTACAGCGCACCCAGAATGGTATGGGGACAAGGGTATGAGCGGCGGTATGACGGTCTACCGGGGTATTAAAATGAGAGCGTAGGTGTAGAGAAAGTAGAGTAAAATCAATTTTTACTATCTTTTTTCTATAGTATGCGCGTATATAGAGAAAAAGGTAGCAAAATGCTGTTTTGCTCTACATTCTCTACAGTCAGAAAGGAGAAAGTCATGCAGTTAAAGACAATACTCAAGCAGAAAGGGTATAAGGTAAAAGACCTGTATGACAGGGTAAGCCTTAAACGCCTGGTAAGTTATCAGATGATAGCTAAATATTGCAGATGTATCAACAAGAACGGATGGGAACCCAGATTGCAGGCGGCTATTGAAAGCTGCCTTGCAGAAATGGGTGTTGAATGGTCATAACGGCAGAAAGCCGATGACAGAATACATTATAGGAGGTAACTACAATGGAAAGCTACGTGGAAAGATGGGCGAGAGAACAGAAAGAAAAGAAGGAGCGGGAGCAGAAAGCCGCAGAAAAGCAGAAAGTAACCCCGCAGGAGAAACCGCAGAAAGCCCAGAAGGGCAAAAAGCAGAAGGAGGTAAAGGAGGATGGCACGGACACCAGGAGCGAAGGACACGAAGCCCCGACAGAGTAAGCCCACAGGGGAAGCCCGTGGTATAACCGCAGACCAGAACCCGGACTTGGAGCAGGGGTATAATACCAGACGTATACAGTTTATGATGGCTATAATGCCGTCTGAACCTCTGGACTATAATGACGTTGCAGAAATGGAAAGACGGTTCAACAGGTATCTACAACTGTGTGCCGAATGGGATATGAAGGTAGGCAATCAAGCTGCCTATGCTGCGATAGGGATAGATAAGGGTATAGCTTGGGAATGGGAAAATAGGTCTTTGGGGAACCCTGCCCGCACCGACTTCATAAAAAAAGTACGCCAAATTTGCGCCCTTTATCGTGAAGGTTTGATGGAGGACGGCAAGGTGAACCCCGTCACGGGTATCTTCTGGCAGAAGAACTATGACGGCATGAAAGACCAACAGGAGGTTGTCTTGACTCCTAACACAAGTCCCCTGGGTGAACAGGCAGACGCAGAAGCCCTAAAGCAGAAGTATCTTGAAAACACCTACGGCATAGCGGGAGAACTCCCGGAAAGCGCAGAAAGCATTGAACTCCCCGCAGAAGGGCAGAAAGAAAAAATTTTGAAAAGTGGCAGAAAGGCGCAGAAAGCACCTGCGGGCGGTTCATCCACCCAGGGCTGAACCCTGCACCACTCCACCACGGAAAGAAGCCCCGGCAGGCTGCTATCAGTCTGTCCGGGGCTTTGTCTGGTCTGGGTATGGTGTAACCCTCTGCCGCTGTCCCTGCGTTCCTGTGCGCCGTCCTGCGGCTGTCTGTGCTGCGGGGCTACGTCTGCCCGCCTTGCGTCCTGTGTGGGCTTTCTGCGGGCTGTGAGGGCATAAAGGAACCCCGGCAGGCTGTGAACCTGTCCGGGGCTGTGCGGGGTTTATTTGCTGAACCAGTGACGGCGGGCGGGCTTTGTCCAGTGGGCTATAAGCTGCGCCCGCTCTGCGTCTGTATACATGGGGATATTGTACAGGGTGAACCCTGCCGGGGTCATATAATAGCCCTGTCCATAACGGGGTAGGAGTTCGCAACCCTTATATCCTGTTATGTTGCGGCTGTCCTGTGCTGACCTGGTACGGAGTGCAACCCGGCTATCAAAGTTTACTTTGATAGGGGTAGGAATGACCGCCGCAAGCGGGCATTGTGTAGCGGCTATAATATGGACGTTTGCCGCTCTGCCTATCTGCGCTAAACGCTGTATAAGGGGTTGAACGTGCTTTCTGTCCGTGGTCATCAAGTCCGCAAGTTCATCTATAACCACGTAAACTGCCCCGCCTGGGTACTTTCTGACCCCTGCCCGCTGCATATCTCTATAGCGGCTTTCTGTGAGGTTCATAGCCGTTTCAAGGGCTTGCACCATGTCCCCCGGTTCACTTGCGTATTTAATGCAGTGCGGGAGGTTCTTATACTCTGCCAGTTCAACCCGTTTCGGGTCAATGAAAATAAATTGAACCGCTGCGGGGCTATCATATAGAGCGGTTGTAATAATGCCGTTGATAACTACGCTTTTACCGCTCCCGGTTGCACCTGCTATAAGTAAATGCGGCTGTGAAAGCATATCTTTATAAATGGTGTAGTAGTTCCCTGCCGGGGTTGTATATGTCTTTTTCATGTCTTGCGGTTCCTCCTGTCCTTTGTGCTGCACTCTGCATTTACGGGCTTGTGACCGTCTACGGCTGCATTACAGCACCCCGGCAGGCTTGCACCTGTCCGGGGCTTGTGTTTACTCCTGGGAGATTTTAACCAGGTTTCCCGCCCCGTCAAGCTGTCTTGTAAAGGTGACCGCCTGCCCGGTTGCCTGGTTTATAACTGCTATACGGGTTTTAGGGTTGTACCAACTGCAAACGCTTCTATATGCCATTTCTGCGCTTGCTGCGTCTACCTGTGACCACTTGCACCCCTCCGGGCAAATTGTGAACCGTGCCATAATTAGAACCCCTTTCTTAAACATTCATCAAGCGGAACCCGGCAACCGTTAAACTTGAAATAAGCCCGCCCCGCCTGGGTATAATATACCTTTGAACGGTGAACGCTTTTCTTGCTGCACCATGCACCCGCTACAAAGATAATATAAGTTTCTATACCGTCTTGAACTTCCTTGATTTCAAGCCCGGAAAAGCCGCTATAATATGCTACATACTCTTTATTGATATAATAGTTCTTTTCTGCCTTTGTCATGGTTGAACCCTCCTATAATCTGTTAGTGTCCTGGGACTGTCCCCAGACCCCGCAACCCCGGAGGGCTGCGGACGCTTGCGGCTTAACTGGCTATTTATACCCGCCGCAACGGGTTTATAGTTTAGTGGGTTGCTTTATAATAGGCTTTCAAAATACGGTTGCCTGCCTGGTATAATGCACGGGCTTGAACGTCAAGCCATTCTTCCCGGCTGTTAGGTCTACGTTCCCCGTTACGGGTCTTTTTCAGTTCGGACGGGGTGCAAAGTCTTTCCGCTATATCACCGTCATAAATGAGATAGGAACCGCCCCAACTTGCAACGCTCCAATGTTTGAAAAGTTCGTTGCTGCGGTAGTCTCTTGCACCGTTCAACATAAAGTCAATAAGTTCTTCCCGGCTCTGCGGTTCGTGTCCCTCATACGCTGCCCGCTCTGCTACTTCTTCCATGATTTCAAGAGCGTATACCGTTACGCCTTTGTTCCATGCGCTGCGGTCTGTGCGGGTGTTAAGTTCCTGGTTCAGCTTTTCAATAATGTTCATCATGGTTTTATCTCCTTTCAATCTGTCCCGCCTGGGCGGGTGTCCTGGGCTTGTTGTCAAACACGTTTTTGTGTTTTCTTGAGTTCATTATAAAACACGTTTTTGTGTTTGTCAATACCTTTTTGTGTTTTCTTGCAACTTTTTTTCAAGCTGTCTTTGTCGGGTTCCTGGCTTTTTCTCCGCTGCTGAACCTGTGCAGAGTGTCCGACAAAGTTTGACCCGCTGCGGGCTGTCTGGGTGTCCGTCCCGGGTTCCTGGATGACCCCGCCCCGGCTGACCCCCGGAGGGGGAACCAGGGCGGGCGCAGGCGGGGCGGGTGAGTGTCGGAAATTCCGCAAAAATAAAAAAAACCGCAAAAACACAAAAAGGTGTTGACATACATAAATGTGTTTGCTATACTATCTACACAAGGAGGTATCAACTATGACTGCTACAGAAATTGTGAAAGAACTCATGTCTATCCGTAAATGGAGCCAAAGCAAACTTGCAGAGGAAACGGGCTTCAAGAGACAGTCCAACATTACGGGTATTTTGAATAGAGGTTCCAGTATGAGAGTAGACAACCTTCAAAAGATGGTTGAAGCTATGGGCTGTGAACTGGTTGTCCGTGCGAAGGACGGTTCTGAACGTGAATGGAAGGTCAATGAAGTAGAGCAAGTAGAGTAAAACAGGTTTTTACTACCTTTTTCTCTTATAGAGAGGTCTATATAAAAGAAAAGGTGGCAAAAAGCAAAAATACTCTACATACTCTACGGGAGGGATGATATGAAAAGACTGAAAATTGTTATCACCATTCTCCTTCTTCTGGGTTCTTTTATCCTGGCAATGGATGAACCAGACGCAGGCGGCGGGCTATTCCTTATATCTTTGGGAATTATCTACCTGATGTTTCGCAGGAAGAAGCCAAAGCAAAATGTTCAGACCATGAATGGTTTAGACTTTGAACATTATTGTGCCAAACGGTTATTGGAAAAAGGCTTTGTTCGGGCAGAGGTTACACCACCCACGGGTGATTACGGGGCAGATATTATAGCCATAGACCGAAAAGGTCAGAAGTGGGTATTCCAGTGTAAGAGGTATGCCGGGAAGGTCAGTAATAAAGCGGTACAGGAAGCTGTAGCGGCAAAAGCCCACTATAAAGCTGAACGGGCAGGAGTAATGACCAACTCCCGGCTTACGGACAAAGCACGGGAACTGGCGTTTGAAAACGCAGTTGAACTATTTGAAGCATTAGATGACTGAAATGCAGTCATTAGTCCAATGGGGCTGTCAGTTTTGACAGTCCCGTTTTCTATATACGGAGGTAGATTATGGATTTTGAAAGAGTGAAACAGGGCATAGACCTGGCTATTGAGCGAAAGCCGGGGGACTTTGAAGCCTACAATGATTTGTTTGGTCTGTGCAGAGAATATGAGAAAGAGAACTTTATCACGGCGCATGACTGGAACCACACCTTGCGGTCAGAAGTAGGGCTTGCGCTGCGGGCGGCTGTGGAGCGGGGTGAGTTTAAGGAAGCGGAGAAGTTTAATGACCTGCTTTTTCGTTCTCTGCTTCTGGGTGCGCCACATTTCTTTGATGATTACTTGCAGGCGGTGGAGTTTGGCAAGCCCCTGGACAAGAAGTTTTATGCACCCCGCAGGCACTATCTCAAGCGGTACGTGGACGCTTACCAGGAGATACTTGACGGCAAACTGGACTTCCTGTCCATTTCCATGCCGAAACGTGGAGGTAAGTCACAGCTTGGTATTAACTTCACCAATATGCTGTCTGGCAAGTACCCGGATAGGTCTACGTTGATGGAAGGGACGGGTGATGACCTTGTAAAGTCCTTCTACCTTGGCTGTCTGGAATACCTGCAAACACCCAGTGACTACCACTTTTATGACATTTTCCCAGAAAGCAAACTTGTACAGACCAATGCGGACACGAAGATTATCAATCTGCTGCATAAGTCCCGCTTTCCCACGGTCATGTGCCGCTCCATTGACGCACGGCAGGTAGGTCTTTCCGAAGCAACCAACCTTCTGTACCTGGATGACTGTGTGGAAGGACGTGAGGAAGCGAAGAACAGACAGCGGCTTGATGATAAATGGGAGGTCATTTCTGGTGATATTATTGGACGTGCCATTGAGGGTACACCTATTGTGATTTGCGGAACCCGCTACTCTCTGTATGACCCTATCGGACACTTGCAGGAGGAAATGAGAAAGCAGGGGAAGCGGATGAAGGTTATTGAGACTCCCGCCCTTGACCCTGTGACGGATGAAAGCAACTTTGAGTATGTCCGTGAAGGGAAGAAAGTCTTTACCACCCAGTATTTCCGTGACCAAAGGGAAATGCTGTCTGCGGAACAGTGGGAGTCAGAGTTTCAGCAGCAGCCCTTTGAAGCCAAAGGACTTTTGTTCCCGGAAACCAGTTTGAACCGCTACTTCAAACTACCCGTAGACCGTGACCCGGACAGTATTATTGCGGTCTGTGATACGGCAGACAAGGGTGAGGACTATTGTTCTATGCCCGTTGCCGCCATTTACGGAGATGAAGCCTATATCATAGACGTGGTGTTTGATGACTCTCCCCCGGAAACTACAAAACCAGAGTGTGCAAAGGCACTGATGAATAACAAGGTAGTGGCGGCAACTTTTGAGTCTAATAATGCGGGTTCTTACTTTGCACGGGACGTGTCTGACCTGCTTGAAAAGCAAAAGTATGTCTGCAATATCCGCACGAAACGGACTATCAGTAATAAGCAGACCCGTATTGAATTTGCTTCCGACAACATTATCAAGCATTTTTATTTCAAGGACGCTTCTCTGTATGCCCGGAATAGTCAGTACGCACAGTTTATGAAGCAGCTTATTACGTACACCCGTTCTGGTAAGGTTCCGCATGATGACGCTCCCGACTCTCTTTCTCTCCTGGAAAATGAGTTGAGAGGGCTTGCAGGGACGAAGGTTGAGGTTATCAAGCGTCCTGTCTAAAAATTTCATAAAGTTTTCACTGCTTAAATACGAAAAGGTATTGACAATAAGCATTGGAGAGTTTATAATAGACACGAAGAATACTGGAAGGAGGTAGGTTGACGTGGCTATGGTACTGCACGGCAGACGGGTCATTAAGACCGATGAAACGGAAGTCACCAGGGACAACGTAGTGTCTATTCTGCGGAAAGCACTTCCCACTCACTGGAAGAACCGTTCTGAAATTCAATACCTTTGGGCTTATTACCGTGGCAAGCAGCCTATCCTCAACCGTGAGAAGGACGTAAGACCAGAGATTAACAACATGATTGTTGAGAACCGGGCAAACGAGATTGTGTCCTTCAAGTCCGGGTATCTGATGGGTGAACCCCTACAGTATGTGTCCCGTGGCAACGGTGAGAATATTGCTGACGCTATCAATCAGCTTAACGAATACGTCTTTGCAGAAGAAAAGCCTGCAAAGGATAAAGAACTGGCAGACTGGTTCCATATCTGCGGTACTTCCTACCGTATGATACTCCCGGATGAAACCGGGGACGAAGATGACTCCCCCTTTGAGGTCTATACCCTTGACCCCCGCAATGCGTTTGTGGTCTACAACAACGGTCTGGGGAACAAGCCTGTTCTGGGTGTGAAGTATGTGGTGGATGAAAACGGCAGAGTGACTTACTCTTGCTACTCTCGCTATGAATACTTTGAAATTATGGACACCCAGATTACGAAGGTAGAACCTCATATCTTGGGTGAGATACCGATTATCGAATACCCCTTGAATATTGCCCGCATTGGTGCGTTTGAACTGGTTATCCCCCTGCTTGACGCTATCAACCTCACGGACAGTAACCGCCTTGACGGTGTTGAGCAGTTTATCCAGGCACTCATGCTGTTCCACAACGTGGACATTTCCTCCGATGACTTCAAGAAGCTGCGTGAGGAAGGGGCTATCAAGTACCGGGATATTGACCCGCAGTTGAAAGCGGAGGTCAGTTATCTCACAAGCAATCTGAACCAGGGTGAAACGCAGGTGCTTGTAGACCATATGTACCAGACGGTGTTGACTATCTGTGGTATGCCTAACCGCAACGGCGGTTCCTCTACCAGTGATACCGGGTCTGCGGTCATTATGCGTGACGGGTGGTCTGCTGCGGAAGCACGGGCGAAGGATAGCGAACTGATGTTTAAGAAGTCCGAAAGGATATTCCTTAAACTGGTGCTGAATATCTGCCACACTCTCAACGGCATGGACTTGAGAGTTCACAACGTGGAGATACGCTTCACCCGGCGCAACTATGAAAACATACTGCAAAAGGCGCAGGTGCTTGACCTCATGTTGAAGAACCCGAAGATACACCCCCGCCTTGCCTTTGAACACTGTGGTCTTTTCGTTGACTCCGACCTGGCGTACACATTAAGTGCGGAATACGCAGAGGAACAGGAGAAGAAAGCCCAGGAGTTGTTTGAGAAACAACAGAAAATGAAAGCGAATGGAGGGAACGATGATGACCCCAGTAATAACCCCGGAAATGAAGGAGCAGATAGAAAGTCTGCTGAAACACGGGAGCCGGGTAGAAATTCTGATTGAACAAGGGAAGGTTACCATTGTTGAGATAAAACGCAAAATGCGGATGAAGGAAACCAACACCGATAAGAAGTGACACTGGGACAAAGGTTCTGGTAAGTCCAATGGGACTGTGAGTGACAACCACTCATAGTCCCATTTTCTATACAGGAGGAATTTATGGACGATGTGATTACCAGTTACCTACTGGCTATGGATGAACTGAATGTGCTGACCGCAACCAGTTACTATCTGGCAGACGGTGAGGACTTGCAGGCAAAGATAGCCCAGATTGTGGACGATGTACTGTCCCTTCTTATCAGAGCCTACCGCCTGGGAGTGGAACACGCTTCCATAATGATTGCCTATGAACTGACCGTTAAGACGGACAAAATGCAGGCGGCAATCTACCAGGTGATTGAGGGCAAGGACTTCACTGACCGGGTTGCCGACCACGTACAGACGGGCGGTCTGGCGGGGCTTCAAGCCCTGGTGGAGTCAGAGTTTCACAGGGTCTACAACACTGCGGTTGCCGATGGCGTACAGGAGTTTGTGGACGAAGGAAACTTTGGTGTGGAAAAAGTCTGGCACACGATGGGTGACGAGAAGGTAAGAGATACCCACGTTTACCTTGAAGGTAAAGCGGTTGCCGTGGAGGACGAGTTTTACACCTACGATGGTGACCATGCCCCTTATCCGGGCAGGTTCACGAAGGTTGAGAACAATGCGAACTGCCGTTGTATCTTGACCTACCGCAGAGCGGTTTGATATTACGCAGGAGCCTAACCCACTTCTGCTTGATATGGTGAGGGAACACCTAAAAACGCAAACTCAAGACAAGAGGATAAAACGGAAAACACAGGGAGTGAACCCTACAAACGCAAAGGAGGACTATACCATGAGTTATTTGAGTGATTTGCTTGGTACTGCCTACAAGGAGGGCATGACCGAAGAAGAAATTTCCACCGCCCTTGAAGCTGTGGGAACTGGGAATGACGCAGAGGTAAACAGGCTGAAAGCCGCTCTGTCAAAAGCCAACTCCGAAGCTGCCGACTATAAGAAGCAGTTGCGGACGAAGCAGACGGACGATGAAGCCAACGCTGCCGCCCAGAAAGAGGAACATGACAAGTTGGTGCAGGAGAACAATGACCTCAAGCGGTCTATTGCCCTGTCCGAAAAGAAAGCCAAACTCCTTGCAATGGGTTATGACGAGAAGTTGGCTACTGATACCGCTACTGCAATGGTAGATGGTGATATGGACAAGGTGATGGCGAACCAGTCCGTATATCTGGAAGCCCAGAAGAAAACTATCCAGGCTGACCACATGAGGAAAACCCCCAGACCTGCGGGTGGTTCGGAAGGAACTGGTGGTATGGACTACGACAAGATGATTTCCGAAGCACAGGCAAACGGCGATATGTCCGCACTTGCCTACTACACCCGTCTGAAAGCCCAGGATGAAGCTGACCAGACGGTTGAATAAAGAATTTGAATTGGAGGTAAAGAACAATGGCTGACGTTATTGCAACCAGTTTTGGCGTACTGAACTACAGCGGTATGCTGTTCAACAAGGGTAATACCCGTACCCCGCTTTCTGCCATTATCGGCGGTAGGGCAAAGACCACGAACCATGTTGAGTTCGTGACCGGGCAGGAATATAACACGGGCAATGAGGGCGCACAGCCTGCTATCAGTGAGAACGCTTCTCTGACCGCCCCGGACGCTTCCGTGGTGACCCGTGAACAGAAAACTAACGTGACCCAGATTTTCCAGGAGTCTGTAGGCGTTTCCTATGCGAAGCAGTCTAACATGGGTACTCTGTCTGGCATTAACATTGCCAATCAGCAGGCGAACCCCATTAACGAACTGGACTTCCAGGTTGCGGCGAAGATGGTTAAGGTGAACCGTGACATTGAGTACACCTTCATCAACGGTGAGTACAACAAGGCTACGAAGGATAGCGAAGTCAACAAGACCCGTGGTCTGGTAGCCGCCATTGAGTCCAACGTCATTGCACTGGGTAACAAGCCCCTGGGTCTGTGGAACATTGCTGATGGCGTGAAGAAGGTACAGGAGTCCAACGCTCCGTATGACGGTCTGGTGCTGTGGTGTGACGCTACTACCATGTTCCAGGTCAATGCTGACGCTGTGCAGAATGGTCTGACCGTGGTTCCTGCTGCCCGTGACATTAACGGTATCAAGCTGTCCAAAGTGGTTACTCCGCTTGGCGAAGTCTACCTGTACCTGGGTGAGTTCCTGCCTGCGGGTACTGCGCTTCTGCTTGACCTTGATGTGCTTGCGCCTGTGTTCCAGCCTGTACCCGGCAAGGGCAACTTCTTCCTGGAGCAGCTTGCGAAGGTTGGTGCGGGTGAGAAGTATCAACTGTTCGGTCAGATTGGTCTTGACCACGGCCCCGAATGGTTCCACGGCAAGTTCACTGGTATCAGCACGAAGTTTGATAAGCCGACTTATAGTCGTAGCGTTTATATCGCAGGCGGTAAACTGGACGGCGCAGGTGCTTAATTTGAGGAAGGAGGGTGGACAGCATGACGGAAGCTGAAAAAACCAAAATGCTAACGCAGATGACGGATGAAACAGACGAAGAAACGCTGTCCACCTACCTGCTTCTGGCAAAGGACGTGGTTCTTCAAAAGGCATATCCCTTTGGGGATTACCCAGAGGAATTTCCTTCCCGGTATGACGCAATCCATGTTGAGGTTGCTGCCTATATGCTGAACAAGCGTGGTGCAGAGGGTGAAACGGTACACCTTGAAAACGGTGTAAGCCGCCACTGGGAGGATGGTTCTATCCCGCCCTCCCTTCTGCGCCGTATCGTACCAAATGCGGGGGTGCTGACATGAAACTGATGAAGCGCAACCTTAAACCCGTATGGTACTGCCTGTACAGCACAAAGGCAACCCAGACGGACGATGACGGCTATGAGACTGGTGAGGATGGTGTGACCTACGGGGAACCCGTCAAGCTGATGTGCAACGTGTCCCCGGCTACGGGGTTCGCACAGACTGACGTGTTTGGAAACCTTGAGTCCTATGACAAGGTACTGATTACAGATGACATGAACTGCCCGATTGACGAAAACACAGTGTTGTTTATTGACAAGGAACCGCAGGTAGTAAACGGCAAGCCGCTGTATGACTACACGGTGAAGCGGGTGGCAAAGTCACTCAACAGTATTTCCATAGCGGTAAGTAAGGTGAAGGTATCGTGAAGAAGGTTATCAAACTCAAGCTGAATGAGCATGACATTGACCAGGCAATCAAGGAACTGGAACAGTGGAAGAAATGGCTTCTGGAAAAGACCAAAGAGTTTATTACAGCCCTGGGTGAAGAAGGAGTCCAGATTGCTTCCGCAAAGTTCGCTTCCGCTGCCTATGACGGCACAAATGATGTGACCTGTGAAATGGAGCAGAGGGACGAAAACACAGTAGCAGTGATAGCCATAGGCGGTGCGGTGCTGTTTATTGAGTTTGGTACTGGCGTAACGTACCCGGACAATCACCCCGAAAAGCCTGCGGGAATACTGGGGAGAGGTCAGTACGGATATGGGCTTGGTAAGCTGAATAGTTGGCGGTACACGGGTGACCCCGGCACAAACGGTGAGGTTATCACAAGCGGCAGACACGCAGGCGAAGTCCTCACACATGGTAACCCTGCCAACATGAGTATGTATCTGACCGTCAGAGAACTAAAGGAGAAGTTTGAGGAAATAGCAAGGAGGGTTTACGTATGATTGACTGCGAAAATGAGGTCTATACCCGTGTAGTAACAGTCCTGCGTAGTGAGTTCCCAGGGATTGACCTTACCGGGGACTACACGAAAGCCCCTTCCTCCTTCCCTCATGTAAGCATTACACAAAGTGACAATGCGGTGATTGCGGAAAGGACTACGGGGACTAAAGAAATGGCGCAGGTCATGTTTGAAGTCAACGTGTATTCCAATCTTCAACCCGGCAAGAAAACGGAGTGTAAGAAAATTATGAAGGTCATTGACGAAGTGCTGTTCCATATGAATTTCAGAAGGATAGTGCTTACACCCGTCCCTAACATGGAGGACGCAACTATTTATCGGTTGACTGCCCGGTACAGGGTGGCAACCGATGGAAAGAATTTTTACAGGAGGTAATGAACAATGAACGCAACCAGTACGTATTTGACTTTCCTCATGCACGGTACGACAACTGGCAGTGGCAATGAAGCTACTACCACTTGGGAGAAGTTGGTTGACATTACGGAGTTCCCCGACCTGGGAACTGACCCGGAAATGCTTGAGACTACTACCCTGTCTGACCGTATGCAGACTTTCATTCTGGGTATCCAGGGTAACGAAGGTCTGAACTTCAATACCAACTATGACCATACGGAGTACCTTGCTCTGAAAGCCCTTGAGCGGCTTAACGAGAAGTACGCTGTGTGGTTCGGCGGTACGGAGAACAATGACGGTACTGCTACTCCGACTGGTACGGAAGGTAAGTTCTCCTTTGAGGGACAGCTTTCTGTTCGTGTCACTGGCGGTGGCGTGAATGAGGTTCGTGGTATGGGTATCACGATTGCCCCGTCTACCGTCATTACGGAGGAATAAGCGGGTTAAGCCTACCGCAATTTCAAGAATTGGAGGAAGTAAGCAATGGCTAAACAGATTATTTTCACTTACGAAGGTAAGGAATACACGCTTGAGTACACGAAGCGTACTATCAAGCAGATGGAGGATGAAGGGTTTGTCGCAAGAAACATTGATGACCGTCCTATGACCCTTCTTCCTGCCCTGTTCGCAGGTGCTTTCAAGGCACATCATAGGTTTGTGAAGCAGGAAGTGATTGACGAGATTTATGCGAATATGCCGCATAAAGACCAACTCATTGAGAAACTTGCTGAAATGTACAACGAACCGATTATGGCACTGATGGATGAACCGGAGGACAGCGCAAAAAACGTGGACTGGATGACGAGTTGGTAACGGACACGTCATCGACTACTGGGGGCGGCGGCAAAAGCCGTCCGTCCCCTCCTTTACGTTACGGGGAAAAGTTTGAAGAACTCTGCGGTTACTACATGAGTCTGGGTATGTCCTATCAAGATTACTGGGATGGGGACAACCTCATGCCGAAGTTTTACAGACAGAAGTATGAGTATGACAAGGAACGCAGGAACTACGAACTTTGGTTGCAGGGGGCTTACCTGTATGAAGCTGTCCTTGACGCTTCTCCCGCATTGAACCCGTTGAGCAAGAAGAACAAGCCGTTTCCGTATCGGTCTACTCCTATCCCTATCACAGAGGGTGAGAGTAAGTACAAGAAGGAAATGGAGAAGAAAAAGAAACTTGAGAACGGTAAACAGGCTATGCGGGCTATGATGGCAAACTTCAACCGACAATTTCAAGAAAAACAAAAGAAAGGAGGGGAAGTAGACGATGGCAGTTGATATGGAAGGTCTTGAATTTCAAATTCAAGCCAACTCTGACGGTGCAGTAAAAAGTGTAGACGCTTTGACAAATAGCCTTGGTAGGCTGAAAAACGCCACAAAAGGCTTGCAGGGTTTGTCCAATGCTTCTGACAAACTGGGAAAGTTAAATCAAGCCCTTGCCGGGTTCCACACTGACGCACTGGAAAAACTGGGTAATGCTTTGTCCGCTATGAATGGTGCGAAGATTTCTTCCACTATCCCAAAGCGGATAGCTGAAATTGCTACGGCAAGCAAGTCTCTGTCTGATGACGATGTTGACCGCCTTGAGAGAATGGCAAATGCGATTTCTTCTATTGGTGCTGCGGGTAATGTTAAATTACCTAACCTGCAAACGCCTAACGTGACCGGGAACCCGGCTGACGCTGCGGCGCAGGGAGCGCAGGACAGCGGTATTGGACAGGCGGCAAGCGAAACACAGCAGTTGAGTGACGCATTATCCCAGGCTACGGGACGTAGCAATATCCTCAAGTCTGTCTTGAGTGGTATCGGCGGTGTGTTCAGTAAGGGGTTCCATACTGGCGTAGGTGTTTTGAAGAAACTTGGTTCTGGACTGTCTACTGTAGCGTCCGGGGCAAAGAAAGCCTACAACGCCATGATGTACATTCCTCATGCCGTTACTTCCAAACTGATAGGAAGTATCAAGCAGGCTACTTCCAGTCTGGGAGGGTTATTCGGTCATCTAAAGCGTATTGCCATGTATCGGGCTATCCGTGCGGCTATTGCCGCTTTTACGCAGGGGTTAAAGGAAGGTATCAATAACCTTTACAACTACAGCGCACTCATGGATGGTCAATTCGCAGGCAGTATGGACAGACTGGCTACAAGCGCACAGTATCTTAAAAACTCTCTGGGTGCTATGGCTGCGCCCATAATCAACGCACTTGCCCCGGCAATCGACTTCCTCATTGATAAGATTGCTGCCCTTCTGAACATGATAAATATGCTTATCTCCCGGCTGACGGGCAAAAGCACATTTACCGCTGCGAAGAAGGTAGCTGCTGCCTATGGCGGTGCGGCTGACGCTGCGGCAGGTTCCGCAAAGAAAGCCATTGACAAAATCAAGTCCTACACCGTGGGTATTGATGAACTCAATATCATCCAGGACAACCCCGACAACGGTTCTGGTGGCGGTGGCGGCGGGGGTGGTGGAACTGACTACGGTTCCATGTTTGAGGAACTCCCGATTGATAAGAATATCAGTGATTTTGCGGACAAGCTGAAAGAAGCCTTTGACAATGCTGACTGGAAAACTCTTGGCACTCTCCTTGGCGAGAAGGTCAATGAGATTGTGGATAGCATTGACTGGGGCGGTATTGGACACAAGGTAGGCTTTGCGCTGAACGGTGCTATTCAGACTGCGTACTGGTTCCTTGATACGGTGAATTTCACCAACATAGGTAGCCGTATTGCAGAGTTCCTTAACGGGGCATTGGAAGAAATTGATTTCAGTTACATAGGCAGACTTCTGGTAAAGAAGATGACTGTTATATGGGACATGATAATCGGGTTCTTCACAACGCTTGACTGGGGACTGGTAGCACAGAAAATCAGTGAGTTTGTCAAGGGTATCTTTGACGAGTTCACGAAGTGGCTGAATAGCCATGACTGGGCTGAACTTGGTTCCCTTCTGTGGGAGAAGATAAAGGACTTTGTTTCCAATATCGACTACGCAGGTATCGCAACCAGTTTCTTCACCTTCCTGGGAACTGCCATAAGGTCTGCTGCCCTGTTTATCGGAAACTTCATTGGTGGCATTGCACAAGACATAGCCAACTGGTGGAATGAGGATATTAAGGGTGCGGATTTCGGAGAAACCGTAAGCAACCTCTGGAACGCTTTTAAGAAAGCCCTGGGGAATATCGGTAAATGGGTATGGAACAACATTATTGACCCGTTCATGTCTGCCCTTCTGGGTGAGAAATGGGACGATGTGAAAGAAGTTGGTTCCAATATCTGGGGCAAGGTCAAAGAAGGTTGGGACGCTGTTTGCAAACTGGCAGGCAACATAGGACAGTTTTTTGTGAACGTCAAGAATGACGCTGCAACGTGGTGGGCTAACACTAAACAGTGGTGGGCTAACAAGGTTGGTAAGGTACAAGAGTTCTGGACGGGAGTGAAAAACTCCGCTACTGACTGGTGGAACAACGTCAAGTCCTGGTGGAGCGGCAAGGTTGGCAAGGTGAAGGAATTTACCACTGCCGTAACCAATCAAGCGTCTACATGGTGGGCTAACACAAAAACGTGGTGGAGCCAAAAGGTAGGTAAAGTTAAAGAGTTCTGGACTTGGGTAACCAACCAGGCAGGGTCTTGGTGGTCTGACGTGAAGTCCTGGTGGTCTGGCAAAGTAGGCAAGGTCAAAGAGTTCTGGACGTGGGTGACCAATCAATCCGCTTCCTGGTGGAGTGATGTAAAAACCTGGTGGTCTGGCAAGGTTGGCAAGGTTAAGGAATTTTGGACTTGGGTTACCAACCAGTCTGCTTCCTGGTGGTCTGATGTAAAGACGTGGTGGAGTGGCAAGGTTGGTAAAGTCAAGGAGTTCTGGACTTGGGTAACTAATCAAAGCGCACAGTGGTGGTCTGATGTAAAGACCTGGTGGAGCGGTAAGGTTGGACAGGTTCAGAAATTCACTACCGATGTCAAGAATGAAGCGTCCACCTGGTGGTCTAACTGTAAGTCCTATTGGTCTGGCGTAGTTGGCATGGTTCAGAAGTTCACTACAGCAGTGGTGAATGACAGTGCTACTTGGTGGAGCAACGTCAAAACCTGGTGGTCTGGCAAGGTAGGAGCCGTGCAGTCTTTCACAGTAGGTGTGGTCAACTCCGCAAGTCAGTGGTGGTCTGATGTAAAGACCTGGTGGAGCAATGCTGTAGGCACTCTCTGGACTACGCTTGGTATCAAGCTGCCGCACGTTACTGTAAGTTGGTACAAAGACCCGATTTTCGGTAAAGTTGACCTCCCGTCCTTCTCTGTAGAGTGGTATGCACAGGGTGGTATTCTGGACGGCGCACAACTCTTTGGAATGTTAGGTAATAACTTCCTGGGTGGCGGCGAAGCAGGAGCCGAAGCGGTACTGCCGCTTGAGCGGCATACAGAGTGGATGGACACCATTGCCGAAAAGGTAAAGGACATTCTGCCGGGTGACAGTGGTGACGGCGAAACCTCTGGTGTACGAAGGGTCATTGAACATCTTGAAGCCCTGGAAAGCAGTATTGACCGTATGGCTGCTGACATGAAGCGGCAGGCTGACAAGTCTGAAAAGACTACGGTACAGATAGGTAACAAGACCGTGCGTGACGCTGTGGTGACACAGGAAAAGGCTGACGGTTACAGGTTCACGAAGTAAAGGAGGGACGGAACAATGGCATATCTGAAAATCAACGGTTATGAGTGTCCGTCCCCCAAACGTGGGCTTGAACCCATAGTCACTACCATAGTTGACGCAGGACGTGACGCAAACGGTACAGTGGTTGGACAGCGCATTGGACGTGACCAATACAAGCTGAATAACCTTGAATGGTCTTGGCTGACGGCGGCGCAGTGGAGCCAGATATTGAGACTCTTAAGCAACTTCTTTGTCTACGTCACCTTCCCAGACCCGGTAACCAATTCTCCTATCACCATTAAGATGTACCCCGGTGACAGGACGGCAGAACCTTATTACGTGGATGATGACGGGAATCCGACACATTACCGTAACTGCCGTGTGAACTTGATTGACGTAGGGGAGTGATTTTATGCAGAAGGTATCTAAAGAGTATAAAGCAAGCATGAAAGACTCCCTCCGGGAGAGAGCATACATAATGCTCTCTTTCGGGTTGGTCAATCAAGAGATACAGGCAAAGGCAAGCATTGAGGGCGGTTCCTACGCCTACTACTCCAACAAGAGCAATCTGTTTGGGAAGATGAATGATGATACAGTTTATGCCACACTGGAACAGGATTTCACGAAGGTAGACGGGTCTATGTTCTTTCTTCCCCGCAGGAACGCTTCTGACGCTTACTACAATACAGGTCTGGTGAGTCAGAACCTTTTGTCCGCAGGGCGGTTTTCGTTGACTATCAACTTCAACACCCTGCCTACTGACTTCCGGGGTATCACAATTAACTTTGGTGAGAACTACCCCGTAGACTTTGACATAGCAAGTGACCAGGGGCAAGTAGTGGAGTTCAGAGACAATGACCTTGCCGAATTTACTACGGAGGAAGTTTTCTACAACGCAAAGAAGCTGACGCTGACGTTCTACACCATGAAGAACCCCCAAAGCAGGCTGCGTATCTACTCTATCCGCTTTGGCTACGGTCTGGTTTACTACAATGACAGTGTTATGGCTTCCTCCCTGGAAAGCTACGTATCTCCTATAGGAGCAGACATACCGCAGATTGATTTCACGGTGACGCTGAAAAACTATGATAAGTATTTCAACGTGGACAACCCCAGGTCTGCTATCAACTTCCTTGAGACTGGACAGGAAATGGATATTTACTACGGGTATCAGTTACCAGAGTCCGGGGAAATTGAGTGGATAAGGGGTAACCACCTTCTCTGTTCCGAATGGGAGTCTGATGACTATACCGCTACAATCCGTTGTCAAGATGTTTTCCGCAACATGGACACGGAATACTACCGGGGAATGTATCTCCCGGCAGGCAGGTCTTACTATGACCTGGCGGTTGAAATACTGCGGGACGCAGGTGTGAGTGAATACTATATTGACCCCCGCTTGAAGTCCCTGTACACGAAGAACCCCCTCCCACGGGTGCAGCACAAGGAAGCCTTGCAGATTATAGCCAACGCTTGCCGCTGTGTGCTTCTGCAATCCCGTACCGGGGTAATTCAGATTAAGTCCAACTTCAACCCGCCTGCTTCCATAAGCAGTAATGGTGAAGCCCCGTATTCCAACGTGGCAAACGCTATGAACAGTGGGACGAAGGACGAGTACGGTTCCTTTGCTACGAACTATACGGTTGTGGACAGTGGTATGCACTTCTTACCCAGAAGCACGGCGGGCAAGACCTTCAACACGGGCTTTGTCTCTGCGGCACAGTCTGACGCAAACGGAAAGTTCGCAACCAACCCGGTACTGACCGTGGTACAGGAAGCAATCTGTATGTACTACGGTATCAAACTTGAGTTCGGTCATGCCCTTCCCTCCGGGATTGTGGTGAGAACCTACAACACAGGCGCATTGGTGGATGAATATGAGGTTGAGGATGAGATAACAAAGAACATGGTTATCCTCCATGACTTTGATGACTTTGACACCATGCAGATTGAGTTTACCGGGACGCAGGAGCCGTACAACAGAATTGTTCTGAACTACTTTGCCTTTGGCGAAGTCACGAACTTCACGATGGAGAAGTGCGACATGACTTCTTCTCCGACTGCGATTAAGCAGGAGGTTGTCAAAGAGGTTGTGGTTCCCTGCTACGGTTACCAGACAGGTAATTCAGAGGAATGTCTTATCAGTGAAGAAGTGGAAGTTACCAGTGGGGACGTTATGACATTCTACATGGGTGCTGCGTCCTATGGGTACAGAACAACTTTGGACGCTGTAGCAACGGGTGTGACTATCGTAGCGTGGGGCAATTATTACATTACGGTGCGGTTCACCCAGACAGGAACTTTCCAGTTTGAAACCTGGGGCTATCGCTACAGGATAGTGGAGAGACTTGCTACGGTCAAACTCCGTGAGAGGGGCAAGACCGTGAAGTGGGAAAACCCGCTTATGTCTGATATGACGATGGCACAAGACCTGGCACAGTGGATAGCGGACTACTACTCCGCAGGCATTGAGTATGAGTACACCACAAGGGGTAACCCGGAGATTGATGTGAATGACATTGTGTACCAGGAAAATGAGTTCCGTGACAACATGAAGGTGACGATTTACCGGGCAACGCTCAACTTCAACCAGTCTTTTTCTGGGAAAATTACAGCCCGGAGAGTGGAGGGTTGATTATGGCATGGGTAACACCTAAAACCGACTGGTACGGCGGTATAGACGCTGACGGGAACTACACGGGTGACAGGTTTAATGCTGCGGATTTCAACCGTATCAAGAACAACCTGCAATACCTCCGGGACTTGGCAATCAAACTCTATGACGAGTTCAGCATTGTGTCCCTGGGGACTGACCGTACACCTGCTGATTATTTCTACGCTGACGAGATTAACCAGTTGGAAGAAAACTTGAACACCATTAACTCCAACACTCTAAAGAGGTCTTACGGGTCTACCCCCTCTTATAACGATAACGGCAACACTATGGACTTCAATGAACTCAATCGTTTGGAGGGAGCAATCCTTGACCTGTATGACCGTCTTAATAATCAGAGTGAAGGAAGGAGGATGTTTACATGGAATTTCGGAATGAAAGGAGGGTTCTAAATGGCTTGGGAACTGTTACCAGTTGACTACACAGACGCAGTATGGAGTGGTCTAAAAAGGTACAACGAGATTACCAATGAGGACGGTACTGTTTCGTTCCAGGACGTGACCCAGTACAGTCAGAGAGAAAAATCTTTCTTTGGCGCACGGGACGCTAACCGCATGAACGAAGCCCTCAACACCATTATGAACATGGTGAACAACGGTACAGACCTGTATCAAGCGTTCCAGAACTACTTTGCTGCACAGAAGGTCTTGTTTCAGCAGACGGTGGATGAAACTGAAAGCGGCTTTGACCAGTATGTGGAGCAGTTGGAACAGGACGGTGACGCTGCGATTGCCGCCATTAAGACTGACTACCGGGCAGAGATTACCCAGTATGAGTCTCAACAGGAACAGGTATTCAATGCGTGGTTTGAAGCAGTCCGTGGCAAGCTGAACCAGGACGCTGCGGGGGAACTGCTGAACTACTGTGAAGCCCTGGACGCACGTTTGGCTGAACTGGAAGGTATGGTCTACAGCAATCAGTATGTAGCCATGATTGCGGACGAAGCGGAGGAAGAAGGAGTCCTGGTTGATGATGACGGCTACGCTATTCTTGGAGAATGGATTTATAAGGAGGTATAAACAATGTTGAGTAGAAAATTCTCTGACTATCTGGAAACGCTTACCTGTGAAGATACAGGTATGCTCCTGTACCATGACGGGAACGGAGTGAAGCGCATTTCTATTGAAACTCTCAAGAGTGACCTGCGGGCAACGGAAGCCGCCCTGGATAAAATTCTGACGGCAATTTCCTTCCCCGGTGCGGGAGCGCACAACGGTATCTACCGTGGCAAGAACCTGGGTACGTCCGTAACTGCTGAACAGTGGGCGGCTATCAATGCGGGTACTTTTGATGACCTGTACATTGGTGACTACTGGGTGATTAACGGTGTGAACTGGCGCATTGCTGCGTTTGATTACTACCTTAACACGGGTGACACCAACTGCACCACTCACCATGTGGTCATTGTCCCGGACACCTGCCTGGGTGAGAACAAGCAGATGAACACCAGTAATGTGACCACTGACGGCTACACTGGTTCTGCCATGTACAAGACCAACCTTGCTGACGCAAAGACCATTATCAACAATGCGTTTGGGTCTGGACATATTCTGAACCATAGGCAGTATCTTACTACCACGGTTGCGAATGGTAGACCGTCTGCGGGTTCCTGGTTTGACAGCACTGTGGAACTGATGAATGAGCAGAATGTGTATGGCGGTAAGTTCTTTGCGCCTACTTCTGACGGTTCTACCGTGCCTGCACTGTACACCATTGATAAGAGTCAGTTCCCGTTGTTCGCACTGGAACCGTCCCGTATCACGAACAGGGCTACTTACTGGTTAAGGGACGTAGTGTCCGCTGCCAATTTCGCCGGCGTCAATGGCCACGGTAATGCGGGCTACGACAGCGCTTCTGCCTCTCGTGGGGTGCGTCCCGCTTTCTCTATTAAATCCTAAATCTTAAATCTGCACCCCCTTGTGGGGTGCAGGGGAGGTATCAAGTATGTCTGTTCTGAAAAGCAAACGGAAAGCGTCACAGTTTGAGGTTTTCCACCAACTGACGAAGTTGAGGAAGGACATTACCGACTTGCTACTGCGGGATTTCGGTTACAGTTATGAAAAGTGTGACAAGAAACTGAAAAAGGCTTTCGGCGGCAGGACGTATGACCAGTTGACCGAAGCTGAACGCCTGCGGTATGACCGTATGAAACAGAAATGGGAAGCGTTTGACGATTGGTTCATCTATGACCAGAGACAGGTCATTGTGGACTGTCTGCGGGAGATTACGAAGGAAGTCTATGTGGCAAACAGTATCTACCCTACCTGTATGGAAGAACTGATTGAGCGCAGGCTTCACCAGGACAATGCCATTGGACAGTGCTACAGACTGGTACAGGAACTTCAATACGCCATAGAAACGCTACCTGTAGACGTGAACACCTTTACCCAGTTTGGTAATGCAATTCAGACGGAGATTAACTTGATTAAGGGTTGGAGAAAGGCTGACAACAAATTCAAAGGGGCAATCTCTACGTCCGCTGCCAATTTCGCCAACGTCAATAACAACGGTAATGCGAACTACAACAACGCTTCTAACTCTAATGGGGTGCGTCCCGATTTCGATAACCCGGTTTAATAGCCACTTGAGCGTTCCGGGTATAGAGAAAGGAGAGATTGTCCTTCCTTATGGTAAATACTAAACACGACACTACTTCTTACGAGAACTGTAGTTATAAGCGTGAAATATTTGATAGCAACTTACTCTATGAGAGTTTCCTACGTGCCAAACAAGGTAGTGATTGGAAACCGCAGGTGCAGCAATTTGAAATGACGTACCTACTGCACCTGGCAGAGATACAGAAAGAACTTGAGAGTGGTGAGGTTCATTTCCTCCCAAATACGGAGTTCACAATCCGTGAAAGGGGCAAGGTGAGACATATAACAGGCGAACAGATACGGGACAGGGTAGCCAAACATGCACTGTGTGACGAGATATTGAGTCCCGCCGTAAGGAAGTACCTAATATATGACAATGGTGCAAGTCTCAAGGGCAAGGGTATTGATTTCACCCGGAGAAGGTTGCTGACTCACCTGCGGAAGTTCTACCAGAAGAACCGTTCTAATGACGGGTACATACTGCTGATGGACTTTTCAAAATACTATGACAATATACGCCATGACGTATTGATGGAACAGTTCAGAAAGTATGTGGATGATGAAGTGGCACTGAACTATCTTGCACAGGTGATAGACCGCTCCAAAGTGGACGTTTCGTACATGACGGTTGAAGAATACGCAGGGTGCATGGAGGAAGTCTTTAATTCTCTGGAATATGAGAAGGTGGACAGACGGCTTCTCACAGGTGAGAAGTTCATGTACAAGCACCTAAACATTGGTGACCAGGTGGCGCAGGTTGCGGGTATCATGTATCCCATACCGATTGACAACTATATCAAGATTGTCAGAAGCGTCAAGTTCTACGGACGGTATATGGATGACTCCTACGTTATCCACGAAAGCAAAGAGTTTCTTGAGGACTTGCTTCAAGAGATTATCCGTATCGCAAAGAGCATTGGTATCACCGTGAACACCCGTAAGACCCGGATATGCAAACTCTCAAGTATGTGGCGGTTCCTTCAAATACAGTATTCTCTTACCGACACAGGAAGGGTGATACAGAAAATCAACCCAAAGCGTTTGACCTGTATGAGAAGAAAGATGAAGAAACTTGTCCACAAGCTATCCGAAAAGCAGTTTGAGGACTGGTATCAATCCTGGTTCTGCAATCATTACCGTGTTATGAGCAACCAACAGAGGGACAATCTCAATGCCCTCTACAAAGAATTAAAGGAGGTAAATTATCATGTACACACTAAAACTGGCTGACGGTACGCAGATTAAAAATCTGGGTATGAACGGCAACAACCTTGTCAGTAAAAACAAGGTGGATGAAAGTTTGTTTGAGGACAATCTTTCCACCGTGACCATTACTGGTGAGGGAGAAACTACCGTCCTGCACAACGCTATGTTCACAGGACAGCAGGAGTTTGATGACGGGTGGTATTTCAGCTTTGCGGAAATTCCCCCGCAGGAGCAGGTAAACATTGCTGTCAACGGCAAGATTGAGTACCTTGCCATGATGACAGACGTAGACTTGGAGGAGGTATAAGACAATGGCTGAACTTACTCATAGCAAGAAGTTTGATACTGTCAAACGCTACTACCATGCAGGAGTCTGGACAAAGAAGATGGTCTGGAACGCAGTAGGCAGATGGATTACCGCAGAGGAATACCAGGAGATTACCGGGGAGCCGTATGTGGTGGAGGACGAAGTAACGGAGGGTTAAGACAATGGTAATAGATGTCCCTATTCTCATTTCTGCATTGTCTTTGTTGGTTGCTATCATAGTGGCTATCACAAGCATACGCAGTAGGAACGCTTCTACCGATAAGCAGGAAGCGTCCCAGATAACAACCCTCATAGTCAAGTTGGAGAATATCGCAGACGGCGTAAATGAGATTAAGTCTGATATGCGTAATGTAAAGAACGATGTTCAAGACTTGAGGGACAGGCTTATCATTGTGGAACAGTCTACGAAGTCCGCACACCATAGGTTGGATGGTCTGGAAGGAAAACGAGTAGACGATTAAGTAACAACATAAACCGCAGAGGTAAAGACCTTTGCAAGTCCAATGGGGCTATGGCGCACTGCGCTGTAGCCCCTTCATTTTTAAGGAGGTAAAGAAAATGATTAACTGGAAAGTCCGTATTAAGAACAAGAATTTTTGGGTTGCCCTTATCCCTGCTCTGCTGCTTCTGGTACAGGTAGTAGCCGCCGTCTTTGGCTACACCCTTGACCTGGGTGAACTGGGTAACAAGCTGCTTGCCGTGGTAAACGCTGTGTTTGCCGTGCTGTCCATTCTGGGTATCGTCACTGACCCCACTACCCAGGGTGTTGCTGACTCCAACCTGGCACTGACCTACGATGAACCGAAGAAGAAAGGAGAGTAACCACAATGGATGACAAGAAGATTTTTGATGATATTGAAACCCGTGAGGGCGAAGTTTTCACAGAGGAAACCGTTGACGAACTGACTAACGGGAAAGGAGAAGAATAATGGGATATACAAATAGCCCTATGGTGGCATATACAAAGTTGAGTCCTAACCACTCTGGACAGAGGAAGCACAGCATTGACCGTATCACTCCGCACTGCGTGGTAGGTCAGTGCAGTGTTGAAACCCTGGGTAATATCTTCTACCCCACTTCCCGGCAGGCTTCTTGTCAGTACGGCATTGGTGCTGACGGACGTGTGGGTATGTATGTGGAGGAAAAGAACCGTTCTTGGTGTACGTCCTCCAATGAGAATGACCAGAGGGCTATCACTATTGAGTGTGCTTCTGACACCACACACCCTTATGCTTTCAAGGATATTGTCTACCAGACGCTTATCAAGCTGTGTGTAGACATTTGCAAGCGTAACGGGAAGAATAAGCTGCTGTGGCTTGGTGACAAGAATAAGACCCTGGCTTATGAACCGAAGGACGGGGAAATGGTGCTGACTGTTCATAGGTGGTATGCCAACAAGTCCTGTCCCGGTGATTGGATGTACGCCCGTATGGGTGACCTTGCAGCGAAGGTTACCGCACAGCTTGGCGGGACTACTCCCGTGACAGAGGAAAAGCCCCAGACCGTTACTCCCGTTGCCACTTCTACCAGTGACAATGAAAAAACTATCTGGGACTTCCTCAAGGGAAAAGGGCTGAATGATTTTGCTGTGGCGGGTATCATGGGTAACCTGTATGCTGAAAGCGGTCTGCGTCCTAACAACTTGCAGAATACCTATGAAAAGAAACTGGGTATGACCGATGACCAGTACACGGCGGCGGTTGACAAGGGAACCTATGGGAACTTTGTTAAGGACAGTGCCGGGTATGGTCTGGCACAGTGGACGTATTGGAGCCGTAAGCAGGCACTTCTTGAGTTTGCAAAGGCGGCGGGCAAGTCCATTGGTGACCTGGCTATGCAGCTTGACTTCCTGTGGAAAGAGTTGCAGACCTACACAGGTACTATGAAACTGCTGAAAGCTGCGGAGTCTGTCAAGGCTGCGTCCAACGCTATTCTGACTGGCTATGAAAAACCTGCTGACCAGGGAACGTCTGTCCAGAATAAGCGGGCGGGGTATGGTGTAACCTACTATGATAAATACGCAGGAAAAACTACCACAACTCCTTCCGCTTCTGGTACACTGTACAGGGTACAGGTAGGTGCTTTCTCCAAAAAGGAGAACGCTGATAAGCAGCTTGCCGCAGTACAGGCGAAGGGCTTTGACTCCTTTATCACGAAGGTAGGCAATCTGTACAAGGTACAGGTGGGAGCCTACAGTGTGAAGTCCAATGCGGACGCACAGTTGAACCGTCTGAAAGCTGCCGGGTTCTCTGACGCTTTTATTACCACGGCGGGCGCAGGAACAGTGGTAGCCACTACTCCTGCCGCTACAAAGACCGTAGAGGAACTTGCCCGTGAGGTTATCGCAGGCAAGTGGGGCAACGGTGATGACCGCAAGAAAGCACTGACAGACGCAGGATATGACTACTCTGCCGTACAGCAGGCAGTCAATAGTATTCTGGCGTAAACTTGCGCCACTGGTGGGGCTTGAACTCCCGGTGAATGGTGTGAACCACTACGCAACCGTGGATTGTCGGATTTGTCCCCACAACTGGTTTTCAGGAAACCCACAATGATGCCCCAGACGGCGCCGGCAGCCATGGCGGCCAGGAAGCACAGAAGGATCAAGATGGGTTTGGGCAGATTGCCCAGCAGGATACCCACCACCGCGGCGGCCATGGAGCCCACCACAAACTGGCCTTCGGCGCCGATGTTGAAGACGCCGGTTTTGAAAGAGAAGGCTACCGACAGACCAACCACGATATAAGGGATCGCGTAGACGATCACATAAGAGAAGCCCTTCAGACTGGTAACACTGGAAATCAGCCTGCCATAGGCTTCACCCACGGACAGGCCCATGACCGCAAGAAAGATAGCACCCACCAAAAAGCCCAGGATGATGGACAACAGGATGTGGATAAAACGGTTTTCCGAAATCACATCCAGAAAGTCTTTTTTCTTTGTCATGCCTTCTCACCTCCCGCCATCAGCAGGCCCAGATCGTTCTCGTTGGCCTCCTTGCCGGGGATGGCGGCCACGATCTGCCCGTCGAAAATCACGTCGATAATATCGGAGAGACTCATGATCTCGTCCAGCTCAAAGGATACCAGCAGCACGGCCTTGCCCTTGTTGCGCTGGTCCACGATGTACTTGTGCACATACTCGATGGCGCCCACGTCCAGACCACGGGTGGGATTGACGGCGATGAGCAGGTCCTTGTCGTTCTGCACCTCGCGGGCGATGATGACCTTCTGCTGGTTGCCGCCGGAGAGGGTGCCTGCCGGGCGCTTCTCGCTTTGCTTGGGACGGATATCGTACTGCTCGATGGACTCGGTGGCGTGAGCAAAGATGGGATCCCGCTGCAGCACGCTCTTTTTGGAGTAGGGTTCGTCTCCGTAGTTCTGGAGGATCAGGTTGTCCTCGATGGAGAAGTCCAGCACCAGGCCGTGCTTCTGCCGGTCGGCGGGGATGGAGGAAACGCCATGCTCAAAACCGAAGAGAGGGGGTTTGTTAAACACGTCTACGCCGTTGACCAGCACCTGACCGGAGACGCCCTTGCGCAGGCCGGTGATGACCTCCACCAATTCGGTCTGACCGTTGCCGTCGATGCCGGCGATGCCCACGATCTCACCCCGGCGCACCTGCAGATTCAGACCCTTGACGATCTCGATATCCCGGTAATCCTTGCAGTGCAGATCCTTCACGTCCAGCACCACCTCGCCGGGCTCCTGCTCGGGCTTGTCCACCTTGAAGGTGACGTTGCGGCCCACCATCATGCTGGCCAGACCGTTCTCGTCCACTTCGTCCACATCCACGGTGCCGATGTACTTGCCCATGCGGATGATGGTGCAATAGTCGGCGGACTCCTTAATCTCCTTGAGCTTATGGGTAATGATGATGATGCTCTTGCCGTCCTTGACCAGGTTGTGCATGATAGCGATCAGCTCGGTGATTTCCTGAGGGGTCAGGGAGGAGGTGGGCTCGTCCAGGATCAGGATATCCGCGCCGCGGTAGAGGGCCTTCAGGATCTCCACACGCTGCTGCATGCCTACGGAGATGTCCTCGATTTTGGCGTCCGGGTCGATGGACAGGCCGTAGCGCTCAGAGATTTCCACCACGTTCTTGCGGGCGGTGGCCATATCCAGCTTGGGACCCTTGGTCGGCTCAGTGCCCAGGACGATGTTTTCCGTCACGGTAAAGGGCTGGACCAGCATGAAGTGCTGATGGACCATACCGATACCGGCATCAATGGCGTCGCGGGGATTGTTCATCTCGATTTTCTTGCCGTTGACCAGAATGTCACCGGAGGTGGGTTTGAGCAGGCCGTAAAGCTGATTCATCAGCGTGGACTTGCCGGCGCCGTTTTCACCCAGGATCGCGTGGATCTCGCCTTTGTGGACGGTGAGGTTGATCCCGTCGTTGGCTACAAAATCGCCAAATTTCTTGACGATGTTGCGCATCTCAATGACGGGGGTATTCAGGTCCACATATTCTTTTGCCAAAATAGATCGCCCCCTGTTATGCGTTTTTGCGTTCATTCAACATAAGTGTATTTATTTTATCATAAAGCGAAACGTATTTCTACTGCCTTTTCGCAGAAATAATAAAAAAGGACACTGCCCCTGGGGGCAGTGTCCGGAGAATCGAAGAGAATCAGTTCAGAGTGAAATCAGGAACCTCTTCGGCCAGAGTGGGGACGGTGACCTTGCCGGCAACGATGTCAGCCTTGGCCTGCTCGACCAGAGCCAGAACCTCGTCGCTCAGGTGCGTGGTGGTGGGGGCAATGCCCACGCCGTCGTTGTTCAGGTCATAGAGATGCACGCCGGCGGTGAAGGTACCGGCCTTGACAGCCTTGGAAATGTCCTGAGAAGCTACGTCAACGCGCTTCATGGCGGAGGTCAGGACATGGTCGGGAGCCAGGTTGGACTGGTCGGAGTCAACACCGATCGCCCAGATGCCTTCCTCGTTGCAAGCCTCGATGACACCAGCACCGGTGCCGCCGGCAGCATGGTAAATAACATCGGCGCCCTTGGTGATCATATCCTTGGCAGCGGTGGAGCCGATAGCGCTGTCACCGAAGTTGTTGGCATTGTACTGCAGAACCTTCGCGTCGGGATTCACAGCGTGGACACCGGAGATGAAGCCTACGCCGAACTTGTTCATGGCGGGGTACACCATGCCCTGAACATAACCGACAGTGCCGGACTCAGTGTAGCTGCCGGCGATCAGGCCCACCAGATAGGAAGCCTGCTCCTGCGCGAACATCAGGCAAGCCACGTTGTCCAGATCCGCATTGGAGTCGTCATCAATGATGGCGAATTTCTGATCGGGGTTGGCCTCGGCGGCCTCACGGGTGGCGTCAGCCAGCATGAAGCCCACGCAGATGATCAGGTCATAGCCCTCGTCGATGAAGGTGTTGATGTTGGTCTGATAGTCAGCGTCGGTCTTGGACTCCAGATAGTTGACCTCAAAGCTGCTGTCCTCAGCGGCCAGAGCCTGCAGGCCTTCCCAGGAAGTCTGGTTGAAGGACTTGTCGTTGACGCCGCCGACGTCGGTCACCATACCGATCTTGGTCTTGGCTGCGGTGGAAGCAGTAGAAGAGCTGCTGCCGCAGGCGGCCAGGGCAAAGACCATGCACAGGGCAAGAACGAGTGCGAGAATCTTTTTCATGTTTTTTCCTCCATAATATTATTTTGGGTACACAGTTTATCACCAGGGCGCAAGGCCCATAGCTTGTCTATTATATCACGCATTCCGGGGACAGCGCAATAAGAATCTGCAAAAACCGGGGATTTTGTCGCGTCTGCACACTTTTTGGTTACAGCTTGCTCATTTCAACTGCCGTATCCAAAGCGACCTCCATCATGTCACGGAAGGAGTTCTGGCGCTCCTCGGCGGGGAGGTTGTCCTCCGGGCGGTAGATATGGTCGGAGATGGTGCAGATGCATAGGGCCCGCTTGCCGGCGTAGGCGGCGTTGGCGTAGAGACCGGCGGCCTCCATCTCCACGGCCAGCACACCCATGCGTTTCCACTGGTCGTTTTTGCTGCAGCCTTCGGCGGCGTAGAAGGGATCAGAGGAGAGGATGTTGCCCACGCGCATGTCCAGTCCGTGCTCCTTCGCCACGCGCACGGCGGTGGACAGCAGGGTGTAGTCCGCGATGGGAGCGTAGGTAGCGGTCTCGCCCAGGCCGAAGCCCTTGACATAGTTGGAATTGGTGCAGGCGGCCTGTCCGGCCACCAGGTCCCGCAGCTTCAGATCGTCCTGCAGGGCGCCGGCGGAGCCGATGCGGATGATGTTGTCCACATCATAGAAGTTGAACAGCTCCCAGCTGTAGATGCCGATGGAGGGGATGCCCATGCCGGAGGCCATCACCGTCACGGGGACGCCCTTCCAGGTGCCGGTGTGGCCCTGGACGCCGCGGACATTGTTGATCAGGACCGGGTCGGTCAGAAAGGTCTCGGCGATGAATTTGGCCCGCAGGGGATCGCCGGGCATCAGCACGGTCTTGGCGAAATCTTCTTTCTTTGCATTGATATGAGGGGTGGGGATCATGAATGTGTCCTCCTTTACTCTTCGATTATCTCCATTATACGGAAGAAAAAGTGCAAAGTCAAATTGAAACGGCGGAACGGATATGCTATGATAAAGAAAAAAGAAAGAAGCAGGGGGCGGAGCTATGAGCGACGTTATGGTGATCGGGATCGCCGGCGGCACCGGCAGCGGTAAAACCACGATAACCCGGAAGCTGATGAAGGAGTTTGGCGCCGACGTGTCGGTGATCCACCACGACAACTATTACAAGGCCCATCATGACATGAGTTATGAGGAGCGGACCAAGCTCAACTATGACCATCCCAACGCCTTTGAGACCGAGCGGCTGATCCGCGACCTGCGGCGGCTGAAGCTGGGGCATCCCATCGAGTGTCCGGTCTATGACTACAGCATCCACGACCGCACCGAGGAGACGGTGACCGTCTACCCAACCCGGGTCATCATCGTGGAGGGCATCCTCATCTATGAAAACCGGGAGCTCTGCCGGGAGATGGATATCAAGCTCTATGTGGACACGGACGCGGACGTGCGTATTCTGCGCCGCATCGTGCGGGATGTGCGGGACCGGGGCCGCAGTCTGGACAGCGTCATCGACCAGTACCTGACCACGGTCAAGCCTATGCACGAGGAATTCGTGGAGCCCAGCAAGCGCAACGCCGACATCATCATCCCCCAGGGCGGACACAACCAGGTGGCCATGCAGATGGTGGTGGAGCGGGTGCGCGCCCACCTGAACCGGGAGAACAAGGAGTAAGACGATGGCGAAGCTGTATTTCAAATATGGGGCCATGGGTTCCTCCAAGTCCGCCCAGGCGCTGATCACCAAGTTCAACTATGAGGAGCTGGGCATGACCGTCTGGCTCATCAAGCCCAGTGTGGACACCCGGGACGGAGCGGATGTGATCCGCAGCCGCATCGGCCTCGCCTGCTCGGCCCAGGTCATTACGCCGGAGCAGAACGTGGCGGAGGAATACCACAAGGTGGGGCGGCACGACGTGATCATCGCCGATGAGGCCCAGTTCTTCACCCCGGAGCAGATCGACCAGCTGCGCGACCTGGTGGATGAGGAGGATCTGCCAGTGCTGTGCTTCGGTCTGCGTACAGACTTTTTGACCCACTTCTTCCCTGGCGCCCAGCGGCTGATGGAGCTGGCGGACTCCCTGACGGAGATCAAGACCGTCTGCGCCTGCGGCCGTAAGGCCACCGTCAACGCCCGTATCGACGGTCAGGGCCGGATCATCACCCATGGCGACCAGGTGTTCCTGGGCGGCAACGACAGCTACCAGGCCATGTGCCACAAGTGCTGGAAGGAAAAGATCAAAGCCCAGCGGGAAGCGGAATAAAAGAGAACAAAGCCAAAGGCTCTGCCGCAGTTTCACGGCAGAGCCTTTTTGCCCCTTGGCTTATTCGTTTTTCACATCCGCCGCCGGGGCGGGTGCCGCGGCAGCGGCGGCCATGGCGGCGCGCTTGGCCTCCTTGCGGGCCTTGCGGCGGGCGCGGGCCTTGCGGATGAGCCATACGATCAGGAAGATCAGCAGGCCCAGCACGATCAGCATGGGCAGGCAGGCGGCCAGGATCACCAGGGCCTCCTTGAAGAAGCTGCCCACGGCCTCCAGCCCATCCTGCAGGGCGCCCAGCAGCTCCTCGCCGTAGCTGATGCGCCGCTCCGGCTCGGGGGTGTAGGCTTTGACCTCGTTGATCTCCAGGTAGATGCTGCTGTAGCTGACCCGGCGGTCCCAGTTGTTCAGGGTGGACTGCAGGCTCTCGATCTGATAGCGCAGCTCGCTGAGCCGGGACTCCAGGGCGATCACGTCCTCCACGGTCTCCGCCAGCTCCATCATCTCCAGCAGCCGGGTCTCCTGGGCTTCGTAGGCGGTCAGCCGGGCCTGTACATCATAGTACTGGGCGGTGACGTTCTCGGTGTAGGTATGGCTGTAGGGGATATTGCCCAGGTCGGAGAGGCTCCCCATCAGCTCGATGAAGCGGTTGCTGGGGATGCGCAGAGAATAGCTGGCGCTGCGGTTGCGGGTATAGCCCCGGGAGGTGTCATAGTAGTTGGCACCGTTGACGCTGCTGGACTCGATCCAGCCGCCGTAGGTCTTGACCAGGGCCTCCACCTTGGCGATGGTGTCCTCAAAGTCGGTGGTCTCCACAGTCACATCGGAGGAGTAGATGATCTTCTCCGGGTCCACCTCGGGGGCGTCAGAGCTTTTGGCCTCGCCGCTGTCGTCCCGCTTGGCGGCGGCGGAAAAGCCGAAGTCTCCGTCGTATTCGTAGTCCGCTTCCTCCATGGCGGCCATGGGGGCGGCATCCGAGGCGTAATAGCTCTCCGCGGCCTGGCTGGCGGCGGTATTGACGGCGCCGTCGGCGCTGCTGCTCTTGTAGCTGCTGCCGCAGGCGCAGAGCGATAGGGTCATCAGGATCGCAAGGATCAGTGCAAGTAGCTTTTTCATGGGAGTATCCTCCAAATAAAAATTTGTCCTCGATCCTATGACGGCGGAGCGATAAAAAAAGTTTCCCGAAAAACGGGAAACTTTTTTTCGTATGGAGGCTGCTGTCTCAGCCGACCAGCTTGTACCAGAAGCCGCGGACAGGCTCGTAGCCTTCCAGCTGGGCGTCCAGCCATTCGGTCATGGCCTCGCTGCTGAGCTCGCTGCGGGCGATGTGATCGCTGTACAGCTCGCCCTCGCCCACATAATACATCACGTGGTAACCGGCATAGCTGGCGCTCTCGCCGTAGACGATGGCGGCGTCGCCCGGCTTATGGCCGTCGAAGCAGAAGGCGTCGAACTCCTCCACCATCATGCCCTTGGCCACGGCGTCATACAGACCGCCGTCGGTGTTGGAGCCGTCGTCCTCCGAGTAAGCTTCCGCCAGGGCGGCAAAGCTTTCCTCGGTCTGGTCGCCGGCCTTCCACTCGGCCAGGATCTCCTCGGCCCGGGCCTTGGCGGCCGCCTTGGCCTCGTCGCTGTAAGTGCCGTCCTCGTCCGCTTCGGCCTTGATCAGGATGTGCCGCACCTGGGCGAGGGGATAGTGGTTGTCGTCACGGCCCAGGAAGAGCACCACGTAGCTGCCGTTGGCGTCGTCCGCCACGGTGATATCGCCCGCCTTGCGCTCGGCCATGAGCCACTCTGCATAGGTGCTGCTGAGAGAGCTGCCGGAGACCCGGCTGCGCTCTGTGGACTTCTCGCCAGACAGCTGGGAGTCGATAGCCACATTGAAGCGCTCAACAGCGTCCTCTTCCTCCCCATCCAGATAAGCGTTGACCATGGCGTCAGCCGTGGCCCGCGCCTCGGCCAGCGTCTGCTCGGTGGGCGCGGTGCTGGTCTCGCCGTCCTCACCCGTGGTCTCTTCAAGCTCCGCGGGCACATAATAATAGGCGTAATCGAACACGTCGCGGCCGCCCTCCAGACTCTGGTAGTAATCCTCCAGCTCCTGGGTGGTGTAGGTGAAGCTGTCCTGCACGGCGGTGTAGGCCTTGCTGGCCAATGCGCCGTCCAGCTGGATCTGGCGGGCGAGCTTCTGGGTGACGCCCTCACCGTAGTTGACAGCCAGCAGGCTGTTGGCGTTGCCATAGCCCAGGGACTTGGCGTATTCATCCAGACCCTCAAAGCTGGCGTCCACATCCGCGATCTCCTCGTCGGTGAGGGTGATGCCGTTGGCGGCGGCATAGTCGGTCAGGGCCTTGGTCTGCACCATGCTGTCCTCGGCGGCCAGGAGGAAATACTCCTTCCAGGTGGCGCCCTCCATCAGGGGGCACTCCTGGCTGTCCAGCCCGGCACGGCCGGAACTGGTATCCAGACCGAAGACGGAGGCATAGCTGCCGTACTGATTGGCGAAGTTCAAATACTGGCCGGCATAGTTATAGCTGACCTCAGCGGGGGAATAGCGCTGGTCCCCGATGGTGAGGGCGGTGGTGCCGGTGTAGAGAAAGCCGGAATTGAGAAACAGAATGGCGGCGATCAGCAGGATCACAAGGATGGTGCCGATGGTCCAGCGGCGCTTGCTCTGGGCTTTCTTCCGGGCAGCCTCCTGGGCGGCCAGGGTCTTTTTATCAGTGCCCGCCTCCCGGGCGGCCTGACGATTTTTCTTTTCGGTTGAAGCGCTCATAGTTTTTCGTCCTTTTTTCATAAATTGCCGAAACATTATAACCCAAAGGATCGCGTGATTCAAGAACAATTCTTCCCGAAACACGGATTGTTTGTAAAATATTCATACAATCGAAAGGTTTTCGATTGCTTTTCCCGCCCGGGCGGGGTATTCTGTATGCGAAAGAAGGTGAGGCGATGGACAGACGCATGCGGCAAGTGGCCGCGGGTACCGGACTTGTGCTGGCAACGGCGGGGGCTCTCGCGGCCCTGGATAGCCGGTACCGGCTGGAGAAGACGGTGTATACCCTGCCCTTTGCGCGGCTGCCCGCCGCCTTCGATAGGTTTCGGGTCGTGCAGCTTTCAGACCTGCACGGCAGTATGTTCGGCCGGGAGAACCGGCGGCTGGCCCGGGCCGTTCAGGAACAGCGGCCGGATCTGATCGCCCTGACCGGAGACTTTGCCGGTGTGCGGACAGAGCTCAAGGCGACGGAAGCGCTGCTGCGGCAGATACAGGAGCTGGCGCCGGTCTATTATGTCAGCGGCAACCACGAGTGGATTAAGGGGAGCATCTGGCCGATGCGGCAGCTGCTGCGGCGCTATGGCGTCCACAGCCTGGAGAATGGCTTTGAGATCCTGGAAAAAGACGGCGCGCAGATCGTGATCGCCGGGGTGGAGGACCCCCAGGCCTGGACGGAACAGACAAAGCCTGAGACCCTGGCGGCCCGCATCCGGCGGGAACACCCGGACGCCTTCGTGCTGTGGCTGGGCCACCGCAATTTCTGGGTGAAGGAGCATCCGGCGCTGCCGGTGGATCTGATCCTCAGCGGGCATGCCCACGGGGGCGTGGTGCGCCTGCCGGGGATCGGCGGACTGCTGAACAACGACCACGGTCTGGGCGCGGAATATGAAGCGGGCCTCTATGCCGGTGAGAGCTTTCAGATGCTGGTTTCCCGGGGGCTGGGCAATTCCGTGCCGGTGCCCCGTCTGTTCAACCGCCCGGAGCTCGTGACGATCGTTTTAAAAAGTGAACAGGCATAAAAAACGCCCTCCCCGCATACCATGGTTGTATGTTGTGCATACAGGGGAGGGTTTTCGATGGAAAAAGACATTGACGATATGATCTTCGGCGATGCGGACCCGGGTCCCAGCGGCCGATGACGACAAACGGACGGCATTCGCCGTCCGTTTGTATCTTATATTCCTCTGAGCGGCAGCTCAGCTCTCCGCCCGCATGGACAGGAAGGCGTTGATGAAGCCGTCCAGATCGCCGTCCATCACGTTCTGGATGTTGCCGTTTTCAAACTCCGTGCGGTGGTCCTTCACCAGCTGATAGGGCATGAACACATAGGAGCGGATCTGGCTGCCCCATTCGATCTTCATCTGTACGCCCTTGATATCACTGATCTTTTCCAGGTGCTCCCGCTCCTTGATCTCGGCCAGGCGCGCCCGCAGCATGTTTTTGCAGTTCTCCAGGTTCTGGAAGTGGCTGCGCTCCACCTGGCTGGATACCACGATGCCCGTGGGGATGTGGGTCAGGCGCACCGCCGAGGAGGTCTTGTTGACCTTCTGGCCGCCGGCGCCGGAGGAGCGGAACACATCCATCTTGATGTCCTCGTCCCGCAGTTCGATCTCGTTGTCGTCGCTGATCTCGGGCATGACCTCCACCGCGGCGAAGGAGGTATGCCGCCGGCCCGCCGCGTCGAAGGGGGAGACGCGCACCAGCCGGTGGATGCCGTGTTCGCTCTTGAGGAAGCCGTAGGCGTTTTCACCCTCGATCATGATAGTGGCGCTCTTGAGCCCGGCCTCGTCGCCGTCCAGGTAGTCCATGACCTTCACCTTGTAGCCGTGACGGTCAGCCCACATGTTGTACATACGGTAAAGCATGGAGGCCCAGTCCTGAGCCTCGGTGCCGCCGGCACCGGCGTGGAAGGTCAGAATGGCATTGTTGCCGTCATACTCGCCGGTAAGCAGGGTGCTCAGACGGGTAGCCTCCACCTTCTGGGAGAAATCCGTGAACTCGCTCTGCAGTTCTTCCAGCATGGAGTCGTCGTTTTCCTCGATGGCCATCTCGCACATGACCATCATATCGTCCCAGGCGGAGCAGAGCTTCTGGTAGTTCTCCACCTTATCCTTCAGGTTCTTCAGCCGCTTCTGGACCTTCTGGGAATTCTCCACATCATTCCAGAAGCCGTCCCGCTCGCTGGCGGCCTCCAGCTCCTCGATCTCCTTCTGAGCGGCCTCCAGCTTCAGCGCGCTCCGCAGCACGTCCAGGGTGGGCTTGGCGGCGTTGAGTTTTCCTTTGTATTCTTCAAATTCCAGCATATTCGTCTCATTCCTCGTATTTCATTCAAAAGCTAACTCTAAGCTAACTCTGTTATTATAAACAAAATTCACGCGCTTGTAAATCTGTTTTTTATCTGCAATTTTGGCGCCGGGGGACGATAGTTTTGCTTCCAATCCTTTTGCCTGTGTGCTATAATTAATCTGTATAAAAGTGCGAAGGCGCTGCCGGGGATTGCACGGGCAGCGGAAAAGATCATTCAATGGAGGATAAGAGAGATATGATTTCACACGGCAAGGAAATTAAGGTTTTCGCCGGCAACTCCAACCCTGCACTGGCACAGGACATCTGCTCGGAACTGTATATGCCCCTGGGCAATGCCGCCGTCTCCCAATTTGCGGACGGCGAGTGCTCCATCTCCGTATACGAGCCTGTGCGCGGTAAGGACGTATTCATCGTCCAGTCCACCTGCAACCATGTCAACGACAACCTGATGGAACTGCTCATTATGATCGACGCCATGCGCCGCGCCTCCGCCGGCCGCATCACCGCCGTTATCCCCTATTTCGGCTACGCCCGGCAGGACCGCAAGGCCAAGAGCCGTGATCCCATCTCCGCAAAGCTGGTAGCCAATCTGATCACTGCCGCCGGCGCGGACCGCGTGCTGACCATGGACCTGCACGCCGCCCAGATCCAGGGCTTCTTCGACATCCCGGTGGACAACCTGATGGGCTCCAACCTGTTCGTCAAGCACTTTACCCGCAAGTTCGGCAAGGGCAATGAGGACGTGATGGTGGTCTCCCCCGACGTGGGCAGCACCGCCCGCGCCCGGAACTTCTCCATGAAGCTGGGCGTGAACATGGCCATCGTGGACAAGCGCCGTGAGCGCGCCAACCAGTCCGAGGTCATGAACATCATCGGCAATGTGGAGGGCAAGACCTGCATCCTGCTGGATGATATCGTGGACACCGCCGGTTCTCTCTGCGGCGCCGCCAAGGCCATCAAGGAAGTGGGCGGGGCCAAGGCGGTCTATGCCTGCGCCACCCACGGTGTGCTCTCCGGCCCGGCCATCGACCGGATCAATGAAAGCTGCATCGAGGAGCTGATGCTTCTGAACACCATTCCCTACCCGACGGACAAGCCCGCCTGCGACAAGATCCAGTATATCTCCACGGCCTCCGTGTTCGCCGAAGCTATCCGGCGCATCTACGAGGAAGTGTCCATCGCCAACATGTTCGAAAACTGAGCGATGTTGTTTTCCAAGCAGAACGGCGTGAGCTGGCTGGTGGTCTTTCTTGGCAACCCCGGGCCCCGCTATGAGGGGACCCGGCACAATGCCGGCTTTATGGCGGCGGACGCCCTGGCCAAAGAGAAGAATCTGCGCATCGACAGGCTGCGCTTTCGCGCCCTGACCGCCAGCTGTGAGATCGGCGGGGAAAAGGTGCTGCTGATGAAGCCCCAGACCTATATGAATCTCAGCGGCGAGGCTGTGAGCCAGGCGGCGCGCTTTTATAAGATTCAGCCGGAGCGTGTGCTGGTGGTGTCGGACGAGACGGCCCTGGCCGTCGGGAAGCTCCGCATCCGGCAGAAGGGCTCCGCCGGCGGGCACAACGGACTGAAGAACATCATCGCCTGCCTGGGGACGGAGGGCTTCCCCCGGATCCGCCTGGGTGTGGGCGCGCCGCCTCACCCGGATTACGACATGGCCGACTGGGTGCTGTCCGCCTTCAAAAACCAGGACGCGGAGGAGATGGCAAAAAGCGCAAAGCGCGCGGCCCAGGCAGTGGAATGTTACATCAGCCAGGGGCCGGACAAGGCCATGAACCTGTACAACGGATAAACCGGCAGGATTGCCGCTAACGTACAAAACAAAAAAGATAGGAGGATGCATATGAAGAAGAGCTGTATCGCCATGCTTCTGGCTGGCGGGCAGGGCTCCAGACTCTATGCCCTGACGCAGAACGTGGCGAAGCCCAGCGTACCTTTCGGCGGAAAGTACCGCATCATCGACTTTCCGCTCTCCAACTGCGCGAATTCCGGAATCGACACGGTGGGTGTCCTGACCCAATACCGGCCGCTGCAGCTCAACAGCTACATCGGCACCGGTCAGCCCTGGGATCTGGACGTGACCGACGGCGGCGTGTACATCCTGCCGCCTTATCTGGGCGCGGGAGAGAAAGGGTCCTGGTTCACCGGTACGGCTAACGCCATCTACCAGAACATCGCCTTTATCGAGAACTATGATCCGGAAAACGTTCTGATCCTCTCCGGCGACCACATCTACAAGATGGACTATGCCAAGATGCTGGAGGAGCATATCAAGCGTGACGCGGCCTGCACCCTGGCGGTGCTGACCGTCTCCCTGGAGGAGGCGACCCGCTTCGGTATGCTGAACCTGCGGGAGGACGGCTACGTGGGCGAGTTCGAGGAAAAGCCCCAGCACCCCAAGAGCGACCTGGCCTCCATGGGCATCTACATATTCAACTGGAAGAAGCTGCGGGAGTATCTGATCGCCGACGAGAACGATCCCAACTCCAGCAAGGACTTCGGCAAAAACATCATCCCCAAGATGATCGACGCGGGCGAGAAGCTGTGGCCCTACCGCTTCGACGGTTACTGGCGGGACGTGGGCACCATCACCAGCCTGTGGGACGCCAACATGGACATGCTGTCCACCACGGTCATCAACCTCTATGATCCCACCTGGCCTATCAATTCCCGCAGCCCGGTCTGCCCGCCCCAGTATATCGGGGAGAAGGCGGAGATCGTACACTCCATCGTCACCGAGGGCTGTGAGATCTACGGCCATGTGGAAAACTCCGTCCTGGCCCCCTCCGTGCGCGTGGAGGAGGACGCCCAGGTCATCTACAGCGTGGTCATGCCCGGCGCCGTGATCGAGAAGGGCGCTGTGGTGGAATACGCCATCATCGGTGAGAACACCGTGGTGGAGGCCGGGGCCCATGTGGGCGCCGAGCCGGACGGCACTGCGGAATGGGGCGTCGCCACCTGCGGCCCGGACATCCGGATCCGCGGCGGCGCACAGGTACCTGCCGCGGCCATGATCTATACGGGCGAGGAGGTATAAGCGATGAGAAACTTTCATGGAATTATCTTTGCCTACCATGCTCAGCCGGAGCTGCGGGAGCTGACCGCGGCCCGCACAGCGGCGTCTCTGCCTTTCTGCGGCCGTTACCGGCTGATCGACTTCCCCCTGTCCTCCCTGCGCAATGCCGGCATCCTGAACGTGGGCGTCATCATGCAGCGGGACTACCAGTCCCTGCTGGACCATATCGGCAGCGGCAAGGCCTGGGACATGAGCCGCAAGACCGGAGGATTGCGGATGCTGCCCCCCTTTGGCCTGCCCGAATATCACACCGGCGATTATAACGGCACGGTGGAAGCGCTGAATGCCGTCTCTACCTATATCCGCGACATCGAGGAAGATTGGGTCGTGCTGATGCTGGGCAACATGGCGGCCAACATCGACCTGCAGGCGGTCATCCGCCAGCATCTGGAATCCGGCGCCGACGCCACGGCTATCTGCGCCGACCACACTCCCATGGGCGTGCACCATCGCTACATCCTGGGCCAGGACGGCTTTGTGGAGCGGATCGCCCTGTACCGCGAAGGGGAGAGCGAGGGCGTCGCCTCCCTGGAGGGCTACATCGTCCGCAAGGATCAGCTGGTGGACATCATGGACCGCTGCCGGGCGGAAAATCTGTTCCTCTTCCATCGCCATGCGGTGAATATGTTCCTGCAGGACGGCGGCAAGCTGGGCGTTTATATCCATCCCGGCTACGCCAACGCCATCAAGACGGTGGAGCAGTACTACAAGGTCAGCATGGACATGCTCAAAACGGAGAACCGCCGTCAGCTCTTCCCGGCGGACCGGCCGGTGCGCACCAAGGAGCACGAGGAGGTCAGCACCTATTACGGCGAAAACGCCGTGATCCGCAACAGCCTGATCGCCGACAACTGCATCATCGACGGCGAAGTGGAAAACTGCATCCTGTTTTCCGGCGCCCGGGTGGAAGCCGGCGCCAAGCTGCGCGACAGCATCATCATGCGCGGCTGTGAGATCGGCAAGGATGTGGAGCTGGACTGCGTGATCGCAGACAAGTACACGTCCTTTGGCCCCGGCGTGAAGCTGACGGGCAATCCCAAGCTGCCCACCGTGGTCCCCAAGGGCACCAAGATCTAAGCAGCGTTTTTCAAGCACAGCCGACGGGCGGCCGACAGACCGCCCGTCGGAGCTGAAAATGCAGAGGCGCGGCGCAGCGGTTTTGCCCTTGCGCCGGGCCCCTGCACTTTCTGTGTGTAGTCATTCAAATAACGGAGGTACTACGTTTTTATGATCGGAGAAATTTCCCGCGATGAGATGCGCAGCGCCATTGAGGACAAGCTCTGCGCCCACTTCTCGACCACCAGCCAGGCCGCTACCGACGAGCAGGTCTTTCAGGCCACGGCCATTGTGATCCGGGAGATCATGAGCCGCTTTCTGGCGGTGGAGGATCCCCGCCATGCGGAAAAAGAGATCCACTACATGTCCATGGAGTTCCTCATGGGCCGGAGCCTGATGAAGAACGCTTTCAACATCGGCATCGGCGACGCCGTGGTCGGCGCCCTGGAGGATCTGGGCCGCAGCGCCGCAGACATCTTTGAGGAAGAACCGGATGCGGGTCTGGGCAACGGCGGTCTGGGCCGTCTGGCTGCCTGCTATATGGACAGCATGGCCACCCTGGGCCTGGAGGCCACGGGCTATTCCATCTGCTATGAGCTGGGTATTTTCAAGCAGCGCTTCAAGGACGGCAAGCAGACCGAGGTGGCCGACAACTGGCGCACCGCGGCGGAGAGCTGGCTGATCCCCCGCTATGAGGACGCGGTGGAGGTCCGCTTCGGCGGACAGATCTCCCCGCACTGGGATAACTTCGGCCGCTACCACGCCGAGCACACCGGCTATACCGCGGTCATCGCCGTGCCCCGGGATATGCTGATCGCCGGCTACGACGTCAATGAGATCAACACCCTGCGCCTGTGGGATGCCAAGAGCCCCAACTCCCTGGATATGTATCTGTTCTCCGAGGGCGAGTATGTCAAGAGCATGGAGCAGCGCACCATGGCCGAGGTCATCACCAAGGTGCTCTACCCGGCGGACGATCACATCGAGGGCAAGACCCTTCGCCTTAAGCAGCAGTATTTCTTTGTTTCCGCCACCGCCCAGGATATCGTGCACAAGCACATCCGGGTCTGGGGCGATATCCGCAGCTTCGCCCAGCACCACACCATCCAGATCAACGACACCCATCCCACCCTCATCATCCCGGAGCTGATGCGCATCTTCATGGACGAGCATGATCTGGGTTGGGATGAGGCCTGGGATCTGGTGCGCCAGAGCGTGGCCTATACCAACCACACCGTCATGAGCGAGGCCCTGGAGAAGTGGCCCCAGGATCTGGTACAGCAGCTGCTGCCCCGCCTGTGGGAGATCATGTGTGAGATCAACCGCCGCTGGTGCGACTATCTGGTCTACAACTTCAACTGGGACGAGCGGGTCGGCCGCAACCTGATCATCCGGGACGGCCAGGTCCACATGGCCAATATGTGCCTTGCCGCCTGCTATAAGGTCAACGGTGTGTCCCGTCTCCATGGGCAGATCCTGAAGGACGACCTGTTCCGGGACGTCTGCTCCCTGCGGCCGGAGCGCTTTACCTATGTGACCAACGGCATCGATCACCGCCGCTGGCTTGCCCAGATCAACCCCGGCCTGCACGCCCTGGTCTGCGAGCTGCTGGGCGGCCCGGAGTATCTGACGAAGCCCGAAGAGCTGATTCGTCTGGCGGACTTCGCCTCCGACAGCGAGGTGCGCCGCCGCGTCAACGCCATCAAGTACGACAACAAGCTGCGCTTTGCCCAATTCACCCAGCGCAACGACAACTTTGCCCTGAACCCCGACGCCATTGTGGATGTACAGGTCAAGCGTCTGCACGAGTATAAGCGTCAGCTGCTGTGCGCCATGAGCATCGCAAACCTTCAGATGCAGCTGCACGACAACCCCAACATGGAGTTCGTGCCCCGGACCTTTATCTTCGGCGCCAAGGCTGCGGCGGGTTACAAGACCGCCAAGCGCATCATTGAGCTGCTGCTGAGTATGCAGGCGGATATCAACTTCGATCCCGTCTGCAAGGACAAGCTGCAGATCTGCTTTGTGGAGAACTACCGCGTCTCCGCGGCCGAGGCCATCGTGCCCGCGGCCCAGGTGTCCGAGCAGATCTCCACCGCCGGTAAGGAGGCCTCCGGCACCGGCTGCATGAAGCTGATGATGAACGGCGCGGTGACCATAGGCACCCTGGACGGCGCCAACGTGGAGATGTACGAGCGGCTGGGCGACGAGAACATGTTCCTCTTCGGCCTGCACACCGATGAGATCGCCCGCATGCGCCAGAACGGTTATGATCCGAATGCGGCGGCCAACGCCGACTGGGAGATCCAGCGGATCCTGGGCCGTTTCAGCCAGGGCTTTGCCGACGGCAAGAGCTATTCCGATCTGGTCTCCGGCCTGCTCTACGGCGGCGACCCCTATATGCTCATCGCCGACTACCGGGCCTATGCCGACTGCCAGCGCCGCCTGTATGAGCGCATCGCCGACAGCGATGAGCTTGCCCGCCTGGCCATCATGAACACTGCCCAGAGCGGCTTCTTCGCGGCGGACCGCGCCATCGAAGAATACGCCGAGAACATATGGAACGTAAAATAAAACGGGTCGTCGTCATCGGCGGCGCCAACATGGATATCTGCGGAAGTCCCGCGGGACAACTGGTCCCGCGGGATTCCAACCCGGGGACCGTGACGGTGCGGCCCGGCGGCGTGGGGCGGAACATCGCCCACGATCTGCGCCTGCTGGGGGTGGAGGTGAGCCTCATCACCGCCGTGGGCGGGGATGTGTACGGCGCCGGCCTGCTGGAAAGCTGCAGGAGCCTTGGCATCGACATGGGCATGAGCCTCATTCTGCCGGAGGAGCGCAGCTCCACCTATCTGTATGTGACCGATCACCGGGGAGAGATGCAGACGGCGGTCTCCGATATGGAGATCACCGGGCGCATCACGCCCCGGGCTCTGGCGCCCCATATGGCGCAGATCAACCGGGCGGATGCGGTGCTCATCGACTGCAACCTGCCGGCGGAGACCCTGCGTTATGTGGCGCAGCGCTGCACCGCGCCCCTGTACGCGGACCCGGTGTCCACCGCCAAGGCGAGTCGTCTGACCGGCCTGTTGGACCGGCTCACGGTGCTCAAGCCCAACGCCCTGGAGGCGGAGGCCCTGACCGGGGAAGCCGACCCGGAGCGGGCGGCGAAGGCGTTGCTGGCCGCCGGTGTGAGGCGGGTATTCGTGAGTCTGAGCGGAGATGGGATGTTGGCCGGAGCGGGCGATACGCTGCTGCATCTGCCCTGCTATGAGACCCAATTGGTGAATACCACCGGCGCGGGAGACGCGGCTATGGCTGCGCTGATCTGGGCGGAGCTGCAGGGCTTCGACCTGGAACGGACGGCCCACGCGGCGCTGAAAGCCGGCGCCATCGCCTGCGCATATGCCGAGGCCAACAACCCGGCGCTGGCAGAACTTCCAAAGGATATGGATCTATGAAAAAACAAGCCCTGCTGAAAGCCTGTTTTGCTTTGCTGCTGTCGGCGGTGCTGGCGGTGGCTGTGGACGTATGCACAGCCCTAGCCGGGACTCACCTGCCGATGGCGGCTTTTCTCGCCCTTTTTGGGCTGGGCTTTCTGCTCTTCGTCCTGCCGCGGCCTTTTTCGCTGCGCCTGGTACGGCGTCTGGCGCTCAGCCTGCTGTGCCTGGTCTTGATCCTGGCTGTCGCAACGGCGGGCTTTCTGCTGGGCTTTTCCAAACAGGGAGCCTATGCTCAGGTAGACGAGGGCAAAGCGATTCTCTATGCGGGGCGGCGGGTGATGGTGATCGCCCCTCATGAGGATGATGAAATCAACATTGCTGGCGGCGTGATCGAGGAATATGTGCGTTACGGCAGCAGGGTGTTCTTGCTTTTCGTTACCAACGGGGATTACATGGGCAAGGGCGAGACCCGTATGCGGGAGGCCTTGAACGTGGCGGCCCGGCTGGGCGTGCCGGAGGAGCAGGTGATCTTCCTGGGCTACGGGGACGGCTGGTTCTACGACGGGGAAAAGAGCATCTACAACGCCCCGGAGGATGAAGAGGTCATTTCTCATGGACTGCGCTGGGCTACCTATGGGCTGCCGGAGCATCCCGCCTTCCACGAAGGAAGGAGCTATACCCGTCGGCACCTGCTGGAGGATATGACCGAGGTGCTGGACAGTTACCGGCCGGATGTGATCCTCTGCAGCGACTATGAAAACCACGTGGATCATATCTCCACCTCTCTGTTCATGGAAGAGGCCCTGTGTCAGATCCTGAAGGCCGACGGGAGCTATCATCCTTTGGTGCTTAAGAGCTTTTGCTACAACACGGCCTATTTCAACGCCGGCGATTTTTACGCCGAAAACATGCTGGCTACCCAGGATCCCGGCGACATCCTCTACTGCGACTGGGAAGCGCGTGTCCGCCTGCCGGTGAGCGCGCAGACCCTGTCCCGGTCCATGCTCTCCAGCAGCACTTACTGGCAGCTGCGCCTGCACGCCACCCAGGGCGCCAGCGACTGGGCGGAACGCATCATCAGCGGCGACCGGGTCTACTGGCTGAGGGATACGGAGAATCTGGTCCTGCACAGTGAGATCTCCGTCAGCTCGGGGGAGCCTGAGGTCCTGAACGATTTTAAGCTGCGCAACTCGGCGGATATCAGCGCTGTGGGCGTGGCGGAGGACGGTGTGTGGATCCCGGCGGCGGCGGACACGGAACGCGAGGTGGAGATCCGCCTGCCGGAGGAGACGGTACTTACCCGGCTAACACTCTATGACAATCCATCTCCCGCCGACAACGTGCTGGATGCGGAGCTCTTCTTTGACGACGGCAGCAGCCTCCGCACCGGGGCGCTGCAGCCCACAGGTCAGGCCACGGAGATCCCGCTGGGGAGCGTCCGTACCGGGCATGTGCGTATCCGTCTATTGAAAACAGAGGGGGCCCGAGCGGGCCTGACGGAGATCGAAGCGGACGGCGAAGAACAGAGCCGGATGCCCCGGTACATCAAGCTGATGAACGAGCGTGGAGATTTCGTCTACGATTACTATATCGACCCCTCCGGCCAGGAGAGCTTTCTGCTCTATGCCCCCGGCGAGGCGGAGCTGGACACAGCTGCGTACAGTCTCCGCTGTGAGGGTGCGGGCTGCAGCGCGTGGATCGAGGACGGCAGACTGCTGGTGCTCTGCCTCAGGGGAAAGTCCTGCGTCCTCACCCTGACCACGGTGGACGGAGCCTGCGGGGATACCGTGCGCATCTCCAACCCCGGTGCCTTTATGCGAAGCACCGGGCAGAAGATCGAGATTGTCCTGCGCCGCTGGTGGGACAAGCGCCTGCCGGACAGCAACGCCTTTGTACTGCTGCGGGATATATATCGCTTGGCTCGTTACGGCTCTACCGCGTCCGCCTGACGAAAAAAGGGCAACAAAAAATCCGCTTCCCATCGGGAAGCGGATTTTTCTGTGTAATTGAAGTCGAAATTACTTGATCTCGACAGTGGCGCCAACGGCCTCCAGCTGAGCCTTGAGAGCCTCGGCGTCTTCCTTGGAGATGCCTTCCTTGATCTTGGCGGGCACGCCTTCGACCAGGCCCTTGGCCTCGGCCAGGCCCAGACCGGTGATACCGCGGACTTCCTTGATGACCTTGATCTTCTCAGCGCCAAAGCTGGTCATGACAACGTCAAACTCGGTCTTCTCTTCCACGACGGGGCCAGCGGCACCGGCGGCGGGGCCAGCGGCGACAGCAGCGGCGGAAACACCGAAGGTGTCTTCCAGGGCGTGGACGAGCTCGGACAGCTCCAGAACGGACAGGCCCTTGATCTCTTCGATCATGGCAGCGATTTTTTCACTCATTGTAATATCCTCCATTAATAGTGTTGTGCCGCTTATTCAGCAGCTTCGGCAGCGGGCGCTTCCAGAGAGCCGCCCTTCTGCTCCAGAATCTGACCGAGGCAAACGGCCAGGCCGGTGATGGGTGCGATCATGGTTCCCAGGACCTTGGCGTACAGAGCGTCCTTGCTGGGCAGCTCTGCCATCTCCGCGATCTCGGCTTCGTTCAGCACCTTGCCCTCCATGAAGGCGGCCTTGATGTTGAAGCGTTCACCCAGCTTCTTGCTGTAATCGTTGAGAATACGGAAGGGAGCGATGGGATCCTTCTCGGCGGTGGCCAGAGAGGTGGTGCCGTTGAGGACGTGGTCGAGCTCGCTCATCCCCAGCTTGTCCAGAGCCTTTCTGGTCAGGGTGTTCTTGACGACGGTGTAGTTGACTTCCTCCTTGCGCATCTCGGTACGCAGTGCGGTATCCTCGGCTACGGTGATGCCCTTGTAGTCCACGAGAACGCCGGCGGCTGCATTCTGGATCCGTTCGGCCAGAGCGTCTACGATCGCCTGCTTTTCGCTAAGAACCTTTGCGTTTGGCATGTGTGTTTTCACCTCCACACGATTGATCAGTCGCGCCCAAAAAGAAAAGCCCCTGCATCCCAAGACGCAAAGGCACAAAAACAATCAAGAAATTTGTTGATGTCCTCGGCAGGATTTACGGCCTGAGCCACCTGCTGTCTTCGGAGCGCTCAAACAATATACACGATTTGGCAGGGCTTGTCAAGGCCTTTTCCGCGAAAAGTTCACAGAATCAAATTTCCCGCGGCGGGAAATAATAACACTCGCTTTCATTTTTCAAAAATGGGAAAGGGAGTGTTCGTATGCAGGGAAAGGTTGAGATCTGCGGGGTGAATACGGCCAGCCTTCCGGTGCTCAAGGGCGCGGAGACCAGACAGCTGTTGGAAAAGGCCCGGAGCGGCGATAAGTCTGCCAGAGAGGAATTGATCTCCGGAAATCTCCGGCTGGTGCTGAGCGTGGTGCAGAAATTCGCCGGGCGCGGCGAGAGCATGGACGATCTGTTCCAGGTGGGAGTTATCGGGCTCATCAAGGCGGTGGACTGCTTCGACCTGAACCAGAACGTGCAGTTTTCCACCTACGGCGTTCCCATGATCGCCGGGGAGCTGCGGCGCTTTCTGCGGGACCACAGCGCGGTGCGGGTGTCCCGGTCCATGCGTGACACGGCTTATAAGGTCCTTCAAGCCAAGGAGAAGCTGACGGCGGAGACCGGACGGGAGCCGGATATCGAGACCATTGCCAAAACCCTGGGGCTGCCCCGGCAGGAGGTGGTCTTCGCGCTGGAGGCCATCTGCGACCCGGTCTCCCTGTACGAGCCGGTCTACAGCGATGCGGGCGAAAGCGCCACGGTGATGGATCAGATCGGCGACAGCCGCAACACCGACGAGCACTGGCTGGAACAGATCGCCCTGGAGGAGGCGCTTCATCGGCTGGGCAAACGGGAAAAGCGGATCCTGGCCCTGCGCTTTTACGACGGGCGGACCCAGATGGAGGTTGCCCGGGAGGTGGGGATCTCCCAGGCCCAGGTGTCCCGACTGGAAAAAAACGCCATCCAGCAGATCAAGAAAAACATCAGCGCCTGAAGCACACCCGGCAGCATTCGGGAAAGGGCTTGCAAATCCCCCACACTGCCCCTATAATGTACCCACGATACTTGCGGTTTCGGCCAGAGGAAGGGGTGTGGCAGTGAAGATCCTGCTGATCTCGGACGAGGAAGATAAATATCTCTGGGATTACTATCAGCCCGGCCATCTGGCGGGCGTGGATATGATCCTCTCGGCAGGGGACCTGAGCGCCGCTTACCTGAGCTTTTTGGTCACCATGGCCAACTGCCCTCTGCTGTATGTGCACGGCAACCACGACGGCGCGTACGATCGTGTCGAGCCGGAGGGCTGTGAGTGTGTGGACGATAGGCTGGTGACGGTCAAGGGCTTGCGGATCCTGGGCCTGGGCGGCTCCTCCTGGTATAACGGCGGTCCCTATCAGTACACCGAGCGGGAGATGGCCCGGCGGATCCGGCGGCTGTCCTGGAAGCTGCGGCGCGCCGGTGGAGTGGACATCGTGCTGACCCACGCACCGGTGCGGGGTTACGGGGATCAGGAGAATCAGAGCCACCGGGGCTTTGAGGCTTTCCTGCCGCTGCTGGACCGCTGGCAGCCAAGCTACCTGGTCTACGGCCATGTGCACAAGCGCTACCAGCCGGGACAGCAGCGGGTCCTGCAGTACGGGAATACCACCCTCATCAACGCAAACGGAAAATATATGCTGACCATTGGGGAGAACAGCGGCTCCATACCGCAAAAAGTGCCATGAGCTTTTGCTCATGGCACTTTTTACGATTGACAATTGCTTTTACGCCGCGGCTGCGGCCTTCTTGCCGCTCATATACTGGAAGACGACCACGCCGGCCAGCAGCACGACGCCGATCAGGTCTGTGGTGACGGAGGGATCCAGCATCAACAGACCACCGGCAGCCAACACCAGGCGCAGCAGGGGATTGATGTGCTTGAACAGATAACCGTTCAGGGCGGCGGCCACACCGAAAATACCGATGATGGAGGTGATCACCACCAGCACTACCTGCACGGCAGTGGTGTCGATCAGCAGCATAGCCGGATTCATGGCGAAGATGTAAGGCACGACGAAGGCGCCGATGGCCAGCTTGGAGGCGTTGAAGGCGGTCTTCATGGGCGGGGCCTTGGCGATGGCGGAGCCGGCATAGGCGGCCAGAGCCACAGGCGGGGTGATATCTGCCACGATGCCGAAGTAGAACACAAAGAAGTGGGCGGCTACCTGGGGCACGCCGATGGCGATCAGGATGGGCGCGCAGGTGGAGGCCATGATGCAGTAGTTGGCAGTGGTGGGCACGCCCATGCCCAGCACGATGCAGCAGAGCATGGTCAGCAGCAGGGCGATCAGGATCCGTCCCTGGGAGATGGTGACCACTGCGGTGATCAGCTTGGAGGCCAGACCCGTGGAGGTGATGGAGCCCGCCACCAGACCCGCCATGGCGCAGGCTACGGCCACGGTGATGGTGCTCTTGGCGCCGGCTTCCAGCGCGTCGATGAATTTGGCCAGGGTCAGGTTGTCGCTCTTATCCTCGCTCTTGGTGGCGATGGTGACCAGGTTGTTGTACAGGCCCACCAGAATGGTGATGCCGATGGCCACAGCAGCGGAGAACTGCATGGTGCGCTTGTTGGTGGCCACCAGCCAGACCAGCACCACCAGGGGCAGCAGCAGATAGATCCGCGGCAGCAGCTGGCGCAATCTGGGCAGTTCATCCCGGGGGATACCCTTCAGTCCCAACTTTTTGGCTTCCAGGTGAACGGCAATGTAGATGCCGGTGAAATACAGCACCGCGGGCAGGATGGCCTTCAGGGCCACCTGGCCATAAGGGATGCCCATATATTCCGCCATCAGGAAGGCGGCGGCGCCCATGATGGGTGGCATGATCTGCCCGCCGGTGGAGGCCGCGGCTTCCACGGCGCCGGCAAACTCAGGCTTGTAGCCGGTGCGCTTCATCATGGGGATGGTAACAGAGCCGGTAGTCACGGTGTTGCCCACGGAGGAGCCGGACACCATACCGCACAGGGCGGAGGAGATGACGGCCACCTTGGCAGGACCGCCGGAGGACGCGCCGGCAATGGAATTAGCCAGATTGATAAAGAAATTGGAAATGCCCGTCCGCTCCAGAAATGCACCGAAGATAATGAACACCACGATGTACTTGGCGCAGACGTTGATGGGCGTGCTCATCATGCCCGTGGTGGTATAGAACAGGTCATAGATGACCTTGCCGAAGCGCACGTTGCTGAAAGCATAGACCAACAGCGCGCCGACCACGCACAGGATGGGGATGCCCACACAGCGGCGGCACAGCTCCATATAGGCCAGGATCGCGACAACAGCCATGGCGACCATTTTGGGATCGCGGGTGACGCGGGTGGCCAGTGCGATGATCGCATGGGCGTGGGAGGCAAAGTAGAAAAACGGTATGGCGCCCACGACCATAATGACGACATCATACCAGGGGAAGAAATTGGGCCGCACATGATGCTTGCTGATGGGATAATTGAGATAACCGATGATCAGAATCAAGCCGAGAAACAGATTCAGCTTTTCTTCGGGCATCATGGTGCTGAACAGGGTCACATAGATGCAATATACCGAGAACGCGGCGCAGAGATAGCGGATCACCTGCTTGGGGACGCCCTCCCAAATGCGGACATTGGATTCCCGGTCGTATTTTTTCATCAGTTCTTCTGCACCCAGCTCTTTGTCGGGGGCAGTCTGCTTCTTTTTTCCGAATGCCATGATGCTCTCCTTTCTTTGCGGATTTTTAACGGAGGGATAAGTACATCTGACCCGCACCTGAAAAGATGCGGGTCAGGATCAGGTTCGTGCTTGTTTTGTTTACTTGCCGGGGACGGTGATGCCCTTGTCGGCAAAGTACTGGACAGCACCCGGGTGATAGGGCACGTCCGTGACGGAGCTGGCAAACTCCAGGCTCAGCTCATTGGCCTTGTCATGGGCCAGATTGTCCAGGTTCTCGAACACGCCGTAGAGGAAGTTGTACACGTCCACATCGGACACGTCGTCACCGGCGACGACCACAGCGCCGACAGCCACAGTGGTCACATCCTCATCCGTGCCGTAAGCGGCAGCGGGGATGATGTTCTTGGAGTAGTAGGGGGAGGATGCGATCAGAGCGTCGATGTGCTCGTCGTCCAGGCTCACCAGGTAGACATCTTTGGTGGCAGCCAGGGAAGTGACGGCGGTGGTGGGAGCGCCGGCCACGATGAAGGCGGCATCGATCTGGCCGTCCTGCAGGGCCTCAGCGCTGTCGGCAAAGGACTGGTAGGTGGGCTTGATGTCGTCTTCGGTCAGACCGTAGGCACCCAGCACGTCGATGGCGTTGAAGTACACACCGGAGCCGGCGGCGCCGATGGATACGCTCTTGCCGGCCAGGTCAGCCACCGTCTTGATCTCGGGATTCAGGGTGACGATCTGCACCTGCTCCATGTACAGAGCGGCAACGGTGGAAATGCTGGTGACAGCACCGGTCTCCTCAAAGAGGCGGGCGCCGGTGTAGCCATAAGACAGCACGTCGGACTGGGAGAAGCCCAGCTGGGCGTCGCCCATCTCCAGAGCCTCAATGTTGGCCTTGGAGCCGCCGGAAGTGATGGCGGTCACGTTGGTGCTGGTGACCTCGCTCACCTTCTGGGACATGACGCCGCCGAAGGCGAAGTAGGTACCGGCTTCACCACCGGTGGTGAAGGTCAGCTTGGAGCCGCCGTCCTTGGGACCGAAAGCGGCCTCAGCAGCGGGCTCGGCAGCGGGCTCAGCCGCAGGCGCCTCGGTGGCGGCGGGGGCGGAAGTGGTGGAGCTGGAGCCGCAGGCGGCCAGCGCAAATACCATGCACAGGGCCAGCAGCAAAGCTGCAAACTTTTTCATTTTGATTTCCTCCTGTATACAAGTATACAATCCATGGCGGATTATTACTTCGTTAGTATACAGCACGCGGGCAGAGATTGCAAGAGAAAAATAGGGAATGATGGCCAGAAAATGGAAAAATATGCACATTCAACCGACAGTGACCAAAAAAGGCTTGCCAACTGGGAAGATTTGGGGGATAATAGAGCCCTTGAAAGGGTGAAGGCATTTGTACAGGCTGTTGGCGTTCGACCTGGATGGGACGCTGCTTGACGACAAAAAGAATCTGCCGGAGGAAAACCGGCTGGCCTTGATCGAGGCGGCAAATCGGGGCATGGTCCTCGTCCCGGCCACGGGAAGGATCCTGCGGGGGATCCCTGAGGTCATTAAGGAGCTGCCGTTTATCCGGTATTATATCGTGTCCAACGGCGCGGCGGTCTTCGATACCAAAGAGGGCAAAACGCTCTATCAGGCGGATGTGCCTTTGGATCTGGCCCTGCGCACCTATGATTATCTGGATACCCTGCCGGTGATTTATGACTGTTACCAGGATGAGATCGGCTGGATGAGCCGGGCGATGTATGAGCGCTGTGCGCCTTACTTTGCTTATGAGCCGGGGATCCTGGATCTGGTGAACCGACTGCGCATCCGGGTGGAGGATTTCAAGGGGACCCTGCGGGAAAAGGGCAGACCCCTGCAGAAGCTGCAGATGTACTTCCTGCCCGAGGATGAGGAGGAGCGGCAGCGGCAGCTGAAGCGGATTCCGGAGCTGTTTCCGGATTTGGTCGCTACCACCTCAGTGAGTAACAACATTGAGCTCAACTATGTGGATGCCGACAAGGGCAAGGCCATGCTGGCTCTGGCGCAGGTCCTGGGCATTGGCCGGGAGGAGACCCTGGCCTTTGGTGACGGCAGCAACGACAGCTCCATGCTCCGTGCCGCCGGCTGGGGCGTGGCCATGGCCAACAGCAACCCCGACGTGAAGGCCGCGGCGGACGAAGTAACGGCAAGCAACAACGACGCCGGTGTGGCAAAGGCGCTCCGGCGGATTTTGGCAAAAGAGGAGAACCTATGAAGCAAACAATCCTGCTGCAGGTGCTGGCCTGTATTGTGATCGGCTACCTGCTGGGAAGCATCAACCCCTCATTTTTGATCGGGCTGGTCAAGGGTTACGATCCCCGGCGCGAGGGCTCCGGCAACGCGGGCGCGTCCAACACGGTGATCATGGCCGGCAAGCTGGCGGGCTTGCTGGTGGCACTGCTGGACATCCTGAAGGCGGCGGTGGCCTGGTGGCTTTGCCAATGGCTGTTCCCCACCCTGCGCCTGGCGGGCATCCTGGGCGGCGTAGCCGCACTGCTGGGACACCTGTTTCCCGTCTGGCTGCGTTTCCACGGCGGCCGTGGTCTGGCCTGCCTGGGCGGGCTGTGCCTGGCCCATGACCCCAAATTCCTGCTGATGATGCTGGGGGTCGCGATATTGATCGGTATCATCACCAACTATGTGTGTATCGTCACCGTGTCCATGTCTGCGATCGTCCCCATCTGCTATGGGCTGCTGACCGCCTTCTGGTTGGGGGCAGCGGTGATGGCTATCCCCGTCATACCGATCTTTTGTAAGCATCTGGTGAATTTCCGCCGCATCAAGAGCGGCGACGAGCTGCGTTTGAGCTTTCTGTTCAACAAGCAGAAGGAGCTGGAGCGCATCGGCCGCGCGGAATAATGATCTACCCGGGATATGCATCGTGCATATCCCGGGTATCGTTTTCTTATTCCGATCAATAAAGCAGGCGGCACCGCCGATGAACGGTCTCGGTGTGTTTACTTGGCGAAAGCTTCCAGTTCGGGATAGGCTTCGTCCACGATCATGACGATATAATACAGGGCGTCATAGGCGATCTCACCGGCGGAATCGTCGTCCCGCAGGGGGCAATCGATCTCAGCGTCCACAGACAGTTCTTTTTCATCTACCAGGAATTTAACGTATTTGTAGTCGTTGTTCAGCTTGTTGACCAGTTCCAGGATCTCGGCGAGGTCAGCCTTATCGAAGTCGATGATATACCAGGAGTACATGCTGAGGGAATCCAGATCTTCATCGAAATAGATATTCACCTCGATCTTATCCAGGTTGTCGCCCGAGAACGTCACCTTGACCTGTTCGTCATCGTCCTCATCAATGCCCATGTAATTGTATTTGTGACCTTCCCGGTCCAGGACCTTCAGAAACGCCTTGGTGGGGCCGTACTGCGCATTGACAGCAAAAGCCGAAACGCTTAAGCTCAGGACCAAACCGAGTATGAGCAGGACGGCGAAGATTTTTTTCACAGTTTTCATAGGTCAATCTCCTTTTTCATTTCCTCAATATTTGTTTTGGTGTTACAACAGGAACATCAGCCTGCGATCTTTATGAGAAAAGTATATAATGAATGCGGAAAAAATACAAGAGGATAGTCAGACGCTCTTCAGGAGAAAACCCGGCAGAGAGAACGAACCCCGGATATGACCATCCGGGGTTCGTTGATTCCAAAACGGAAACGCGCACTCAATGCTTGCCTTGGTAGGCGCTCTTCTTGGCAGGCAGCTTGAATTTCACGGCGCTCTCCTTTTTCCGGGCTGCGGGTTCGATCTCTTCCTCGGGCTCGAACTCCACTTCTGCCGCGGGTGCCGGTTCCGCCGGAGCTTCCGGCTCGAACGCGGGCGCCTCTTCTATTTCGTATTCGTCTTCGTATGCATCCTCGTCGTACACCGGGTCCCGGTCGGCCGGGCCCTTGCTGCGGCTGGTACGGAGCAGATCGGGGATCCAGGTGATGTCAAAGTCCAGGATGTCCGCACACAGGGGGATGTCGTCGTGATCCTCCAGCAGACGGAAGATCAGCAGCGTAATGGCATAGGCGATGAACGCGGAGAGCAGACCGATGACGGCGGCGAACAGCACGTCGGAGGGATAGTGGGCCATCAGATAATTGCGGGAGAAAGCCATCAGCAAAACGGCGACCACCGCGGCGGCGGTCAGCAGGGGCTTGTTGCGGCGGCGGGCGGTCAAAGCCAGAGCCGTCATGCCCGCTGTGATGGCGGTCACATGGCCGGAGGGGAAGGAGAAGTCCTCTTCCGCCGGGGCGCCCACAGCCAGCCACCACTGGCGGTAGACCTCCAGCGTTTCAAAGGGTCGGGGCCTGGCCACCAGGTCCTTCAGAATGATGTTGGTGATCAGCGCGCCGCAGCAGACCGCGCCAAAGACGCAGACACCCATCTTACGCGTCCGGGCAAACAGCACCAGCACCAGGGCCAGCAGGAACATCAGCAGACCCTTTTCCCCCAGCAGGCTGATGACCTTCATCACAGGCGTCAGGACCTTGCCGGCATATTGGGCCGCGGTGTGCAGCGCGCCCAGGATGCCGTAGTCGTATCCGATAAAGGTGGAGTTGAGCCACGAGGCCATTGAGCCAAGCTCCATATCAGTCCCCTCCTTCTATATGTAGCGAATTTGTTTTTCTTATCATACAACAGATTGAGACCAAGAACAAGTCCCCAAATCATTTTTTCCTCCGGACAGACCGGTGTGAAAACTTGGTTATTGACTATAGATTGATAAAAATGTAAAATATATTAGTTAAGGCAAATGTTTGACACTCTCAGCATTTGGAGGCGCAGATGGCTCAGCTGCAATTTGGGGACGCGCAGCGTCTTTCACATGCCTATATGATCTCCGCGCTGGACCGTGAGGAGGGCCTGCGCACAGCGCGCCGGCTGGCGGCCGCCGCGGTCTGTACCGATCAGGGACAGGTACCCTGCGGACAATGCCGCGCCTGCCGCAAGGTGCAGGAGAACATCCACCCGGACGTGATCACCATCGGACGGCTGGAGGACGACAAGGGCAGGAAAAAGCGGGAGATCAGCGTGGATCAGATCCGCCAGCTCTCCCGGGACGCGGTGGTGCTGCCCAATGAGGCGGAGCGGAAGGTCTATATCATCGAGGATGCGGACAGGATGAACGCGGCGGCTCAGAACGCGGCGCTGAAGCTGTTGGAGGAACCGCCCAAGGGCGTGATGTTCCTGCTGTGCGTGGAGAACGCCCAGCTGCTTCTTCCCACGGTGCGCTCTCGCTGCGCGGAGATCCTGTGCGGCGGTGGGCAGACCGCGGAGGATGAGGAGAACCGCAAGCTGGCCAGGAGCTATGTGAAGGCTGTCGCCACCGACAGCAGAGCGGAGCTCTATCGCTGGTGCGCCGCCCATGAGGGCATGGACAATCGGGCTGCAGCTGCCTTTACAGAGGCTGCGTCGGCCCTGCTGGCGGACATGCTCTGCGGCCGGGAAGCAGACCTGGGACTGAGCCGGGGCCAATTGCGGCGGCTGCTGGCGCTGATGGAGCGCTGCGGCGCATATCTGCAGGTAAATGTAGGAGTCAGACAACTATTTGGCCTGCTGGCGGTGGACGCCATCGACAGCGGCGGAAACAGAGGATAAGACATTGATCGACGTAGTAAGCATAAAATTCAAAAACAGGGGAAAGAGCTACTTCTTTTCCCCCAACGGCCTGCAGATCAGGAGCGGGGACAAGGTGATCGTGGAGACGGCCAAGGGCCTGGAGATCGCCGACTGCAGCCATGGCAACCATCCCGTGGAGGACACGGCGGTGGTGCTGCCCCTGCGCCCTGTGGTGCGCATCGCCACCTCCGACGATCTGCGGGTGGCGGAGCTGAACAAAAAACGGGAAAAGGAAGCCTTCAAGATCTGCCAGCAGAAGATCGAGGAACACGGTCTGGACATGAAGCTGGTGGACGTGGAATGCAACTTCGAGGGGAACAAGACCATGTTCTTCTTCACCTCCGACGGTCGTGTGGATTTCCGCGAGCTGGTGAAGGATCTGGCGGGCATCTTCCGCAACCGGATCGAGCTGCGGCAGATCGGCGTGCGGGACGAGGCCAAGATGATCGGCGGGATCGGCATCTGCGGACGGCCCTATTGCTGCAACCAGTTTTTGGACGAGTTCCAGCCGGTGTCCACCAAGATGGCCAAGATCCAGTCCCTGTCCCTCAACCCCACCAAGATCTCCGGCAGCTGCGGCAGACTGATGTGCTGCCTGCGCTATGAGCAGGAGGCCTATGAGGAGCTGATCAAGAAGGTGCCCAAGCAGGGCGCTTTCGTGGAGACCAAGGACGGATATGGCACTGCTGTGCAGGTGAATCTCCTGCGCCAGACGGTCAAGGTCCGCCTGGACGAGGGCAACGACGACAGCCTGCACCTGTTCAAGGCCAATGAGTTGGCCGCTGTGCCCGGCGGACGGCCCAAGGATGGAGAGGCCCCAGCCCATGTGCTGCATTATGTGCCGCCTGAGCAGGAGGAAGCGGAAGAAGCGCCTGCGGATGAATGGGCCGTGCCGGTCATGGTCGTGCCCGAACCGGCAAAAGCTTCCGAGGACGCCGCCGCAGAAGAGGGTAAAAAGCGCAGCCGACGCCGCAGAGGCGGACGGGGCAAGGGAAAGAGCGCCGAGGGCGAGAAATCCGCACAGCCCAAGGAAGCTACCAAGGAGCAGACTAAGTCCGACCGCGGCCGCAAGGGCGCTGCCCAGAGCGAGAAGAAGAGTGAGCAGGCCGCCAAGTCCGGTGAGGGCAAGAATCGCCGGAACCGGAATGAAGGCGGCAAGACCACGGTCAAGCCCGTGAAGGTGGAGCACCACGCCGAGGGCGAAGGCTCCTCCGGCACCGGGGAAGGCGGGCAGGCAAGCAGCCGTCGCCGCCGCAGCCGCTATCGCGGGCGGCCCAAGTCCAAATCCGGCGGCGAGAACAAAGAGAGCTGAGAGGGCTGAACGATGCTTGCATCCGATAAGGATCCCCGGCGGCCTGTCCGCCGGGGTCTGCGGTTTTTATACTGTCTGGCCATCGCTGCGGTGATGCTGGGACTCTGCTCCCGCAGCTCGCCCCTGTACCCCCTCAATGACTGGGTGGACACCAACTGCTTCTTCACAGTGGGCAAGGCCATGTTCAACGGCCGGGTGGTTTACCGGGATATCTATGAGCAAAAGGGCGTGCTGCTCTATTTCCTTTATGGCTTGTCCTGGTTGATCTCCCATACCAGCTATCTGGGTGTGTACCTGTTGGAGACCCTGTGCATGGCGGGCTTTCTGTATCTCACCTGGCGCACTGCGGACCTGCTGGTGCGTCCCGCGGCTTACGCCCTGGTGCTGCCGGGGCTGGCGGCGGTACTGTGCAGCAGCTATGCCTTCTATCTGGGCGGCAGTGTGGAGCAGCTGGGTCTGGCCCTGCTGTATCTGCCGCTGCACTGTATGATCCAAAGCTATGTGACAGGCGGCGGCTATGTGCCCTCCCGGGGGCGGATCTTTGCCCTGGGCGCGGCGGCGGGCTGCCTGTTGTGGATGAAGTTCACCCTGCTGGGGGTCTACATCGGCTATGTGCTGTTCATTCTGGTGCTGCAGCTCTGCCGCCGGGACATGGCGGGATTGGGGCGCGCGGCGGGCGCTTTCCTGTTGGGGCTGCTGGCGGCGACGGCGCCATGGCTGGCGTACTTCGGCGTGAACCACGCGCTGCAGGATGCCTTCGTCAGTTACTTTTACAACAACATCGTGCTCTATCCGCAGCTGGAGGGGAGCAGACTTGCATTCCTGTGGACCAATCTGCAGCACGGTTTTCTGTGGAACGCTCGGATGACCATGCTGATGGGGATCGGCGTTTTGGGCATCCTGCTTTTCAAAAGCAAGTGGCCCTTCAAGCTGGGCATGGGCTGCCTGTATGCCTGCACGGTGATCTTCCTATACATCGGCGGCGCGGCCTACGACTACTACGCCTTCGGTATGGCGGCCCTGTGCGTGCCCGGCGCCCTGACCATTGCCTGGCTGGGGGAACAACTCCATCAACGCCTGGGGCTTGCGCGCGGGAGCGCCCGCGCCCGGCAGACCGTCACGGCCCTGCTGTGTGCTGTCTTCCTGGCGGGCGGCGGCCTCTTTGCCCGGCGGCATTCCGTCAACAGCTTTTATACCGCTTATGAGCGGGAGGACATGTGGTACAGCCGCTTCGCGGAAATCATCACGGCGTCGGAGGATCAGAGTCTGCTGAATTACGGCTTCCTGGATCTGGGCGAATACACGGTGACCGGCTATGTGCCCCAGGGGAAGTTCTTCTGTGTGCTGAACCTGGACCTGCCGGAAATGCGGCAGGAGATCGAGGACTCGGTACGGCAGCGGAAAACCAAGTATATCGTCACCATCGCCTACGAGGAGGATCCGCTGCTGACGGAAAACTACGATGTGGTGGAAGCGATCGACAGCTTTTACGAATTTGAGAATGTGCCCATGCGCTATTATCTTCTGGAGCGCAAATGAAAAAACGGCTCTGCCAGCACTTGGCAGAGCCGTTCTTTGTTCAGCGCAGGCCCGCGGCCTGCATCAGCGCCTCCGTCACAGACAGCGCGTGCGCGTCCCAGGGATAGCCACAGTCCTCGCAGCCCGCGTCGGCCAGCAGCATGGCAGCCTGTTCGGTATCCTCGCCGGTGAGCATACGCACGTTATAGTCCACCGCGCCCAACTGCTCGGCAAAGTCCACGGGGATGTCGGGATTCATACCGGGGGCCCAGGCTTCGTAGGCGGCGGCGACGCCCGCCGCATCCAGCGTGCAGCCGTCGGCCCAGTCCAGCAGCTCCGCTGCGGCGGCCGCGGCACGCAGGGAACTGCCCGCGGTGCCGATGGTCACATAGTCCCGCATCCAGCTGAGCAGCTCGCCCAGGGCTGCCTGCTGGTCGCTTTCCTCGGATGTGTCCTCGACGACAACAGCCTGGGCAGGGGCCGTGTCAGCGGAAGCGGGCGCTTCTTCTGCGGCGGCGGGTTCGGTCGCGGTCTGCGCCGGGGCAGGGGGCGCGGCCTTCTCACAGGCACACAGCAGCAGCGCCAGACAGAGCAGGGAAATCAAAAGCAGCTTTTTCATCTTATCCTCCGGGATCTTATTGAATCAATCATACTATAATCCACAGAGAAGATTTTGTCATCTTAAGAATTCTGAAAAAAGGCCTTCAAGCAGCTGTTGCCGCTTGAGGGCCTTTGGGTTTTTGTTTGCACTCACTCCAGCTCGAAGGCGCCGGTGTACAGCTGGTAATAGGTGCCCTTTTCGGCGATCAGCCGTTCGTGGCTGCCCCGCTCGATGATGCGGCCGTGATCCAGCACCATGATCACGTCGGAGTCCATGACCGTGGAGAGCCGGTGGGCGATGACGAAGACAGTGCGGCCCTCCATCAACTTATCCATGCCCCGCTGCACGATGGCCTCGGTGCGGGTGTCGATGGAGGAGGTGGCCTCGTCCAGGATCATCACCGGCGGGTCGGCCACGGCGGCCCGGGCAATGGCCAGCAGCTGGCGCTGTCCCTGGGACAGGTTGGCGCCGTTGTTGGTGAGCATGGTCTCGTAGCCCTCGGGCAGACGGGTGATGAAATCGTCCGCGCCGGAGAGCTTGGCCGCAGCCACGCAGTCCTCGTCGCTGGCATCCAGCCGCCCATAGCGGATGTTCTCCAGTACCGTGCCGGTGAACAGGTTGGTGTCCTGCAGCACCAGACCCATGGAGCGGCGCAGATCGGCCTTCTTGATCTTGTTGATGTTGATGCCGTCGTAGCGGATCTTGCCGTCGGCGATATCGTAGAAGCGGTTGATGAGGTTGGTGATGGTGGTCTTGCCCGCACCGGTGGCGCCCACAAAGGCCACCTGCTGGCCGGGCTCGGCGTAGACGGTCACGTCGTGCAGCACTTCCTTGCCCTCCTCATAGGAGAAGTCCACATTGAACATGCGCACATCGCCCCGCAGGGGGGTGTAGGTGACGCTGCCGTCGGCGCTGTGGGGATGCCGCCAGGCCCAATGCCCGGTGCGCTCGGCCGACTCGGTGACACTGCCGTCCTCGGCGATCTTGGCGTTGACCAGGGTCACATAGCCCTCGTCGGTCTCCGGCTGCTCCTCGGTGAGCATGCGGATGCGCTGGGCGCCGGCGCCGGCCATGACGATGGAGTTGATCTGCTGGCTCAGCTGGTTGACGTTGCCGGTGAACTGCCGGGTCATGTTCAGGAAAGGCACCAGGATGCTGATGCTGAAGGCCATGCCGGACAGACTCACATTGGGTACGCCCGCCAGCAGGAACACGCCGCCGATCAGGGCCAGGGACACATAGAGGATATTGCCGATGTTGCCGATGATGGGGCCCAGGATGCTGGCGTAGGCGTGGGCCCGGGAGCTGACGTCGTACAGGGCGTCGTTGACCTTGTCGAAGTCCTCGATGCTCTGCTCCTCGTGGCAGAAGACCTTGATGACCTTCTGGCCGTTCATCATCTCCTGAATGAAGCCCTCAGTGGCGGCCACGGTGCGCTGCTGCTCCATGAAGTATTTGGCGGAGCCGCCGCCTACCACCTTGGTGACAAAGTACATGGCGATCACGCCTACCAGCAGCACCAGCGTCAGCCAGATGCTGAAATACAGCATGATGGCCAGCACCACCAGCACGATGGAGACCGAGCGGATCAGTGAGGGCAGGGACTGGGAGATCAGCTGCCGCAGGGTGTCGATATCGTTGGTGTAGAAGCTCATGATGTCGCCGTGCTTATGGGTGTCGAAATAACGGATGGGCAGATCCTGCATGTCGCCGAACATCTCCTGGCGCATCTTATCCAGGAAGCCCTGGGTGATGATGGCCATCAGCTGAGACTCCACAGTGATGGAGATCATGGACAGCACATACAGGGAGATGAGCAGCACGAAATAGGGGACCAGCTCCGCTTTGGCGGAGACCCAGTCGCCGCTGCGGTACCACTGCTCCACGATGGCCAGCACGTTCTGCACGAACAGCGAGGGGATCGCGGAGACGATGGCGGAAAACAGGATGCAGAAGATGGACAGGGGCGCCAGCACCGGATAAAAGCCGAAGAACTTTTTCAGCGTCCACTTGATGGCGCCGAAGTTTGCGCGGAGATTGCCGCCTGCGCTTCTTTTATTCATCGCTGTCACCTCCGTTCGTCTGCTGCTCGTAGACCTCGCGGTAAATGCCGCAGCGCTGCAGCAGGGTCTCGTGGTCGCCCATGTCGGCGATATGGCCGTTGTCCATGACCACGATCATGTCCGCGTCCTGCACGGAGGCCACCCGCTGGGCGATGATGATCTTGGTAGTCTCCGGGATGTAGGCCCGGAAGCCCTCCCGGATCTTCGCGTCGGTCTTAGTGTCCACCGCGCTGGTGGAGTCGTCCAGGATCAGGATCTTGGGCTTTTTCAGCAGGGCCCGGGCAATGCACAGGCGCTGTCGCTGCCCGCCGGACACGTTGGTGCCGCCTTGCTCGATATGGGTGTCGTAGCCCTCGGGGAAGGACTGGATGAACTCATCCGCCTGGGCAAGTCTGCAGGCCGCGGCAAGCTCCTCGTCGCTGGCATCGGCGTTGCCCCAGCGCAGGTTCTCCTTGATGCTGCCGGAGAACAGCTGGTTTTTCTGCAGCACCACCGACACGGCGCTGCGCAGGGTCTCAATGTCATAGCTGCGCACGTCGAGGCCGCCCACCTTCACGCAGCCCTCGGTCACGTCGTAGAGCCGGGGGATCAGCTGGATCAGGGTGGATTTGCTGGAGCCGGTGCTGCCCAGGATACCCACGGTCATGCCGGAGCGGATGTGCAGGTCGATGTTCTCCAGCGCATTGTTCTGGGCGGTCTTGGAATATTTGAAGGACACGCCCTCAAAGTCGATGGAGCCGTCGGGGACCTCTGTGATCGGCTCCGCCGGATTGTGGAGCGAGGGCTCCTCCTGCAGCACCTCCGCGATGCGGCGCATGGACTCCATGGACATGGTGAGCATCACGTAGATCATGGAGATCATCATCAGAGACATGAGGATCTGCATGCCATAGGTCAGCATGGAGGAGATCTGGCCCACGTCGATGATGGAGCCGCCGCTAGTGATGATCAGCCGGGAGCCAAAGTACAGCACGAATACCATGTTGAAGTAGATACACAGCTGCATCAGCGGGGCGTTGAGGGCCACGACCCGCTCGGCATGGGTGAAGTCCATGCAGATGTTGTGGGAGGCCGTGGCAAACTTCTGCTTCTCGTAGTCCTCCCGGGCGAAGCCCTTGACCACGCGCATGGCCCGGACGTTCTCCTCCACAGATTCGTTCATCTTGTCGTACTTGCGAAACACCGCCCGGAAAGAAGGCATGGCCTCCCGCGCGATCAGCAGCAGTCCCGCGATCAGCACCGGGATCACGATCACAAAGGTAGTGGCCAGGGAGCCGCCCATGATGTAGGCCATGATCACGGAGAACACGAACATCAGCGGTGCGCGCACCGCGATGCGGATCACCATCATGAAGGCCATCTGCACATTGGTGATGTCCGTGGTCATACGGGTCACCAGGGAGGCGGTGGAGAATTTGTCGATGTTTTCAAAGGAGAAGGCCTGCACCCGGGTGAACACATCCCGGCGTACGTTCCGGGCAAAGCCGGCGGAGGCCTTGGCCCCGGTGTAACCGGCGGCGCCGCCGCAGGCCAGGGAGATAATGGCCATGACCACCAGGATCAGGCCCAGCCGCACTACCTGGCTCATGGGAGAACCGGCCTTGATGTCGTTGACCAGGTCCGCGGTGTAAAAGGGGATCAGCACCTCGATAAAGACCTCTGCGACAATAAAAAGCAGCGTGAGGATGGTGGGGCGCTTGAATTCCCGGATGCACTTCATAAAGGTTTTGATCATGGGCAGTCACATCCTTTCTCACAGGATTCAAAGGCGTTGTGGAGCATCACGTCGGTGATCTCCTCCAGCTGCCGCAGCTGTTCCGGGCTCAGCCCACGGCAAAGCCATTGGGTGGTCTCATTCTCAACCGTTTTGGCTGCCTGCCGCAGGCCCTGGCATTTTTCTGTGGAACTGATTCGCTTATAGCGGCGGTCCCGCCGGCTCACCTCGCAGCGGATCAGCTCTTTCTTTTCCAATCGTTTGATGATCTCGGTCATGGTGGGATGGGTGACGTGGGTCACCTGCTCCAGATCCTTCTGGTTGATCTCTTCCGCGCCGCTGTGCTCCATGTGCATCAGCGCGCCCAACACGCCGAACTGTACCCCGGTCAGATCCTTTTCCCGCAGCATCTCGTCCATCCTCTTTCTGAAGGAGCGGTGCAGCAGGGAAAAACGCATCCCCAGGGGCATGTCGCGATCCATATGCATCACCTCAATAAGTAGGGTACTACGTATTGTAGCATAGATCCGCGGGAAGTCAAGAGCCGCGGAAACCAAAAAGCGAAGCCGCCCGGCTTCGCTTTTTGTGATAGTTGATGGAGGAAACAAAGCGCCGCCCGGACGTGCCGGACGGCGCTCTGTATTGTTGGATGGGATTACTGCAGCTTTTCCAGATACTCCACGATGCGGCGCACGGTGTAGAGCTCCGCGGCGTCCTCGTCGGAGATGGCGATGCCGAAGCTGTCCTCCAGGGCCATGATCAGCTCGACCACGTCCAGGGAGTCCGCGCCCAGATCGTCCACCAGGTTGGTGTCCATGGAGATGGAAGCGGGGTCCAATTCAAACTGCTGGGCCAGCTCAGCGGCCACTTTTTCAAAAATCATGTCAATACCTCCGATGTGCTGTGCACATAAAGTTATTCAAAAGATTCCTGTGCTTATGCCCACTCACGGCTCTGGGGCTTGTTGCTGGTGGGCTCCGGTTTCACATAGGAGACCACGACCCGGCGGTTGGGCTCCTCGCCGGTGGAGCTGGTGGTGACGCCCTCGTAGTTCTGCAGGGCGGTGTGGATCACATGGCGCTCGTAGGAGTTCATGGGCTCCAGCGCCATGCTGCGCTTGTATTTGATGGCCTTCTCGGCCATCTTCTCGGCCAGGCGGGCCAGGGATTCCTCCCGCTTGCTGCGGTAGTTTTCGGCGTCCACGCTGATGTGCATGCGCTTGTCGCTGCCCCGGTTGACCACATAGTTGGTCAGGTGCTGGATGGCGTCCAGGGTCTCGCCCCGGCGGCCGATGATGGCGCCCATGCCGTTGCCGGACAGGTTCACGTTGACGCCGCCGTTGTCACGGGGACCGATCTCGATGTCGGCCTTGACGCCCATGCGGTCCAGCAGACCGGACAGGAAAGTGCGGATGGCGGCGTAGTCGGGATTTTCATCTGCCGCGGGAGCGGGCGCAGCGGCTTCTTCCGTCGCGGCTTCGACGGTCTCGGGCTCCGCGGGAGCTTCCGGCTCGTCCTCCGCCTCGTAGCTGACCCGGACCACAGCCGGAGAGGCGCCGATGCCCAGGAAGCCGGACTTGGCGCGTTCTACGATTTCAACAGACACGTCGTCACGGTCCAGACCCAGCTCCGCCAGGGCGGCGGCGATGGCGTCATCTTCCGTGCGGCCGGTCTTTTCCAATGTTTTGATCATGTTATTCTCCTGTTACGTTATCGTCCGCCGCAGCCGCGGGCTCCGCGGCGATGGCGGCTTCCGCTGCCTGAGCAGGCTTGAGCAGTTCCTCCTCCGCGGCCTCTTCTGCGGCGGTGCTCAGATCTTCGACGGCCTCTTCTACAGTGGCGGCAGTCTCTTCTGCTGCCTGGACGGCGTCCTCTGCAAGCTCCTCAACGGCGTCCTCCGCGGCTGTGACGGTTTCCTCCACGGTCTCCGCAGCCGTTTCGGCGGCGCTTACCACAGCGGGAACGGTCTCTTCCACGGTCTCGTCGATGGCGGCGGCGCCCTCAGATTCCAGAGCGGCGGCCTCGGTAGCCTCCGCGGCGGTCTCGGGATTGCTGAAGCGGTCGGGCACGTAGGCGCGGCCTCTGGCATAGCGGCGGTTGCCCACCTGGGAGGCGGGCTTCTCCGTCTCCTTGATGCCAAGGCGCTCCCGGCGGGCGGCGCGCTCCGCCTTCTCAGCGGCGGCACGGCGCTCCTCGCGCTCCTGCTTCTCACCGGCCTGACGCTTTTTCTTGCTGGTGTTGGTGTTGACCTCGGTCTTGCCCTGGGCGCGCAGCAGCTCGGTCTCCAGGCGTTTGCGCTCCAGTTCCTTTTCCCGGGCGCTGCGCTGGGCCTGGCGTTCGGCGTCCTCGATGTCCAGCTGACGCTTGAACACCTTGGTCAGGATGACGTCACGGATGATGCCGAACACGCTGTTGGCGATCCAGTAGATGCCCATGGCGGCAGGCATGACAAAGCAGATCCAGATGGACATGAGGGGCATCATGAAATTCATGGTCTTCATGGTGTCCGCGGCCTGGGCTGTGGCGTCGTTGGTGGGGTTGGTCTTGCTGCTGATCTGCATGGAAGCCCAGGACAGAAAAGCGGAAATGAAGGGGATCAGGAACAGACCCAGAGCGGGCAGCCATACAGAGGCGTCGCTCCAGTTCGTGTCCATGAAAAAGTTCCACTTGGGCTGGTTGCCCAGATTCAGGCCCAGGAAGCTGAAGTCCAGATCCAGCAGGCGGTCCAGCTTGCCGGCCAGTGCGGTCTGGATCTCATTCCAGTACTGATGGGCCAGGTCTGCCAGCTGGATCTCGATATAGGCGCCGGAGCGGCCGCTGGTGCTCAGCTCAAAGCCCTTGCCCACGAAGTATTCCTGCAGCGTGGTGACCACGTCGCTGGATGCGAACATCATGCGGGTGATCGGCTGGCGGATAACGCTGTACAGCGCGATCAGGATGGGGAAGGGAATCAGGGACCAGAGGCAGCCGGACATGGGGTTGACGCCCTCTTCGCGGTAGAGCTTTTGCATCTCCGCGTTGAGCTTCTGCTGGTTGCCCTCATGGCGCCGCTGCAGCTCCGCGATCTTGGGAGCCAGGCGGGAAGAGCGCATCATGCTCTTTTTGCTTTTGGCCATGAACGGGGTCAGGATCAGGTTCACGGCGAGGGCGAAGAGGATGACCGCTATACCATAGTTGCCCGTATGCTCATAGAGCCATACCATGAGCCAGGCAAAGGGTTTAGTGATTGTTGCCCACATAGAGTTCTCCTCAATGTACTTTTGTTATGAGACCCTGCGGTCTCGGTTTGCCCGTTCAGGGAACGGGATCGTAAATGCCGCGCTTTCCTTTATAAAAAGGATGGCAGCAACTGATGCGGCGCAGAGCCAGCCAGCCGCCCTTCAGGGCGCCGTATTTTTCGATGGCCTGTATCGCATAGTGTGAGCAGGTAGGCATAAAGCGGCAGCAGGGCGCCCGGCCGGGGGAGATATGCCGCTGATAAAAAAGGATGCAGGCGATGAGAACGTGTTTCATGCTTCTGCCTCCTTCAGCAGACCCAGCTCTCCGCAGGCGCGGAGGAACGCGGCGTCCATCTTGTGATAGTCGGCGCCCACACAGCGCCGCCGTGCCACAATGACGATGTCCCAGCCGGTTTTCAGCCGGGGGGAATTGAGCCGCACGATCTCCCGCAGGCGGCGGCGGACCCGATTGCGAACCACCGCGTGTCCCAGCTTGGTGGACACGGTGTAACCCAGCCGGTTGACCGCACTGCCGTTGCGCCGGCAGTAGACCGCCATATAGGAATTGACCGCGCTTTTGCCGCGGGTGTAGAGCCGCCTGAACTCGCTGTTCTTTTTTAAAGTATTCCGGACGTTCAAGCGATGCTGCCTCCCAAAAATCAGAACAAACACCTAAAGGGCGGATTGCTCCGCCCTAAAAAATTATTGTTTTGTTGCCCTGCTCACGGTGGGGTGACTCAGTAGCTGAGCTTGGCTCTGCCCTTCGCTCTGCGGCGGGCAAGGACCTTGCGCCCGTTGGCGGTTCTCATTCTCTTGCGGAAACCGTGCTCTTTCTTGCGCTGGCGCTTTTTGGGCTGGTAGGTACGGAACATTCTGTGCACTCCTTTCGTGATAATACTCAACATCGAACCGCGGCTGCGGATCGAAGTAGTTGACAAAAGAACCACTCGACAGCAAGCGCTGTCGAGTGGTCATTATATCGCATGAAATGTCAATCTGTCAACAAAAACTTGCAGGCTGCTTTCGACGGGAAGAGGCCTAGGCTTAATCTTTCTGAAATCTTCCGCAACGCCGTTGAAGACGGGGAAAAGCTGTGGTAAAATAGCCGTACTTATTGGAAGAAACACATGCAAACAGGAGGATAAAAGATGAGCAGAAGAAAAACACTTCGCAGCCGCTGCCGCCGTCTGGCCGCAATTCTGGCGGCCGTCATGCTGCTGACGGTGCTTTCAGCCTGCGGCGCGGAAAAACAGGGGGAGACCGTCTATGTGCCCCCCGAGACCAGCGCGGCGCCGTCGGCGGAGCCCGCGGCGGCTCAGACTGAGGCCAAGCCGAAGGTGACCGACGCCGAGCAACGGCAGTTGATTTCGCAATACGCGGATCTGTGGACCGTTGAGGATTCCGCCGAGCCCTGGTTTTACGCCATCACAGACCTGGACCACAACGGCAGGCTGGAGGTGATCGCCGCCTCGACCCAGGGTACGGGGCTCTTTACCTACGCCAATTTCTATGAGGTCAGCGAGGACTATTCCCAGCTGGTCCCCTGCGAGACCAGCGGCGAGGAATGGGAGAGCTGGCCGGATCTGATCCAGGAATCCCTGCCCTGCTATTATGACGGCGCATCGGGGCGCTATGCCTATGTGTGCGAGGATATGCTGCGTAACGGCGCGGCTTATTATGATCAGACGCTTACGGCGATCTGGCTGGAGAACGGACATGTCCAGCAGGAAGCCCTGGCCAACAAGACCACGGTGTATGCCGACGCAAATGCGGAGCCGGAGATCACCTGTCAGGACGCCGAGGGCAATCCCATCACCCAGGAGGAATATGACAGCTGGGCGGACCGGGCCTTTGCGGGCATGGAAAAGTCCACTCTGACCCTCTTCTGGTCTGAGGAGCCGCCCCAGGCAAGCACCGAGACGGATGCAGCTTCCCCGGAGGATACGGAGGACGCGGTGGTGATCACCAAGAATCCCCGCAGCGAGTACATCGCCGAGGGTGGACACACCTGGTTCATCGCCCACGCGGAGAATGCGGAGAGCATCCACTGGCAGGTGGTGGACCCGGACGGTACGGTCTACACCCTGGAGGAGGCCATGGAGAAGCATCCGGGCCTGCAGCTGCAGGAGCTGGAGCTGGACACCATCGGCGTCAGCGACATTCCCCTGTCGGCCGACGGCTGGGGCGTGCAGGCGGTCTTTGAAGGCCCCGGCGGCACCGCCGTGACGGAGCCGGCCTATCTCTACGTTTCATAAAACACGGGCAGGGTCCATGACCCTGCCCGAACTTTTTTGCATATTTCAGCGTTTGAGATCCTCGCCCCGGAGGTATTTGCCCAGGGGCTTCCAAAGCAGGATACCGATCACCAGACAAAGTACCATGTCGATGGCCATAAAGCTCCCGTTATACAGGAAAGAATAAAACCAGGGAGTGGTCATGGTCATGCCGAAAAAGCTCTCCGGCATGTACTCGCCCCAGACCCAGACGCCCACCAGATAGTGGACCAGGAAGCGGGCCAGGCTGCCCACCACGGTGCCGATGAAGAAGCCGTGATACTGTTTGTAGAAGAGACCGGCCAGGCCCAGCACGGTAAAGGCCACGATGTAGTCGCCCAGCATGGACTGCCAGCCCCAGGCATAGGCGCCGTCCAAAAACAGCTTCAGCAGGCTGTATACGAAGCTGGCCAGCATGCCGGGACCGAAGCCCCAGCGGGCGCAATAGATGAAGATGGGCAGCATAGCCAGGTTGATGGAGCCGCCCTGAGGCAGCTCAAAGAGCTTCAGGTAGCCCAAGAGCCAGGCCAGGGCTACGAAGACCGCGCCTTCGGTCAGCGCGCGTAGACTGAGTTTGCTTTTTTTCATGTTTCTACCTCCAAAAAATGATCGTGGAAGCAGGTGCAAAAACCGCGGGTTTCCTATGGAACCCGCGGTTTCACGCATTGCTGTTTCCTACGCCGGCATTATCCGGATCAGGTTCCAGGGTTCAGGCCCTCTGTTGGACCTGTCTCAGCCGGGAAAATACCCAGCTCCCCTCTGTTTGATTGTAATGCTATTGTAGTGCTGCGCGCCGGAAAAGTCAAGACAGCTGCCGCGCTTTTTCCAGGATAAACTGGCGCAGCCAGTCGCCGGCCTCTTCATTGCGCAGGGCGAAGTCGATGATGGCCTCCAGATAGCCCTTCAGGTTGCCGGTGTCATAGCGGCGGCCCTCAAAGTCCACGGCGAACATGGGCTCATGGCGCACCAGCTCCTTCATGCCGTCGGTCAGCTGGATCTCGTTGTTGCGGCCGGGGGCGGTGTGCTCCAGAATATCAAAGACTGCAGGTGTCAGCACATAGCGGCCCAGGATGGCGAAATTGGAAAACTTCTCATCTAAGGTGGGCTTCTCATTCATGTCGCTGATGCGAAAGACCCGGTCGGAGACCTTCTCCTCCAGCTTGACGGAGGAGTACTTGACGATCAGCTCGTCCGGCACCTCGTGCACGGCCACAGCGCTGCCGCCGTTGGCTTCGGCTGCTTCCACCAGCTGCTTGAGCACGGGCTTTTCGCTGAGCATGATATCGTCGCCCAGCAGTACGGCAAAGGGCTCGTCGCCCACAAAGCTCTTGGCCCGCCACACAGCGTGGCCCAGGCCCTTGGTCTCCTTCTGGCGGAGGAAGAGCACGTCCGCCATGTCGGCCACATAGCGCACGGTTTCGGCTTCCTTTTCCTTGCCGTCCAGCAACAGACGGGCCTCCAGGTCGGGGGCATAGTCAAAGTAGTCCTCAATAGGGGATTTGCCGCGGTTGGTAATGATCAGGATCTGCTCAACGCCGGCGGCCACTGCCTCTTCCACAATGTATTGCAGCACCGGCCGGTCCACCAGAGGCAGCATCTCCTTGGGGATGCTCTTGGTGTTGGGCAGGAGGCGGGTACCCAGACCCGCCGCGGGGATGATCGCTTTTCTGACGCGCATGGGGAACGCTCCTTTCTGCTAAGGCGTGTATTTTTATTTTTATAATGAAAAGATCATTTTGCGTTCACTTTGTTGACGAAGTCCCGGAAGCTTTTCAACGTGGGCAGGTAGCGCACGAGGGGAAAGCCGATGACGTACAGCACGATCAGCTCGCCCAGGCCCACCCAGGCGCCGTTGACGGCGAACAGGCCGAAGTGCCGGAAGATGTTCATGCCCTCGTAAGCGCCGGTGATGACCGCGCCCACGATGACAGCGTTGAAAATCACCGGCATGAAGCAGGCCAGCAGTTGGCCGGGGATGTAGGTGCGGGCATTCAGCGAGGCGACACCGGGATCGGCCAGAGCGTGGCGCGCCGGTTGGCCCAGCCAAGCGGTGATCAGGCCCGCGCCCAAGGTGGCCAGGGACCCGAAGAGAATGTCAAAAATATTGCCGGTGATGAGATTTGCCAGAAAGCAGCCTACGAAAAGACCCCAGGCGGTGCCGGGGAAAAAGTAGGGCAGGATGCAAAGGGCTTCCGAGACGCGCAGCTGGACGGCGGCGTAACTGATGGGAGCCAGGGCGATGGTCAATACGGCGTAGGCCGCGCCCACCACGGCGGCGACGGCGATGCTGAGGACGGGGGAACTGTGCTTGTTCATGTGGGGGATACCTCCATTTTTTATGAGAGCGGACGGAGGCAGCCCAAAGGCACAAGACCGGGCAGAGCCCGGACCCATTTTTTGCTCAGCCTCCATCGGCTGACGCTGGGTGTGGAAACCAGCGTTTGTTCACTTGTTCAACAGAGCGGAAGGCTCAGGTCGCGTTCTGCTCCCGGGCGGCCCGATCCCGCAGGGAGAACTCGCAGCCGCAGTAGTTTTGCTGATACAGCTCATATTGCCGGGCAAGCTGGTTGGAGCGCATTTCGCGCCCCTGCTTTTTGAAATCCGAGGGCAGCCAGGCCACGCCCTCCTCCCGGGCGATCTCCTGACCTAACTGGTTGATGAGCTGCGCGTTTTTATAGCGGGACAGCGTCAGCGTGGTGCAGAAATAGTCAAAGCCGTATTGCCGGGCCAATTTGGCCGCTTCCCGCAGCCGCAGGCGAAAGCAGACCGCACAGCGGGCGCCGCCCTCCGGCTCGTTTTCCAGGCCCTGGACAGACTGCGCATAGCTGTCATGCTGCCAGGACTCGGCCAGGACTGTGACCACATCGGCCAGACCCATGCGCTCGATCAGCTGCAGCTGGGTCTGATAGCGCCTGTCGAATTCCTCCTGCGGATAGAGATTCGGGTTATACCACAGGAGCGTCACGTCGAAATACTGCGTCAGATATTCCAAAACGGAGCTGGAACAGGGACCGCAGCAGCTGTGCAGCAGCACGCTGGGCCTGCCCTCGCCCCGGGCGCGGATGATCCGATCCAATTCTTTCTGATAATTCGTCTGGCTCATGATCGCAGTATACCATAGTTGCTTGGAAAAAGCTACAATTTCTTGACGGCTTGTCGATCTCGGTATATTATTGAGAAAAAGCGATGCAAGGGGGAACCTTTATGGATAACCGCACAAGCAAGCAGAATTACTATTTGGACATCGCCGACTCCGTGTTGGAGCGGTCTACCTGCCTGCGCCGCAAGTATGGCGCCATCATCGTGCGAAACGATGAGATCATCTCCACCGGCTACAACGGTGCGCCCCGGGGCCGCCGCAACTGCACGGACCTGGGCTACTGCATGCGGGAGAATCTGCACATCCCCTCCGGTGAGCGCTATGAGCTCTGCCGCAGCGTCCATGCGGAAGCCAACGCCATCATCTCCGCCCCGCGGCGGGACATGATCGGCGCCACCATCTATCTGGTGGGGCGGGACGCCAAAACCGGGGAGCTCTTGTCCGACGCCATGTCCTGCTCCATGTGCAAGCGGCAGATCATCAACGCCGGCATCGACCGGGTGGTGATCCGCATGACACCCACCGAGTATCGGACCATCCCCGTCAGCGACTGGATCGAGAACGACGACAGCATTTTCCTGCTGTAATGAAAACAGATAAAAAACAGCGGCAGACACGAAGTCTGCCGCTGTTGACGTTTTCGGATCAGTGGGTGGCGTTGTACTTCTCGATGGCTACGGCGAGGATCTCCATGGCCCGCTCCAGATCCTGGCAGTTGATGGTGTAAGCCATGCGGACCTCGTTCTTGCCCATGCCGGGGGTGCTGTAGAAGGGCTCGCCGCAGGCGAACATCACCGTGTCGCCCTTGTCGTCGAACTCCCGCAGCAGCCAGTACTGGAAGGTGTCTGCGTCGTCGATGGGCAGGGCGGCCATCACATAGAAGGCGCCCTTGGGCTCCTGGCAGACCACGCCGGGGATCTTTTTCAGGCAGCGCATCAGGGTATCGCGCCGGGCCTTGTACTCCTCCCGGACCTCGTCGAAATAGCTGGGGTCCAGATCGTAAAGGGCGGCGGAGGCCACCTGGTCCACCGTGGCCGAGCACAGGCGGCACTGGCACCATTTCATGGCCTGGGCCATGAAGTCCGCGTTCTTGGAGATCAGCATGCCCACGCGGGCGCCGCAGGCGGAAAAGCGCTTGGACACAGAGTCGATGACGATCACATTGTCCTCATAACCCTTGAACTGCAGGGCGCTGATCAGCGGCTCGCCGCCGTAGACGAACTCCCGGTAGACCTCGTCGCAGATGATGAACAGGTCATGCTCCTTGGCGATGTCCAGCATCAGCTTCAGCTCGTCTTCGGTGAGCACCGCGCCGGTGGGGTTGCCGGGGTTGGAGATGAGGATGGCACGGGTATGCTCATTGATCTCCTTCTCCACGCGCTCACGCACGGCGTAGCGGTAGCCCTCCTCGGGGCTGGTGGTGATGGGATGGACCTTGGCGCCGGCCAGGGTCACGGAGGTATGGTAGTTGGGGTAATAGGGTTCCGGGACCAGCAGCTCGTCTCCGTCGTCCAGCAGGGTGGCCATGGTCATCTGCAGGGCTTCGCTGCCGCCGGTGGTGGGCAGGATCTGGGCACGGCTCAGCTCCACGCCGATGCGGGCGTAGTATTTGCGCACGGCGTCCAGCAGCTCGGGCACGCCGCCGGAGGGCGCATAAGCCAGGACCGGCTGGTCGAAGGCCTTCAGCGCGTCATAGAAGGCGGTAGGCGTCAGGATATCAGGCTGGCCGATGTTCAGGTGATAGATCTTCTTGCCGGCCTCAACGGCCTTGGCGGCTTCACCGTTGAACTTCCGCATGGGAGAAAGGCCGCATTGTTCCATTTTAGATGAAAATTTCACACAATTACCCCCTGTTCGGTTTTGATGGTGTTACTTTATCACGTTCAAAGGCCGGAATCAATAGCCCTTGAAAAAATCCGGCACTTTGTTTGGCACGGCTTGCACGGGCAGGGGGGATTTGGTAAAATAGTATAACATTATTCGAAACAGAACGAAGGAGAGAAGGAGGGAGAGACATGCTGCGCTTGATCCTGGGCAAGGCCGGTGCGGGCAAGACCGCCGCCGTGATCGAGGAGATCCGACAGGCGGTGGCGCGGCGGCAGGGCGGCAATCTGCTGCTGGTGCCGGAGCAGTACAGCCATGAGGCGGAGCGGGAGCTGTGCCTTAAATGCGGCGACAGTCTGTCCCTCTATGCGGAGGTATTCAGCTTTACGGGCCTGGCCCGTCGAGTCATGCAGCAGCAGGGCGGCGGCGCGGCCCAGTTCCTGGACAAAGGCGGCAGGCTCCTGTGCATGGCCCTGGCCCTGCGCCAGGTGGGGCCCAGGCTTCGGATCTACTCCGCGGCCCAGCGGAAGGCGGAGCTGCAGGCCATGCTGTTGCAGGCCATCGATGAGATGAAGACCGCCTGCGTCACTCCCGAGATGCTGGAGGCCGCGGCGGAAGACTGCGGCGACGGTCTGGGGGACAAGCTGGGGGATCTGGCGCTGATCAGCGCCGCCTACGACGCGGTGGTGGCGCAGGGACATGCAGACCCCATGGATCGGCTGAGCATATTGGCCGGGCAGATCCCGGACTCTGCCTTCGGACCGGATACCCATGTGTATGTGGACGGCTTCATCGACTTCACCGCCCAGGAGCGGGCGGTGCTCAGCGCCCTGCTGCGCAAGGGTGTACAGCTGACCGTTTGCATGACGGTGGATGAATTGCAGGGAAACAATGAGATCTACGCCCTGTCCCGTATCGCCGCCCGCCGCCTGCTGGCGGAGGCCAAAGAAATGGGGCTGGAGGTCATCATCGAGCATATGGAGGGCGACGGCAAGGACGAGGCCCTGCGCTTTTTCGCGGACAATCTGTTCAGCTATTCCGCCGCCCGCTACGGCGGGGACGCGGCCCCGGTGCATCTGCACGCCGCCGAGAATATGACGGCGGAGTGCGAGTTCGCCGCGGCCCGGGCCCTGGAGCTGGTGCGGGAAGGCGGTTGCCGCTGGCGGGATATCGCCCTGGCGATCCGGGGCTTTGAGGATTACCGCGGCACGCTGGAGAGCGTATTCCGCCACTATGGCGTGCCTCTGTTTACCGCCCGCCGCAGCGAGCTGCTGTCCAAGCCTCTGCCCCTGTTGATCGCCTTGAGTTATGAGATCGTGGGCGGCGGCTGGGATGTGGATGACGTGATCAGTTACATGCGCACAGGGCTTGCCGGGCTGGACCCGGCAGAGTGCGACACGCTGGCGGACTACATTTTCAAATGGCAGCTGCGGGGCAGCGCCTGGGAACGCAGCGGCGACTGGCGGCAGCACCCGGCGGGCTATGGCGCGGATTACGACGAGGCCGCCGAGGAAAAGCTGAAGCAGATCAACGCCCTGCGCCGCCGTCTGGCGGGGCCGCTGTTGGCCTTCCAGCAGCAGGGCCGGGAGGCGGATACCGCCGAGCGGCAGGCTGCAGTCCTGGCAGAGCTGTTCCGGCGGCTGAAGCTGCCCGAGCAGTTGAGCGCCCGGGCGGAGGCTCTGGAGGCCCAGGGGCAGGAGACCCTTGCCGGAGAGTACCGGCAGCTCTGGGAGCTGATCGTTTCCGCCCTGGAGCAGTGCGCCGCCATCCTGGGCGATACGGAAATGGACATGGCGGGCTTCGGCAGCCTGTTCACCCTGATGCTGTCCCAGTACGACGTGGGCGTGATCCCCGTGTCCCTGGACCGGGTGTCCGCCGGCGATTTTGACCGAATGCGCCGCCGCAGCATCAGGCACCTGATCGTGCTGGGCTGCAGCGACGACCGGCTCCCCCCCGCCCAGGAGAGCAGGGGCGTCTTCTCCGAGGAGGAGCGGCAGCGCCTGCTGGAAATGGAGATCGACCTGGGCGCGGGTGAAAGCGAGCTGTGGCGGGAATTTTCTCTGATCTACAACTGCCTGACCCTGCCGTCGGACAGTCTGGATCTGTGTTACGCCCGCTGCGGCGCCGATGGGGAGCGGCTTCGCCCGGCCTTCGTGTTCAACCGGGCTGTGGCCCTGTTCGACCGGGAAGCGGAGAACGTGCAGACGGAACAGCTGCGCCTCTCCGCGCCCGCTCCGGCGCTGACGCTGGCCGCCCACGCGGTGCGCGGCGGCAGC